>CAWHSP010000030.1:0-53155 GCA_963831865.1 Candidatus Bathyarchaeota archaeon | reverse complement strand
GATGGAGCAGCTTCGCTAATGCCTTGCGCAAGCCTGAATCTCGCTTCACTTTCACAGCAGTCTCCACTGTTCGATAAAGCCGTTTAGGGTTACCATTTAAAAACTCAAAAATGCCTTTTGCTATTCCTCAACTTTTGGGAGAAAGTTGTCAGTTCAAGATTGAACCTCGGAAGGATTTGAATGATTTCAGTTAGCAGTCCATGCAAAATTAGAGGCTGGATACTTGATGCCTACCCTTCAAACGAAGGCGAAATCACAATCTGGATCATTAGCGAATCCGGTCAAAGAATACGCATAACCGACAACTTCCACCCCAAAATCTACGTTTCATCAAAACAAGACTCTATCGAACCCCTAATTGGCAAACTCTATAACAACCCAGATGTGATAAAATGGGATTTCGCATACAAGTTTGCGCAGCCTACAGATTCACAGAAATCCAAAGTCTTGGAGCTTGCGCTTAGAGACTGCAGAAGAACCCAGACCCTAACAAACAATATCCTAAGGCTGGGCGATTATTTGCGTTATCAGGTTTCCAACTGCGACCTGAAAGGAGACCGTGCCTATTTTTTCAGTCACGACATCTTTCCCCTCGCCCTATTAGAAGTCAAAGTTGAAAAAACAGGCCTCCAATATACTCTGCATGACTCAGTTTCAAGCACTGATTATGCGATTCCTCCATTGCGAGTTATGAAGTTGGATGTAAAAATTGCTAAGAAAAGCAAAATTGCAGACTTCAACGACCCCATTGGCATAATTGAGCTAAGTCAAGATCAAGAAGAAATACAAATAGACTCAGGAGACGAGGCTGAAAATCTACTTCAACTCGTAAAAACAGTCAAAGAACTTGATCCAGACTTCCTGGTGACTTCGGGAGGCGACTCGCACCTTTTTCCCTACCTGACAGAGCGAGCAACTATAAACAACGTAATTGACAAATTCACTTTAAGCAGAGATGGTACTCCATTTTCTTCAAAAAAGCCTTCTGGTAAAACATTCTTTTCATATGGGCGCACCTTCTACCGAGCTGGTCCCATTAGGCTTTATGGAAGAATCCATATTGACGAGAGCAACACCTTCGTTTTATCTGAAGCAGGATTCGACGGCCTAATCGAGATTGCTAGAACATGTCGAGTGCCACTGCATACTGCCGCAAGAAACTCTATTGGCTCAAGCATGTCCTCGCTCCAGTTTTACCAAGCCATAAAGGATGATGTGCTTATTCCAAGAAACAAAAGCATCCCTGAAGCCTTCAAATCCGCATATGAACTCCTTGTTGGCGACCGCGGAGGAATGGTTTATGAACCCAGAGTTGGCGCTCACGACTACGTTGGCGAAGTGGACTTTAGCAGTATGTACCCCAGCATCATGGCAAACAACAACATATCCGCCGAAACGGTTCTTTGCAAATGCTGCCCAAGCTCCTCAATGCACATCCCAGAACTCAACTATCATATATGCACAAAACGCAGAGGTATTGTTCCCAAAACCCTAAAGTTCGTCGTGGACAAACGCCTCTACTACAAGAAAATGAAGAAAGAAGCCTCTGACCCGCACCTAAGAGAAGTATATGACAATCGACAGATAGCACTCAAATGGATTCTTGTAACCTGCTTTGGCTATCTTGGCTACAAGAACGCGAAATTCGGCACCGTAGATGGTCACATCGGAGTGTGTGCTTTTGGCAGAGAAGCCCTGCTGAAAGCATCGCATACGGCAGAAGAGCGGGGGTTTGAAGTGATTCATGGCATCGTGGATTCGCTTTGGCTTAAAAAACCTGATGCCAACTTGAGTGACTACGAAAATCTTTGTAAAGTGATAACTGAGCAGTCGGGGATACCTATCAACTTTGAAGGGCGCTATAAATGGATCGTGTTTTTGCCCTCTAAAACTCACCCACGCGTAGGTGTGCTAAATCGTTATTATGGGGTGATGGAAGATGGCAAAGTCAAGGTGCGCGGCTTAGAAATCAGGCGAAGGGACACGCCCAGATTTGTATTTAACGCTCAAACAGAAATGATCAAAATTCTTGCAACTGCCAATAACACCGTTGAACTGCACCAGAAAATTCCCTCTGCTATAGATGTTGTGAAGAAGTATCGTCAGAAATTATTGGATGGCGAAGTTCCAATCGAGGACTTGATCATATCTAAGCGTATGTCAAGAAGGCCAGAGCGGTACCGTCAACACGTCAGCCAGGTTATTGCAGCAGAGCAGTTGATTAAGGAGGGTGCAGAAGTCCACGCTGGAAACAGCATAAAGTTCCTATTCACACATTCCACAGACAAAAGGCATGAACGGCGAGTTAAAGCAGCTCAACTCATCGACGAAGAAATAAACCCCGACTGCAAGAAATACCTTTTTTTGCTCTATTCTTCAGCCGCTAACTTGCTTAGCTTCGCGGGCTACACAATTAAATCAGTCTGCGAAACAGTCACGGGACAAGACCAAAAAAACCTTGCGGAGTACTGGAAAAAAGGAGACGAAATGCATGGTTAAGCTTCACTTCCGCGTTGTAGAAAAGCCCTACAAGAAAGGCCTGCGGGTTTACAGGGCCGAGGAGGTTACTTTGAATTTCCCCAAGGATCTCCATGAACTCCTAAGGTGTCTTCGTGACAAGAAACTTGAGATTAAAGGATACAAAGAAGGCAAGAGCGTACATATCATACTTAGCGACAGACAAGACTCATAAGATGAATTGTTCTGCTGTTTTTTCCTGCATTTTGTTTGTTGGTTTTGCCCCCGCCAAAAGAATCCGGTTTTGCTCTTTTAGTTTTCTACTGTAGAAATGTGATGGCAAAAACGTTTCCACCGTGGAAATCACCCCGTCAAAACACAGCAAAAAACAAAGAAAAATCTGCGTTAGGCTTGATTTTCTCCATTAACCCTAGATTTTTGATTATATAGGGTCTCCAGAAAAATTTTGCCCAAGGCGTTTCTACCGTAGAAAGATTTTGCCTCGGATAAAACGCAAAAAATATTCTAGATTAATGTAATAAGCGGGTTCCAGCGACTTGTTTCTTCTCTCCAGAGTCTTAGGGAAGCAGAAAACTTTGGTGCGAAAGAAGGGCAAGGGCACAAAGCTTGAAGTGTTTAGCGGAAAAGCTGGCCCTCTTAATCAGCTCATATTTGAGATTCTGCGTACAAAAAAGTTAGCTATCTATGATACCTACTTAGAAGTTAGACGAGTCAGGGGATTTAGGCATAAAAAATATCAAATTGTTGACAGACGCATGAAAAAGCTTCTTGAGCAAGGATGGCTAATTCTGGAAGGAACGAAAAAAACACAACCAGGAACTGATGCGCCTCTCTATAGATTAAGCAACAAAGGATACAATTCGTTGGATCTCGATAAAGTTAGTATGGATAGGTTTCTTTTAGAAGCAAACGAACAATTGCAGTTGGAAATGACCAAGCTTCTCGCTCGTTTTCAAGAATCCGTCAAAAAGCAAAACTCAACACGCTAAAAAACTAAGCCCTAAGTAAGCTTAAAGGCTTACGGTTATTTCAGGATAAATAGATTTTTTAACTGTAGATTTTACAGGTAACGAAAGCGCTTTTGAGAGTTCCGCTACCATTTGCGAATTAGACTCGTCAGTGCTTTTAGAATAGTGCTTGTCCACCATTTCAGTTAGAGCTTGAGAATACTGTTTGATTAAATCATCAATTAAAGCAACGATTGCTGTTTTAGATGTCATATACATTTCACAGTCTAAACTTAAGTTCGGGCGCCCATCATAACTCCAATCAGTAACCTTCACGAGGTCCACTACTAAAGGTAGCAAGTTATTGGATTTTGATTTTTCCAGAAAAGCGATATGGTTTCTTACTGCTCGTCTATCCACTTCTAATCCGTGTTCTTTCTGAAAAGCAGCTTTAACACCTTTAGGTTTACCAATTATGCCGTTTTCCTTCAGTGACAAATAAATATCATATTGGTAGACCAAGTGTCCTGCAAGTACAGCGGGGAAGGCCGATGAAGCAAAACTTCCGCATGGTTCAAAAAGAAACAACCACAAATTATAGAGCAAAAGCTCTCTTGCAAAATCATAGCCAAAAGCAATCTTGGGATTAGGTGTCAGCGTTATTTTATCAAAATCTTTAACAATTCTATCTAATGAGACCGCCTGGTTTTTGAAGTAAGGGGAAAGGCTACTCTTCTGCTCTTTAACGATCTCTTCTAGGAGTGTAAAATTATCTTCCTTGTGTAATTGGTTAAAGTCATGGCTAGATAGCCAGGCTAAGAACAAACTTGTTTTCATGTTCTGTTCAAGGAATGAATAATCGGGCAATCTCAAAGGCAAATCAGCCTTTCTGACATTATTAGAAGTCGCTATAACCTTTTTGGTAACCTACCTGTAAGTTGAAAACCCAAAAAATATGTCTATTAAAGATTCATCACTTTGTGAGCCCCTACAAAGTTATCATCACTTTGTAACGAGAGATGATTTTTAAACTGAGCCTTCAAGTCATGGAAGGTAACAACAAAGTGGTTAATCTTGTTAAAAAATGGACAGATCTAAAAAACTACGCGATTACTGTTCCTGGAGGAGCGGTACATGCTTATCAAGTATGTGAGGAAGAGAAAATAACAGAAGTTCGCGTTCAAGTAGGCAGATTTGGCTTCATAAAAGAGTACTCAGATCTTGGCGACAGTGAGCTTGGAGATGTTATGAGTTTTTGTGATCTAAACAGGTTTCTTGAGGTTTCTGGAAAAGTCGCTGATGATCGATTCTTCGAATAGGAGCGCTTTCTTGGTGAAGCGCCTTAATCGGAAGTGTTGCGTGGTCTGTGGTGATTCTCCTGTGGAGTTTACGAGCTATGTCTACTATGAAAGCGGCACAACCAGACTTTATGCGCCGTTCTGCAAAGAGCACATAGACAAGGCACCACAGTACGCTAATCCAATCTTTGAAAACCCTGCAGCTGTGAATCTCTTTAGGCAAATGTTTCCAGTAACCTACCTACAAGACGTCAAAGGCAAACCTGCCCTATTTTTTGACTCATACAAAACCGCCAAGGAAAACTAAGCAGGCTGAGGTGGGAGGGAATGGCTGGACTTACATCAGAGGCGATGTCTCCCCGGACTGCAATAGTTGGCACGATTTCCAAGTCCCTCATCTTTGTAAGTCCAGAGCCCGCAAACGATTCTGCGAGCGCAAGCCCCCTAAACCCAACTTGTCCTCAATGCGGATCCAAAAAACTTTGGCGAGACGCTAAACGTTACACTGTTTATGGGGATGAAATTCAAAGGTGGCTCTGTCGAGACTGCGGCCTAAGATTCTCGGACCCAAACGATGTCAAAAGTAGCAGGAGCAAAAAGGAAAAAATGAGTCAGAACGCAGGTGAGCAATGAAATAAAAGTGACTGATGACTTAGTTACTTCTTGCCAAATATGCGTTACGGAGACGAAAAATTTGGTTCCGGAGCAAATCATACAACAAGATCCGGAAAGAAGGATAGACACCAACGGAAAACTCGTTCAATTTGCTTGGAAAATGCAGCAAGAAGGCTACACTAAAGGCACAGCACGCGTCTCTAACGGTTGCTTAAAATCGCGTGTTTCTCACGGTGCCGACCTCGCAGATCCAACAAGCGTAAAGAACGTACTTGCCAAATGACATTGGAGTCAATCTTGAAAACATAACTTGATCAGTGCTTACACGCTTTTTCTGAAATTCAATGAAATGTCTCGGACTAGACCAAAATGCCATGTATCACAAAAATTTCCCTTCATTCCATCAGAACAAGAAATCGATGCTCTGATCACAGCCTCATGCAAGAAACACGCCGCCCTGCTATCACTTCTAAAAGAGACAGGCATGCGCGTAGGAGAAGCAAGACGACTCAAATTGACCGACATAGACCGCGAAAGAAACGTGATAACCTTAAATGCGCCTGAAAAAAGGTCTTTGCCAAGAATGTGGCGCGTTACTCCACTACTTATTGAAATGCTAAATGGCCTCCCCAGAATAAACCAAAGTCTCTTCGCAGGCGCTCCAGATCAATGGAAGCAACAATAAAAAGAACTCGCCGACGCTTAGCACAACAACTCCAAAACCCAAGATTCCTACAAATCCACTTCCACACTTTCCGCTACTGGAAAGCCACAACGCTATACCACCAAACCAAAGACCCTACTACGTACAACATTTTCTCGGCCATAAATCGCTTAAGTCAACTGAATTCTACATAAACATCGAACACACACATTATTCGAGGCCTCACCTAACGACTAGTTTGCCGTCAAAATCGCAGAGAAACCTGATAAAATTAAGGCGTTGTGGGAAGTGGGATTCGAGTATGTCTGCCAAAAAGGCGAGTTAGCATTCTTGAGGAAACGCAAATGAACACATTCATCACCAAAAGAGACCGAAAACCTCTAAAAACGACACGTAAATGTTTAAATGTGGTATGAAACAGCAATATTAAAAGAGAATACTGGGCGGGCCCGTAGCTCAGTTAGGTAGAGCGCCAGACTCATAATCTGTTGGTCAGGAGTTCAAATCTCCTCGGGCCCACCACTCCAAAGTCCGAAAAATATTTAGGTGAAGCGTTTCTGAAGCAAACAAGTCAAGCCCGACAATTGGCTGGGTTTCTTTGGAGCCATCAGTTACCAATCGGTTTATCACTTACACTTCTCACCTTAACTGACTTATGTTTTATTATCACAAACATAGACAGCAACTTGGGCAGTTTTCGGGGCTTCTATGTTTTGGTGTATCAATGGAGCCTTGTAATTCCAGTCCTTTTTGCTATTACCCTGGTTGGAACGGTGATCCTTTGCGTGTACAGTATAAAGGGGATACAACCGCAAAAATGTGACCATAAAGAGCAAGTTGACATATTGTTGGCGGCTCTGGGATTTACTTACCAAGTAATTGGGGCTTGGCCACTTTGGAATCAACCTTATCCGTGGCAGTGGCAGCAACAAATCGCACGGTACGGAAACCTGCTGGTTTTTCCGCTTTTTGCAGGGAGCCTCTTGGCACTCATTATTGGTGCGGCTTCACTTTACATTCACAGTAAGATTTGGCATCAAAACCACCCTAAAGTACGTGATAGATTTTAGTCTTTTGCTTTAGATGGTTTGGGCAAGGCTGGTTTCTTCCGTAGTTTGCTGAACATGAGCGTTCCGGTTACCCATGCGAGTGCTATGCCCGTGATTTCGTTAGCTATGTAGTGTTGTTTTATGAATAGTGTTGACAGAATCACCCCAGCTGTAATAACAAGCGCCGCAACTGCCGCTGCTTTTGTGGTTTTGCATGGTTTTGTTTTTGCGTGTTTTGTTTTTGCGTATTGGAAACATGTGTAAAAGGAGATTGTTGATACGGCTGCGTGCAGACTGGGGAAAACGTTGCAAGAAGTGTCATCTGCAAAAACATTGTAGACTTGGTTTGCCCAAAAATTACCCCTACGGGTTGTGCAAGAAATTCTTGGCGGTACCAAAATGGTGAAACGGGAAACACAAAGTAAATGGTGATTGCGATGGCGTTAATAATAACCAGCGACCATCCTAATGCTTAACCTTCTTTGTATTCTACGAACGCAAAGTAAATCATGGTTAAAATTGAAAGCGGATAAGATAGGTACACATAGAAAACAATTATTTCAGCACAAAAGGATTAGCTGTATCGAAACCTGTTTGCAGCCTGAAACCTGAACTTGCAGAATATAGTTGCCTAGTCCAATCATATGCGAAATTATTAAGCAACAATTAGAACGGCAGAACCATCAAAACGATGTTTCCAATCACAAATGTAAGATAGATGCTTTTTCGGTTTGATTTTCACTTGAAGAACGCTTTTTCGATTGCGGTTTGGATGCAGGACGCGAAATAGCCCAAGAAATTATTTCGAGATTTTTCAAAGGAAAAGAAAATAGCCATTTTCTGCGGTAATCTGTCGTGGATGCCAATGATGCTCGTTTCCCTTTAGGCACCGCTTATGTGGAGAATAAGTATAAAAGCGTAATCTTTGCTCGAGCTTTACATTAAGCTTGGTTTAATTTTGGCAATCCTGCAATTTTTGTAATTTATTGACTTTCGTTGATTCTGGGAAAACATTTATTCCTTTTATACTCAAGATGTATAATGAAATGAAACGCTTTGGCGTAGTATTACTCCTCATTGTTGTACTCCTGTCAAGTATGCCTATCCTTGACCGAAACTACAGCCCTTCTACAACAAAACCCACTGATTTCTATTTTGGGGTTTCTTACGGTCAGACTTCAGCTGAAGCGGCTAAGCCCCTGATTGATAAAGTTAAGGGTTACACAAACTTGTTCATCATAAACTCATATGACATTGAAACCAATGAAACAGCCCTAAACACTGTATGCAACTACTGTGCCCAAGCCAACCTCAAATTCATCGTGTACTTCCAGTTTATTTCCCGCAAAATCTTTCCCTGGCACCAAACATGGCTCGACACGGCAAAGCAGAGGTGGGGCGACAAATTCCTTGGAGTTTACTTGCAAGATGAACTTGGAGGAAAGCAAATTGAAGGAAACTCCACTCAAAAAGCTGTCCTTAAAGCCGCCAACTACAGCGACGCTGCAAAGCAGTATGTCAAGACCATTGGCTCTTACAATAGCACTGTAGACGCCAGAAGTCGAGGCATTCCCATTTTCATTTCAGACTTTGCTCTTTACTGGTTTGATTACCTAGCAGGATATGACACGGTTTTTGCAGAGTTAGGGTGGAACGCAAGCACCGCTAGGCAAATTGCTCTTGTTCGGGGAGCTGCAGACATGCAGGAAAAGGATTGGGGCGCCATTATCACTTGGAAGTATCAACAAGCTCCGTACATGCCAAACGCCAGCGAAATGTACAGTGACATGGTTTCTGCTTATCAAGCAGGAGCAAAATATGTTTTAGTCTTCAACTATCCCACATACCCTTCAAAAAACCTTTACGGTGTTCTCTCGGAGCAGCATTTCGAGGCAATGAAGCAATTCTGGTACTATATTAAAACTTATTCACGTGAGAGCTATGGCGTGCAAAAGGCTCAGGTAGCACTTGTTTTGCCTGCTGACTACGGGTGGGGGATGAGGCGATCGCCCTATATTTTGGAGGATTACATTTGGGGACTTTGGCCTGAAGACAACAAAGCAACATTGATTTTAGACAACACAAACGCGCTTGTAGCTAGGTACGGTTTGCAGCTTGACATAATCTACGATGATGCCACATTCAACGTGACAGGCAGATACTCAACAATATATTATTGGAACAGCACCTTGACCTAACCCAGTTTCAAATCAACGATTTCTTTGATTATGTCATTACCTATCGTTATCTTTGCACCATAAACAAATTCCAAGTACTTGAGTCCTTGTTCTTGCTCTTCCAAAGTAAACGCTTCCAACCCATCCTTAGGATTACTACGTGATATCCACGAAAGAAACCATCAGCAGCCATGTGACGAACGCACATATTCGTAAGTAAACCGCCAAGAACCACAGGATTCATCCCGTCGGCACCGTAAAAACTTCTCAACAGCGGCTCTAAACGTGTCTCGTAAAAACCGCTGCAAGTCCGCTTTTCCGACATAATCTTTAGTTTTGTCAGGCTTAAGTTTCAAAATAACTTCAGCGTCTTTTGGTACTTTTGTAGCATGTTTGTTCCATTTCCGTGTCACCTCAACATCATAGGGATAATGATCATCAACACTTTAGAAAACGGGTACACTATTTTTTCTTGCGGCTACAACGTGCCTTTGCAGAGGCGGAATCATTTTTCTTGCTCTTTGACCCATTTGAAGGCCCGTATCAAATCATTCTGTACATCGACAAGCACAATTGCAGGTCTTATCAAAAGAATTACTTCTATGTAAACAAAATAGAAAAGATATTTTTTAGTCTTGCTTCACCGATTCGTTTCCAAAGAATATAATCCATTTGTTAGTTTTTCAGCACCGCTCTCATTGACTAAGACAGTGTCTTCGATTCTTACTCCTCCATAACCAGGCAGGTAAATTCCAGGTTCATCCGTCACGACATTGCCTACGGCTAAGATATCTTTACTGTCGGGACTCAGAATAGGTGCTTCATGAACTTCCAAGCCCACGCCGTGGCCAAGGTTGTGAACAAAAAACCCGCCAAAACCAGCTTGCTCAATTACCAGCCTTGCTGCAGTGTCAACTTGTGTGGCTTGGATGTTTGGTTTTATGGTCTCGAAGGCTCTTTGTTGAGCATTTTTGACTGCTTCATAGATTTTTCTCTGCTTTTTTGAGGGTTTGCCAGTGGTGAAGGTTCGGGTCATGTCTGAACGGTATAACCGGTAGGTCGCGCCTAAATCAACCACTATCAAGTCGCCTTCACGGATTGTTCTGTTTGAGCAAGATCCATGGGGAAAAGCCGAGTTAGGTCCGGAAGCGATTATTGTATCAAAGCTTGTTCCATCGGAGCCTTTCTTTCTCATCGCATACTCGACTTGTGCAGCCACTTGCTTTTCCTGTATGCCTGGCTTTACAGTTTCAAACGCCACCTGCATACCGATTTCTGCTAAACTGCAAGCTTCACGGATCAGCTGAATTTCTTGTTCATCTTTGATTTTTCGTAAATCCCGGACGATATTGCTTGCAGGCTCAAGTCTTGTTTCGTCACCCATTGCTTTGACCAGAGCACGCCAAGCTTCAATTGGCATCGAGTCTACGGCGAGTTTGTTTGGAGCTGCTTGGTTGGCGATTTTTTCCATCAGGTTTTCACCCCGTTTTAGAAATTGCACTGTTAAGCCGGTGGTTTCTACTTTAGCTTGTTCATAATTGACTGATGAAACGTATAGGGTGCTTTCGCCTTGCTGGGGGATGAGCATAGCGGTTGCTCCTGAGAAGCCTGAAAAATAGGTTAGGTTAACGCCATTGAAAACTGCGTAGAAGTCGTACTTTCCCTCGATTGCTGACTGAAGAGCGCTAATTCTGGTCAAGTTTTTCGCCTTAGATTGAGAAAGTGTGCATGGTTGCTTTAAGTTTTCGCTCATTTTCTTGCGTTATGCAACTAAAAACACGTCGGCGGGAAACGTGAAATTTTATACAAATTAGCCATTAACTTAATATACTTTTCAAATGACTCAGCTAAATAACAATGAGGGAAAAAATGAGCATGTTTGCTTACGCAGGAAAAATTTTACATGTTAACCTCACAACTGGAGAAATAAAAACAGAGCCATTATCAGAAACGATGGCTAAAGACTACATTGGCGGAATAGGCTTAGGCATCCGCTTATTATTTGACAATTCAAAACCAGGCACAGACCCCTATGACCCTGATAACCCGTTAATTTACTTAACTGGTCCACTCAGCGGCACAATGGGGCCAACGGGCGGCAACAGCTACGCCGTCGTGTCCAAATCTCCCGCCACTGGTGGTATCGGCAATGCTGAAGCTCACGGCTTCTTCGGTCCAGACCTGAAACGAGCAGGCTACGACGCTGTTGTAATCAAAGGCAAAGCACCCAAACTATCCTACCTTTGGCTTGACGATGACAAAGTTGAAATCCGAAATGCCGAATACTTAAAGAACGCTTCCGTTAAAGAGACCGATGACAAAATCCGAAGTGAACTAGGCGACTTTTACATCCGTGTCTCAGCCATTGGCGAGGCAGGAGAGAAACTCTGCAGGTTTGCAGCCATTATAAATGATGAATTCCGAGCTATTGGAAGAAGTGGTATGGGTGGAGTCATGGGCTCAAAGAACCTTAAGGCAGTTGCAGTTCGTGGAACACATGATGTTAACGTTGCAAACCTTGATGGTTTCAAAGAATTTGTCAAAATGATTTATGAAAGAATGAAGGGTCCATCTACCAAGAAATACAAGACCTTGGGGACACCTGAAAACGTTTTGGTCCTCAACTCGCTGTCAGCACTAGCGACAAGGAACTGGACTAATGCTACTTTTGAAGGCGCAAATAAAGTCAGCGGCGAATACTTCAATGAGCATTATGTTAAGAAAATTGTAGGCTGCGCAACTTGCGGTATGCGTTGTGACCACATTGGCGTTGTCCCAGAAGGACCATATAAAGGCTCAACTTCAAGGCTTGAGTTCGAGTGTCTCTGGAGCATGGGACCACTCTGCGGCATTGACAGATTAGACGCTATAATCGAGGCCATGCGCATCGTAAACGAGTACGGCATGGACGGCATATCAATCGGCGTTGTCGTTGCATTCGCAATGGATCTCTATGAGCACGGCATAATCACGAAGGAACAAACTGACGGAATTGACCTCAAATTCGGAAACGCTGAAGCCCTAATCCAAATAATTCACAAAATCGGCAAACGCGAAGGCTGGCTAGGTAATATACTTGCAGAAGGAGTTGCAAAAGCTGCTGAATTAATCGGCGGAGATGCATACAAGTACGCTTGCCACATTAAAGGCTTAGAACTGCCAGGCTACGACCTGCGAACACTCAAAACTGCTGCACTTGGCTTTAGTGTCTCGTTCAGAGGCGCATGTCACCTCAGAAACGGTGCTTACTCACCTGACGTTAAAGGCAAAGTAAACCGCTTCAAAATTGAGAAAGGCAGAGGCAAAATGATCACTGAAGAAAGCTACATGTACAACATTATTGACTCACTTATCGTCTGCAAATTCAGCAGAGGCACATACTACGACGGCTGGAAAGATCTGACTAACTATTACACTTTGGCAACTGGCATCCCAATTACCGTTGAAGAAATGATCAAAGACGGCGATAGAATCGAAAACTTGGCAAGGCTATTCAACATACGCGAAGGAAAAGGGACCCGCAAATTCGATGATGTACCCTACAAGATAAAGAATTTCCCCGTGCCGGACGAAGGCCCCGCAAAAGGTGTTTGTGTCAGCGACGAAGAAATGGCAATTGGTTTAGATGATTACTATGCTTCACGAGGATGGACCGTTGACGGTATCCCAACTGTTGAGCGCTTGCAACAGTTAGGCCTCGGTGACTTAGCGTACATTGCTGAAGACGCAATGAAAGCTGCTCAAACTGCAAAGCCTCAAACGATAGAAGCAACTGTAGGAGGAAATTAATATGGTACGCCCACAAGACAGAAAATTCGTAACAGCAGACCCAGAAAAATGCATCGGCTGCCTAGTCTGCGAGTACGCTTGCAGCATGGTTAACGAAAAAACCTTCAACCCAACCAAATCACGAATACGCGCAATGCGCATGGGCCCATTAATAAACATGGCAATCACCTGCAGACACTGCGAGGAACCAGCATGCGTAGCTGCCTGCCCAAGAGACGCACTTAGCCAAGAAGAAAACAGCGGAATAATCCGTGTTGACGAACAAGCCTGCAACGGCTGCGGATGGTGTATTAGCGCTTGCCAATTCGGCGCCATGAACATGCACCCAGAAAAGAAAATCGTGTTCACATGCAACAGCTGCACAGACAACGAAACCAAAGAGCCACAATGCGTCAAATGGTGTCCAGAAGAAGCCTTGACCTACGTTACCGCAGAAACACTGGCGCAGAAGTACCGACAGAAAGCTGTCAAGAACCTGTTCCAAACGGCAGAAGCCAACAAAGCAAAATAAACCACAGATCTTAGCGCTTTTTACAGCGCTCTCATTTTTTAATTAAGTTTTGTTATTCAATTCATTTTCTGACTTATTGTTCCCTTAGTATAGGGTACATACTCTCTGATTTGCTCAATTGATGTCTTGCCGGCTTTTTCTCTCTGGTCCTTAGGCAACTTTAGCATTAGTGATTTGAGGATTTGCTTTAAAAGATCTTTACCTTGCGTGTCACCAGGCAGGAGGACAACATATGCTTTGGTTTTAGCTTTCACTGCATCCACGGATCCACCAACAAAGACGGTTTCATCATCGATGATTATGCCCACTGCAGTTCTAAGCGGCACGTTTCGAGTCCAATTTCGTTTGCCAACAACAAAGAAAGCTCCATGCGGAACTGATTCTCCTGAAGGACCACTTTTGCTTAGCTGATCTACCTTTACCCAGTAGACGTCGGTTGAACCTGCGTTTTCTCTCCATGCCCTTGAAAAAGATGCCGCATACTCGCCTGCTTCGCGGAGCGTTTGTTCGCCTATGGTTTTGCCTTCAGCTTTGACAACTACGAAAGGTGCCCCAGTGATTTCAGCGTGAAAAACAACATCCTCCTGCGTTGCATACTTCTTAACTAGCACTTCGTTGCTCACGGTATCTTTGCCCGCCACCACCAAGAACCCGTCGGAACTGGTGAACCAACGGAATTTTTCATACCACTCCCTATTCTCCATCTCCGCCTTACGTTTTGAGAGCGCTTCAATAATTTCCGCCGGCTTAAGACTCTTGAGATTCTCTGCTTCAAGAAGTTCACGCTCTATTTTCGCCAATTTTTTCCTTGAGTCCGTCAGCGCTGTCAATGCCCCAGCAGATTTTTGCTTAGCTTTTTTTCCTCGTTCATAATACTCATTGGCATTATCAAAAAGTGATTCTCTCAAGCTGAAGCTAAAATGAAGGTTGTCCATACAAAGATTCAATGCAAGATTTTTGCCATCAAACGATTCAATATAAGCTTCAGGTATTTTGCCTGTTTTCTTGGTAGCTAATGCCTCAGTAATTATTGTATTCCACTCCTTTCCTTGCTGGTTGGCTTTTAGAAGTTGGTCTTTGAATGTTTGTAGTTCGTTGAAGTGAGCGTAAATTATGTCGCCGATTAGTTTGTCCCGCTCCGCTTTGGTTGTGTCTTCGTTTATGGATTTTTCTTGGTCGGCAACCAATCGTCTAAGACGTTCTGCTTCTTTTTTTAACTTGTCAACTTCAACAGCGTTAACAGCTCTTTCCGCCACTGTTACCCTTAGATAAAACTCATCTAAAGCCTGATTGAAAGAGTTGCATACCTGTGTTTTGTAGCCTTCATAACGCTTAAGTGTGAACGGTACGACATCCAAGAAATCTCCATCTTCGCTCAGAACGATGCATGGCTCCAAATGTTTGCTTGAAATAGCTGAGAGCAAACCTTGAAGTGCTTCAAAAATGCGTTCACCTTCAACCGTTGTCAAGGTGCTACAGTGCTTGGTTTTTTCCACGCCCGACCTGAGAAGAATTTCTTCAGCATAAACTCCTCCAACTCCTAAGAAACGCGCTATTGACCTCACAACCTCAGTTTCACCTGCGTTTTTGAGGGCTTCCTCCAGTTCCCCTCTGGTTATTTTGAAGGGGTTTTTGCTAATTGAAGGCGGAAGCTGAAGAACTACATTGTGCAGAATGTCGCGGTCACGCATTTTTTTGTAGATTAAAGCGTGAATAATTACATTTTGCTCGTTTGTTAGTATGATGTTACCTTCGCCGAAAAGCTCTAAAACCAGCTTTAACAAACCAGTTTTTGTCCCAAAGCTAACTGTTATAATCCTTTCAAACTCATGTTGGTCAATAGCACTTACCCAGGCATTTCGTAGGTATTTTCTAATCGCCATGCAGAATGCTGGCGGTTCAGCAGGATTTTCTTCGGCATAACTGGTGGTGTGTAATCTTCTACCTGCTTCCATTACAAGCCGTATTGGTGGCATGTCTGTTTTGTGAAGTTTGAAAACTAACGTTTTTTCATCAAGTTGGTAGATGTTGTTAACTCTGGAATCAGCAATTGTGCCCTTTAGCTCACTGATTGCTGCTGCGATGTCGAAGCTTGTAATTTCTTTCTTGTGCAATTCCTACACCCAATATAAGTCGGATTCTATAGAGAGGCTTGACTATGAAATAACTCTTTCACCTAAAAACAGTTAAATTGGGTCTGAATTGATTTTTGAAAAGCAGAAACTGTTAATATCTAGGCATGTTTTTTAAGTAAGAATAAAATATACTCACCCCAAGGATTTCGTTTAAAATGACTCCGTTAGTACAACTTTACTGGATACGTGTTGCATTAGCTTTAGTTGCAGGCTTCTTAAGTGCAATTTTAGGTTTTTATCTGGGCACCGCAAACGACCTCAGCATACTTGTTGATTGTATAACAATAGCCCTCGTAGTTTACTTAGCATCCTACTACCCTTTAAGAGCAGTATACAAAAACAAAGTGGAAAAACAATCAAAAATCCTCAGTACAGCAATATTCATGTACTTCATGGTATGGTTACCCTTCTTCATCCTATTTTATACAATCATAAGAATCGCATAACCTAGAAATTAAAGAATTATTCTTCATCAGTTTTAGGTTTATTCAAAAAATTAGCAATAGTAGCTTGACTCCTATCACTTTTAAGAGTCTCTATTTTTTCTTCTTCAGCCGCTTTTCCATTGCTGTTTTGCGAGCCTGGAATATCCATGCGGGTTAGGACTCGCATACACTCTGCCCAAGCTGAAAAGTATCCGCGATCAAAATCACCGTGCAAACCGTTGCCAACGTGGTTAAGAAATTCTTTTTTATAAGCCGTCAATGCTACCTTGTCGCTCAAGTCCAATTTGGCAAAGAATGCATAATCGTCGCTTGCCGCATTCTTGCGTGATAGAAACATCCCGTACAATGCTCTGAAATAACCTCTGTTCCAATCTGTTTTCTGCATTTTCTGCTTGACTCTTTCCAACTCTCGCTCAGCTTCAGTGAATTGCCTGCTAACCAAAAGTTGGAAATACCGTGAAACTAAGGCTTGGGGTATAGGCATATTTAACGCCGACTTTTGCTTGCTTTCTCTGCTTTTTCTTCTTCAGAGACATCCTCTATTCCATTCCCGGTTACTTTAAGGATTTCCTCTCCCTCAGGCAAATACGGACTTGAAACTAACCTAGCAATACGTATAGGTCCATGTGGCGCCCTTCGCAAATAGATACGTGTGTGGCTTGTATGGCCAACAATATTTCCGCCGATTGGGTGAATTGCGTCGCCAAAGAATTGGTCTGGCTTAGCCATCACCTGGTTAGTTACAACTGCTACAGCATTGAACGCTCGGGCTAAACCGATTAGCTTGTGCATGTGCTTGTTAAGTTTCTGCTGTCTTGAAGCTAACATTTCTCTTCCAAGGTATTCACTTCGGAAATGTGCAGTTAATGAATCTACAATTATTAGTTTCACGTTGTTTGCTTTGATTATTTCATCAGCGTTTTCAAGAAGAAACATTTGATGATCTGAAGTGTATGCTTCCGCATAAATGATGTTTTTCACAACTTGTTCAGGATCTAATCCTAAAAACTTAGACATCTGCACTATACGTTCAAGCCTGAAAGTGTTTTCTGTATCAACGTAAAGGGCTGCGCCGTTTAATCCGCCTCGTTCTGGAGGCAACTGAACATTAACGCATAGCTGATGGCATATCTGGCTTTTTCCACTGCCATATTCCCCATAAAACTCCGTTATGGTTTGAGATTCTAAACCACCATCAACAATTTTATCTATGGCTTTGCTGCCTGTGCTTAGCCGCAAGACGGTTTTGCGTCTCTTAAAAAGTTCATCCGCTCGGACGAAAGATATCCCGATTGCTGATCGTGCAGCTTCTATGATTTGAAAGGCTTTCTTTTCACTTACTCCCACGGGGTCAAGTTCTCGTGATGTTGCCATAGCTAAAGATTCTACTGTGTGGTAGCCGAGTTCTCTGAGTTTTTGAGCTGTGGCTGGACCTACTCCGGGTAGGTCTTCTATGAAATCGTACTTTGGCTGCTTTTCTGATTCATCTTCTTCCGTTGCTTCTGCTTCTTTTTGGTTTTGGGCATCTTCGTCTTCATTCATTACGTTCACACTTTGATGGATGATGTATGTTTGGGCTATTTAAAACAACCGAACAATAGGACTAATTGCGGTAGTGGAGGGCTGGGTGAAAGTGAACAGGCAACTATAGTGGTTTGTTGGGGTAGCTAGCATAACTATCGCTGTAGATAAGAATACGAATTAAGAAAAAAAAAACAAATAAATTTCTAATTGAACATTATTAATCTGCAACGATTATTCTTTGCATTCTTTAAGATCTTGAAGCTCCGCAATCGTTTTGTTAAGGATAGCCGTGTCCTGGAACGTTTTGATAGCAGAAACCGGCAAACAAATCACTACTCTTCCAAGAAAAGGTCTCCTGAATCCTAGTTTTTTTGCAGCGTCATCGCTTAAGCCAATAAAAAAATTGGTTATTTGCCAAGTATTCATATCCAACTCTGCGCTTTCAACATCGCCAAGTAAGAAATTGTCCGAAGTGAATGCTTTTTTCCAGAATAATCTACTTATTTCAACCATAAAAGAACCTCAGTAATAAATTATTTAGCTTATCTTATATTTGTTTATCGGCACCATTCGTGGCAGAATGCTTTTTACATTGCAAAAACATAGTTAAATTGGTAATTATGTCTACTTCTCAAAAAGATACCGCTAAGCTAGCTTACTCCAGAAGAGAAGCATGTCATCGAGGATAAGAGCACAGAAATGCCTTTCACAGGTAAATACTTCGCTTTTTGGCAAAAAGGCACCTATGTCTGCAAAAGGTGTGGAGCCCAACTTTACAGGTCAGAAAAAAAGTTTGAATCAAACTGTGGATGGCCCAGCTTTGACGAGGAAATTCCAGGCGCCGTTAAACAGCTTCCTGACCCTGATGGAATGCGAACTGAAATTCAATGTGCTAGCTGCGGCGCCCATTTAGGCCATGTATTTATGGGTGAACATTTTACGGAGAAAAATACTCGGCACTGTGTGAACTCGATTTCGATGGATTTTATTCCTGACAAGCAATACACTTTCGAGGCAAAACTTTGAGTAAAAACCTCTCCTCCAAATCGCTCGTTGCAAAAACCTCAAGCCTTGAAGGCTTAATCGATTATCAAGAAGGCTCTGTGGTAAGCCGCACCTTAATTGACAAGAAAACGGGAACTGTGACGCTTTTTGCTTTCGATGAAAATCAAGGTTTAAGCGAACATACCGCGCCCTATGATGCTTTAGTTTATGTTCTTGATGGAGAAGTTGATGTTACCATATCGGGCAAACCACTGAAGTTAAAGAAAGGTGAAGTTACTATTATGCCAGCCAACGATCCTCATGCCTTGGTGGCGAAAACAAAGTTCAAAATGCTTCTAACAATGATAAAATCTTAGAGTCTAAACCCCCACTTGTTTTTAAAACAAAAATCGCATAATGGTTTTCTCGTTGGCACCTGCGGTTTCTCTGCTGGATAGCCCATTATAACAAGTGCTTCAGGGTCGACATCCTTGGGAATTTTCAATACCTTTCTAACAGTTTCCTTACAAAAACCAGGCGCGCAAAACCAGCATGCACCCAAACCCTTCGCCTGCGCCGCTAAAAACATGTTTTGCATAGCTGCACCAAAACTTTGCATTGCTAAATCCATCTCAACCCTCTGCCTCTTTTCGTCAGAGAATTTATTCATGCCATTCATCGTTAAACACGCAAGAATAATTATGGGCGCGGTTGCGAATCTATCGACTCTAACCTGCCGAATGTTCGAGTCAACGTTTATTCCGTCTTTATTCATGTCTTTAACCCATGACTCTGCCATAGCTTCAGCCAAGAATCGCTTGACAGAATCGTCAGTTAAAATGATGAATCGCCATGGTTGAGCATTATGTGCTGAAGGAGCCCAGCCAGCCGCTGCCAATATTTCCTCAACTAGATCAGGCGCAACAGCGCTGGCCTGGTATTTTCTTACGCTTCTCCGCTCTTTAATTGCATCAAATACATCAGGCATGGTTAGTTGTATGTCTGTTTATGTTTTTATCTTTAATTACTTACGGGCGATTAGGCTCCAGAATAACCTTCAAAGATTGCCCAGCCTCCGCCATCAACTTGAAGCCTTCCTGCGCCTCACCCAAACTCAACCTGTGAGTAATCATGCCTTTTACGTTGAGCCGTTTTGTGGCTAAAATACTCATCGAATCCTCTAAGTCGTTAGGTGCCGCGCCATAGCTTGTACGCATTGTAATTTCGTTTCTCCAAAACTGAGTTATTGGAACTGGCAACTTCACAGTCGGGTCCGGAACGGCAAAAAATAGGATTGTTCCGCCGCTTTCAACGCACTCCAGCGCCGATAAGCAAGCTGGAGTGGCTCCTGTGCAGACGACAACTTGGTCAGCTAACCTTCCCTCGTTCGACTTCTTTAAGCTGAAGGGGCAGGTTCTCTTTGGCGTTTAAGGTGTTGGTTGCGCCAAATTTCTCTGGCAAGCTCCAACTTGTATGGGTTAATGTCAGCTACAATTATGTTTTCTACGCCTTTGAAGTGAGCAAGTTGCGTATGCAAAATTCCAGCAATGCCCCCGCCGATGATCAGAACGGTATCGTTTTCTTGCAAGCCTGCCAAGCGTTGCCCCCGCGAGACGCATGCTAATGGCTCGATGAATGTGCCTTCTTCAAAAGACATGTCATCTGGCAGTTTGTAGATTCCAAATTCAATGTTGATTTTTGGTATCCTAATGTACTGTGAGAAGCCGCCTGGAAAATAATTTGTTGTGTGCAATGTGTGGCACGCGGTGTGGATGCCTCTTTGGCAATAACGACATTGGTAACAAGGCACATGATGAGAAACAAAAACTCTGTCACCCACTTTGAGATTCCTGACTTTGTTGCCAACTTTCTCTATGATTCCTGTTGCTTCATGGCCCAAAACAATTGGGGCTTTGGGAACACGATACCACTCGATAACATCGCTGCCGCAAATGCCGCTCGCCATAACCTTCAACAACGCCTCCTCATCGCCGATTTGGGGGATGGGCACTTCTTGGATTCGAACGTCATGGTTGTTATAGTAGACGGCGACCTGCAACAGATTCACCGAAAAGGGTGAGCTTAGGCTTTGCCTGCTTTTACTTGATTGAACAGGTCTAAGGCTTCTTGAGGCGTGAAGTTTTCGTGGACAATGGCTCGGAGTCCCCTTATTGCGGCGACAGGGTTTTCGGTTTGCCAAACGTTCCTTCCCAAATTAACACCTATAGCGCCCTTCTGCATGCCATCGTAAACGAAGTCGAAAACTTCTTTTTGAGTTTCAGTTTTTGGTCCACCTGCCATAACGACTGGCACTGGACATCCATCAACGACTTTCTCAAAGTTTTCTTTGCAATAATAGGTTTTCACTACTCGTGCTCCTATTTCAGCTGAAACTCTGGCAACTAACGCTAAATATCGTGCTTCTCTTTTTTCAAGTTCTTTTCCAACCGCGGTTACAGCCATAACAGGTACGCCATAATCTTCGCATTCATCAACGAGTTTGGCTAGGTTGCTTAGGCTTTTGTTCTCGTATTTTGTTCCTGCAAAAACAGACATGGAAACTGCACTGACGTTTAATCGCAGAATTTCCTGAATTGATGTAACTATGCTTTCGTTTGCTAAATCTTCACCTACTACGGTTACTGCTCCTGAAACTCGTAAGATGATTGGTTTTTCGATTGCTGGATCAATGCAGTTTCGAAGAACACCGCGTGTTAGCATGATTGCGTCTGCGTATTGGTAGATTGGTTTGATTGTATCCTCGGGCTTCTCAAGGCCATGTGTTGGACCTTGGAAGTAGCCGTGGTCAATGGGTAAAAAGAGAGCTTTCCCATCTTTCTGGAAAAGTCTACTTAACCTGTTTTTCATTCCCCACTCCATAATATAATCACCGTGCTACCTGTTGGTTTTAGAATTAAATAACCTTTATCCTTGGTCAATGAAAAAGAAATAATTGGTATCTGTTTATAATTATTGTGTCTGAGTAAAGACGCTTCTTAGATTTATTTCCTATTGGAAGAAGTGTGCACCTCCGTAAGTTTCTTCTTCTTTCACAAGCTTTGAAGAAGAAGGATCATCGGGAGTGAACACTGTGTTCTATTTCTTTCGAAGAAGAACAACAACTTCCCCTAGCACTGGGGTGTTGTTTTTCTTCTATCAAAATCAACACCAATTGCTAAAGCATTTGATTGTGTCTCTTAACATTATTTTGGCACTATTTTAAAGAATTATGAATTTAGTCTAATGTAACAGTTGTTTTCTGGGAAATTATTCTTTGATCTCTAGCGGTGTTTCCCTGCAATACGTTGACTGTCCCGCGGGTTCCAATGCTTAGTTGTCTTTCTCCTTTGAAAGTTCTTACCGATCCATGCGTAACTTGCACTATATCGCCAGGGACAAGAGAGTTTAACTGTTCTCCCCAAAGGCAAAGCTTGACTTTTCCCGTTTCATCTGAAATCCAAACATTGGTAAGCATAACGCTGTTTCCATATTGGGTATGGATTAGTTGGGGTTTTTGAGTTTCGAGTATTTCTCCCTTCACCGTAACCTTTTTCATTCCATGCCTCAAGTTTTTGATTGATGTTGAATCAGGTGTAGTGTTTTGTCTGGCTAATTGTCTACGTATTTTGTCCGTATCTAGCCAGCTTTCAAAGCTTATATTTTTTCTCTGGAGAAATTCTTCGGCAACGCGAAACTGCACAAGGACAGCGCTGCCTTTTGTTATTAGAAATATAACTTGGTGTTTTATGGTGCCTCGGTATTCAACTGTTAGGTCTTCACATGTAGCTTTTTCGTTTGCTCTTGCAGAAACTAGTGCTTGATAGAGTTCTGACAGGTAAACACAGTATTTTACGGAAAGAAATGCTAAGTGCTCAATTATGGCTGGTTCTTTGTAGTTCAAACTTTATCTCTTCCAATCTTGGATGTCAGAATTATCTGTAAAGCGCAAGCTAAGTTAGAACAGGGTGCTATATTCTTTCGAAAAATCCCGACAAACAATACAAGAGCACCGCGGAGTATATAGAGATAACAGCTCCGTAACGCCGTTTTTCCATATGATTTTGAATTTTAAAGAAAGAAAATTCAGTTCAAATATGGCATATGTGGAGCAAGACCTATTTGCTTATTCTTTGCTTTCGAATGGTTTTAGGATTAGGTAGCCTTTTTCTATTAACCAGTGGTGAAATTGCCATGTGGTGTATAGGCAGGTGCTGCTGCATTTTTGTCGTGTTTCCTCAAATATAGAGGAATTCTCCCTAAGTTTGTTTAGCTCAAGTTGAATGGGGCATTGGATGTCTTGGCAGAATTCTCTGCGTTTATACTCGACAAATCCTTGAGGTGTCATTTGCATCGTTGGCTTACTGTTCGATTAAAGTTATAAGCCTTGTTTTTCCATAGACAGCATTCGCTTTTAAGTCACCACTCCAGTTTGTTGCTTCTATGCCCAAACTGTATCTTCTAGGTGGAGAAAACGTCTTTAAGCGAAGTGCAAAGGAAGTTAATGAAAAAGCGTTCGAAGACGTAGGGGGCTCTCCTGTTGTCGCCGTGTTTCCTTGGGCAAGAGCCTCATTTGACAAGAGCTACAAAAAACGTAAGCGACTGGTTGATTATTTCACAAGTTTGGGTGCAAAATCAATTGATTTTATTGAGTACTCTGACTCTAAAGAAACCATCGCTCGAAAAATGGCTGCTTCTAATTTGATTTACTTGACAGGTGGACTTGTAACAATTCTTGCGGAACGCCTCAAGAATACAGGCGTAGATGAATTGCTACGCAATTATACTGGCGTAATTGTTGGAAGAAGTGCCGGAGCATTAGTGCTCTGTAAAAAATGTGTAATTACCTGCCGCAGCAATTCAAAAGTCAAAATTATTGATGGCGGTCTTGGCTTAGCCGATCTCACCCTTAAAGTCCACTACAAACTTGAAAAAGACAACATACTGCAACGACTGTCAAGGCAGAAGAAAATTTTCGCTTTACCTATGGGCTCAGCACTTGTATTTGAAAACGGCGATTTAGCATTCATCAACAAGGTTTACGTGTTTGAAAATGGAACAAGACGAACAGTAAATTAACTAAAAACTAAATCTTAACGTCTAAGTTTGGTACCATCAAGAACGCTGCCTTGAGGCTGCAAGAATAATGCCAATCGACATAAAACCAAGAAGCCCAGCACCAAAGACGATGAGCGGAATTCTGAAAACAGGTTCAAAATGTAGAACCGTTGTTGATGGATTCATGAACATGCCTCCTAAGTAAGCCACTAAGAAGATGCCCACGAACACCGCGCCAAGGCCTTGAACCGCAATTAGAAAACTTGTTTTACGCTCGCTACTTTGTTTCAAATAGAACCCTTTTTTATTATAATAATTTTTATTATTTAAGAATTAGTGTAGTTTTATGTTGTTATTTCCTATTAACCGTAAATGTAATAAGATTCTTGGAGGTATTTTCTTTACATTTAAGAACAGTGATTTAATGACTGATAAGAATACCCCCTTAAAAGTTGGTTTGCTAGCCGTTGTGCTCTCATATTTTCTGTTTACGCTTCATGCCTTGTTCACGCTGGAGTGGATTGGGGAGTGGAGTCGCGGCAGATCCTTTTCATTTATCACTTATGTTGAGGATATTTCAGGTACGATAGGCATCGTTTTCCGTTTTGTCGCCAGTATCATCGCCGTAGCCGTCGTCGTGTATTATTTTTCGAGGGATTTTCCATCGAAGGCTAAACTGCTTAAGATTTTGCGTTGGGTCATAGTTTTTGAGGGTATCTATTGGTTGGGGCTTAGCACAAGCGCAGGTGCAAATATTCGCAGTGTTCTCATGATGATTTCCAGAAATAGCGTCGCAACCTCAGTTTTAAACAATTTTGTTTTAAATGCTATCCCAAGTTTTGTGGAATCCATTGTTTTGCCGATTGTTCTATTTATTTTAGCTTACAAGCTCAGCGCCGCCAATCCATTTAGGAGCCTTGTGAAGTGGGCATTAATTGCGGGGGCACTTTACGTTTTGACGTTTTGGCTGCTTAACTCAAGCATCTGGGTTTATACAGTGATGGTGAAAGGATATAGCTACTTGACAGTTTACCCCCAGCATCTCATCAGTTTCGCAGTAACATTATTCGGGCTGCTTGCGCTGACAATTTATGCGGCATACCTTGCTAAAAAGTCGGTTGATGTTGGCTTTGTGAGTTGGAGAAGTGTCGGGGTGGTTGTTTTGAGTTTGGGGATGTATTTTCTTTGGAACTATTTGTCTTGGATTTTCTTTGGAAGCACCAGTTTCTGGAGTGCCTGGTACGCATGGTTTTTGGGGCATAACTTGGACCTTTGGATGCTCTCGCTTCCGCTGCTTGGTCTGCCGCTAGTCTTCACAGACAAGTTTTTGGAGGAAAATAGCTCTCAGTAATGTGCGGCAATGGTATTTTCAAACTATTAATAAAATGGGAAAACAATAGTATTTTCAGGCGATTAATATGACTGAGAAAAAAAAATTAGGTCAGAGTAATGTTGATGTGTGTGTTAGGGCTGTTGCCGACGAGTTGAAACGGGATAGCTGGACGGTTAAAGCGGATTTAGAAGGTTACGAGAAACCATCTCAGGTGGGTAAGGGGTACCTGCCCGATATTCAAGCTGAAAAGAAAGGTTGTTTAACTCGTATTTGTGAAATAGTAACCCCTGAAATGTTTGAAGGCAACAAGCAGCGATATATCGATGTTAAGAATTACTGCGACGAATATGACTTCCATATGTACGTAGTTGATAAGGATGGTAAGTATAGGCAGATTAACCCTGAAACTTTTGGAAAGAAATAATACGGACACATTGATTTGCTATTGGGAATTCTAGTTGATATCTATTTTCTCTAAGGGTTTAACCGCAAAATTGAAAAAGCCCTTTCACCATAACACAAAGAAATAGTATAGGCAGTGATCCATGTGAAACTTAACAAAACCGACGAAAAAGTCTATCAAACTCTTAAGGCTGAAGGCAAAGAATTAACTCTTCAAGAAATAACCGACAAGACAGGCGAACCATGCAAAAAAGTCTTCAAATCAATAAAGAAGTTTTTCGAGCATGAAATAATAGAAACACAAGCACGTAAATACAAACTTACAGGCAAAAACCCAACCGCAAAGGACGATGAACCCGAAGCGCCTGAAGAATAATATTTTTTAGTACTGTTTTTTGGTTTAGAAGGTTTGTGATTCGAGCTTACCATGATTTAATAGGAATCTAAAATAAATTTAATGGGCTTATGGACGAAAATTTTCGTGGAGCCTCGAGCGGGCCTTGCTCCCGCGGCCTGCTGCTTACAAGGCAGCCGCTCTACTGGGCTGAGCTATCGAGGCACCCACCAAAGAGCCCAGAATACACCAACACATAAAACCTTACACAAATAAAAGTTACTACTAAAAAAATCTGAAATGTCAATAATCTCGTTTCATGAAAATCCATTCTATAAGTCTAAAAATCAAAAATGCTGGTTTTTCTGCAGTCACACGAGTTTAGGTTGATTTTCGAATTTATTCCATCATTGGTGCAACAAGTAGAAATTTCAACTTGTTAAAATTGCAATTACCAGTTATCGTGAATGTACAGAATAAAGAGTTAAATTCTCTGCGCAAAAGTACTAATTTGAACACATAATTTGACATAATGTTTTCTATTTATGTCGCGTCATCCTTATATGAATAAGTGCGCTTAAGCTTTAATTCCATGTAACTCGGCACCTAACCAATGTCGAGTGAAAAAGTAAAGTTTAGAGAGCCTCAAAAATGACACCGAAGCAAGAAACCGTCTCATCAATAAACCTAAATATTCCTAACATAATGCTTATATCAATGATAGTCGCTTCTAATGCAATTCAGCAATATGGGTTATACCATACAAAAAGATGCAACTCCTCACCATAACGATGTGGAGTGAAGGGTGAATGAGTCGCCAAGTCACTGGCGAAGATCAAAATGACACCATGCATAGGCCAAACAAGACAACGACGCCACACACAATATATGCGAAATGTTGTTTCACCAAACGCCAAACAAACACCACCTATGGCCCGAACATGCCACGCTGTCTGGAGGATGGCTCGGCTTGAGAGCCGAAGAAGGGCGCGGCAAGCCGCGATACCGCCTCGGGTAGGCGCATGCAGCCTTAGAACCGAGGATACCCGAATGGGACTTCCTAGTATATGCTCCCTTCATGGGAGCGGGAACCCCCCGAACGGAAGCATCTTAGTAGGGGGAGGAAAAGAAACCAAACACGGGATTCCCTTAGTAGCAGCGAGCGAAATGGGAAAAGTCCAAACCGAATCCGATGCCGAAAGGCACTGGAGATGTAGGGTTAAGGGCCCGGCTTCCTCTTCGCTGGTGAAGCTGAAGTTGCCTGAAAAGGCACGCCACAGAGGGTGACAGCCCCGTAAACGTAAACCAGAAAGAGTTGAGCTGGAGTCCCAGACTACCGTACCATGGTTTTGGTGCGGAAAGTTGGGAGTCACCAACTTCCAAGACTAAATACGCCTCAAGACCGATAGCGCACTAGTACGGTGACGGAAAACTGAAAAGTACCCCGAAATGGGGGTGAAAAGTGCCTGAAACCAGACAGTTACAGACGTGTGCGGCCCAGAAGAGTAGATCCTTTCCATAGGAACCCGCTGTGAAGCGGCAGTACGAGGAAAGGGGATCAGGGTCGCACGTTCCGTCTAGAAACACGGGCCGGGGAGTTTATGGCTATGGCAAGCCTAAGAGTGATAAACTCGTAAGCACAGGGAAACCAACAAGCGCGCAACTCGCAAGAGCCAGGCGCAGGGTATGAAAGTGCCCGGAGTCATAGCCATACATACTAGAAACCAGACGATCTAGCCCTGGGCAGGGCGAAGCTAGGCGAAAGCCTAGTGGAGGCTCGAAAGGGTTCTGACGTGCAATTCGTTCCCCAGACCTGGGGCTAGGGGCTAAAGACCAATCTAGTCTGGTGATAGCTAGTTCCTTCCGAAGTGGGCCTGAGCCCAGTCCCGAGCGAGGTAGCTGGTGGGGTAGAGCACTGATTGGAAAACAAGGACCCGAAAGGATCCACTTTCCTTTCAAACTACGAATCCACCCGCGCCATAAGACCTTGGGAAACGGGTTACAGGGGGTAAGCTCCTGGACCGAGAGGGGGACAACCCAGACTGAGGTTAAGGTCCCCAAATGCTGGCTAAATGTCAAACCAAAGGGCGTCGTCAGCCTCAGACAGCGGGGAGGTAGGCTTAGAAGCAGCCATCCTTCAAAGAAAGCGTAACAGCTCACCCGCCGAGGCTGACGGCCCCGAAAATTGACGGGGCTAAGCCAGCTACCGATACCTCAGAACGCAGTGCACACTGCACTGGTAGGAAGGCGTCCTGACTGGACAGAAGCTGGGCTGTGAGGTCCAGTGGACCGGTCAGGATTGCGAATCCCGGTGGTAGTAACAGCAAAGAGAAGTGAGAATCTTCTCCGCCGAAGGGGCCAGGGTTCCCCGGCAACGATCGTCAGCCGGGGGTAAGTCGATCCTAAGGCATAACTTAACCGATTATGCCGAAAAAGGGAATCCGGCTAAAATTCCGGAACCATGCAGGTACATGCGGCGACGCAAGCTTAGTGTTGACGTTTCGGGGTAAGCTAAGCAAGGTTTTCGCCTTGTTTAACCGTATAAACCTAGGGAGTGCCGTAATGACGAGAACTAGGCGAAATCGGGAATAGCCTCCCGTTTTAGGGGGGTTTAGCTGATCTCTGGAGCCACTGAAAAGCACACTAAGAAGGATCCTGTATGATCGTACCTAGAACCGACACAGGTGTCCCTAGGCGAGTAACCTAAGGCGTGTCGGGTATACACTAATGCGAGGGAACTCGGCAAATTAGCCCCGTACCTTTGGTATAAGGGGTGCCTGTTCTTTCAGCTTCGGCTGTAGAGAGCAGGTCGCAGTGACAAAGGGGTCTCGACTGTTTAATAAAAACACAGGAAGCCGCAAGAGCGAAAGCTTGTGAACGGCTTCTGAATCCTGGCCAGTACAGGTACCTGAAACCTGGGTCCAACTGGGCTAAGGGCCTGCAAACGCCGGGAGTAACTCTGACTCTCTCAAGGTAGCCAAATGCCTTGTCGGGTAAGTTCCGACGTGCATGAATGGATCAACGAGGGCCCCACTGTCCCCGCGTAGTACCCGGTGAAACCACATAACGTGGACGAACAGTCCACGATCTCCCAGCGGGAAAAGAAGTCCCTGTGGAGTTTTACTGCAGCCTGCCGCTGGAATACGGTTGTGGATGCAGAGCGTAGTCGGGAGCCGTCGATCTCAGGTTCTCCGGGACCTGGGGGAGGCAACAATGGAACACCGACTTTCTGCAACCGTGTTTCTCACCAGCCCCTTGCGGGCTGGAACAACGGTAGGTGGGCAGTTCGGCTGGGGCGGCACGCCCTTGAAAAGATATCAAGGGCGCCCTAAGGTTGGCTCAGGAGGGACAGAAACCCTCCGTAGAGTGCAAGGGCAAAAGCCAGCCTGACTGAATCCCAAACAGTAAGGGATGCAGAGGAGAAATCCGGGCTTAGCGATCATCCATGTCTCCCTTGGTGGGTGCTGGATGTGTCAGAAAAATTACCCTAGGGATAACAGGCTCGTCGCGGGCGAGAGTCCCCATCGACCCCGCGGCTTGGTACCTCGATGTCGGCTCTTCCTATCCTGGCCCTGCATAAGGGGCCAAGGGTGAGGCTGCTCGCCTATTAAAAGGGAACGTGAGCTGGGTTTAGACCGTCGTGAGACAGGTCGGACTTTATCTGCTGGGAGTGTTGGCTGCCTGAGGGGAAAGGGTCCCTAGTACGAGAGGAACGGGACGCTGTGGCCTCTAGTTAACCAGTTGTCTGATAAGGCAGTTGCTGGGCAGCCACGCCGTTGTGGATAAGAGCTGAAAGCATCTAAGCTCGAAGCCTCTCCCGAAAAGAGGCAGCCATTCCAGTTTCACCGGGACGAAGGTTCCCATAAAAGATGGGTTTGATGGAGCCGGGGTGTAAGCTAGAAGACTTCGGTCGACTAGCTCAGCCTGCGGCCACCAATCACCTGAGATGTCGAGTGCCATGATGGTGTTTGAGCGATATTTGATGAAGCAGCTTTTCGGTATGACGGTGTGTGCCGAAGTCTTGTTTGCTTATGCATGGCGTATACTCATATTGCATCAGTTTTTTTTGCATAGTTATAAAACTGAAGATTTTCCATTATCGCAAATAATTTGAGTGTTTAGGGTTTTCTGTAAAAGCTTATAATGCGACACTAACTATCTAATAATTATGGGTTTGTCAAGGAAACGTACTATAAACCTGCATTGAAGGTCTTGTTAAAAGCTTATTAGTCTAGTGCTAGCTTGCAATTAATTATGGGTTTTAAGCTTTTAAAAATGCTGCTCGGTCTCGGCAGCTGTTTTGCTTTTTATTCACTTCGCTCTGCTTTTCTTAATATTAGTTTGCAGGAGTCGTAGATGTGCCATTACAGTCACAAGTTCTTATTAGCAATTTTGGACTTAGATGTTATCATGCCCATGAAAAAGGCACAGTAATTGGCGAGTTAGGCGTAACAAAAACGCGGAAAAAGCCCTCTCCAAAAAATATCCCCTTACCAAGCTAAGGTATCTTTTCAACTCCTCGCCGAGTTAACAATCCGGGACCCGTCAATACATAATTTTCGGATAAATCGCAAGTTTCTAAACACTTGCAATGCTGTAAATAAAGAAAAAGGACATGGAACATAAAGCGAGAAAAATAAAACAATAGATACGAAGTTCTGTTCATTCGAGATCCGTAATTCCGTCGGCATTGAAACCCATTTGATTGGTGACATATTTTAGGCAATAAACACTTAATTATCAAAGAAAAAGAAAAAGGGAAAGAGATGCGCAGGTGACATCGCCACGAGGATAATTTTTCACTTGGATATGGATCATTTTTACACTGCTGTTGAGGAGCGAGAGCGCCCAGAAATCAAAGGCAAACCTGTGATTGTCGGCGCTGACCCTAAACAGGGTAAAGGTAGAGGCGTCGTCAGCACAAGCAACTATATCGCCAGAAAAGTCGGTGTGCGCTCAGGTATGCCCATCTCACAGGCTTGGCGGTTTTGTCCAGAAGCGGTTTTTTTGCCACCGAGATTTTCCATTGTACATCAGAGTTTCTAGTGAAATTATGGAAATCGCTCGCAAATACTCGGAAAATTTTGAGCAGTGGGGAATTGATGAGGCATTTTTGGATGTAACAAGCAAAGTTAAGGATTACGTTGAAGCTGAGATGTTTGGCTCGGCAGATTAAGCAGGAGATTAGAGAGAAGGAAAATCTTAACTTGCTCAATTGGTGTTGGACCCAACAAGCTTGTTGCTAAAGTCGCGAGTGATTTTCAGAAGCCTGACGGCTTAACAGTTGTCAGAGATGAAGAAGTAGAAGTGTTTTTGGCGCCGTTGCCCGTGCGCAAGCTGCTGTGGGTAGGACGTAAGACTGAAGCTAAACTGAAAGAGTTGGGCGTGAACACCATAGGCGACTTGGCAGAGTATGATGCATCATCATTGACATCAATGTTTGGGGTGATGGGTTGGCAAATGCATTTGATGGCCAAAGGCATTGACAAAAGCGAAGTAGAAGAGCGTGTTGGCGTTAAAAGTGTAAGCCATGAAACAACTTTCGAAGAAGACACCGCTGATGCCGCTGTCATTTTGCAAGCTTTAGATGACCTTTGCGTTGAGGTACAAAAAGAAACAGAAAGTCAAAATTTACTTTTCAAAACTGTTACCTTGAAAATTCGTTTTGAACATTTTGAAACTCACACCAAAAGCAAAACTTTGCCCTTCTTAACTAACCGTCTCTATGACCTTCAAAAAACCGCGAGGGAACAACTTGCCCCTTACCTGCAGAAAAACCAGAAAGTTAGACTTATCGGCGTGAGAGTATCAAGTTTGATCTCAATGGAAAAACAAAAGACATTGCTTTAGAGCTCTGTAACTTTTTGCAGTACTAAAGGTTCACCAAATGTTTCTTCGCTGGCAACTTCGTTTAACTTTTTTCTTGAACGTACAAGATTCAAAAGTTTGCTTGATAAATCCAGTTTTTCGCCTACATAACCAACCGCTAAAAGTAAGAGCACTTCAAAGTTTTCAGGAGCTTTAATGGTTTCCTTGACTTCTTTTCCGTCGAAGCTTCCTACGCAGCAGGTGCTTAAGCCTTCGCTAACGGCAGTTAAAATCATGTTTTCAACAGCTAAAGATACGTCCATTGCATACCAGTCAGGCGAGGCTTTTTTGTCACCGCACGCCACAATCACAAGCGGCGTTTGGGTGAGGAACTTTGCATATAGACCTTTAGAGAGGACTTTTCTTCTATCGCTATCCCTCACTGCAACAAAATGCCAAGGCTCAACATTTCTGGCTGAGGGAGCAAGTCTACCTGCTTCAAGGATTTTTTCAAGCTTTTCTCTAGAAACTGGTTTGTCTGTGTAGGCTCGAATTGAGCGTCTTTCCTGAATGGTGCTTCAAATACATCCATAACCGTTTGCTCCTAATTAGAAATGAATTTTACGGTATATTAGTTTAGTCAAAAAGATTTTATTTCAATTTTAGTTATGCTCAACCTAAATTGGATGCTCCGCTCTTCTAATTCTTAGACATAATGCAAAAGCTAAAACACCGCTTTTCTGCCCCACGTTTCTCTTGAAACTATGCTTCGTAATTTGTTACATCCAGTATGCCTGATTCTTGGAAGGCTTTTTTGCGGTTCACACATGACTCGCATTTGCCACAGTGCTTCTCAGCGTTACGGTAGCAGGACCAAGTGAACTCGAGTGGGACGCCGAGTTCAGCTCCTTTCTTGATGACCTCGGATTTGCGCTTGCGGCTGAACGGAGCTTGGATACTGATGCTCTCGCCTGTACCTAACTTTGCCGCTTTTTCAAACGCCTCGTAGAATTCTCGTCTGCAGTCAGGATAGAAAGGTTCGTCTGAGCCATGTGCGCCATAAAAAATCTTGTCAGCTCCAACCGAAACCGCATAAGAAACCGCCACTGAGAGGAAAATCGCATTTCTGAAAGGAACAATTATGGGTTGGCTGAACTCAGAGGTTAGGGGGATGTTGGTGTTGCAGAGCGAGGTTACATCGCCGAAAACTGCTTTCAAAGCTGACAGGTCAACGGTTTTCGTTTTAGTGCCAAGGCTTTCTGCGATTTTTTGTGCTGCCGCTGTTTCTTTTACGGCAATTTGGCCATAATTAAAAGTTATAGGGTACAACTGATAGCCTTCTTTTTTTGCCCAGTACGCAACTACGGCTGAATCTGGACCACCGCTGAGAATAACGATGCATTTTTTTATAGGATTCACGCGTTTTCCTACCTTTCTAATTATTAGTTTCCAAACTGTTTTCCGAAAATCCCAGTTCTTTTAAGAACAATAAATACGGGCCATCCAATCAGGACAGTTGCAACGACGTTTCCTATGGCTACGTAAGCGATTGTAAGCAGTAGTGGCAATCCGTATAGGTAAGATAGCATCCATCCGACCGTTGTGCCTAAGAGAGCTGAGTAAGCTACACAAGTTGCGATTACACTGTAGTCATTTTTAGTGTGTTCGTAAACGTAGTAGACGACAAAAGACATGACAAAAGATGGAATGGTGTTAAGAAGGTCGATGGGACCGGCTGAAGAGAATATGTTTCCAATGAATACTCCAAATGTGTGACCTAAAACTCCAGCTATACCAAGTAAGGGAACGGCGGCAACCATTGAATCTGCAACACGAACCTGAATAGGCCCATAAGAGATACCTCCAAGAACAACAACAAGCGCTGCGTAAAGCGCCGCATATACCGCAATTAAAGCTAAATCTTTCGTATGCAGATTTAAGTTCATTTTTCTCCCTACTCCCGGGTTTTATTTTTGGTTGGCGGAACGGGTAGGAGACTCCACTCACCCGCCAATTGCCCTCTAAAATTCGAGAGTTCCCTAAAAAGCTTTAGTAAAAAAATTCTGAATCAACGTTTAATGTACAACCGCTAGGCACGTTTTCGCGAATTGGCAAGATAAGACTTCCTGTGCTAACTGTTGTGAAGCAGCTATCTTCTTCATTTTTTGGGTATTGCCCTTATCGGTCTTTCATTTTTTAGTCCTAATGGTAGGGTGACAAATATCACGCAAAAGGGCTTTTTTACCAAATAACGGAAAATCTCGTTTGAAAAAATGTAATTCCTAACGATAATACATGAACTATATTTTTAAGCCAAATTTTCTGTCTTTATGTGGCTCTCAACCGCAAATGACTTAACAGTAGCAACTCGGGGCAAAACTTTTAAGCTAACTTGGTTGAATAGGAATCGGTTAAAGTTGTATGAAGTTTTTTCCTCTCAATCCCCCAATCTCGCGAGTAAAGACTGACAGCTTTGACCACTTAAAACAAAATAACACTCAAATGATCTAGATTCATAATTCTTTAATGCTTGCTTTCCTCAGTTTTTCTATGGGGGTACGGCTTAAATAGAAGTTCATCTAACTACCGTTAACTACAAACACATCTGAGAGAAATGTCCTGAAGTTACCGGAACCACTGGGCGAAATATTAATAAATCTCTCGGAAAGATATCATGATGCTACTTCCTAGTGGATGGCATTCCGCAATTGAAGTTTTAGGGAGCATCAAAACTATGTCACAAAATAATATAGCTAGTCAATTAGTACTTAAAGGAACAACTACGATTGGCGTCGTCTGCAAAGATGGCGTGATTTTAGCTTCTGATACACGAGTAACCATGGGTTTCTACGTTGCCCACAAATTCGGGAAAAAAGTCTACCAGATTGATGACCATTTAGGCATGACCATAGCTGGAACTGTGGCAGATGCACAACGCGTAGTTGACATTCTCACAGCCAACGCGAAGCTCTACAAAATAAATTTAAACAGGCCAATGCCGGTTAGTTCAGCAGCAAGACTCGTTGCAAACTTGCTTTTTTCCGCTCGCTACATTCCTCTGGCAACTCAGGTTCTAGTTGGCGGCGTTGATGAAACAGGACCCCATGTCTTCAATTTGGATCCATTTGGAAGTCTAAATGAGGAGAAATCGGTTTCAACAGGTTCTGGTTCACCGATTGCTTACGGTATTCTTGAGGATAAATACCGTGAAGACATGACTATTGCCGAGGCGTTACCAACGATTGCAAAAGCTGTTAACGCAGCAATGAAACGTGATGTAGCAAGCGGCAACAGTTACAATATCATTGTAATCGACGACAAAGGTTACCGCGAATTATCAGCTGAAGAAAAAAGCAAACTCCTCAATGTGGGAAGTTAAATACTGTGGCGAGAAGTCAAGAGAAAGAGAAAGATAAGATAGAAATTACTCAATTTATTTTGCAGAAAGTACCCAGAGAAGCAGAGGTAACAAGAATTGAATATGAAGGACCAATGCTCGCTGTTTACACTAAGAAGCCAGAGATTTTAGTTGAACAAAGCGGCATAGTGGCAGAAATCGTTGGTGTAATCCGAAAAAGAATAGTCATACGCCCCGATCCCTCAGTCAGAATGCCCGAAGTCGAAGCTGAAAAAGTCGCCCGAGAAATAATCCCTGCTGAAGCTGAAATTACCGACATAAACTTTGACCCAAGCCTCGGCGAAATAATAATTGAAACTAAAAAACCAGGTTTAGTCATCGGACGAAATGGAGCCGTTTTACAGGAAATAATAAAAAAAACCAAGTGGCGCCCCCATGTTCTACGTAGCCCTCCGATTAAATCCAAAATTGTTACTCACATGCGTCATTACCTGCATTCGGAAAGTAAAGAGAGAGAACGTATCCTTCGAACTGTAGGCGAGAGAATCTTTAGACCAAAAAGCTACGATGTTGGCGACATCCGCATGACAGTTCTTGGTGGAGCACAAGAGGTTGGACGTTCAGCATTCCTTGTTAAGACTCGAGAAAGCAGCGTATTGTTGGATTGCGGTATTAATCCTGGTTCAAACAGGCCTTTTGAGTCGTTTCCACGTTTTGATTGTCCAGAGTTCCAAATTGATTCCTTAGATGCCGTTGTTATTAGTCATGCTCATCTTGACCATTGCGGTTTAGCGCCGTTCCTATACAAGTATGGTTATGATGGACCAATTTACTGTACTGCACCAACATCCAATTTGATGACTATGCTTCAGTTGGATTATTTAGACGTGGCCGGAAAACAGGGAGTTACACCTTACTACGACCAAAAGGATGTTCGCGAATGTGTTTTGCATACAATCCCTCTAAGGTACGGTGTAGTGACCGACATTGCACCTGACATTCGTTTAACGCTTCATAATTCCGGACACATTTTAGGCGGCGCAATGGTGCATTTGCACATCGGCGAAGGCTTACATAACATTGTTTACACAAGCGACTACAAGTTTGCCCGAACCATGCTGCTCGAAGCTGCTACGACCGAGTTTCCGCGAATTGAAACGGTGATCACAGAGAGCACATATGGTGGCTCGGATGATGTTATGCCTTCCCGAATTGAAGCTGAAGAAGCTATGACCCGCGTAATAAACCAGACTTTAGAGCGAAAAGGCAAAGTCCTAATTCCAGTGCCTGCAGTAGGTAGGGCTCAAGAAATCATGCTCATAATCGATGGCTATATGAAACGCGGTTTAATGAAGGAAGCACCAGTATTCATCGAAGGCATGATTAGTGAAGCAACAGCCATCCACACCGCTTACCCAGAATATCTGGGTAGAGAAGTTCGACACAGTATCTTGCATGAAGGAATCAACCCGTTCCAAAGCGATTACTTCACCATCGTGGAGCATCCCAGCGTTAGGCAAAGCATCATTGAAGGAGAACCATGCATCGTCCTTGCCACATCAGGTATGCTTGAAGGTGGACCAGTAATAGAGTACTTCAAAAGCTGGGCAAGCGATGAGAGAAACACCATAATCTTTGTGAGCTACCAAATTGAAGGTACCATGGGTAAACGCGTGCAGAAAGGCGTAGGTGAAGTCACAATGATGGATAATGAAGGCAAAATGGCGGCACTATCAGTCAAGATGCAAAATGAGTCAATCGAAGGCTTTTCCGGGCACTCAGACAGGCGACAACTTGTTAATTACCTAACGCATTTAACACCTAAACCTGAACGCATCTTTGTTGTCCACGGTGAAAAACAGAAAACCATGACCTTCGCTAACTATCTTAGACAACAAAGCAGGCATAAACACAGTTGTTCCAGCAATACTTAGAAACTTTTAGGCTGCTGTAGGCGCAGTTCGTAGGTAAAGAATCATTTTGAGCGAGCGTCTTCTCTCTCCAAATCCTAATATTTTTCGGACAAATAACGACTCGCTCTTCACCTAAACGTGCAATGTCTCCGCCACTTGATTCAGCAAATTCATAGAGTTGGTTCACCGCGTTTTTTACTTCCTCTATGTTTTTGGTTGCAAGAGGAGTAACTCGCAAAATAATGATGTTACCGTTTCTAACTTCGTTTTTAACATTTTCTATATCGGTTAATTCTTTAAGAGGCATCGCTTTGAGGTAAGTTTTGCTTATTGGCTCAACTGCTTCTAGTTTCTGCTCTACTGGTGGCAAAGCGGTTTCTTGTGTCGTCACTATTGCTGGTTCAGGCTTTGGTTGAGGTTCTGCTGCTGGGGTCGGTTCTTGTTGGGTTGTGATTGTTTCCTGTTTTGATTCTTCAGGGGCAACTGCGGTGTCTGCTTTTGGCTCTTCTTTAGACTCAGCTGATTTTTCGGGTTCGGGTTGCTTTTTGGGTTTGCGGAATAAAGCGAATTTCATTTTCCTCTCTCGACCTGATTGTATTATGGGTTGAAACAGTTAAGCGTTTCTTAATTCTCCATGTGTCAATCTAGTTGTAAGGAGCTTAAATATTTTATTATCATTGCTAAGCAAAGATAGCGCATCAGGATATTGAATTAGTAACAAACATGCAGATTTTTGATTCTTATGCTAACAAAATAATCAGATTGTTTGCGACAACTATACAAAGAAATGCGATGATGCCGCCGTAGCCAACTTTAAGCAATTTGTAGGAGATCTTGAAAGATTCGGTAGTTTTGTTTTGGGTCTTCATTAACGTCTTATTTGCAATAACATAAGTTAATGCTATGAGTGCTGTCGCCAAGATTTTGACTGCTAGAAAAACTCCAATGTTTGTACTAACTATGCGTGCCATGAATGGGTTTAACTCGGAAGCGCCCGAGTATAATACGCCTAGAACTGTAGTAAAGCAGTCTATTGTTCCCATAAGTACAAGCAGAAAACTTAGAATGACCTCTGTCTTAATCAAATGAAAGCCTTCTTCTTTCTCCATTGAATAGTGAGCTACTGTCAATATTTAAAAAAGTAGATTACGATTCTTGATATATTCCAAAAATGGATAATTGAAAATAAAATAGTGAAAATTTCAACTTTTTCATAAAATCAAGTTAACTCTTTTCGAGATTTTTTACTTCCGCAAGATAAGTCTTCATCAAGTCAAAATGCATTGACATGTCTGCCCGCCCAATAGAAAGAGTTTATTCCCTGTAGAAGACAAAAAGACACTGTTTTTTGCGCATAACCCTTATATTTTAATTGTTTAACCTTCTTGCTGGAAGGTTTAGGCATGCACAAGAAACTCTTGATTCCTGGCCCAACCGAAGTCAGCCAAGAGATGCTCAACGAGCAAACTCACCCATTGATAGGTCACAGAGAAAAAGAATTCTCTGAACTCTATGGTGGAATAACCGCTAAACTCGCGATGTATTTCGAGTTACAAGCCGACACTAAACCCACTATAACCACCAGTTCAGGTACATTATGGTTTGACATTATTGGCCGCAGCGTTGTTAAACAGAAAGCTTTAGCATGCGTTAACGGCGCTTTTGCACAGAGAGCAGCTGACACCATAAAAGCATGCGGCAAGGAAACAGATGTTTTAAACTTTGAATGGGGCAAAGCTGTTAAACCAGAGATAGTTGCTGAAAAACTAGACAATGACGAATACGACACCTTGCTGGTTTGCCAAAACGAAACCTCCACTGGCGTGCGAAGTCCTGTGGCAGAAATCGGCAAATTAGTCCGCAAAGAACACCCAGAAGTTATTTTTTGCGTTGACGCTGTTTCCTCATTAGGAGGCGACAAGCTTATCCCATCAGAAATCGACTGCGACATAATTTTCGGCTCAACTCAAAAATGCTTCGCGCTACCACCAGGCTTAGCTATTGCACTTGTTAATGAGCGAGCGATCGAGAGAGCTAAACAGGTGCCTAGCAGAGGCGGGTACACTGACATGGTTGAAATCTTCGAATTCGAAAAGAAGCACCAAACACCCTTTACACCATGCATACCGCTACTATATGCCCTAAACAAACGCATTGATCTTCTGCTAGAGGAAACCTGTGAGGGCGTTTACAGACGGCATTTAGATATGGCAAAGTATACTCAGCAGTGGGCAAAGAAGCATTTCGAAATGTTCTCAGAACCAGGTTATGAGTCAATAACAGTGAGCTGCATACAAAACACGTTAGGCAAAAACGTCAAAGAACTAAATCAGAAATTGGGCGAAAAAGGCTACTTGATTTCGGGCGGTTATGGTAAAATAGCTGAGAAAACCTTCCGCATTGGACATATGGGCGAATGGAATGTTTCAGGAATCAAGACAGTTACACATTTAATTGATGATATTTGGGGATTAAAGTGACCTACAAAATCCTCATAAGTGACAAAATATTCGATGAAGGCATAAAAATTCTTGAGAAAAAGGGCTACCATGTCACCGGAGCTTGGGATAAGCCAAAAGCAGAGCTTCCCAAAATCATCGGCGACTACGACGTTTTAATTGTGCGGTCAGCCACCAAAGTCAAAGGGGTACTATTAGACAACGCCAAAAAACTCAAAGTTATAGGGCGAGCAGGTGAGGGTTTAGATAATATTGACTTCGAAAAAGCTAGACGCCTTGGCATCACCCTCATTAACACTCCACATGTTTCCTACATGAGCGTTGCAGAATTAACAATAGGCTACTTGCTGGCGCTTTCAAGAAACATCGTACAGGGAACCATAAGCATGCGGGAAGGAAAATGGGAAAAGGAAGACTTAATCGGCACAGAAGTCAACGGCAAAACCCTTGGCATAATCGGCTGCGGCTACATAGGCAAAACAGTTGAGCGCCTAGCCATATCATTGGGCATGAAGGTATTGCCTGTTGAAGAATGCGTTTTTGACCGCTTTGTACCTCTGGATGAGATGCTTCCGCAAGCAGACTACATCACCATACACGTACCCCTGACGCCACACACTTTGCATTTGATTTCAACAAAACAATTCAACCTAATGAAAGATGGTGTCATGTTGGTTGATTGCTCCCGCGGCGGAGTAGTAGATCAAGAAGCACTCTATAATGCCCTAACAGTTGGGAAAGTGAAGGGTGCCGCGTTAGATGTTTTTGAGGAGGAGCCGCCCAAAGATAGTAAATTACTTAAGCTAAACAATGTGATCGCGACACCCCATATGGGAGCTCAAACATACGAGGCTCAACTAAAAGCCAGTGTTCAAGTAGCAGAGGCAGTTATTGCTGCGTTGGAAAAAGTCGTGTGAGCTGAAACATTTGGTTGACATTAGACCCTTCAAAGCCATACGTTACACTAAAAAAGCTGGCGACCCTGAAAAGCTCATAACGCAGCCATATGACAAAATAGATTCTGAATTGCAGAATGAATACTACCGTAAATCACCCTACAACTACTGCAGACTAATCCTGCCCATTGAGACAAACAAGTATGAAATGGCAAAGCAACTTATCAAGCAATGGCTAAAAGAAGGCATAATGCTAAAGGATACTGAGCCAGCGATTTTTATTTCACGCCAAGAATTCATATTGGAAGGCAAAAAACACGAGCGCACGGGCGTAATTGCTGCCCTGCGCCTCTACAATTATGACGAAAACATGGTGTTTCCCCATGAAGGTACCTACAAAGCACCCAAAGCAGACCGCCTCAACATGCTGCGCGCAGTCCAAAAAGACCTTGAGCCAGTATTCTTAATTTACTCCGATTCAGAACGCAAAACCATTGCTTTTCTGCAGGATGCCGCTAAGGCAAAGCCGTCACTGCAAGTTACAGATTCGCTAGACGTTACCCATACAGTATGGCGGGTTGTTGACCCAGAGAAAATTCGGCAACTTCAAGCTGGCTTTGCAGGCAAAAGCATGGTGATTACGGATGGGCATCACCGTTACGAGAGCGCCTTGGCGTATCGAAATGAAATGCGCAGTCAAGGCGACTGGACAGAGGGTTCAGCGTTTAATTTTCACATGAGCTACATGGTGCCTGTAGAAGAGGAAGGTTTAGTGGTTTTGCCCACACATAGGCTGTTGAAAGGATTCAAACTCACACCTGAAGTTGTGAAGGAGCTCAGACGCTTCTTTGATTTAACAGAAATAAAAAATAAGACTGCAGAAGCTTTAGAAAACTACCTAAAAAGCCGCATCAACCAGCATGCATTCTGCGTTTATGATGGCTTAAAAGCTTACGGTTTAACTCTTAAACATGACAAAGTAGTCTTCGACTTCATAAACGAGAACGTGTCAAAAGAAACAAAAACCTTCGATGTGGTAATTCTTCGCGATATCGTCTTCAAATTTGTCTTAAAAACAGGCGAACTAAACTTTGACGATACAATCCTTTACGCCCGATGGACAAAAGAAGCAGTTGATAAAGTTAATCGCGGCGAAGCCAGCATAGCGTTTCTGGTAAATCCGGTTAGCGCTAGAACAGTTGTGGAAATTGCGCAGCAACATGAACTCTTGCCTGAGAAAAGCACGGATTTCTATCCCAAAATGGTTTCTGGACTTATGATGATGGATATTTCAGCAAGCGATAAATTATAAGTGCTTTTTCTTAGTTAGCGCTTTGTTGATGGAAAATATTATAAGCTGAAAGGTAGAACCTTGACCGTTTAAGGGGAAATAAAAATGAGTGAAGAAGTAGAAAAGAAACTTACTGAAGTAGCACAACCTCCTCCAGCCACACCTCAAATAATGTCGATTAAAAAATACGCAGCCGAACTGATTGGTACCATGGTTCTAGTGCTAATGGGCTGCGGAAGCGCAGTTATTGCAGGTCAATATGTTGGGATTGCTTTTGCTTTCGGTCTTGCAGTGCTGGCAATGGTTTACGCCATAGGCAGCGTCTCTGGATGTCACATAAATCCCGCGGTTTCAATCTCAATGCTTATCGCAGGAAAAATAAGCGTCAAGGACACCGTTTTCTACATTGTTTTCCAGTGTCTCGGTGCAATAATAGGTGCAGGCATACTTTACGCAATAGTAAGTGGGAACTCAAATTACAGCTTATCTGCCATTGGATTAGGCGCAAACAGTTACAGCAGTTATTCTTTAATATCTGTGCTTATAACTGAAATCGTTTTGACTTTCATATTCGTACTTGTCGTTCACGGCTCAACTCATGAAAGGGTACCTAAAGGATTCGCTGGAATAGCGATCGGCTTAACCATCATACTAGTTCACCTCGTAGCAATACCTATCGACGGCACATCAGTCAACCCTGCGAGAAGCCTAGGACCAGCACTCTTCGTACAAGGAACGGCGCTAAGTCAACTTTGGGTCTTTTGGTTTGCACCAATAATCGGCGGAATCATAGCAGCTATAGTTTGGAAATTCTTCAAATAAACCAATAAACAACCCATTCCTTTTTTTGTTTCAATATCTCGGCTTAGAATTTCCGGAGAACGAAAGTAAATATACAGCAACATTTAACCAACACTCCACACCTATTTTTATTGCCTCACCAAAATCGAGCACCCATAACGACGGACTCAACAGAGGGAACGCAAGAAACACAAATCTTGCACCTATGACGATAGGGTTCTACCCAATTATGGAACAGGTGAGGCACGGGCGAAATAAAATCCCAAGCCGAGAGAACTTGGCCAAGCTAAAAGCAACGCTCAGCTATGCGGTTAAGTGTTAGGTTACTTGGGAGACAAACAGCCCGCAAAAAAGGTAAAGTGTAATATCATAGTTGAATCAGTAACTTTTGAACCAGAAAGTCTCCAAGCTCTTGCCCAGTTTCTCAAAGAAAATAATAACAAGTACCATGAAATCTGGATAATCATTACCAACAAGAAAACCGCAAGCATTCAACCCGTTTCATTCAACCAGGTCATAACCGAAGCGGTAAAACAGGGGCTGATTGACAGTCGTATAAAAAACATAGATGAGAAAAAATATATGATACGTTTGACCAAAAAAATTAAAGCCTAAGCCTTATGAAATCAAGAAACTCAAACTAGATTTTTAAGTTCAACAACCACATTAAAGCTAGGAAACACTGGAAGATGAGAGCACTTGGACATAGAGAAGAAAATTGAGTTAATCTGCAGACCGCCAACTGAGGAAGTTATCACACCCGAAGACCTACGTCAACTTTTTGAAGCCGAAGACCATCCCATCGCTTACAACGGTTGGGAACCCTCTGGTTTAGCGCATTTGGGAACAGGCGTTATCTGCGCTTACAAAATGAAAGATTTCGCCGAGGCAGGCGTGCATTTCAAAGCGTTTTTAGCAACGTGGCACGCATGGTTGAACAACAAGCTCGGCGGCGACTTAACTCTCATACGCAAAGCCGCTGACCTTTTCCGACATTCATGGCTTGCTCTAGGCGTGCCTGAAGACAAGGTTGAATTCATCTACTCAGACGAGCTCTACAAAGACATCGATTATTGGGCTAAAACGGTTATAATTTCCAAAAACCTAACTTTAGCCAGAACTACAAGAACCCTCGAAATCGCGGGGAGAAAAGAAGGCGAAGCCCATTACGTTTCAGATTACCTCTACACGCCAATGCAAGTTGCTGACATTTTTGAGATGAAAGTCAAAATTTGTCAGTTGGGCATGGACCAACGCAAAGCAAACATGGTTGCGAGGGAGGTAGGCGAAAAAATCGGTTGCTGGAAACCCGTCTGCGTGCATCACCATTTACTGCAGGGGTTAGAGAAGCCTGCAATTTGGCCTATTCCTGAGGGTCAAGAGAAAGAGGCAGTTGCCTCAGCAAAAATGTCAAAGAGCAAACCTCAAACCTGCATTTTCATCTATGATACACCGGAGGAAATCAAGCAGAAGATGAGCAGAGCTTTCTGTCCGGAGCGAATCGTCAGATTCAATCCAGTACTCGACATCTGCAAATACATCATATTCCGTGAAAAGCCCTGTTTCAAGATTGAACGCCCTGCAAAATTCGGCGGAAACATCGAATACCAAAGCTTCCAAGAACTCGAAACCGCATATTCCAATGGCAAGCTGCATCCTATGGACTTAAAAAATGGGGTGGCAATTGAGCTTGCAGCTATATTGGAACCTGTTAGGCTTTACTTTGCTAATAATGGTGAGGCTAAGGATTGTTTAGAGACGGTGAGGCAGGCTAAGATTACAAGGTAGCGGTTTTGTCAACCAGGCTTAGAGACAAAGAGGAAAAAATCCTACAAATCATAGCCAAGTTGACAGAGGAGTCAGTGAAGGGTAAACTTGTGATTGTCGAGGGCAAAAAAGACGAATTAGCTCTCCGAGAGTTAGGTATCATGGGCAGGGTTATAACTGTGAAAACTGGCGGCAAATCTTTCCTGCAAGCAGGGGCGGAAATAGAAAAACTTGGCGCGCCCGATGTTATTCTTCTTTTAGATTTTGACCGAAGGGGCAAAGAAGGCACAATGCATCTAAAGCGTAACTTGGAGCGGGCAAAAGTCAAAGTGGACATGCGATTTTGGCGTGATTTGCAAGCTTTGGTTGGCAGAAATATTGCGTGCATTGAAAGCTTGCCCTCTTATTTGAACACTCTTCGAAACAAAGCCATGTAATTTCTGTTTTAATAAGTTTAGAAAAGGGGGTTATCTTTTTTTGAACTATTTTTGCAGGCAAAGTAGGTGTAAGCTTAGAGAATTGTTTTTATAAATCTCATTGATTCCCTATACGCGGCGAATTTTATGAGTATGAATCCTGTTATTGAAACATTAATATCTAGGCGAGCAATTCGCAGTTATGAAGATAAAGCTGTCCCTGATTCAGCGCTCAAAACTATGCTTGAAGCTGCAACTTACGCGCCTTCCGCAATTAACGTTCAACCATGGAAATTCACAATTGTCACAAACAAAGCAGAAATGAAACGCCTGTCCGACTTAGCGAAACCCGCATTAATTCGAATGTTGCCTGACGTAGGCGACGAAGGTTTAGTGGGCTTAAAAAAACGGTTATCTGATCCAAAATACAATATTTTCTACAATGCGCCTCTGCTGGTTTTTGTTTCTGGAGTTAAATCTGCCTACACGGTTTATGACTGTTCTATGGCAGCGCAAAACATGATGCTTGCCGCCTACACACTTGGCATAGGAAGTTGTTGGATAGGCACCGCCGTTCCTACTGCTAATGACCCTAAGATTAAAAGCGGTCTAGGCGTACCAGAGAATTATGATGTCCATGCCGCAATCATCTTTGGCTATCCTAAGGGCGGTTTTCCGAAGGCGCCTCCGAAGCATCCAGCAGTGGTTCTCAAACGAATTGACTAAGGCTGATTTTAATGGAAGTCAAGGGAAAAGTTGCAATTGTAACTGGCGCATCGGGCGGTATCGGCTTAGCAACGGCAAAGTTTCTTTCTATTAAAGGCGCCAACCTGGCTTTGGTTGCGCGTTCAAAAGAGAAGCTTGAGATGCTTGCTAAAGAATTGCCTGATTCGATTGCAGTTGTTGCAGACATTTCTAAAGTTGAAGACGTTGAACGCATGATTAAGCAGGTGCACGAACACTTTGGAAGAATTGACATTTTAGTCAACAACGCGGGGCAAGGTTATGACGCTACAATTGAGAAAATTGACGTCGATATAATTCACTGCATATTCGACCTTGACTTTTTAGGTCCAGTTGTTGCCATGCAGCATGTTATCCCCCTAATGCGCAAACAGGGCGAAGGATCAATCATTAACATAAGTTCAGGGTTGGCGCTAATGTATTTGCCAGGCATGAGCATCTATAGCTCGCTGAAGCGGGCGCTCTCTCACATAAGTCTGACCGCGCGTGAAGAACTCAAAAAAGACAACATAGCCGTCTCAGTCATGTACCCCTATATCACTAGTACAGATTTTGAAGAAAACACAATCAAGCCTCCTCTTATTGAAGAAGAAGGCGCTCAAGAGGAAGAAGGCGAATACGAAGGGGCGCCATTTGAACCAGATACGGCGGAATTTGTAGCAAAAAAGATTGTCGAGGGTATTGAAAGTGGGGAAGCAGAGATTTTTGCTCATGATTGGATGAAAAAACCTTCAACCTAATTTTAGAGATTGACGAAAGGAAAAGAAATCTGAGTTTGATTCATCTGTTTGTTTCTTTGGCTTAGTCGGTAAGTTTTAAAGGTTCTTTCGCTTTTTCTTTAGTTGGATTTTTAATGGAAAGAGTGAAGCGTTATCGAGTTTGGATTGTCGTTTTTCTGGTCACTATGCTGTTACTTATGGCGCTTTGGATAGGAGTTTATTTGCAAATTCAACCAAAGAATCTATATCCGACGGAAATAAGAAATTATCAAGGCGAGAACCTATCTTCAATTGGTAACGTTATTGAAAACAACATTGCTGGAACACAATACATCAACGTCTCTACGTACAAGCTCACCATAACTGGATTGGTAAACAAAACAATTCAGTACTCTTATGACGATGTTCTCAATACTTTTCAGAAATACCAAAAAGTTGTAACTATCCATTGCATAGAAGGTTGGACAGCGACAATTCTATGGGAAGGCTTCCTTGTAACCGATTTGCTACAGCAAGCAGGCATTAAAAGTAGTGCAGTCGCAGCGATATTTTATGCGTCCGATAACTATTCAACCGCTCTTCCGCTTAGTTACTTAACCAGCAAAAACATAATGATAGCCTATAAGATGAACAATTTAACAATCCCACCAGAACGAGGCTTCCCTTTTCAACTGGTAGCCGAAAGCCAATACGGTTACAAATGGATAAAATGGCTAACAAAAATTGAATTAACCGACAACGTAAGCTACCTTGGCTATTGGGAAAGCCGAGGGTTCGCCAACAATGCGACAATTCCTTAGCTTATAACCCGTATTTTTTTCTAACATGTGGTTGCAACAAGTAGATTACGACAAACAAGCTGTATATTATCTCAGTTGGTGCTGCAAACGTTGGAATTCCAGGGATACTTGGTAAACCGAGAACTGCCAAGGCGTCGGCGAGGCTAACGAATACAGAAACTGCCACGGTGCCGACCCAGCCAGCTTTTTTGCCCTGCCAAATAAGCCATCCAAAAACCAAAACCAATATCCCGAAAGCCACTGTGTAAACATCATAGGCAATGGTTGCTTTCAGAATTGACCCTTCGGATCCGAGAAGCAGGAAACCAAACAGGATGTGGATGGCTCCGATAAGCAGCTGGGCAACGGTTAAAATTAGGACACCTACGCTTCTGCCTTTGTAAATTAGTGAAGGATGCTTGTTACTCATACAGTACACTGCTTGTATTGTTTTAATGTAAACAAAGCAGTCATATAACTTTCGTTCTTAATAGAATAAAATGAATCTGTTTTGTGCATAGGTCATAAATACTTGGGCAGTATACGTTTTACTTGTTACTTTCCATCAGCTTGGCAAGTGCATCAACAAACTGGTCAACACGTTCCCTTGTCCTGCCGTAATCCGCGACGGCCGTAATTGTTGTTACAGGAGTCTCAGCTGCCACTATCATCCTCGTGGTTTTCTCATCTATAACAGACAAATCAACTCTGATCATTGACGGATAAGATATGAATCCCCCTTTAGTCTTAACCTTAAGATGATTCGTAGCCTCGTCGGCCTCTTCTATTTTCCAATTAAGTGAATCTACCACTTTAGGTATCGCTTCCCAAATCGCCTTAAGTGAATATAAAACTTCGAGTTTTTCTTTTTCTACCCGCAAGTAAGCCATTTTTTATTTCACAGCCGTTAACCTATTGCACCCTCTTTTATTAAAAGCACATCTTACTTTTTGCTCTAGACTTAATCGCCACCTTGAATAATGGGAAAGCTGCCAAACATCCCTGTATTAATCAGAGCATAAAGGAAAAACCCTAAAATCAGCGAAGAAAGCCAAAGTAAAAGAACAGCCCACATAAGCTTCTTGTTCAAAGCACCATAACAACTGATCTTTAACGATGGCATCAGCAGTGGCGATGATAACCAAGAACCAACAACCCAGAAACTCAAAATCAAAGCTAAACCGCCAGAACCGACGTGCCCCATCGCTACGATGCCTAAAGTGCCCACTACTCCATCTCCAACATTATCCCATGCAGGACCCATCACAGCCAAAAACGAAACAATACTTAACACAAGAGCCGCCAACATCAATTGAGCATGCCACTTAATCTTATGTTTACGCTCAACTGCCATACCCACTGCGAGAATAACAAAAATCGAAGCTTGAAAAACAAGATCTATCTGAAATACAGAAACCATAAAGCTCCCATTAAAAATAGCATTATTTCCCAATTAAGTATTGCTGAAAAAAGGAAAGCAAAATTATTGCTGCTGGCTTCTTTTAATTAGAGCCATAAGTTTTGGCAATAATTCGCATCCGCGTTCCAACGTTCCTAAGCTTCCTTTGGCACACTCTCTCTCACAGAACTTTACCGCTATACCGTTACCCCTTACTTCAGCACCTGAAATCAGCACCGGCACAGGTGTATCGCTGTGAACTTTTAGCGAACAGGGCGTGGCATGGTCAGTGGTTATGCAGATAAGATTGTCTTTTAAGGAAATCCGCTTTAGTAGGGGACCAAAGAAGTACTTGTCGATGGCTGAGATAATCTGAGTTTTGAATGTGCAGTTGCCGTCGTGTCCTGGTTCATCTGGACCTTTAAGGTGAATGTAGAAGCAGTCATGTTTGGGAAGCACGGCGAGTAGGGTTTTAACTCGTAATTCGCAGTCTTTCTGTAGGTTGCCCGAAGGCGGCGGCAAAAGCATCGAATCCATTCCTGCCAGTTGCGCAATGCCCCTTTCAGCATGCATATCAGCTAAACAGGCAAAATTAACATGGTATCGCTCGTTGATATTGAAGAATTTGGGTAAAAGGTGTCCTGCATCTCTGGTTAGAACAACGTTTGCTTTAAGTTTGCCCTCAGCTGCACGCTTTACATTTATCGGGTGGCTGTCCCAAAGCTTGTGAGTTTTATCTATAAACTCATTTACTAAGCCAGCTGAAATTTTCGCAGCATCTGTATTATCGGTGGGTTCGCAGGTTTTTAGCACCATTTCAACCTTAGCTTGTGCTACACCGAGACCGTTAACTACTGTGTATGCTGGGTCGCTGTTTGTTATGTTGCTTGAAAGAGGTTTGGCTTTACTTTTTATCAGCAGAACTGCCCTATGCCCCTACGTGTTTCGGAACTCAAATGTTGCGGGGTAAGATTCAAGCTTAACCTGTTTGTTAGCAGCCTTGGCTTAGCTCGGTTGCTTCATCTGTGCTTAGGCTTCTTGCCACTCGGCGATCAATTATGGTTTTTCCTTGACCTAACGTGGCGAAGTTGCATCTTAAAGCTAAATCGCCATCTTTCATTTTCAATCCTGCGCCGACGGCTTCGATTACTCCTCTGCCTGTGCTATATTTGAAAGGGTCATAACCTAAAAGTGAAATAACTGCAACGTCACTCTCAGGTGCAACACCTTTCTCAACTGTGTACATTAAGCCTGTTTTGCCGTTTTTGGCCAGAGCATCCATGTTTGGAGTTTCAGCGGCTTCCAAGGGTGTTTTGTTGCCTAAACTTTTGATTGGTAAATCTCCCATGCCGTCTATTGCAACGTAAATCAACTTCAAGCTTTTTTCCTCCTTCAAGTCTGAAGCTAACTCGATTGTATTGCTTTATTATTCTTTTCATAGAAACAACCTATTTTTTCAGGAAAGCAAGCTTCGAATCTCCTCTTGAGTAGCTTGAGGAGTTCCAGTTGTGTTCACAAGGTAAACATCGGTTTGTTCGAAGAGCCTTCGAAAGAAGTTTTTTCTAAGATCAATTTTTCTTTCGTCTCTCACTAGTTGATGTGGGTTGCAGAAATTGTGCTCGAACATGAATTCCAAAGCTTCGTTGCGTTGCAATGAGTTACGATGTTGTTGTCTTGTGCGTCTCTTTTTAAGAGAATTATTTTATGCAATGTTGTCATAGGAATTACGCCTCCTCCTCCGACAATCCAACGCACATTCACTATTGCCCTACCTCTCTGGTCAAACCGGGTCTTATCAACCAACCCTTCATATGTTCCAGATTTTGCCAAGGTCTGCATCTATGTAACAGTTTTTTTCTGAACCAAACGCAAACGGCAATCGATTGAAAGCCTAACGAAATACCAGTCATCCGAAATTAATCGGGCATTTTTGAGAAGCAGCAATCCCCATGAATGTGTCGTTTTGCCTGTGCCTGAAGGCGCAATAATTGAAACTCCTACGCCGTCTACGTCAATTGAAGCTCCATGAACAGAATAAATTCTGTGATCATCTTCCAATAAGTCGCCTGCCACTGCAAGCGCGATGCTTTTTATCCAGCCGTAATAGTCAACATTAATCAAGAAAGCGGTTTTCGTGTAAGGATCATATTGGACGCTTAAAGGTTGATCTGGCTCATTAAGAACCACTAATCGTCCATGGGAACGGGTGTTTTCGTTTGCTGAATAGAAATTGTCTTCCCACTCATTTTTGGTGCTTTCAGAATCAGTTAACAATTTGATGCAGCAACCATAAACATCGGCTTTGCAAGTATAATGAATCTGATGTCGTATATCTGGAAAAGCCTTTCTTTATCCTCTGGGCTAATTAAGCGAACGGTGTAACTCATTCTAAACATCTCTTTCCAAAATACTGTTAAAGCTAGATTGCGGGGCGGATAAGGATTTCGAGCAAATCGGCTATATCCCTTTACATTCAACGCAGCAAATCCTTTGACTACATCCTTTATTGATTGAAGAAGCGGATGCTCAACTTTTTTGGACGAAAGCTTCTCTAAACGACAACCCTAAAGTAAATCGGCGGATGTGGATCTAGCCCAAGCCATTCCTGAATACGGAAAGATGGCGTGCGCTCATATAACAGACGTTGGAAACCAATTTTTTCAAGCGACCCTGCTAAAACCTGTGGCGAACCCATCACATTGGCTGACACTAAATCGGCACGAGCTTCAAAGAATTTTGCAATAAAGAAAATACCAACCATTACTGCCCAGAAATAAACAAAAAACAGCAGTGTTGTAAATACAATCGGGAAGAATGCAAAGAGCACGTAGAATCTGAATAAGAACTCTGTGGAAACTAGTCCAAAGAGGAGTAATGGGTCCCTACCTTTGAGGTGCCCAAATTCGTGGCCTAAAACGCTGAGAAGTTCATCCTCTTCGAGTTGGACTAAAATACCGGTGGTTATCAGTACTATTCCACGTTTGGGGCTTGGTCCAGATGCAGCAGCGTTTGGAACCATCGTGTTTGAAACAACAATTTCAGGCATTGGAAAACGGAAACGGTCAGCAACTGTTTTAACGAGCTCATAAACGTTAACTTTTTTGGCCTTCAAGTTTTCCAGAGTACATGGGACGCCATGTTTTAGGAAAACCTGCTGTGCTGATTCACAGTCAACTTCGCCTTTCTTAGCAAGTATTTCATCGTAAATTTCTTTTTTAATTGCTAAAAGCTGCTCTCGAGAATATCTTTTTTTGAAATCGATTTCTTCGCTCATCGGCAGATAATATTCCAAAAAATGGATTATTGGATTCTCTTGTGTGATTTGCCAATCAGCCGATCGCCCAATAAATTTATTGGAGTAAAGAACAAACAAAAACTGTATTCCAATTAAAATTATTGGAGCTACATAGAACATGAGATGGATAAAATGTTATTATTCCAATAAAAATTGCGCTACCAAAAATAATAAAGACTATAAAGAATAAAACTTGGGTTTCAAGGAAAAGGCGATTAAAAGATTTTTCGGGTTTTGTGTAAGCTTCAGGAACAACTTCTTCGCCTTCCCGCCATGCAAAGTAAACTGTTGCTTTTCGCGTGTTTTCTCTAAATATCTGAGTTGCAATAATAACGTCTTGTTTGGCTTCCTCAACGATTTGAGGTGAAACAGTTGAATCCATCGGGGTTAGCTTTATAGAAATTGGGTTTCCGCCTCTAACTTCTACCTTAACAAGCAGTTTCCCCTTTGGGTCAACAATTGTGTATGATAAAAAGTCTCCAGACGCAGAGGTTTCACGATCAATATCCGTGAACCGCTGTGTTTGCGGCATCAAATACTGAGTATACATATAATCGAATAGCTTTTGCATGTAGCTAAGCGGAATTTCAGTATTGATATTGTAAGAGACAGGTTCAGTCATGTAAAAAGCCTTTAGCGCCATTAAAACAAAGGTTTTCGTTTTAATAACCTTATTGCAAGTTGTTGAACCTCGTCTTTTGGATCATGATTGCAGCATAAATAGCAAGTTGTATTTGTCAAAATCAGAAAGCAATCGAAAGTTTACAATCTTGTTTTGTTCTGGGTTTTAATGATGGGGATATCGTTTATTAGTCTCGAAAAACATTCTTAACTTAATCAAAAAAGTTTGAGTAGAAAATATTTGTTGTATCCAATACGCTTCCGATAGGCGAATTGTTGCAACAAATTAGCGGCTTATGGGTCACCACTTAATATGGTGGAGTAAGTCACTCAATATTAACAGGGAGAATGTTTAGAATGGAAACACATAAAAAAACAATACTTGTTGTAGACGATGATAAATCAATTCTTCGAACATTCACTCGGATTCTTCAAAAAAGCGGCTATGAAATAGAAGTTGCTGAAACCGGCAAAGAAGCCATGGAAAAAGCTGAAGGTCGCCATTTTGACCTTGCTCTTGTTGACATTAGACTTCCAGACATGGATGGAACAGACTTACTGGCCAAACTGAAAAAACAGCTTCAACACACCGTAAAAATTATGATAACAGGTTTTCCATCATTAGAAACAGGTGTTAAAGCACTTGATGAAGGTGCAGATGCCTACCTTGTTAAACCAGTCAAACCTCAAGAGTTACTCATGCTTCTAGAAGAAAAACTCAAAAACCGAGAAGAACCCCAAGAAGCAACCTAAACATCTATAACACTTAATTCGTACTGGACGTTCAATGCGATTAAGCCAATCTAAGTTGCACATTCAATCTTTTTGACAAGTTTTCAAGGTCTTGCACAATGTAAAAGAAAGCCATCCAAGACCACTTGCCCCACCTGCGGATGCCTTCCATTTTTACTGCTTCGACAGCTTGCCGGTTATTCTCTGGTTCCTTACCAAAGAATAATTTGCCGAAAACCTCTACGGACCACACGTCAATCGGGAAACCGCCATGTGGATTAATAATGTCGGCAGAATAATCGCCTATACCTGGCAATTCAAGAAGCTTCTTTTTTGCTTCTTCAGAACTTAACTTCTCCAGCTCTTGCAACGAAGGAAAACCTTCTTAGCAAGCACCAACTGAACCAGTAGAGGAC
>CAWHSP010000029.1:0-31507 GCA_963831865.1 Candidatus Bathyarchaeota archaeon | reverse complement strand
CTAAGAAATTGGAGTTGGCGAGCATCTAAACCTGATTAGACATTGTGACCAGCCGTTATCCGGGAGCTGCAATTCGTTATTTGGTTATGAGTGCTTCTTCGATTTGTCGACACAAATTGGAATCCGTAACTGTTTTTATCGCTATTTTCTGGCAAAGTTTCCGGCAAAGCTTATATTTTCCTTTATTCATGTCTCATTAAGGATGTGGCATGTTACATGAAGGTCGTTCAGACTACTTTAACTAAGGCTGAGCATAAACTTCTCGAAGAATACGCAAAAAAGAACTCAATGAGCATCAAAGATGTCCTTCGAGAAGCGGTTAGGACTACATTGGAAAGCAACACTAATCCAAATGACCCCATCTTTAAGTGCCCCCCTAGCTCAAAGCGAACTGGAAGGAAAGACCACACCTCAGAAGAACACGATAAGTACCTTTATGGGGAAAACACTTGATTTTCGTCGACACCAGCGCTTGGTACGCCGTCGAAGTAGAAGACGACATTAATCACGAAGCAGCATGTAAGTTCTTGTCTAACATAGCCTCCGGAAAACACGGAGTTTCCATAACCACCGACTACGTACTCGATGAAGCACTCACTCTGATGCGTTCCAGAAGAGACCTAACTTCAGCAACTGCCTTTATCGATAAAATCAGAAAAAGCAAGAGTATTCGCGTTTTTTGGATAGATGAAGACTTGTTTGAAAGAGCATTAATTATTTTCCAAAAGTCTGATCATAAATCGTGGAGTTTTACGGACTGCACAAGCTTTGCTTTAATGCGGGAGCTTTCTGTTTCTGAGGCATTCACGTTTGACAGGCACTTTAAGGAAACGGGTTTTTTAGCATTCCCTTGAAAACCCAGCACAAACACCTGCCTGACATGCAGATGGTCCAAAGTCGAATTAACCATTCTATCCTCATCCATCTTTTCTCAACTCACCATTTTATTAAAAAAAACAACAAGTAATTAGAAATTGGTTGTGCCGTCATCATTCTCCTGGGCATGGGGTTGGCGAGCACCTAAACCTGACCATTCTTACCTCATTTAACGGCAAATAAAACATCCCTCCGCTCTTGTCTCTGGCAGACGAAACGTGACATTTGCAGACACATCCAAAAAGCCCTGCAAAGCCTAACAACAAACGCAACCCAAACCAAACCTTTGATGCACGCACAAAAACCCTGCTACTTCTATCAGACAAAAAAATAATAAAGAATTAGGAAGTAGTTGTGAGAAGTTGCTGCTGCTGCCACTCGCTGCCTGCACAATAGTTGCAACAATCAACCCAACAAAATTTCTTTTTAAAACGTCTAGAAACAATTATATTCTGGATTATCCAGATAACTTAGATGATCTACAATGTCAACAATCCTAATAAAAAACCTGCCTGAAGAACTACTAAAAGAACTAAAACGGCTAAAAATAGAGCTCGGCTGTAAAACCTGGGCAGACCTCCTATCAGAACTAGTCACCAGTGAAGAAACCCTACTCAACGAAGAAAAAAATAGCGAAACCGAAACCGGCGTCAAAAACTTCTTAAACCTAAAAACCGCAGTCTCAACCGAATGGAATAACAACCCAACAGTACTACAAGAAACACGCAGGTCTAGACGACATGAAACAGCCAAGTAGACGCCTTACTCTAGACTCCAACGTCCTTATCGCTGCATTAAAAGCAGATGAACCTCACAGTGAAAAATGCGCACAAATACTTAGCAAGGTCCCAAACAACTTCCATTTAGCTGAGCCAAGTATCATCTACCAAGAAGTATGTGGGACTCTTGCCAGAAAAACAAACCTTGACATAGCCAACCTGGCAAAAAAGCAAATGGACCTTATGATTAATCCAAAACTGCTAACGAACTGTGACAAAAACCTATGTACCTCAGCATTTTGCTTGTGCTCAGAATATAACATTTACACTATCGACGCACTCTACTTACAGGTAGCTCTAACGAACAAAGCTATCATGGTTTCACTTGACAAAGAAGACTTTGTAGACAGACTTAAACAGAAAAAGCTACCCATCGAAGTCTACAGTGTCCCCGAATTTCCCTACTAAAACAAACTAACTCCTTACTTTTTAGAAACCAGAGTTTAGCTCGAAAATCAAGGCAATTATTGTTTTCCCAACACTTCACACAGATGCAGCCTGAACAATTGAACAAATGCACACAAAAAACCCACAACAACAACCAAAGCAAAACCTGCTTCTTATATCAGGGAAAAAAATGATTAAGTAATTAGAAAATGGTGTGCCGTCATCATTCTGCACAAACTGGGGTTGGCGAGCCACCTAAACCTGACTATGCATATCTCATTTTGCGGCAACCAACCTCCCTCCGTTCTTGCCTTCGGCAGACGGAACATGACATTTGCAGACGCAACCAAAAAGCCCTGTGAAGCATGTTCAACGAAAGCAACCCAAACCAGACTCGACACTGCACACACAAAAAAACACCCGATCATCTTCTATCATACAGAAGAATAATTAAGTAATTAGACAGTAGTTGCGCCGTCATCATTCTCCACAACATGGGGTTGGCGAGTACCTAAAGTTGACAATGCATAGCAAGTATCCTGCAATAACGATATTAACTTAAAGTTACTTTTGTTGGTGAATGTTATGGATGAAGTTACTCAAAAGGTTCTTGTTACTGGCGGCGCAGGTTTTATCGGCTCGCATTTGGTTCCACAACTTCTTGAAAAGGGTTATTCAGTAGATATGGTCACGAGTATTGCTGATTGAATTGCTGATTGATTTGTTTTGTTCATTTTCTATTCTCTCGTTTATGAATTAGTTGGTAGTATAACATGCTACTAACGTAGTATAAAAAATAAGTATTAAGTGTGTATTTAGCTCGTTTGGATTCGTAATAAACTAGATTAGGCAAAGCTTAAAAGTATATATTTTGTATAAACTTGCTTATGACTGCTAAACAAAAGATAACAGAACAAACAAGCCTAACCGTCAATAACATAACAGGCTTCTTCGAAGGCAAAGTCACACCAATAGGCAACGGCGCCAAAATAGGATGTCCCAAAGAATACCTCGGACGCAAAGTCTACATCATAGTCCTAAAAGAATAACCCCCACAAAGCGACAAAGCATGACATGCATCATAGACCAAAACTGTCAAAGCTGCCAAAAAATCCAACAGTTAAACCAAGAAAACCTTGCCCTAAGAAAAGAAATCGACATCCTAAAACGAGCCCTAATGCGCCATGAAAACCCACACACACCCACATCCAGACGAATGTATCCAACTAAGACAAGCGATCACACCAAAAGCACTAAACGTTTTCCAGGAAGACCCAAAGGACACAAAGGCGTCACCAGACATAAACCCAAAATTCCAGACCAAGTCAAAGAACCCCCAAAGAAACAGAAATGCGACCACTGTGGCGCACCACTCAGCGAACCCATCCGCGTTGCCCACCACATAATTGAGGAAATACCCAGCCCAAAACCGAGACAAGTCATCGATTACTTAGAGTTCAACTACAGGTGCACATGCTGCAACGCCTCTAACTCAGCCAGGCATCCAGATTGTCCTCCAGAGGGCGTGTTTGGGAAAAACGCTCTCTCGCAGGTGACGCTTATGAAGTTTGATCAACGCTTGCCTTTTGAGAAAATATCCAGTCAGATGGAGAGCCAGTTTAACTTACCTATGACGTCTGCGTCAGCGTTTGACATTACCAGAAGAGTAAGCCAATATCTAAAACCCCAGTATGACCAGATCTTGGCAAATGTTAGGGTAGCCAAGGTTGTTAATGTTGATGAGACAGGCATAAAAGTTGATGGAAGACGATATTGGCTATGGACCTTTGTTACCTCAAAAGAAACCTTGTTTGTTATCCATAAGAGCAGAGGAAAAAAAGTCCTTGATCAGGTTTTAGGTGAGGATTTTGACGGTTACTTGGGCTGTGATGGCTGGAAGTCTTATTCTAATTTCACTGACAAGTTAGAGCGTTGTTGGGCTCATTTGCTTCGTGAGGCAGAATGGCTAGCTCAGCATTGTGATGAAGCAGAGGGGTTGCATCCTGCGCTACAGCGTTTGTTTGTATATTTGACTGCCGCAGTTGTTGGTGATCCTCCTGTTTGTGTGCGTAGAAGGGTTGTGGCGAGCGGTAGGCGTCGGCTGAGCTACTGGCTTAGTAAGCCGTATGAAAGTAAAGAGGCAAAACGATTCATAAAGAAAGTACGGAATGGGTTTGATCACTGGTTTACGTTTGTTATGGTGGCGGGTTTAGAGCCAACGAATAATCGGGCTGAGCGAGCGCTAAAGGAGCCTGTTGTTCAACGGAAGATTATTGGAACCTTCAGGAACGATAAGGGCACCCAGATCTATGAGACAATGATGACGCTTTTAGCCACATGGAAGCAGCAAGAACTCAACCCATATGATAAACTGCCAGACAGCCTAACCTCCGCCCGGTCAAAAAGCTAAATACACACAGTATTAAGATATAAAATAATAAACATTGGATATTCTTTACTGCTAAAAATCGAGTTTTTCAACAGGCAATAGTCAAAACAATTGGTAAGGTGAATTTTGAATTCAGTTCTTAAAATCGCAAATTGTATAAACGCTTCGCGGGCTTGTTAAATGCATGAACCAAGTGATCAAGAGCAACAAGACTAAAACTACAATTGCAATAGACAATGAGCTACTAATATGGATAAACAAAATGGTCAAATTGAAACGCTTCGCAAACACAACTCACGTAATTGAATACGCGCTCCAACGAATAAAAGAAAAAGAAAGAGAAGAGCTGCACATAATGATGGTTAAAGAAGCGCTCTATGAAACCTGCTTAACTGAAGCTGAAACCAATTAAAAAGAACTTCATTAGTTTTCAATGAAATAATAAAAAAATTCAATCAATCCAAAATCACAATATCGAACACCGGGAGAAATAACAACTTTCAGCTGCAACGTAAGAAAGCAATTATGTAGGGCGTTAGTTTAACTTTTCTTCAACTATAAAAATACTCGAATTCCAGCGATGGGTGTGATTATAAATAAAGTTTGTCAACATGTCGCTATCTTAAGTATTGTTAGACACAAACACAGCTTCAATAGAATTTTTCTTCGATAAAAAGATGCAACGCATCAAAAACTAAAATAACCCTAATTCAAAGAAGGCAAAGGATTAATAGTTTTAGCTCTATTTTTTCGATTTCTTTAATTCCAATCTTTGATCTTACAGTTGTGTCGTCATCATTCTCCTGGCATGAGGTTGGCGAGCACCTAAACCTGACTGCGCTCATCTCATTTTGCGGCAACCAACCTTCCTCAGTTCTTGCCTTCGGCAGACGAAACATCACATTTGCAGACGCATCGAAAAAACCCTCTAAAGCCGAAGCCTGCTAGACGAATAATGACCAAATTTCACTTGGCAAACTTTTATATTAAATCGAACCGTCTAATGATACTCGGTGCAGTCTCATGGTTAAGGTAAACGACGCTAAATTTACAGTTATTTTACGTGAAGAAGATACAGGCTACTCAGCCCAAGTTGTCGAATTACCAGGTTGCATTAGTCAAGGGAAAACAAAAAATGATGCCATAGCAAATATTAAGGCAGCTATCGAAGGATATCTTGAAGCTTTTCCAGAAGAATTAGACCAGCTTAAACGAAAACGCGAGCTGGTGGAAATAACTGTCTGAGAAACTGCCTACACTATCCTACCGTAAACTGTTTAAAGCTTTAAACAAAGCAGGCTTTAGAATTATTCATCAAAAAGGAAGCCACATATACCTAACCGATGGCAAACACAAAATTACCGTTCCATGTCATGATATAATTCAAAAAGGAACCCTTTTAGCAATAATCCAACAAGCAGGGCTGTCTAGAGAAGAATTTCTAAATTTACTTAAGTGACTACTTCCCTGAAATAACAATCAAGGGAGTTCTCCTAAAAACCTATCTGGACTTATCTCAATTGAATTCTCTATATACCTTACTACTTTAACCAGTGGATGTATTCCAGAAAAAGATTACGAAATGATAGCAGAACTTAGATGGCTCAGAATAAACTAGAGTGGATCAAGCCAGACCTCGGCTACATTATATTCAAGATTGGGTTTGCCGTCTTTGAATATGGTGATTGTTAGCTTGGGGATTACTATTCTTCCGTCTTTGCTTATTCTGGATAGAAAACTCTGGGGAAGCTGCCACGCTCCAAGGATTTTTACGGTTACTTGTAAGATTTGAGTTGGTTCTAGTTTGTAGTGCCATCTGACGTATTTTGGAACCTGCACCCGATTACCCTTCTGCAGTCTTGTTTTGAAGGAGACGCGTTCAGTTAACGGCAACTATATAGTCCTCCGCAGTTAGCCTTTGGCAGCCGAACCCTGACGTTTGCAGACGCAACCAAAAAGATCTCCAAAGCCTGTTCAACAAAACCAACCCAAACCAAACCCCATGCAAATGCAAAAACACATGTTCTTCTTCCAAGAGACAACACACTCCAAAACAGAAACTTAGACGTCAAGCTGCATCAAATCCTCAATTAACATAAACCCTTCTTGGTGGCACTTGTTTGCGACTTCTCTAAAATGGCTCATCGCTCCTCTCTGCTTTCGTGGCAGCGCCGTTTTTTTCATAGTTACCATTACTTTATACTGATTTTTCTTAAAGAAGCTTATTGAACTCATCAACTGAAAGATCTACTTCTCTGATGATTGTTCGCAACATTCCTTTGCCTATGGGTTTATGCGCTGGAATAACCACCATAATCTCGTTTTTTCTGCAACCAAACAAAGAAGCATATTTTTCTTTTTCAACAAGACGCATGACTATATGGCTCCCTTTCTGATTGTTAACAGCATAACCAATATGCATTAAAGCCTTGACTACTCTGTCATAATCCACGGGCGTTAATTTAGACACTAACTTGCACCGTTTCGATGGGTACTGGGTCGCCATGTTCTTTTAACGCTTCAAGATAAGCCTGAATTGCTTCTTTGACGTTTTTCATCAATTCTTCCCTTGTTTTCCCTTCGGTAGCACAACCCGGTAAATCAGGAACCTTTGCAACAAGGACACCATCTTCGTCCTTCTCGATGATTACTCTATACTGAAGCATACACATTCATATGGACTCAGAAATTCTTAAGCCTTCGCTTTCTAAAAGCGCGTCCTGAAGTCGCAAACACCTAAATGGCGGTAACACTTGATGTAGACAACGTACTGTTTACTCATACAGGAATGGCTTCCTTGAATACGTTGCCTTTTATAATTGGCTTATGTTTCTCCCTTATCTTGTCTAACTGCTAAATAGTTCGAGTTATGACTTGTAATATTTAGTTTCTCTGTCTACTTTTTTTGGGTTAGTAGTTGCATTGTTAGTTGGGTATTGTTATTTTTCCGTCTTTGGTCATTCTTGCAAAAAAAACCTCCGTTTTACACCAACTTCATTGACGCTGACAGTTACTTGTAGTGTTCGATTACTATTTAGTTTGTATCGCCAGCGCAAATATTCGGAAACTTGCGCCACTTTGCCCCACCGGAGCCGTGTCATGAAGGTGACGCGTTCAGTTAACGGCAACTACACAGTCCTCCGCAGTTAGCCTTTGTCAGCCGAACCCTGACGTTTGCAGACGCATCCAAAGAGATCTCCAGAGCCTGTTCAACAAAACCAACCCAAACCAGACCCGACGCTACACCGGCAAAAAAACCGGTAAACTTCAAGAGGCAAACAAACCACTTCAAAACAGAAGACGCAATAATCAGTATATTTTGCACCATGTCGTTTTGAGGTTTTCGATGTTCTTAAAGTGAGCATCATCTGAAAAAAGAGGGCACTGCTGAATTTGGGCTGTGGCTGCAATTACACTGTCAGCCATTGGAATTTGATGTTTATTTCTTAATTCAGCACTTTTTATTGCTATCTTGTAGTCAACGTCAATGACTTCAAAATCTCCCTGTATAGTGTTGCTTCTTAAGGTTGCAACGTCCTTACCTTCCTTTTTCAAAACGATGCGATGTATCTCATGAACTGTTAAAGATGAAACCATCCTTTCCTTTACTGACCTAAGTTCTTCCTTAAGTTTTCTAACAAATTCGGGGTTGTTTGAATAGAAGTACTCAACAAAAAACCGAGTGTCGTAGAGGCGTCTGTCAGGCATCTTCAGCCCTCATTTGGTCTAACAGCCTCTTTAATTCCTCCACATTAGCTTTTCCAGCGCCGCTTCCTGCGAGATCAAAGATGCTTGGGCGCTTTTTTATTACAATTCTACCTTCTTCCTCTATGACTTCTACTTTGGAGCTTTCTTCTATGCCAAACTTCCTTCTTAGCTTAACCGGGATGGTGATCTGCCCTTTCCTTGTAACTACACTTTCATTTGAAGTCATACTTAATCGAATGTACAACTAACAAAAAGTACTACTTAAGCGTTCAGGCAGTTTTATGCAAACAAGTTTCAAGTATCTGACCTTTCAAACGTGGCTTAAACGCGTCTTTTTCGATCAAATCAACATCTACACCTAGTTCATCCTTAAGAAAAAGTCGCAGTTCAATAAATTTGAAGAGATCAACATCGTTCGGCTCGGAGAATGTTACTAAGACATCCAAATCACTTTTTTCACTCTGTTCGCCTCTAACAAAAGAACCGAAAAGCTCAAGAAGTTTTCACTGAAAAATTCTTTTTAAGAACTGGATTTAAAACCTTCAATCGACGTTTTATTTCTTCCAGCGACTTCATTTTCAAATAACCTTACAAAGAATCAATACAAAGACTTTTGCAGCAATACACTTACCTGCTCATCGAGTGGTGAAGAATTCAAGGCACTCAAGAGGCTGCTTGTTATCGAGAAAGCAATAGCAAAAAAAGAAGACCAACCTTCAACGGTCCAGAAAAACCGCATACCGAAAAACAACAGCTTTCTCCATTCTTCATTTTTTATAAAAATAACAAAGTAATTAGAAATTAATTATGCCGTCATCATTCTCCAAGATATTGGAGTTGACGAGTACCTAAACTTGACAATGCTTATCTCATTTTAAACGGCAAATAAAACATCCTTTGTTCTTGCCTTCAGCAGACGGAACGTAACGTTTGCAGACACATCCAAAAAGCCCTGCAAAGCCTGTGAGGCAAAAGCAACCCAAAACAAGCTATGCAAAAATTTTTGCAGCAAAGCCTGGTCTTCTTCTATTAAAATAGTTAATCAAAACCTATTGCGAATGTTTGTAAAATGACAATCGAGAGAGTTCTCCTAAAGACCACTCTGGACTTATTTCAATTGAATACTCTCTATACCTTACTACTTTAATCAGTAGATGTATTCTAGAAAAAGAATACGAAATGATAGCAGAACTTAGATGGCTCACAATAAACTAGAGTGGAGCTAGCCAGACCTCGGCTACATTATATTCAAGATTGGGTTTGCCGTCTTTGAATATGGTGATTGTTAGTTTGGGTATTACTATTCTTCCGTCTTTGCTTATTCTGGATAGAAAACTCTGGGGAAGCTGCCATGCTCCAAGGATTTTTACGGTTACTTGTAAGATTTGTGTTGGTTGTAGTTTGTAGTGCCATCTGACGTATTTTGGAACCTGCACTCGATTGCCTCGCTGCAACCTTGTTTTGAAGCAGACGCGTTCAGTTAACGGCAACTACACAGTCCTTCGCAGTTAGCCTTTCTTCCTTTAGGCTCAGCTGGAACTATGGCTTTGTTGACGAGGAGCCTGACGACTTCACAGGCTTCCATAAAGACAAAAAGGTGCTAACTAGATTTAAAATATGCACATCTTATATCTGCTAAATGGAGAAGATCTCACAGAAGATCATTCAGGCCGATTTATATCGCATGGTGCGTTGGATTTGAGATTAAAATTTAATCAAACCAACAAACCAAAACATTCCCAAAGGCGTTTATCTAAACAAGGGAAATGCGTCAAAAAGAGGAGAAATATAAAAAGGGGATGATTGATTTTTTGAAGTATGCTGTTTTATGGCCGTTTTCTAAGCATTAGAACTGTTGCGATGGCTATTGCAATGATTATTGCGATTGCAGCTATGGCAATGTATGTCATTACATCAGATTGAGTTGCAACTGCGGGTTGAGCTGCTGCTTGTGTTGGAGTTGGCGATGCTGGCTTGTGCTACTGCTGCATATGTTTGAGCCCAAGAGCTGCCGTACGAATCATCGCCTATGAATGTCGCAGTAATCTTGTAGTTACCTGCAATTGTAGGCGTCCATGTGAAGCCGAAGGTTCCGCTTACGTCGCTGGTAGTATCTCCAATGTGCACGTAGTTGCCGTTAGGATCAACAGCATCAATTGATACAGGAACACCAATTATTGTTTCGTTGCCATAAAGTCCGCCGATTGGTTTTTGCATATACAGGTATTCCATGTATGTAGACATTGACTCTTTCGAAACACATGCAACTTCTGGTTTAGTGGGCGAAAACACCGCAGATGTTGTAGTAGCTGGAGACTGATCATAGACAGTTCCTTGAATAATCACCGGAGATCCTTGTGCAATGGTTGCAGGCGAAACTGAGACTGAAGTGTCGCTTTGGCCCTTGCCAAAAACGTAAAGATACCCGTCGTAGTAGTTAGAGGCTGTGAGATAGCCGTCGGCAATAATTCCTGGAACCATGGAGCCCGTTAGATTCCAAATGCCCTTGCCTGTGGTAGCGTTGATGCAGAAGATCTTCCACCCTCTGGAGATTGGCGAGGTTGGCGAATGTTCAACAGTGAAAGAATAAAGCATTCCGTCACCGATGATAGCGCCGCTAAACCAAGAATTTTGCCCCATATAAGGAGTTTCATAAGGGTTGTTTGGTGATTCGAATGTCCAGACTAGTTTGCCTGTTTGCCAGTCCCAAGCGTGTACTCCGTCGTATTGCTCATAATAAAGAAGTCCGTAGGCAGATTGAACATTGTAGGTTCCGAAGGTTCCCCAAGGATAACTTGTCAACTCGCTTACCCAAAGTACTTTTCCCGTTGACAAATCCCAGCAGTGCCAAAGCCCGTCATTCAAGCGTATTACGAATTTACCGTGATCAGCGCAAGCGGAGCTTCCAGTATAAGTGCCTTGAGTCCCTTCGACAGTACTTGTTGTCACGTTCCATAACAGTTGTCCTGTGGTCAGGCTAGCAGCCATTATACGTGTTCCTATACTTACCCCAGTGCCTGCTGAACTTATCGCAGCGGTGCTAACAGCTATGCCTGCTTCGAAGTCGCAAGTACCCACGGCACTGAATGGCCAAGTTATGTTGTTTAGTATCCTATCAGCGAAGCTTGATGAGCCTCCGCCCATTGTCCAGTTAATTAAGCGGTATTGAGTATTTGCGCCAGATCCCAGAGTTTGCACAGTCAAGACTAAGGGATCATTGTAGATGGTGCCTGTTGTCAATGGAGAAATCGATACGTTAAGAGTGACTTGTCCGCTGCCTGGATTGTACATTATCAGCCTGCCATTGCTTATTGCCGCAAGGCTTGCTGTAGCCCCAACTCGGAAGATTGCGCCCGGTACAGCAGGAGCATTCTCTGCATAGGTTATGGCGGTCGGTGTGGTTACACCCGTTTGTTCCCAATAGACTTGTCCTGTTCGTACGTCGTAGCATTGCCATACGCTTGTAGGCTGGTCATAGTACGTACCATTAATCAATACTGGCATGACTTTTGTGATGCTTTGGTAAGCGCGTCCCATATAGACTATGTTAGGATTGCCGGCGGCACCGGGGCCTCCTGCGCCCATTGTAAAGGCTGCTCCGAGGTAGTCAAGAAATGCATCACTAGCTGACGTTAGCCAGAGGGTTTCCTCCGAAGATGCCATCCATTCCGCCTGGTTTTCTCCATACAATGTGTGAAGATGTTGGTCCTTCAACGTACGGAGTGAACTTGTAGTTGCTACGGTAGATGTTTGTGTTCGCTGGCCAATATGGGCCTCCTCCAGCGCCGTTGAATGGTGTGTTGCCTCCGATTATCCACCATTCTCGATTCTCAGGGGATATTGGGCGTGTCCAATAGTCAGTCGGAAGCGGTGACGGAGGCCAGGAAGCAACCATATCCTGCTGTACTGTAAGCTCTATTTCTGCGGTTGAAGATGGCTTATAGTAGGCTGAGTCTAGGAATACGCTGCCTGGAACTTGAGTACTATAGCATGACTCCTTCATGATAGTATCCTGCTGGATAATAGTCTCCGGCGAAGCTAAACTTAAGTTTCCATGTTCCAACTTGATCTACTATGTACTCATACCAGTATGTTGTATCTGCTGTGAATGAGTTCACTGGCCCGATGGTGATTTTGGACCCATCTGGTTTTGTCATAGTCACCGTGTATCCTGTGTGAGCACGCTCCACGTTAAGTGGAGGCTGAACCCACAGGTTGACCAAGATGTCCTGGCCCAAGCCTACTGGGTTAGGTCTAAAGCTGAGGAATGGGATTGTTTCGAGTGTTACACTAGGAGTAGCGCCTGCTGGTAGTGGTCCGCCTGTGATCGTTCCTGGGGCTCCCCCGTGAGATTCTTCTTGGGCTTGAGCCGGTATTGCCATCATTGTAGCAGTAGTCATCAATATTACCAAAATGATTGTTGTTGCTATTGTTTTTAGTTTTATGGATAATTTATTGGTCATTTTTCTTTTTTTCCTCTTAATTTCTATTTCCTGCGCCTATTTGAGATGAACTATGATATAAGATTTGGCAAAGTATACTTCTGAGGATAGTATTTTACTAAAACAAAAGAATAATAATATATTTTAGATGTGTGCAATATAATACTTTTCTGCTTATCTGTGCTTTAACACATATCGCAGTAACACACATACCTTCCAAGCGTCGCCCAATAATCCATTTCCTAAGCTTCTCCCAATCCCGCTCCATTTAATCGACTCTCATCCAATATAGAGAGTGTTACCCATTTACTCAGATAGAACAGTCGCTTTGTTTATTCAAAAAACATAAATACAAAACCGATTCAAATATTGACTTGTAAAGCATTCGATAGCTTTACAATTGTAAAATCTGAAGGAGAAGAAAATATGCAATTATTGAAAGGAAACCGAAAGGACACTCTAGTAATCGCAATGTTAATACTCATGATGACTTCTGCATTGCCCTTCCTAAGCGTACCAACAAAAGCCCAAGCCGCAGCGACACAACCAGTCAGCGGACCTTTACCTTCAGGCGCTACTGTTAGCTTCACAACTAACACCATAGCCTACATTAGCATAAGACCAACAACTCTCGGTCTTGGCCAGACATTCATGGTGAACCTGTTTCCAGTGCCAGCGCCAAACGCAGAACGTGTTTTCAAAGACCTGAAAGTAACAATCACAAAACCCGACGGAACCACCGAAGTAGTCACAAAAGATTCCTATCCAGCAGATGGAACAACATGGTTCGAACGTACCCCTGACCAAGTAGGCACATGGAGCTTCAAGTTTGATTTCCCAGGCATGTATTTTCCAGCAGGCAGATACCTTAACGGACAAATCATAACTGCAACAACAGGAGGAACAGTCTACACTGACGCCGTATACTACAGTCCTTCAACCAGTCCAATAATGAACATAACTGTCCAGCAAGACATGGTTCAGTCTTACCCCTCAATGCCACTTCCAACCGACTATTGGACACGACCCGTACCTTATGACTACAGAGAATGGTGGCCAATCGCAGGAAACTTTCCATGGCGCGGTCCAAGCGGTGGTCCAATGTGGGATCAACTTTACCCTGATACCAACCCATATTGGGGCGGATACCAACTAACCGGCATGGGCGGTCCATGGAGAGGCACATTTACACCCTGGGTTCAAGCACCAAATAGTGCACACGTAGCTTGGAAACAACCATACGCCATTGGAGGCATCGTCGGCGGAGACTATGGGCACAGAAATCGCGGATGTAACAATTTTCGGCGGCAGTGGCGTAGGTCGTTTTCCAACAATAGTCTATGCCGGAAGAGCTTACACAACATTAGCGGGATCTAGCCTGGCAAAGACGTACACAACCAGGCACCGGCAAAACAGCAGTACGTGCTGGCAATGTCAAGATTTCCGCACTGGCGAATTGATCTGGCAAAGAGCATTAGAAGCAGGTGAATCAGCGCCAACAGTCATTGAATACTTCAACCAAGGACTGCTACCTGGAGGAGAAGTAGCTGGTGTAGCTCAACACTTAACATCAGTGTATTTCCTATCCATAGGCAGTGGATTCTTACGAAAGTATGATCCATAGACTGGAGCAATGGTTGGCAACTACTCGATTGCACCAATGACTGGCACCAACATCTACTACATGAATGGATATGTCATGGGGCTTCAAGACCTTGGCTCCTCTCTCTCAGCTGACCAACGTTACCGCTTAATTAACTGGACAACATTTGGAACCTCAAACACTTTCTCAACAAGAATCGCAAGCAACATAACTTGGCCCTGGAGTAGCTTCCCCGAAATCACTGATTATCAAGCAGGCGTATCTATTCTGACATCAAAGGTATTCATTGGTGGAGCACCATACAAAACTAATGTCATGGCAGCCAGCTTGTCAACTGGAAAGCAGATTTGGAATGTTTCGCTTGACGAATGGGAATACAGTTCAAGCACCGATTATGCTGACCACGGCAAATTCGCCATGCTCTCAGAACAAGGCTACTTTATCGCATTAAACATAAACACTGGCGCGTAGTTTGGAAGAGTCAGAAGATGCGGTATCCATGGGATGATCCAGGTTTTGGAGGCTACAACGTACTATCAGCATACGGCTTACTATACCGAAATGGCTATGGCGGAATCTACGCTTTCGACTGGAATAACGGCAACATAGCTTGGAGGTACACTTCAGTAGCTGCAGCCCCATATGAAACTCCATACACTGATGATAATGGCACAACAGTTTATTCTACAAACATTGGAGGCGCAATCGCTGACGGAAAATACTACTTCTACAACACTGAACACTCAGCCAGCGTACCTATTACAAGAGGATGGCAAATGCACTGCGTCAACGCCACAACAGGCGAAGACATTTGGAAAGTAGGTATACCTGGAGGCGGCTCAAAACACACTACTGATATCGGTCCAATAGCTGACGGATACTTAGCGCTTGGCGGAAGCGACGGTTACACATATGTTTTCGGAAAAGGCAAGAGCGAAACAACAGTAACAGCACCTGACGTTGTTGTACCGAAAGGAACCGGCGTAGTCATAAAAGGCACAGTGATGGACCTGTCGCCTGCACAACCTAACACGCCATGTGTCTCCAAGGATTCGATGGCACTGCAAATGGAACACATCCATATACAATTACCAATTGATGGCATATGGCACAACGAAACAGTAACTGGAGTTCCAGTGGTGCTTGACCGCTATTGATCCAAACAACAATGCAATAAACATTGGCACTGTCACAACCAACGGTTACTATGGCACGTTTGCTAAAGAATGGACACCAGACTTGGAAGGAACATATCAGATAATCGCTAGTTTTCAAGGCGATGATTCCTACGGCAGTTCTGGAGCAGCAACAGCAATATCAATTGGAGCAGCGCCAACAAATAGTCCTACCCCATCAACAGTGGCCTTGCAAGTTGATAACACGCCAGTAATTGAGTGCCATCGCAGTAGGTGTCATAGCTATGATTATTGCCATAGCAATAGTGGGCGTACTTATTCTAAGAAAAAGGTAAAGTCAAGAAAAAACAATCTCTTCCCTTTTTTATTTTGTTGTTAGATGTGTGCACAATTCGTTTTTTATAGCTTATATGCTACAGGAATTATTGAGCCATCTGACGCATTTTGGAACCTGCACTCGATTGCCTCGCTGCAACCTTGTTTTGAATGTGACGCGTTCAGTTAAAGGCAACTACACGGTTCTCCGCAGTTAGCCTTTGTCAGCCGAACCCTGACGTGTGCAGACGCAACCAAAGAGATCTGTAGAGCCTGTTCAACAAAACCAACCCAAACCAGACTCTACGCTGCACACACAAAAAACACCCGATCATCTTCTATCAGACAACAAACCCTCCAAAATATAGACTTAAATGTCAAGCGTCGCCAAATCCACAATTAACATAAACCTATGCGAATATCAAGAAAAGTGTAAGCCGTCAAATAAGCGCATAGTCCTTAAACTAAAACGAAATAACAAAACCAACCGCTATTTTTCCAACAATCAAAAGACGTAGCCCAAAACACGGCTGCAAACTGACATTTTTGTAACTTTTATTCTGGTTAGTCGTGACTGTGTGGTAAGCAGCTGCAATCTTGGGGTCTGTTCTTCTTTTTGTTGAAGCAACAGGCGTGTGCCAACCTCTATAACGAGAGCATCAATCCAGGTCCAGCCTTTCAGGCAGTATCTGCATTGGATGTTTTGACAGGTTACTGGAATGGTGCTTCTTGGGCGCGTCATGACACTCTATTAAATGAATAGATCTGGTATTAACAAATCTAAATAAGGAGAATGCCCCAGAAAAAAGTTAAGATCTTGTTGGAGATAAAATAATTGAGTGAATTATTCTTCTTTATAGTCGCTGTTGAGTATTTTTTTAATTAACGGTTTCAAAACTGGTAAATCTAAAAACACTGCGTCCCATAATATACTAAGCTTAATGTAAGAGTATCCATGAATTATTTTGTCTCTTATTGCCGCCATTTGCTTCCATGGAATTTGAGGGTACTTGCTTTTAGTTTCTGCAAGAATATTTTAGAGGCTTCACCTATAATTGCAAAATCCATCGTTACAGCTGGAATTACCATCTTATTTTTAGTAAATTCTTCAAAAGTGAGGTTTTTAGTGAATTCTTCAATTTCTTCAATCGACTCAAGGATATCAACAAAATACACCCTAAGTTGCTTAGTCATACATAAACAACTTCGCTCAACACACGGTCTTTGAGGGTTGGTTTCAAACCACCTTTAGCCACTAAATCTACTTTTACACCTAACTGTTCGCTCAAAAAAATCTCCGTCTCCACATACTTCAAGAGACCTATATGGGCATCATTTGCAAACTCTACTAGAACGTCTACATCACTCTTCTTGTTTTGCTCTCCGCGAACATAAGAACCGAAGATTCCTATGGTTTCCACTTGAAATTTCTCTTCAAGGATCGGCTTTAGATCTTCCAGTCTCTTCTTAATATACTTGATACTCTTCACATTTTATCCTTTTATAATATGGCTTTAACCTTTTTAAATTCATGTCGGTCCCAATCTGGCTTAGCAAAAAAAATAACTAAAGCAGAGAACGCTGGATTAATAGAAAAACGTTAGAGAAAAGGAAAGACGACATCATTTAGCCTAAAGAAACCGTAACCCCAAAACAATCTACTTTTTTCAATAGACATTTACTCAAAAGTTGACTGTGCAGCATGTGTCATGCAATAGAAAATAATAATTAAATCGCAACAAGCCATTTTTCAAACTCGCCAATAACCTGCTCGATGATTGAAAAAAAAATTGAGGAAAGTTTCTTTGCGGTTTATTTGTTTATGGCAATGTTGCCGGATGCGATCGGTGTTGGATCGGTGGAGCAGTGTAATTGACCATTTGGCTCGTAGAGTGTGATGCCGATTGTGTCCTTGTCTTTTGTGTTTGAGTCAAACGCAGTTTGGGTGAATGACCAGCCTTCTTGCCATGGGGCATTGTCCATTTTTACGGTGGCAGACCCAGTGAAAGTGGCTTGCAAACCTTTTTTGACTGATTCAACACTAAAACATGTTATATCGTTGCTTTTAATTATCATAAGGATTTGTTTTCCTTGCATGCAAGCAGGTTAATAAGCCTTCTGGGCCATTTTTCCTGTCGAAGACGCTGAAATCAAAAAAATGCTTATGAGTTACTCCTGATTCGTCAGGAGAAATACTCCTGCTCCAACAGCAAAAGATTTTCCGCAACTCTTGTTTGTCGGTTGGGCATATACTATCAAAGCGTCGCAGTGAGACTTAATATAATTACAATTGAGATGACTAAAGCTTTGCTTTTCCCTAAATTACCTGTTTTCTTATCGCTATTGATATAATATTGGTTTGTTGGTGGCAAGATACAGTTACAAACCGCCTTTCAGCACACGAAACCTGACGTTTGCAGAGGCAACCAAAAAGCCCTACAAAGCCTGTGAGGCAAAAGCAACCCAAACCAAACCTTCAATGCACGCACAAGAACCCTGCTTCTTCTATCAGACAAGAAAATAATAAAGTATTAGAAAGTAGTTGTGCCGTCATCATTCTCCACTAATCTGGGGTTAGCGAGCCCCTAAATCAGATTACGAATTATCATGGAAAACATGTGTTCCTGCCCAGATATCAATAGTGGGAAAACTTAAATTGGTGGAATCGTAACTCATTGTGGGAAATTCAATGAGCGAAACAACCGCCAAAATAGATGAGAAAGGCAGGGTAATGATTCCCAAAAACATCAGAAAGGCAGCCAAAATTATCCCAGGAACATACGTTAACATCAAGGCAACAGACACAACCATAATAATAGAACACTCTGAATCTATAGCTGAAAAATACAGCGGCCTCTTCCAGATAACCAAATGGCCTGAAGACTTGGATGAATTCATGGTGGAGGCAACCAGAAAATGGTGGACAAATCACGCCTCTACGTAGACGTAAACGTATTTGTCTACTGGCTTGGAAATCACCCAAAATACGGGCAAGTAGCGTTGGACTGGATTAAGAAAATGGAAACCTCTCCACGAGGAGAATATGTTACGTCAGCTTTAACACTCTATGAAACACTAGTAATCATAAGTGGGTTAACAGGCAAGAACCTGAAAGACAAGAACTTTGTACAACAAGTCATCAATCCGATAACGAGAATCAAAGGATTAGTTATCGAATCCCTTAAATCAGAAGACTTCAAGAAAGCTGCAGATCTGATGAATGAATATAAACTAGACTATCGAAGACTCACTACATCTTGCCGTAGCAGTAAGAACTGGTGCACAAGAAATAATCTCAAACGATAAAGACTTTGATGCTACCCAAATCAAAAGAATTATGTAGATAACTGCAAGCGCGATATGAAACCTTATCGCAAATGGCGAGCAATTAGGAAGTAGTTGCGCCGTCATCATTCTTCACAACGTGAGTTTGGCAAGCACCTAAGGTTAACTACGCATAAGTGTTGAAGAAATGCCCAAAGTTCTTTTTATGATTTTTCCACATTTTTTTGCTTTTACCATTTTTGGAGTTTTGATGCGGGAATAAGTATTTCGAAGTGTTCATCTCGAGTTACAAGCTCTTCCTGGTTTGCTCTTGTGATTGCTGCTATTAGTATGTCAAATTCTCCAACCATGTGACCTTTGTTTTTGAGTTCTTTGTAGATTTTTGCAGCTTCTTGGCAAGCGTTAAATGTTAAGTCCAAGATTCTGCAAATTAGAAATTGAATCTGTGACTTTAGCTAAATTCTCTTCGCACATACGTGAAAGGTATGCTCCTTTTAGCAACTCATACACTGTTATTATGGTGGTGGATATGGTTTCGCCTTTTTCTTCAATTGAAGTTATCTTTTGAATGGCGCCGGGTGTTCCTTTGAGTAAGGCTACTATTATGTCGGTATCTAGGATGGTCATTTAGATTTTTATCTCGCGGGAGGTTGTTTTTTCTCGGGTGTTTTGGATTTGGGTATAGATTTCGTCTATGTCGTTGCCGTTCCAGGTTCCGGCGTATTGGATTATTGATTTTTTTTGTTTGGTGTTTGAGATTCTTAGAACTACGTCTGAGAATGATTCGTTGGGTCTTTTGAGGTCTTTTAGGGTTTGATAGGCTTTTTTGGAGAGGGAAACAACTTTAGTCATGATTAACCATATGCACATACGCATATATATGCACATAAGGGTGTTAGACAAACCAAATTGAAAGAGCACCACATCTCAAATGTCAATTGACTATGAAGGCTCTAGTTTACAGGCCTCTACCTTGTACTGGAATGATTAATTGAAGTTCAGCGAAAGCCAGTTATGTTTAAATGTATGTTTAAACATGTATTTTAGCTGTGTTTCGATATGGTGAAAACTATAACTATTAGAGATGAAGTCTATGGGAAACTGCTAACCATCAAAGGAAAAGAGGAAAGCTTTAGCCAACTATTTGACAGACTAGTCGAGTGCACATCACCTGTGGAAACGCTAAAGAATCTCAGAGGCAAAGTTGAATTCACCGACAAAGAAACGATGCTCTCAGAACTAAATTCTAAAAGAGCTGAAAAAAGAAATTGATCAGCATCGATTCTGATGTCCTAATTGAAATTTTAGACCGAAAATCCTTGAAAGGTGACCAAGCCCTAAAGCAGATTACTGAAAGCAAAGAAGAAGTAGCAACGACAGTTATTAGTTTACACGAAGTTTTATACGGGTCTACACAAATACGGTAAACCTATCAAAGAGTTGCTTTTGCTCCCAATTCTAAGTTACACAAAAAAAGATGCGGTGCTCGCAAGCAAAATTGAACTTGAAGTCGAAAAGAAAGGAAAAATAGCTTGCAGAACTGACGCAATGATTGCAGCTATAACAATTAACAACGGCGCAAAACTGTACACTTTTAATATAAAACATTTTGAATCCTTTCAGGACCTCGGACTAGAACTCTACCCTTGACCTAAATATATCGGTAAATTAACTCAAAAGACAATAAAATAAATAAAAATTAGTTGTGCCGTCATCACTCTCCATATTTGGGGTTGGCGAGCGCCTAAACCTGACTATGCTTATCTCATTTTGTAGTAACTATAAACACCGTTTCATTCTTGCCTTCGGCAGACGGAACGTGACATTTGCAGACGCAACCAAAAAGCCCTACAAAGCCTGTGAGGCAAAAGCAACCCAAACCAAACCCGACGCTGCACAAAAAAAAAAACACTTATTCTTCTCCTATGAACGCGCAGATATACGTAACTCAATTTTGGAGCAAAACAGAAAAATTAAGTAAGCTCCAACATGTTTCTTAATTCGGTATGTATGAACAAAGCGGAGGGTGGGGTTCTTGACCAAAGTGGTTCAGGTTAAAGTTCCAGAATTCTTGTCTGAAAGAGACGTTAAAGTGGCTGCCGCGATTGAAGCTTTTTCTAAGGGTTCAATTAGCATTGGAAAAGCCGCAGAAATAGCCGAAATATCTATCCAAGAATTTCTTGTTGAACTTAAGAAAAGAGATACCTCAGCTTACCCCTACACCGATAAGGAAGCTCTTAAGGAGCTTATGATTTGAGCAAAGCTGTTCTGAATTCATCTGTTATTATAGCCCCAAGCAACTTGGTAGCCTTGGTTACGATTGTTTTTTTGATCAAGGGCAAAGTTTGTAAATTAATTAACTTGCTATGAGTTGTGATTATGTTTGGGCTGCTATTTTTCTTGCTTCTTTGATTGTTTGTATGTAGACTTCTTCTTTTAGTCTAAAGCCTTTGCTTATGAGTAAATTGAGGATTTCAATGCATTCATCCAAGTCTATTTCTTTTTTCTCTTGGGCTTTTAATAGAACAAAAATTGTTCCTCTGGGCGTTAAATCTAGCAATCTTGCAGCTGAGCGGGCTGAAACCTCATCTAAAAGTACTGTGGTTAAGTTTAGTTCTTTTGCAAGAGATAGTGCTGCAATTTCCCCTTCATGAAGCTTTATTGGAGCTTCTATTTTCTTTGCTGGCAGGACTTTAAGCCAGCCTTCGCTGATTGCTTTCTCAATAATGTATGCGTCTTGTTCGCCTATAAGTTTGCCTTTATCTACAACTTCGTTTTTGACTTCTTGGGGGATGAAAACTGTTTTGAATACTTTTCTTAGCAGGTCAATTTTGCCAACTTTTGCTAAGTAGATTAGGGGGGTTGAGTTGGAGACTACGCCGCTCATTTAGGTGAAGTCCTTTGTAGGCCTTTGAGGTCTTCTTTGAATTCTTCTAGGGTGTATGGAACGTGGGTTCCTCTTTTTTTGGTTTCCAGGGTCATTTCCCAAAGCGATAAATTGCATGTTTTTGCGGCTTGCCAGAGTGTGATTTTGCCTTGCTCATAATCATCTAAGTTTTTTTCGATTAACCATTCTTTCACGGCTTTCATTAGAAACCTTCTGATAACTGTGGACCTGTCCATGCCTTCTTCTTTGGAAACTTCGTCTATGACTTTGGCTAAGTCTTCTTCAATTCTGGTTGTAAACGTTACAGGCAATTAACTTTACCTCATGTATTAAAAATATTCATTTTAATATTAAAGCTTTCTGCAACTACGCGACTCCTGATTTATCTTTCAAAATTTGTTTAATAATTTAAAGAAGTTTGTGCCATCATCGTTCGCCAATAATCTGGGGTTGGCGAGAACCTAAAGAGGACTATGCTTATTTATTTCGCTGGAAAATGTTAAGAATTCGCGATCCTAGTTTTTTGGCAAGTCTGTTTTAATATATTGGATTGGCATAGTTTGGGTTGATTTGGTAGATGGCGTCAAAGAAGTTTGAGTCTGGTTTTGTTCCTTCGGCTCTTTATGATCAAATAGTGCGGTTGATGCCTATTGCTTCGGTTGAAGCTGTTATTGTGATTGATGGTTCTTTGCTTTTTTTGAGAAGAAAAAATCGGCCTGCTGTGGGGCAGTGGTGGTTTCCGGGTGGAAGAATTCATAGGGGCGAATCGTTTGAGGAAACGTTGCATCGGGAAGTTAAGGAAGAAACTGGGCTTGAAATTGAATCTTATCGATTTATCAAGGCTTATTCAAGGGTTTTTCCAGAGCGACATGACATAACAATAGCGTATTTATGCAAATGTAAAGAAAGCAAAATAGAACTTGACAGCGAACACTCAGAATACAAACTTTTCAAGAAGATACCCAAAGATTTACATCCCTATCTTCTTGAGACCATAAAAGATTCTCAATGGAAGTAACAGCTATAATCTGATCATCCGGCTTTTCAAAAAGAAATCTCAACGCTTACAGTATTACGAGTAAGTTGTGCCGCCATCATTCTCCTGGCATGGGGTTGGCGAGCACCTAAACCTGACTACGTTTATCTCATTTTGCGGCAACCAACCTCCCTCCGTTCTTGCCTTCGGCAGACGGAACATGACATTTGCAGACGCAACCAAAAAGCCCTCCAAAGCCTGTGCAACGAAAGCAACCCAAAACAAACCCGACGCTGAAAAGTGCAAAAAATACCTGATCATCTTCTATCAGACAAAAGAATAATTAAGTAATTAGACAGTTTTCCGGTAAGTATTACGTCACATCTGAAGGTTGTGAGGCTGCCGGGTCTTCTCATTGGGAGCAATTACAAGAGCTTATAGCATTTCTAAGTGAGTATACTTGAGGAGAAACATTTTGCTCATAAATTAGTAAATTATCTCTTTCTAAAGTCACTCTCCATTAATTCCTTAATCAAAGGTTCCAAAAATCGTAAATCCAGACTAACTGTAAGGCAGTTTTTGGTTAGTGATTATCACTTTTCTTGATCTTTCGCCATTTTTTTGATTGTCTGTCTTAGTTGCGGAATGTTTTCTTTGACTGTTTTCCAGAGGGTTTCAGTGTCCATTCCGAAATAAGCGTGGATTAGCTTGTCTCGCATACCCGTTATTTCTCTCCATGGAAGCTCACTATTCTTTGCTTTGAGGCTTTCAGGGAGTCTTTTGGATGCTTCTCCTATTACTTCGATGCTGCGAACTACAGCGTTGAGGGTTTTCTTGTCGTTAATGAATTGTTCGTAACTCATGTCGGCAACGAACCTTTCGATATCATTCACTGCATCCAGGATATCTTGCAGGTAGTCCCTGAGGTCGCGGCGTTTCATATCATGATGACTTCCTCAAGGATGCGCTCGCCAATGTGGGGTTTGAGAGCCTTCTTTGAAACCAAATCTACTTTGACACCAAGCAAATCCGATAAGTAATTCTCCAACTTCATAAACTCGAAAAGCCCAATCGGATCATCAAATTCAACAAGGACATCAACATCGCTGCTTCCCTTCTGCTCGCCACGCACATAAGAACCGAAAACGCCTATATTCTTAACTTTGAACTTCTCATGCAGCTCTGCTTTGTACCCAAAAAGCGTCCGCTTGATGGCTTCAACATTTTTCATATTTTAGAATATGGGCAACTCGTGACTTTAAGCTTTTTCACAGAAACGACGATTAAAAAAAACGTCCGCTAATTTTCCAACCTTGATCTTGAATAAGCAACCCATCTTCAAAAGAGTGCCAGAGGGTTTGCCCCCTAGTCTTCTTGAGGCTATGAGAGATTCTCAATGGAAGAAACAGTTATGATCTGATCATCTCTTTTTAAAAAAGGGATTCTCAACACTTATAATATATGGAATTAGTTGCGCCGTCATCATTTTCCACAAACTGGGGTTGACGAGCACCTAAAGTTGATTAGGCATTGTAACTAGCCATTATCCGTTGGCTGCGTATGCTATTTGGTTATGAGTGCTTCTTCGATTTGTCGACGCAGATTGGAATCCGTAACAGTTTTCAAAGCTTCCAGCAGCAGACCCTTTACAGGTGCATCTTTGCAGCAAACGTTAAGATAAGAACAATGTTTGGCGCCCAGCTGTTTGTGCTTGGTTCACTTTAGGCTTAAATAGTTGAAACGTAAGTATCCTACTTATGATTCAACTATTCGTCAATAGAAAACAGGAACTCCAGTTCTTAGACGAACACTACAAAACAAAAGCAGCCGAACTAATCGTCATATACGGCAGGCGAAGAATTGGAAAAACTGAATTCACCCTGCACTTCTCAAAAAACAAACCCCACATCTACTTCCTCGCAGACCAGCGCCCCGAAACCGAACTAATCCAAGAACTAAAACAGCAAATTAGCCGCTTCCTCCAAAACGAAAGCTTCGCCAAACTCGCCATCAAAGACTGGATTGAACTCTTCGACGAATTCACAAAATGGAACAAAAACGTCCACACCATTATTATAATAGATGAATTCCCAACACTCATCGAAGCAAACCACGCAGTACCATCCATCTTCCAAAAAATCTGGGACCAAAACCTCAAAAACACCCCCACCATGCTCATTTTACTTAGCTCATCCGTTACTATGATGGAAACCGAAGTTCTGAACTACAAAAGTCCACTCTACGGAAGAAGAACAGCCCAATGGAAACTCGAACCCCTCAAAATACACCACCTAAAACCATTCTTCCCTCACTACAACCTCGAAACAATAATACACACATACTCCTGCTTAGGCGGCATACCCGCATACCTTCAAAAATTTACCCCAGAAAACAGCTTCTGGCAAAATGTACAACAAAAAATCCTAACCAAAGGCGAATTCCTCTACGAAGAAGCCGAGTTCCTTCTCCGCGAAGAACTCCGAGAGCCACGCAACTATGCCACAATACTAAAAGCAATTGCCCAAGAAGCCCAAACATATGGCGAAATACTCAACAAAACCAGCATAGACAAGAGTATGCTCTCAAAATACTCAAGTGTACTAGAAGATTTAGGCTTCATAAAAAGAACCCACCCTATAGGCACAACGCCCAAACCGCGAAAAAGCCAATACGCCATAGCTGACAATTACCTGAACTTCTGGTTCAAATACGTCTTCCCCAACAAAACCGAACTCGAAGCAGGAAACAGCGAAAACATCCTAAACAAAATCAAACAAGACTACAACATCTACATTGGACACGCATTCGAACAAGTAGCAACCGAGCTTTTAGCTGATATGAAAATAAACCATACGCTTCCCTTCACCTATACGTCCATAGGCAAATGGTGGTTCAAAAACATCGAAGTAGACCTGATTGCTCTTGACGAAGAAAAACAAGCCGTAACCTTCATCGAAACAAAATGGAGCAACCTTAACTCAATAGACTGCCGAAGAATTCTCCAAAACCTTAAAGGCAAAGCACAACATTTCCAATGGGACCGCAAGAAAGAAAACTATGTAGTCATCGCAAAACACATCACCGACAAAGAACAACTTACCAAGCAAGGACATTTAGTGTTTGACCTCGAAGACTTCGAGCTAACTGAAAACAACAACGAACCTACGGCTAACCCTTTTGTTTGAGTTCATAGGTGTGAAGAAACAAAGAATATTTCTCCAGCCATCGCAAGGTGCAGCCCAAAAATGCTCTGCATCGTCGACAATTCTTTGTAACTCTTATTTTGGTTAGTCGTGACTATGTTTAAGATGCAATCTTGGGTTCTGTTCTTCTTTTTGTTGAAGCAACAGGCTGTGCCAACCTCTACAACGAGAGCATCAATCCAGATCCAGCCTTTGGCAGACGGAACGTGACGTTTGCAGACGCAACCAAAAAGCCCTCCAAAGCCTGTGAGGCAAAAGCAACCCAAACCAACCCACAATGCAAATGCAAAAACACACGTTCTTCTTCCAATAGTCAACACACTCCAAAACAGAAACTTAGATGTCAAGTTACTTGGTTCTGAATTAAAATCTTAATCTGAAAAAAGGTAATTTATATGTAACTTATGTATTATTATATGTAATTGCTGGTATACTTGACTGAATGTTTAGCAAAAACAAGGAAAGTCGGTGTTTCATTAGTTGTTACATTACCTAAGGAGCTAGTTGAGGCGAACAAAATTAAGGAAGGCGAAATTATCGAAATTAGCGTCAAGAAACTGCGTAAGGATGGCTTTGGGCTTCTCAAAGGTGTAGGTCCTTTCACCGCCCAAGATGAGTTGACAACGCATGACTAAGTTTGTAGTAGATGCTTATGCGTGGATTGAATATTTGGATGGAACCGATGCTGGGCGCAAAGTTACTGAGATTCTTGAAAACAACGATGACATATTTACTTGCGCAGTTGCTCTTGGTGAAGTTGTTAGTAAAGTTGCGCGTATGAGCAAGGATGCGAAGGTTGCATATGATGTTTTACTGAGTAATTCGCAAGTAGTTATGGTCGATGAAGAGCTTTCTTTTCAAGCTGGGCTGCTACATTGTGAAATGCGTAAAACTGCCAAAGATTTTGGTCTTGCTGATGCTTATGTTTCGGCTACTGCAAGAAGGCTTAAATCTAAAATTTTAACAGGGGATCCTCACTTCAAGCCTTTAAAAGAAGAAATAATGGTAAAGTAAATCTGGTTAGTTACATCTGACAAAATCAAACCTATAAAAGGGCCAAACCTTCATGATGCAAAGTGAAGTGGGCTGTGCGTGTTTCTTTAACGGCAGAACTGGTGTTGCAAGCAAAAGAGGCAAATTCAACTTTCGTTAGCCAGCTTTGAGGTGCCTTTCCCAAATATATTCCCAAGGTAAAATGGCCAATCGCAAACATCCAAAGATCTTCTTAACCTAAACCCGGATGGCAAAAGACCCTATTATAGATGCAACCCGTAACCTCCAATTAATAATTCACTGATGGCACAACCCAAAAACAACTCCAAACTAAAAAACCACCACAAAACTATCCTTCCACCCATCACAGTCCCACCCCAAGTCCAAATTACCTCAATTTAAAATAAAGGGTCATATTTAGTCAAGACAAATACAAGTTTTAGCCCATTAAAAAACAAACAAACACAACTAAGACAAACAAGGTCACCTTTCAACCACTAAGTAAAAATTTATTTACTTGTAAGACTGGTATTACAATTATGACAGAACAAATCGAAGACATGGTGAAAATTTCCTCCAAGGGTCAGATCGTTATTCCAAAATGTGTTCGTGAAAAACTAGGCTTACGAACCGGTGAGAAACTCATCGTGGTGAGCAGGGACGGTGAGATCCTGCTAAGGAAAACAAAAAAAACCACCATTGAAGAAATAGCCGAAAAGATTGAAAATCAGACCAAAAAAGATTGCATAGATGTTGACAAACTCATCGATGAGGCAATTGAATGGGCAAGAAGGTCAAAGTAGTCTTCGATACAAACGTCTGGATTTCAATTTTCATGAAAAAGATCCTGAGTCAAGAGTACGATAAAATTCTAAATCAAGCAACATCCGTTTACATAAGCAAAGACATATTGATGGAAATTTCAAAAGTATTAACGTACCCAAAAATAAACCAGACCTTGAACGCTTGTGAAATTGATGCAAGACAAATCCTGCGCATGATCGCAGCAAATTCAACGATAGTATACCCTAAAATAAAGGTCCACATCATAGAAGAAGATCCTCAAGATAACAGAATCCTTGAGTGCGCTCTGGCAGCGGGCGCCAAATTTATTGCAACTGGAGATAAGCACCTACTTAAACTGAGTCAATTCAAGCAAACAAAAATACTAACGCCAAGAGAGCTCTTCGACTTCTGCACATCAAACTAGCAACTCCCCTTTTGCTGCATCAAACAGGAACTCTCCACGACGTCTTCTGGAGCCTCGAACTAACATTAGCAACTTTTTAAAAACCATAACTTTATCTCTGGTTAACCCAGCAAACCGTTCTCGTCATGTTGGTTATTCAAATCTTAAGACCACTGCGACCTTCTTTTTTGCTAAATCATCAACTATTCGGATCCACGATTCCGGAATTTCCCTTTCCTCTTCTTCTGTAAGTTTCCTTACAAATAAATTATTTTGAACGAAAAAAGAGTGTTTGCATGACTCACAATTCAAATATGGAAAAACGCCGTCTAATGGTTTGCTAACGGTTTGCTTGGCACCACAATATGGGCATACCGTATCTTTTGTTTCTTGATGGTGTTGACGTGTCCGATTTAACCTCAATGTTTCTTTCAAGCTCCTCCCAAGATGAATACATTCGGTGCAAAGGAGAATTTCCTGTAGACCATAATTCCCTAAAAATGCTCAAAGCTTCTTTTCGCTCATGTGGTTTACTATTCGGACAATCGTTTTGATCGCCCACAACAACGCCCCAAACTACTAAAGAAATACTCAGCAAAACTAATAACAGTTTTGAATTTCGCCGCCTATTAATTCACTCTTCTCGATCTAAGATAGCGATTGAAGGAGAGAAAAGACAGTCAGCTGAAGATTAATTGTACAAGTGTTGTAACGAACTACACGGCGGCGACTTTTGTTTTTTAAAGGAGCAGGTAGTGTTACTTGTCTATAAGTGCCTTTTCGATTTGTCGCCGCAGTTCGGAATCTGTAACCGTTTTCAAAGTTTCCAGCAGTAGCCTCAAGGGTGCTTGATCCTCTTACAATGCGTGAAAGAAGCGTTTCCCTTGAGTGTACCAGTCTAAGAGGACACGAGCGTAAGCGTTGACGCCTTCAGCCCAGCTTCACAGCTCCAACCCAAAACAAACCCAACATGCACTCACTACCACAACCAAAAGAACCCAACATAGCATGTAACACGCCTGCTAATTTTTCCAACCTTAATTATGAATGCGCAGCCAAAACACGCTTTGCATTGTCGACAATTTTCTTGTATCCTTTAATATGGTTAGTCGTGACTACGCCCATGAAGATATTCAGAAAATGATCCACGGAAGCAATTTTACAAATTGATTTTTGCTCATAAAATATGAGGCCTTTTGTTAGACCACTCAATAAGACTCTTGTATTTCGTGTTCTCAAGCTTCTTCGATAGTTTGGTATCGAGTGTGAGGAACGGCAGATCTAGTTTACTCGCAAGCGAGATAAATGCAGCATCATAGACAGTTATCTTGAGCTCTACCGCTTTGTTCAATGCATCAACAATAACTTCGGAGAACTTATGAACTGCATAGAGGTTCATCATTTTTTCAGCTTGTTCGAACGCTGCTATAGCATTCTTTGCTTCAAATTCGTCGGATACTTTATGCATTATAGCGTTCGCTACTTCGTAAAAGCTTAAGTCCAAAACATGGAAATACTCATACTCATGTATGCTTTTTGATGCCCATTCAGAGTACTTTTCAAGTGTTACTAGTGCTACTATTACTGACGAGTCAACGACGACTTCAATGGCCATGATCTCGATCTTCCCTGATTATTTCTGCGGAAGACTGTGTGATTTTGGTTTTTTCGCCCAACTCGTTCCTAAATGCGTCTATCTCTTTTATGACCTGCTTTAATTTCTCCACCTTAACTCTTCTTTCAAGGTATTCTCTGATGTCCTCTGCGTAATTCACATTCAACTCTTGAAGTTCGTATTTGAGTTTCTTGGGAACTCTGATTGCTATTACATCGCTCATAATTACCCATTAAGTAAACAAATTATTTAAATATTAGTTAACAAAAAGTAAACAAATACCCTAAAAAACTCCCTATTCAACCGACTAGAAATTCAACCATTGTTTTTTGTCCCGAGTAAATCCTCATGTGTTCTGTAGATGTGTCCAATTCGTTGATAGAGTGCGACCATTCCGCAAGAGTTTCAACAGCTCAAATTTCAGCTCAAATCAAAAAACAAGAGTTATCGCCATTCTACATTAATTTCGGGACAAACCAGCGCGCCAAACTTCATAATTAATGGCACCTATTAGTGGCACTTGTTAGTGGGAAAGTATAAATTTAAGTTAGATAAGGTTACTAATTGGTATGCCCTATGCCAAGGAAAAATGTTGGACAAAAAGGTCAAGTAGTTATCCCTAAACGATTGAGGGATGCAATAGGTCTCAAGCCCGGAGTTGAAGTGATCTTAGAAATTAGAGGCGATGAAATAATTATAAGCAAACCAAAAATCGAGGGCAGTTATACCGAATACTTACACTTCGACATATGCCTCAAAACTAAGAAATGTTGTCAACCTCAAGGAAATAATGGATGAAGAGGCAGCACAAAGACATGCAATACGTTGACTCTAACGTATTCCTCTACCCAGTATTATATCCCCCGGACTTTGAGCCAAAAGCAAAGAAAGCCAAAGACATACTTGTGCAGATCGAAAATGGAACATTGCTCGCCTCAACATCAACATTAACCTGGGATGAAGTCGTTTGGGTAACCACCAGACTGTTAGGAAAAACAGACGGCGTAACGCAAGGACAAAAAATCCTCGGCTTCCCCAACCTAAAATTCATCAATATCGATGAAGAAGTAATATCGCAAGCTCAAGCATTAATGATCAAATATAAACTGAGGCCACGAGACTCAATCCACATCGCATCAGCACTTAGCAAGAAAATAAAAACAATACTAAGCGACGATGCAGATTTCGACCAAATCAAAGAAATAAAAAGAAACCCCCTAAAATAGAAAAACAGTGAGCAAGAAAGCTCTAATTTTAGTCGAGGGAAATGTCAAAACAAATTACCTATTTTTCTTCCCATCTGCAACTTCATAAATGTCACCTAGCGATGTTGCCGAAACTGTTCCAATGAACCTAAGGGGCTCTATTTGTGCAAGGGAGAGAAGAGAGTGAGAAGAAAGTGAACAAATACAAGCTTTAGTTTTGTTTGTTGGTTATTGGGTGCCTGTTAGCGTTACGCCGCAGTTGAAGGTTCTGAGGCTGCCGGTGTTTGATGCTGCTTTTAATGTTATTGTTGCTTGAATTGATTGTCCTGCTTTTAGGATTGTGTTTTGTCGGTTCCAGGTTAGGGTTAGTGAGGTGGTGGCGTTGGTTGGGTTCCAGTTGTTTGTGGTCATTGTTAGTTTTTCCGCGACGTTGCCTGTGTTTTTGATGTAGATTGTTTGTGTGGTTGTGCTGCCTGGGTTGATTGTTCCAAGGTTTAGGGTTGTTTTTGTTTGGTGCAC
>CAWHSP010000028.1:0-4675 GCA_963831865.1 Candidatus Bathyarchaeota archaeon | reverse complement strand
GCAGTTGTGGGACAAAACCAAAATTATCTTTTGGGATATTGCAAAAAGAGCGTGAATTGAATGGTTAAACTACAGTTTAGGAAAATAAAATTGAATACAAACTCAAGGTCCCAAAATGATTTTGCCTAAAAGATATCTGATCTACAAGCCAGAATCCTTGCTTGCGAAGAGGGGCACTTTGGATAGGTTGTCTTCACATTCGGGCTTGGACTAGCTTGGGGCTATATCATGCAACGCACTGACAGCATAATAGGCTCTGTTTTATTCCACGCTGGAACCGATATCCCTGTTTTCATAGGAATTTTCTCAACAATGTTCTAACTCTCAGACAACACTAAATTAAAACAACAAGAAAATTTTTAAAGCCTAAATTGTGGACTATCTTCAAAGAGTTCACGATAAGTCTTATTGAAAAGAGCCGTATACTGACTTGCTTGTTCAGTTGATTTAAGCTGTGACATTCCCTGATTTTCTATTTCAACAAGAAAGTGCCTCTCTTTCAAAAAATCAACATGAATCTGCCCAATCTTCGAGTTAAGATTGCATCGATAAATTATCCTAGTGAAAGACTTAGGAGTTTTACAAAATGTTAAGATCTCCCAAAAAATCTCGTAATGAGTTCTTTTCTGCTTCACTTTTCAATCTTCTCCTAATTGTTCTTTGAGCTCTTTCTCAACTTTGAGCGTTTCTTCAAGGCGATTATCCCAAATCTTAGAGTATTTACCAAAAAAATAAGGAATAATAAAGCTAGCAAATGCTACTGCAAAAGTGACTGCTGCTCCAGAAACCTGAATTAAAAGATCTATCGATTGAACGCCAGTTGCCACGTTAATTGCTATAGTTGTCAAAGTATATACGCCACTTATTAGAAAGCAAACCCCAGCAACTCGACTAATAAGCATCATCTTCTTGAATGTAGGTTTGTTTTCCCGATAGTAAGACACCATTTTAACTACTAAACCAGTTCTGGCTTCCTCATCAAACGCTTTATTTTTTGCATAATCCTCTTTTAGCTCAGTTGCAGTTTCAAACATTTCAACACTAGACACAAGCCATTTTATTGCTACGGCAAACGCCAAAAACCCAAGTATAACCAGAAATAATTCAGGCAATAGCACACTTCGGGCTGCCACCAATGCAGTTACGTTTGGAACAAGGATACTTATGCCAAAAGCCATTGTTAACGCACTAAAGACTATGTTACTTACTGTCAAGCCCATGAAACTGTTTATTTCTTGTTTTAATTTTGCTGCAATTTTAGTTTCCATTTTATTTTCACCTACACCATATTAACGTTTAAATATTAATAAAAAGCCACGAAACTTAGTTACATACTTCAAGTATTTAATCCACTCGTGGCTCGCATTGTCTTGGAAACGAAAACAACAAAATTAGACTATTTTAGTTAGGTATTTCGTAAAAGAGAATTGCTGGCGTTAGATTAAAATGCGTGTCGCTGCAACCTGTTCCATGGGTTAGATGTTGATGGCGTTCCAATTTCTTCGTCTAGCTTACGGTGCTGTGCTATTTGCTGTGTTGTTCCTTCCTTTTGGACTTTACCATACGATGGCTGAGCCTTACGTGTCAGGTGCTCTGTGGGGTTTTATGCTTCCCGTCGGCTACATCGCCGCAGCCTCAGGCTTAGCCATAATCTTCTATCCACGGTCGAAGTTGCTAAGAAAACTGGGGTTGGGTTACCTTGTAATGGTTGTTGGCGTTTCGCTGCTGCTTTCTTTACTACTATATCCCAGAGAATTAACCATTAGCCTGCTTCATGGAACAAACATGATTAACATAGACTACTCAACTTTTACTGGGGCAGTCTTTTGGCTATCGCTGCTCAGCATAGTTGCGGGGATTGCAATTAAAGTGACGAGAATCGATGTGTGGAGAAAAACTCCGTTAGATTAGAAAATCAATTTCCACTGCAGGCGGAAACTTTTTGTCCTCAGCCACCAGATTACGCAAGACTTTCCTGTTGCATCTTGCCTTATCGAGGTATTTGCTTACGACGGCAAGGTGTTTTTCATGCGTGTATATCGTCGCGATGAAGATTCCTCCGTCGAACACGTCAACGCTGTTAGGTTTAACATTTCTGAGTTCAAGCATTGGTTATCCCTAGCTTCCAGCCTTCCTTGCGCTTCTTTTCAACAACCTCTTCAATTGCCGGCACTGTCAAAGCGAAATCGATATGGCGGCAATCTGTCTGCTTGACAGTGGGTGCACCAGATTCCCTTTGGCTTGAAGTTGATGTCTATGATTTTTCCGCTGGTTGATTTGGTGGCAAGCGATCGGTCAAGGATGCGGACGCCAGTGTCGTTTAGGTTGAAGTGTTCAAGAACGGGAAGCTCAGGTTTGGGCAGGAAGATGCCGAGTTCTTCGCATTTTTCCCTTATGGCGTCTGTTACAAAGTCTGCTAAGCTTTTGTAACCCATCTCTGGGTGAGTTTTCATGTAGTCTTCTATTGCTCCGACGAGGTCTTTGTGGAGGCTTACGCCTCTATACTTGTCAACGGGCAAATATACCACACCTTTACTTTATATATACGTTAGTCAAGACTTAATAAATTTTCGATGCCTCAGGGCTGAGTGCTTTTCATCTCATTGATTCGACAACCCTTAAATTATAACCACACCCATACCACACATATAAAGTTAAACTGAGGTATTAAATGTGCCTGGTCAAAACTACAAAAGCGTATCCCTTAACGATGAACTCATCGAACGCATAAAACAACTAATCGAACAAATCGGAACCTACCACAGCGTCTCAGAGTTTGTCTCAGAAGCCGTAAGGCTAAGAATAGAAACCCTCGAAAAAACCATAAAAACCCAAGAGCAGACCCAAACAGCTTCGCCGCCAAACAACCGCAAGAACAAACACCCAACCTAATTTTCCAGAGGAGAAAGAATACATGAATGAATCTGAAAGAGCCCAACGACGACTAATCAGAACCATAGCCAAAGAGGTTGCCTACGAGGTCCTCTTTGAACACTTGGAAGAGTATGAGCACAAACCAAAGAAGGCAGATGAACAACATGGTGAACCCTAAGGTCTGCCCTTTCGCTGCTGCTCACCCACAGCAGAAAAACAGCGATTGCCTAGGCGAAGAATGCGCTTGCTACGTAAAAATGGATAAGCACCTTTTAATGCAAACAGACGGCAGCAGATTTGTTGACCCTGAGTATTTCTATCGGTATACAGGTTGTGGGTTAGTGGCACAGGTTCCGTGGGAACTAATCAAACATGAAGAGAAACCAAAAACAACCAATCTAAACCCGTAAACTAACTTCAGGTAATAGGGCTGAATTTTGGAGGTGGGATGGAATGGCTGAACTTACATCAGAAGCACAGTCTGAACGGTGTATTTGGAAATGAATCCAGTCCTTATTCTTGTAAGTCTGAGTCAACAGAAGGCTCTGAGAACGTTAGCCCACTGTGCCCACAATGTAAAAGCAAGAAAGTCTGGCGCGACGGTACACGTTCCCCAATGTTTGGTGACCCGATCCAACGATGGCTATGCAGAGAATGTGGTCTGCGATTTTCAGACCCAAACGACGTTTTGCTGGCTAAGAAAGCTATTGAAACAATTGAAATGATTGAAACGAAGTCATTAAAAACTACCAACGACAAAGTAGTTAACTGCCAAATATGCGTCACGGAGACGAAAAACTTGGTAGCAGAACAACAGAAAACTGAAGTTCTGCGTAGAGAAACAGCTGACGTTAAAGGAAAACTAGTTGAATTCGCTTGGTGGATGAAAAAAGAAGGCTATAGAGACGCAACAATCATAGGCAGATCAAAACTCCTTCGCATTCTTACTAGACGACAAGCAGACCTCTATGACCCAGAATCCGTAAAAAAAGTAATCTCAAATCAACCATGGTGCGAAGGAAGAAAAGCTAACGCAGTCGACGCCTACTCAAGCTTCCTAAAGATGACTGGCGGAACATGGAAGTCCTCCAAAATACACAGGAATTCCAAAGCTCCCGTTCGTTCCAAAAGAAACAGAAATAGACCAGCTAATCGCAGCCTGCAGCCATCGCATAGGAACTTTCCTTCAACTGCTAAAAGAAACAGGCATAAGATGCGGCGAAGCATGGCAAATAGAATGGGACCACTTCGACTTCGAAACCAACACCATACGAATTACACCAGAGAAGAACAGCAACCCAAGAATATTCAAAATAAGCCACAAACTAATCGGAATGCTTCAACAGCTGCCAAAAATCTACGGTAAACACATTTTCGCTAAACCAAAGATGCCCTTAGACAATTTCAGAGACAACTACGCTGAACAACGCGAACGCATCGCAGGAAAAGTACAAAATCCCCGCCTAAACAAAATCATGTTCAAGACCTTGCGAACTTGGAAAGGAACCATGGAGTACCATCGAACCAAAGACGTCTTATATGTCATGCAAGTGCTAGGCCACAAAAACATCAAGAATACGCTGATTTACATACAGCTCGAAGAGGCACTATTCCAAGATCAGGTAGACTTCGTTTCAAAGGTAGCTAAGACAGAAGCTGAAGCCTGCGTACTCATAGAAGCAGGATTTGAATTTGTCTGCGATTTCGACGGCCATAAACTATTCAGGAAGAGAAAATAAAATGAAAAACTCGAATTTAACGTCAAACATCGCCAGGACAAACCCCCGGTATTTTATTTATA
>CAWHSP010000027.1:0-13409 GCA_963831865.1 Candidatus Bathyarchaeota archaeon | reverse complement strand
TATCTTGCAAATCAGCAAACTCGCATCTTGAATGTAGGTTATGTGGGGAGCAATTTCCATAGGATCAATATCTTCGCCTTGAAGAGATTCGCCTCCATCTGGCAAAGTGCGCAAAAGCTCCTCAAGCACGCCTGGCACAGCGGCAAATTGCACATCGATAACCTGAGCGATTAAGGCTTTTGCGGCATCCTGGTCTTCAACGAACAAATAGTCGCCTTTTTCAGCGCTCTCTGTTGGGAAACTAATGATTTGCAGGATGTTACCTTCTTTTTTATAGAGTTTCATGAGTACATTTCCCCCTTGCCAAACGAGCCGAAAAGTAGCCTGTGCATGTCGGGTCGGTTGATTATTTGTATGCCATGCTTTCGTGTAATGAAGTGTTTTATAGCTAAAACTTCGTTGGCAGTAAAGGTGCAGAGGATATGTGAGAGCCGAAGGGTTTCGGGGTAGCTTTGCGTATAGAGGTCGTTACCAATTAGTTTTCTGAACGGCCTCATTCGTTGTTCAGCGGCGGTTTCTTTGTCGATGTCTAATCGAAACGCAAAGTTTGACTTGTTGAGTCGTGCAACATAAACGTCGCCTAGCAACGTTATTGGCGGTTTTGAATGTAAGCCTGTGGTTTCGAGCAGGTATGGCGGGTCAAGGTTTGGAAGTTTCTCGGTTATCAAAATGCCGTTAGATCTCAATGTGGTAGCCTTAGAGAACGCAAAAATGATGCTGTTGTTTCTTCTTGCGAAGCTAAGGATTTCTCGGAGCCGTTGGGTTGGGGTGTCGATGGTTCCAGCGGTTAAGGAACCGTCGAAGAGGATAATGCCGTGGTTTACGGTTTTTGCAAGCATTGTTTGAAGCCACCGCTCCAATAAGCCTGCAAGGCGCATGGGCATCTGCATAATGTTTGGAGCAGATTGATGCATGCTTCCATAAGTTGTGCTGAAATATGCGTGTTCAAGCGTGTTGTAAACCTCGTTTTTGTTATCTTCGGTTATGTGGAATACGAATGGTCCAAGTCGCGTGTATTTGTAGCTGTGGTTTTGGCGCCATGTGATTGCTCCACGAATGGCGATTATCATACCGGTGTCTGTGTCGCCGATTTTTATTGTCGATGTGTCCACAGCAGCGATTAAGGTTTCCTGGTGGTCGGCTTTTATGGGGATCGGTTGGGGTTTGAGCTGCAGATTTGAAGGATATCGGTCTGTTTAAATCCAAATTTTTGAAGGTTCTGGGTGTTGAACTGGAGAGGTTGATGCTGCGCTTGTTTGAGTGAGTTAAGGCTTTGTTCTAAAAAGCGCTGGGGTAGTGCTGTGTCCATTGTTGGTTGTGGAAAGTTATATTTGTTAGTAATTGTATATTGTTCAATCACCATGATTCACCAATATTCAATATCTTTATTGGTGAAATATTTAAGTATTGTGCATGCACATCTTGCACAATACAATATACAATAAGTGAGAACTTGACAGAAAAACAGCAAAACCCCCCAATACGCGTAAAAATGAAAGTCGGCGACATAGAATTCGAAATCGAAGCCCAACCCGACCAAATCCAGACCGCCGTAGACCGAATCCTCGCCACCGTCACCGAACGACTGAAAAACACAAACCTTGCCCAAGTCGCCGAACGCCCCTCGCCACCGCCCAGAGCAGAAACATGCAAAGGAGTAATCCAAAAGCTCTGGGAGGAAGATTGGTTTACCCAACCCAGAGGCTTGGACGATGTCCACACCGAGCTTGCGCGCAAAGGCTTCCACTATGACCGCACCGCAGTAGCCCATGCACTGGTCGATTTAGTTAAAGACAACATACTGACGCGAATTGGCAAACCCCGCCGTTATCAATACGCACAAAAAAGACCCCCAACTTAATACAATACTACCACACTCATCCATAGATCAGCAAGGTTTAAAGCATATATCATTCATTCTATTGTAGTGAATTTTTTGGAATTCAATTGTAAGTGGAGGTGAAATTTTTGCCGGATATTGTTGATGCTGCAATGGCATCAGGGATGTCAAAACTTGTAGAAGCAGTAAAAGCAGCTGGACTCGTTGATACACTGAAAGGCCCAGGTCCATTCACGGTTTTTGCACCCACAGATGAAGCCTTCAATAAAATACCCAAAGCTAACTGGGATATGTTACTCAAAGACCCAGTGAAACTTAAGGAAGTCTTGACTTTCCACGTTGTTGACGGAAAACTTATGGCTTCAGATTTAGCTCAGCACGAATACCTGCAGGCTCTTTCAGGAGGAGAATTAAAGATAGACGCTAAAACTTGGCATTTACATAAAAACATGAAAGTTAATGGCGCAAACATCATCAAACCAGACCTAATCGTAGACAACGGAGTTTGCCATGCAATAGACAAAGTTCTAATGCCAAAAATGGCAGGCATGGACGAAAAAATGTAGATATTGAACCTGTGATTTGCACAGGAACCAATTTTTTTTATGAAAAATGAATATAGTTATTTTGTGAAATGGTTGGTTTAGCTTTGCTTTGTCCTGAATTTGTTACAATCTCAGTTGTTGGTGATTTTTCTGCTAAGTTTCAAATGGTTGTTTTGGGTTGCTTTTTCTAAAATTAAGTTTAAACTGTTTGCAGGTCGAGTTTAAAAATGTTTTAGTTTGTTTAAAAAGTTTAAACTTGTTTAAGAAAGTTTGACGGGAGCAACATCATTAAAATAGTGATTCGTAGATTTTGCTTGTTTCTCCCGCGACTTTTCGCCATGTAAAATACTCCAGCACTCTTCGCCTACCGTTTTCTCCCCAATTCTTTGCTTTTTCAGGATTACGCAGTGTTTCGTTTATTCCCCAAGCGATATCTGACGGGTCTTCTCCGTTAATGTGCACTCCACATTGGTCTGCCCCTCGATTTACGACCTGTTCCTTGAAGCCAACAACACCTCTAGCTCCTACTGCTACGGGTTTCTCCATAGCCATGGCTTCTAAACTTACAATGCCAAATGGTTCATAAATTGATGGAAAAACGCAGACGTCGGAAGCGGCATAATGGAGAATTCGTTCTTCTTCAGACACGAAGTCGAAGCGGTAAATGATTTTATCTTTAATGTTTAATCGTTCTGCTGTTTCTTGGATGTCACCTTGTTCTTCGCCTTTACCTAAAATCAATAGTTTAGTGTTCGGGTTTTCTTTTAGAACCATTGGCATCGCCTGCAATAGGTTTCTGACGCCCTTTACCCATGCAAGTCTGCCGACAAAAAGCAGCATGTTCCATCCTCCCGGAACAACATATTTTCTTCTTATTTCATCTACATCGTGTTTTTGAACATTAACTTGATTGTACATTTCTGGGTCATAACCGTTCGAGACAACGCTGATTTTTGAGGGCACCCACCCTTGTCTTACCAGATCATCCTGCATTGCGTAACTTACAGTTACTATTTTGTCTGAGTTTTGAGCCATGGCCCTCTCTAAATGGGAAACTACTTCTGAGCCTCCTCCGCCACTCCTTCCCCATTCTGTGCTATGTGTGTGGAAAACTACTGAATTTTGGTTTCGTTTTTGATTACTAATCCTGAGATGCTGCCTAACCAGTCGTGACCGCAGACGACATCAAAAGTGTATTTTTCTTTTTTGATTAAGCCGTTGATGAATTTGTAGCGCTAAGTATGTTATACATGAAGATATCGTTGAAGAGTTTGATATTTGTGCTCCATTTCTTAAGATCATCAACTACAAAAAAAGGCCAGATGTTGCTTGCGTCAGCAATCAGCGGTCGGTGAACTTCTACTACTCGAAGTATTTCTCTGGTTTTTAAACCATTATTATTCAATGTAAAAACCGAAAACGTCATGTCCTATATCTACGAATTCGTGAGTGATGTATTCCGCGTATGTGCCTAAGCCGCCTACGAGTTGAGGCGGATATTCATAAACGAAAAATCCGATTCTCAAAAAATTCACCTGACTTGTTAAAATTATTACTTAAATGCTATTTATACTTTCAAATAAAGTAAATCTGGTTAAAAATCTCAAAATCTTTTTTTTGATTTACCCATCTTCTGGGCTTTAGGTTAGCATCGTAATGGCTTTAGCGCAACTTTTACATTTCTATTCTTGCCCATTCTTTTCGAAAATTTAACTTCAAACGGGTCTTTGTCCCGTTTTTGATGTAATCTATTTTTCTTCTTTCCTCATCGTTTCAATAGGTCTGGAAGTACTTTCTTTATTTTCTAAAGAGTTGAATTTTTCAGAGAGGGTTTCCAGAATTTATTAGTATTTCAGTTTCTTAATCTAAACTTCCTTCTTTTAAAGACTATCAAGTCTATTTGGTAAATTTTTATCTATTTTGAAGCCTTCTTCCCTTTATTCTCCTTCCCTAAGATGTTTTTAGAAAAGAATCACTAGAAATCTGTTATAGTTTTGTTTGCTTAAAGGAACATAAAAATCTTTTACTATCGTTTCGATCGACCATTGATAACAATTTCCAAAATGGATAGCAAGTTTTTTTTAGAATAACGGTGGAAAAGGAGCTATTTGAATGATTAACATTGAATCGTATTCCAATTTTCACAATATTACTTTGGCTGAAATAAGTGTCTTATTTATGTTTATGCAAAACGAACGTGACTGGAAAAGGCTATTGAAAATGAAAGAACAAGATGAATACAACGATGTTTCTTTAAAATTAGAGAAATTGTGTAGTGAATGGAGCGTTTACAAGATACATTCAAAGAGGAAAGAACCGCGACAAGTGGCACGTGATTTACTAAAACTGCCCTAAAAACACTTTTTATCCTCCACCGGATAGGCAGTTGGGAGTAAATCATTTGAAGTCTGCACTAATTGTTTATTGGTCAAGTACAGGAAATACTGAAAAATCGCCTAAGCCATTAAAGAAGGAATAGAGAATTTCTGGGTTAAAGGTTGAGCTTAGAAAGCCTCAAGAAGCCGAAAGCGTTGATTTTTTTGATTATGATTTAATTTGTGTTGGTTCACCCTCAATTGAATGGCAACCTGCTAAACCAATGGCTGACTTATTGAAGGCTAAACTCAATATTTATCGCAATTGAGGCAAAATCAAGTCTTGCGCCCCTAAAGTTCAAGGCAAAAACGCTTTAGTTTTTTGCACATATTCAGGACCACACACAGGCATTGATGAGGCAACGCCGACGGGGAAAACAATGCGGCAGTATGTTGAGCATTTTGGCTTTAACATTGTTGGCGAATGGTACACGGTTGGTGAATTTCATGGAAGAGAAGATATGAGCATTCTGGGCAGACTTGGCGATATTAGCGGAAAGCCGACGATGGAGGATTTGGCTAAAATTAAAAAGGATGCCCAACTATTAGCAAAGAGTCTGTAGTGTTTGAAATGAAAAACCTCAATTTACCTGACAAAATCAGTGAAGATTTAGTAAAAACTGCTGAAGAATTATCCTTAATGGCTAAAAAGCCGATTTCTCAATCAATGGCAATAAATCTGCTAATTGAAGTTTATCATGCACACCTCAATAACCCCTGTGCGCTCGACGCATTCAGTCAGCAACTAAAAAGCATTAATATTATGTCGCCAGAAGAATTTGACAAGTTCTGGGATGAACCAGCTAAAACTCAAGAGACAAAGCGTAAAGTAAAAATCAGAAAGCATTAAGCTTGACTCAATTCAAAATATTGTTTATCTAAAATTATATGGCAATTGTTGGAATCATGTCAATTAAAGCAGAATTTGGTTGGATAAAGGTCAAAGGTGACAAATATACAAATGACATTGTGATTCACGCAGAAGGCAAAATAACCAAAAGAGACAAGAAGAAATCTAAAGACCTAAAAGCAGTTTACGGTCACACACCGCTTTCAGAACACGAACTAAGATTTCTGTCAAAAGAAGATTTTGATGTTCTATATGTTGGAAGTGGTCACTACGCTTCCTTGCCGATAACTCCAAAAGCTCTTAAAGTCTTGACAAAGTATAATACCATAATCTTGCCCACTCCTGAAGTGATTAGCAAAATAGAGCAAGAACAAAAGAGATTTGTCGCAATTATTCATGTCACTTGCTGATAGCTAAAGAAACGCGAAGACTTGATTGTACAGCTCGATAGGTAAACTGCCGCGGTTAAGCAAAGTGACGAAAAAGACATTGGAATCGTCTCTTTGCTTTGCTTCAGATAGCAACTGGTCTTTGGCCTTTGCATGAACAACGGCTAGGACCAATTTTTGGCTTTCCAACGCTGCTTCACGGCTTGTTTAAATTTCTGGGAGAACAGTTCCATTGCCTATCTCGTCGACTACAACAATGACGCTTTTTTCTGTGGCTTCTTCGATGGCCTTTGCTCCAATGTTTTCGAGATCATGGAGGTTGACCTAGTATTTGCCAACTTGCGAACCGGCCTTCTGGTCGATATGAGCCAGCCAACAATGTTTGTCGTTGGTTAAATCTAATATTTCAAAGCCGACCCGTCATGTGGTCCTCTCTGGCTTCCGGCTTATCATACCGCCGACGCTGAAACCACCCGCTTTAAGTGCATCCACAGTTTTGATAAGAACGGTCGTTTTCCAATGCCCCGAGCACCTGTCAAAAGCAAAACACGCTTCCGCAAACGATTGCACTATATTAACCAGAAGTCTAATATGGTGATAAAATGTTTTTCATAGAGCACTTACTGGAGCACAACCTACATGGTTGATAGCGATTACCAAGCTGACTTTCCTAGCGAAATAATCAAGGAAGGCAAAGTCCAAGTGTTAGTGCCAAAACTCGCAGCCTATCATGTTGTTCCCTCTGATTATGCGCCATCCCGAGCGCCAGTCTTCTACAACCCCATCATGGAGTTCAACCGCGACCTAACTGTTCTGGCCTTTCAAGCTTACCAACGTATAGTTAATCATGAAATCAGCATATGTGATCCATTAACCAGTCAAGGCATCCGAGGCATTCGTTTCGCGGCTGAAATTGACTTCGTCAAAAAAGTGTTAATCAGCGACATTAACGAGCAAGCATACAAACTGGCAAAGCATAATGTGTCACTTAATGGGTTGGAAGGCAAAATTGGGGTTAAGCATAAAGATGCGAACTGTGTTTTAAGCTGCAATGCCTCGCCCAAAAAAAGATTTGATATTGTGGACGTTGATCCGTTTGGTACTCCGGCACCATACCTTGACTCAGCGCTCCGAGCAGTCCGCAACAACGGCTTACTGGCGTTAACGGCAACTGACTTGGCGCCTTTATGCGGAGTTCATGCAAAAGCTTGCGTGCGAAAATACGGCGGTAAACCACTCAGGACAGAGTATTGCCACGAATTAGCTGTCAGACTTTTAGCTGGCTGCACCGCCACCTTAGCCGCAAAACACGATATTGGTATAAAGGTGCTTTTCAGCCACAGCAGCGAACACTATATTCGCTTATACGCACAAATCAGCTATGGCGCCAAAAAAGCGGATGACAGCATCAAAAACATCGGCTACCTTCTGCACTGCTTCAACTGCTTGCACAGAGAAACCACCCACCAACCCTTAGGCAGCCTGCAATGCCCCGAATGCGGTTCAAGAATGGACTGGACTGGACCTCTCTGGGTGGCAAGCATCTTTGACGGTGGCTTCATTGGTTTAATGATAAAAGAAAACAAGTCTGTTGCATTCAGAAACAGCGCTCGAATCACAAAACTACTAGCATTAATTAAAGAAGAAGCTTCAGCCCCCATTACCTATTTTGTAGTTGACAAGTTAAGCGGAAAACTGGGTCTGCCATCGCCATCCATACAAGCCTTCACAAACGCACTTCATTCGGGTGGTTTCCAAGCAGTACAAACTCACTTTAGTACAAGAGGCATAAGAACAGATGCTTCTGCGATGGCTTTGCGAAAACTTCTCAAAGAAACAATCAGCAGCTAGAGAACATTTTTGGCAACAAAAGTTTAAAGAGCAAAGCCGCCAGTCCTTAAAGCTAGTGAACAGCAATGAATGATAAAATCACCGTGATCGGCGCTGGTATGATGGGCGGCGCTATAATCAAAAGCCTTCTTAAAGGTGGTTATCAAGGCAAAATTACAGCGGTTGATATTCAACTTGAACGGCTTAAGGAATTCGATCCCTTAGGTGTGAAAACTTCTTCAAACAGCAAAAAGTCTGCTGCCGACGCAGACATCGTTTTTCTCATAGTTAAACCGGGAGATGTAGAAAAAGTTCTCAAAGATATCAGCGCAGAAATCAAGGGTAAGCTGCTAATCTCTGTGGCAGCGACTGTTCCGCTTAGGTTTTTGCTGAAGCACGTTTCTAACGCGAAGGTTGTGCGTATTATGCCTAACCTTGGGGCTCTGGTGCAAGCTGCTTACACGGCTTACTGTTGTGAAACGAACGTTACTGCTGAGGATAAGGAGAAAGTGGAGACATTGCTGAATATGATGGGCATTTGCGATGAGGTTGAAGAGAAATATATGGATGCTATCACTGCGGTAAGCGGAAGTGGACCAGGTTACTTGTCAATTATTATTGAAGCCATGACATATGCAGGATTAAAAGTTGGATTACCGCGAAACATAGCGTTAACGTGTGCTGCGCAAACAGTGATGGGCACGGGAAAACTTGTAGTTGACTTAAACGAGGAACCATCTAAAATCAAGGATATGACTACAACTCCAGGCGGAACAACCATCGAAGCAATATACCAAATTGAACAAAGCCAAATCCGTTCAGCAATGATAAGAGCCATCGAAGAAGCCACAAAGAAAAGCCAAGCTATAAGGGAAAAACTAAACCTAAATTGAGATCAATGATGTTTGAAGCGGTTATTTTTGATTGGGACGGCACTTTAGCCGATACAAGGCAAGTAATTGTTGTATCATTCCAGAAGGCTCTTAGCGAAGTCAACTGTATTGTAAGCGACGAGTACATTGAGCGTCGTATAGGTATTGGTGCAGCAGATACGTTTTGCGACGTTTTGCAATCCGCAAACATACGCGCTGACCAGAAAATGATTGAACATTTAGTAGACCGTAAAAGCCAGCTTGAAATTGAATTAACAAACCAAGTAAAATTATTCCCAGGTGCAAAAGAGCTACTTAGAGCGTTACATGGCAAAGTAAAAATGGGGTTGGCATCAATGAATAACCGCTCAGTCATCATACATATGGTGGAGGCAAACGGCTTAACCCAATTCTTCCAAGTTTTTCTTACAGCCGAGTCAATTTCTCATTCCAAACCACATCCGGAAATCTTCATCAAAACCGCCTCTGAACTCAAAACAAATCCAGAAAAATGTGTTGTCCTTGAGGATTCGATTTTCGGTGTTAAAGCCGCAAAGTCCGCCAACATGGGCTGCGTTGCGGTTACAACAGGCGTCTATTCCAAAGAAGAGCTGAAAGAGGCAAAACCTGATTTAATTGTTAAAACGTTATGTGACAATCAAATTGTTCCGTTTATTTTGAACTAATATTATCTTGTAGTAGTGCAAGGACAATCACATAGCTTTAAGAATTTTTAAATTAACTATTAAGCACTCTCAAATCTGAAGGAAGGGAAAATTTTTTGAAGATAATTTCTGCAAACAAAAAAATCAAGCCCCCGGTATTTCAAGTTCTATTGCTAGACAATAATGCTACCGACGACGTTGAGGTTCAAGAAGCAGCTGAAGTGAACTTTTGTCAGGTAAAAGAACACCTCAAAAACGGCGGATCAGTTTTCATAACAAGCAAAAACACCCAAAAAATTGAGTCTCCTAAAGCCAAGGCACAGCTTAACTTCAGTAAATCACGTAGAAACTATGGATTTCTCTTCCTGCAGCAAATGAGAAGCTCATAAATGTGTGACGTGCATCCAGATAAGATTCCTTTTTACCCCCCTCTCTTCCGCATTTTTTTGGGTGCACGCCACTCCCACTGACTTATAATAATCTGCCTCTTTTTTTCTTGAAGACAGTTTTTGCTTTTTAGGAATTAGAAGGTTATTAAGAAAGTGGTAGTTTCGGAATCTCTATGTTAAGTCTAGCTCTGCACTTGTTGGTTTGGTCTTTTCCTGTAATTACGAAGCAAAAGGACACCCAATAGAGCAACTGACACTCCTATGGCAGCGACTGCCAACAGTGTTTGGAAAGGCCGTTGCGCCTATTGGTATATAGACGATGAAGATGTTGTTGATGATTCTGCCTGCAGCGGTGAAGGCGTGATTTTGAAGGAAGCTATGAGCGGGTAAGTATCAATATTGTTAGTATCTATCACGTATCGCGTATCACCAATGCCATCATGATTTGCATCTGCGCCGTTTTGCTCGCTCCAGTAGTTGCCGACTGACCCATTATCCCAAATGTTAGTGCATGTTTTGCCGATTCCAGTTCCGATGAAATAATCTATTGAACCTCCAATTCTAACATTTGGAGAATTGTTGATTAAATCATTGAGATAAAATTCATTAGTGGAAGATGAGGCAATGCCAATGCCTGCGTCACTGTTATTTGTTATACTATTTTGATAAATTTTGTTGAGGCTAGAGTTACTTAGGAAAATTCCGTACTGTAGATTGGCTCCTATGTCATTTTCATATATTTTGTTTGAATTAGATCCTGACCCAGCGTTTGGGATAGGTGAATTATTGCTTAATCTAGCGCCGGCAAAACAATTATTTGTTAAGTTATTAGCGAAGATATTGTTGCTGTTGATACCTTCTCTAAGTCGATGTCGCAATAATCGTTTGAGTTCAAGTCGTTATAACAAAGAGTGTCATTACTAGAGGAGGTAAGATAGAGTCCGCTCAGAGAAAAATCTTTTAGCGTCAAGTTTCTAATTGTGACATTATTTGCTCCCTTTAGCCAAATGCCTATTCCGCCAAGGCCTTGAATTGTGTAGTCATTTCCCTCAATTATTACGTTGCTCGCCTAAACGTTGATGGAGCCACTGAGGTTACTATTGAGACTAAATACATTTCCTGAAAAAGTAATAAGCGATGTTTTTGGAGTAATTATTCCGTTAACATTAATGTGTAGGCTACAAAACCTTGAGCATAGGTTACGTTAACGAGAAGAAATCCAGCTAGAACTAAAAATAAGATTATGTACGGGTGTTTTGGTATGCTTCTCATTTTTTACTTCATTAAGTGTAAAATAACAAGTCAGGAATTTTGGGTTATTTTTTACGCGTAAGAGCTTTGGGAATGTAGCTGCATCTTGGATCGGAACCTAAAATGTCTCCTGTATAAAACAACGCTGCCGTTCTGCAGCCTCCGCAAAGTTCTTTGAACTCGCAGACGCCGCATTTGCCCTTTATGTTGTCTTTATTTCGGACTTTTGCGAAGAACTCCGAGTTTTGCATGTCATCCCATATTTGCTTAAGCGACTTATCCTTTACGTTTCCAATCCTGTAGACATCGTTGTAGCTGCATGGTATGGCGTCGCCGTTTTCTGCTAAACTGAAGAATTTTCCGAACCAGCATCTCCCTAAGAAGAAGTTGTTAAACCAGTTGTCGAAGTCTTCCATTCCTCTCTGCTTTGCCACCCGCGCGTAGAAAGGAAGATAAATATTAATTTCAGGTTTCCCCGCATATTCCTTTGTTAAATCGTAGAGTCTGTTGCAGACCCATTCGTACTGCTTAGGCGTAGGGTCAGATTTGAGGCTTTTTTTGTTGTTGCTGTATGGAATAAATCCATGGAAAACCACCCAGCGTGCGCCATATTGGCGAGCTAAATCAATCACATGCCGCATGTCTTCTTCATTTACATTTGTTACGTCGCTGTCGGCATTTGCAAAGGTGTAAACAAGACAATCTAGCAGTTTGGTCTCTGAAAACTTTTTTATTGCTGAAAGTGCGGCTGCGTAAGCTCCTTTTCCACGGATCACATCGTTAGTCTTCTCGGCACCGTCAATGCTAACTGAGATTCGAACTTTGTTTTTAACGATGGCCTCAAAAGTTTTCTGGTCCACTAAACGTCCATCAGTAATTATGCTTGCGCTCAAACCTAGCCCTCTGGCGTAGGCTATGACTTCTAAAAGGTCCTTTCGCTGAAACGGCTGTCCACCGGTAACTCCGAAGAAGGTCGCTCCAAAATCGTAAACTTCATCAACAATTTTTTTGGCTCCTTCAGTATCAACTTCATCCGAAACTGCTGCTTGCCCAGCTGAAATACAGTGAACACAGTTGCTGTCGCAGGCATAGGTGCATCGCCAGGGAACAATGAACAAGGGACCTTTACTTTTCAAGATTATTTCTCCGAGTTCTATCTTGACTTATCAAAAACACATATTTTGGTATTTAACGCTTCACATTTCTTTGACATTTTGGATGTGAAAGCGTTCTGGACAGAATTCTGCAATTTGCAGCCTGCTTATATGAAGAAAGGGAGGATAATTAGCCTTTTTCTTTTTAGAAGGGGTTCTTTTTAGTGAGCCAATGCTTGTTTTGTTGAGTTCCAAAACAGTTATAACTTGATTCTAGCTGAGTAATATTTGGAGAAAGGAGAATGGATGAGAAGGAGCTAGTGGAGACTGGTCAGGTTAATTGTAGTCATAAGCAGAGATTGTATAATCAGCGATGCTTTGATATTCTGAACGGTTTTGAATTGAATTTTACGCGATGCATTGATTGCCACAAAATCATTAGCTTAGAAGCTAAAAAGTTTTCAGGCTAAATTCTTGTATAATTTTACTTTTCTTTAGCATTCAGATACAGGGCGCCTTCTTTTAGCAGGTCTAAGATCCGTTGGGTTTGAACAGTGGATAGTTTGCATGTTTTGGGGTCGTTGAGGAACGGTAGTTTTTCAGGTGCATTTTGCAGGATATGAAGGTCTTCCCAAGTTACTTTAATGTCTTCGGAGGGAATGTGGGTTTCAATGTCTTCCACCCATGTGCCAGCATCTAGTTGGTCGCCTTCACTCAGCGTTGTGAATGGCCCAAGCAAACTCTTATCATCTGTATTGTACAGAAAAACGACTGTGCCTGACTTGATCTCTGCCAAAGCAGCCGTTTTCTTGTCTGCGCAAGTGTAGCGTTTATTGCTTAGACATTGTTGCTGTGAAGTTTTATTGCAAAAAAGAATATAACCGTCATACATAATTTTTCAGAACCTTAATATAGCTTGGTTCGTCGCTCTTATTTTCTTTTTCTATAATCTGATTAAGAATTTTTCTAGCTTGAAGGCATTAGGTATTACTGTTGTTAACGGCAGGGTTGCAATATAGCTGTTTTGGGATACTCTTTAATTTAGGGTTTGGCTTTTTTGCAGGTTGAGTGACAGAAAGTGAAAGAAAGTAAGGAAAAGTGAAGACTATCAGGGGTCCACATTTTTTATGTCCGAATTTCATTATTTGTTTTTGGGATTGCTTTTTTCAAATAAAACTTAAATTCTGTTGCAAACAGTGTCCCAAAATGGCTCTAAATGGCCCCTATTATCCCTGATTGTCCCGAATTGTCCCAAAAGTCAAGGAAAGTCAAAAGAGGTTGCCTTCAAAAATCGATAAACAAACGAGTA
>CAWHSP010000026.1:0-25035 GCA_963831865.1 Candidatus Bathyarchaeota archaeon | reverse complement strand
TACGCAGTCATAATTACCTTCCGCGGTGTAGAATTTTACCGCGAATCCTCTCGGGTTGCGTTCTGCATCCGCTGACCCTTTTTCGCCACCTACTGTAGAAAACCTCACGAACACTTCTGATCGTTTTCCACTTCTGAGAGAGATTTTGCTTTTGTGCACTTTGTTAATTTTTTGATTATTTCAAAATAGCTTCCTGCACCAGCCCCTTTGGCATGAACAATCCGTTCAGGTATTCGTTCACGGTTGAAATGCGCGAGTTTTTCGATCAAATGGACATCCTGAAGTAGAACTGGCCCGTTATTGCTTACGGTTAAGGAGTTTTGGTCGTCTGAAAAAGGAACACCTTGATTTGTTATAAAAGATTCTTCCATAGAATTTCTTGCTTCGTCTTACAAAGCTAATTAAAATTAATGCTGCAACGATTATTCAATATTGTCATCAAAGAGCTTTTCAAACAAGATTCTGAAAAATGATATTGTAAAATCTAGTCCTTTGACATTACGAGTAGTAGCCTAATAATAATGCCAAAGCTATCAGGACAACACCAAGGGCAAACGTGTAAGCAGCGAAGTAATGAAACCGCTTGGTCAACACCAGCTTCTTCACCAGCACGATTGCAAAGTAACCTGCAATCACAGTAAACGCCAAGCCGATTAGAATGTCGAGTGAACTAACTCCAACGCCTTGAGAAAAGCTTCCCCTCTGACAAGTAAGCCTCAACTCCTAAATCGCCAATTATCGCAGGAATCGATAGTAAGAATGAGAATTTAAAAACCATCTCCCGCTTGATCCCCTGCAAAAGCCCGCTTGAAATTGTTGAGCCACTTCTTGAAAGCCCAGGAAAACTCGCAGCTCCTTGCGCAGCGCCCATAATTAAGGCTTTGCGGTATGAGATTTGGGTCTGATTTTCTTTGCCAAACTTGGAGAAAAACAACAGGGTGGTACCGACAAGAAACGTGATGCCCATAATGAGGAATGTTTGATAATTATCTGCCAGGAATTTGTCGTAGAGCAATCCTATTATGCCAGTTGGAATTGTCGCCACCACGATTAGGGGGATGAATCGGCCGTATTCAGAATGAAAATCCCTGTGCACCAGAACTGTAAGTACAACTTTGATGTCACGCCTAAAATAGAAAATTACAACCGCAAGAGTGCCAATATGGAGGAAAACGTTGAAGAGCGGTGTTGCTTAAAACCCCAGGAAGTGCTCGGCAATTCTTAAGTGAGCGGTACTGGAAATTGGCAGCCATTCTGCGATCCCCTGGATTAAGGCAAGAATTATTGTTATGATTAGTTGATCAAGCAACACGGCCACCAGTATGTTCCTAAACGGGGGTTTATCGTTATTAATAGCTTTTGCAAAACCGCGTTCCTTAGATCTAAACTTAAATAGAGACCGACTGCGAAAGGAACCAATAGAAGATTATAGATCATAAATATGACATTTAGTAAATCCAGGTTTGGTGCACCGCGCTCTATTAGCTCGCTGACTGTTCTTGCTGACCTGTGAGCAGAAAGGTCTAAGATGTTGCCAACAACCAAAGCTAAAATGTATAGTATGGTAGCTAAAATGTCGCCTAACAATAGAACTTTCTATTTTCTGCTATGATAGTTGATTTGCATGGTTGAAAAAAAGTTTAGCTGAGATAATTAACTTATTGTAAGTTTTTTTTCGCTTCTGTGTCACGGATATTTTCTTCAGGTTCTTTTTCGTAACAAGAAAGCGACTGGTAAAATACTATAATAAAATAGAAATTGAGCAGAAGGGCTTTGTCCCTTTTGTTACTGCTTGGTTTCTTTTTGCTTTGACTCTTGGAACAGTTTTTTGATTGCACTTATTCTTGCTTTCTGCGCCAGCACATCACTTGTAACTACGGTTAAAGCTTCTTCAGGGCACCATTTAACGCATTGTGGTCCATCAGCTTTTTCTTTGCACATATCACAGACGTAGACTACTTTGTTTTCTGGATGAAGCATTATTGCGCCGTAGTCGCAGGCTTCGATGCACCAGCCGCAGCCGTTGCATTTGTCTTTGTCAAGAACAATGTTTCCTGTGTCTTCTGACTGTGTTAGGGCATCTCGTGGGCAAGCTGCTACGCATGCTGGATCTTCGCAGAGTCTGCATGTTACTGCCATGTTTGCTATTTGGTTAACTCGTACAACTCGGATGCGTGATTTGAGGGGGTTGAACGCTTTCTCTTTGGTGAATGAGCAAGCGTACTCGCAGATTTGACAGCCTACACATTTTTCCGGGTCAACGGAAACAAATTTTCTTTCGTGAATTTTTACCATTTCTTACGCCTCTTTTCCCTCAACTATGCTTGATAAGTCGTCTATGCCAAGTTTGGTGAGGAGGGACTTGGTTGGTACACCGTCTAGTGTCCAGCCTCGTGCTTGGTAATAATCGTCTAGTAATAGGTCAAGTTCGTCTTGGGTTACCACTGCGCCTTTTGCTGGTCCGTCGTCGGGAATTGGTTGGTTCATGACTTTCCAGGGTAATGTGTCGTCTTTGCGGCTTAAACCTTCTCGGATGTTAATTAGTCGTGCAAGGGTGTTTATTCGTTCGCCTGCGATGCTAATTTCTTGAGGTGTCATCTCGTAACCTGTTACTAATGTGTATAGTTTAGCCATGTCGGCTAGTTCCTTGTAAAATGTGCCTTTGGCGTTTTTGCAAATAATAAGGGAATCAATCAGGGCGTAAACATCTTCTGAATCCTTAACGAGTTTTCCACGTCCTTTTTCAGCCTTCAAACGGTCAACTTTACCTGTGATATCGAAGACGTAGGCGCCGCTTCGGTTATGGTCAGCTCCTCTGAAGGAAACTGCAAACCCTAAAGCAGCAGTCTTTAAGCATCGTAAATCATAACCTGTGACTTCTAATCCTTTGATATTCTGCGCTAGCTTTCTGGAGTCTTTGCCGATTTTTTCTGCGGCAGCTTTGACGCCGTCAGCGAGAACTTCGCCTATTCCTTCCCGTTTACCAATTTTTTCTATAAGTTGTATAAGTGCTTCTGCGTTTCCGAAGTGAGCGTCAATTCCGTCTAGCTCCTCGTGTGAAAGGATGCCTTGTTCATGGCAGTCCATTGCAAAGCTTACTGTTACACCTGTGCTTTGGGCATCTAAACCGTAGTAGTTGCAGAGTTCAGCTGCTTTTATTATCGCGTCAAGTTTATCTACGCCACAATTTGGTCCTAATGCCCATATATTGTCGTATTCCATGCGCGCCATGGTTCCTTTGTAGGATGCCCTCGCGAATTACTGCTTCATGTTCACATCGCATAGCACATGAGTTGCAGGCAATTATTTTTGTAATGTATCGTTCGTTAAGTACTTCGGCGCTTACTTTGTCAGCGGTCTCAAAATGAGCGTTAGTATAGTTCCGTGTAGGCATGCAGAACAATGCATTTTGGGTCATGATGTTTTCTGAAGTTCCAAGTGTTCGGTATTTTTGAGCTGCCGGACCCTTCATTCTCTCATGGAACTCTCTGACCATATCCATGAATTCATCAGGTTTGGCGACAACGATATCGTTGGTACCTCGAACAGCAATAGCTTTTAGGTTCTTAGAACCCATAACTGCGCCCAACCCGGTTCTTCCAGCAGCACGGGTTTTCTCATTTAGTATGGCCGCTATTTTGGATTGTTTTTCTCCGGCTAAACCGATTGATGATACACGTACATAGTAATCGCCGAGTTCATCTTTAATTGCATCTTCAGTTTCTGAAGGTGATTTGCCCCAGAGGTTGCCTGCGTCAAGTAATTGAACTGAATCATCGTCAATCCACAGGTAAACTGGTTTTTCGGCTTTCCCAGTTACAATGACTGCGTCGTACCCAGCCCTTTTTATTTCAGCTCCAAAAGTGCCATGGCTTACGGCTTCTCCAACGCCGCCTGTAGCGGGGGATTTTGAAATGAATGCGTGACCATTTCCACCGGTAGGAAACATCGTTGCAGAGACTGGGCCGACTGCTAAAACCAGTGGATTTTCAGGGCAAAATGCGTCAACACCTGCTTTAGAATTGGCCAGCCAAAGTTTCATACCTAAGCCAATTCCGCCAACAAATTTTTTGGCGGTTTCTGAGTCTAGTTTTTCAAAGCTAGTCTTGCCTGTGGTTAAATCAACACGTAAAATTCTTCCTGCGTAACCGAACAAACCTTGTTCCTCCAGTTATTTTAGTTATTAGGCAGTTAAAAACTATATTAACTTAATGGGTTCGTATTTGGAAATTCATGTGCTGAAACAGCTTTTCAGGTTTGTCGTCATGCATAAACAATCACAACGATTTTGGCGCTCACAATCCAGAAAAAAGCAGTTGTTCATAGAAAAAAGATATGAGAAACTTCATTCAATCAATTAGCACAAGCTCGAAGGTTCAACAAATGAAAATAAAAGTTCACTACATAAGCTTGGTTAAAAGTTTCACCAAAACAAGCCAAGACGCATTCGACCTCAAAGAAGATGCCGCTTTATCTGATGCTCTGGATAAAGTCGCCGAGAAATACGGAGCGCCGTTCACTCAAGAAGTTTATGACACAGAGCGTGGGGAGATAAAGTCAACCTTCGTAGCTATGGTTAACGGCGTTTTAATGGACCAACTAAAAGGCATCAACACAATCCTGAAAGACGGGGACAGCATAATTTTGATGTCTCTTATGACAGGCGGCTGATATGGCTGTTATGGATAAAGCCAAAACCGTCTACTGGATGGAAAATAAGCTTTACTTAAACATAACCAACAAATGCTCAAACTGTTGCTTTTTCTGCCTCAAGCGATATAAACGTGGAGTAGGTGGCTTCAACCTTAAACTAGCTGAGGAGCCCAGCGTTACCCAGATTACCAGTGAACTTTGCGAGGTTTTGAACATGCGAAACTGGAATGAGGTAGTTTTCTGCGGTTTCGGAGAACCAACAGAGCGATTGGATGTTTTATTGAATGTCACAAGGTGGATAAGGAAGCATTATGGACGACCACTAAAAATCCGCGTGAATACTAATGGACATGGCTACGTACTTAATCCTGATAAGGATGTGGCAAACGAGTTGAATGCTGCGGGCGTTGACAAAGTCAGCGTAAGTTTGAACGCTGGCGACGCGAAAACTTATGAAGAGATATGTAAGCCAACTTTCACTGATGCCTATGAAGCAGTGGTTGATTTTGTGCAGAAATCGAAGTCTGTGCTTGAGGTTGAGGTTACGGCGGTGAGAATGCCAGAGGTGGACTTAGGTAAGGTGCAGGCTGTTGCTGAACGGTTAGCGGTGAAGTTTAGGGTTAGAGAGTACATTCCCTGCTTCCACTAAGACTCAACAAAGTCAAGGCTGAGGTTTATACGCTCGCTTCATCGGGAAAAAGCAGAGCTATGCAGTAAAAAAATATTTAAAATAAAACATGTCTTCTACGATTGGAAAAAATTTTTGAAAAGAACCCCACTCTTGAAGTTTGAAGTACCCTGTTACAAAAAACGAACGACTGAACCCGTCATAAACCAAAAACAACCAAGATAAGAAAGCTGTTCACTCAATATTTGTGGGCAATTGTTCTTCTTTGCAAGAAAATCAGCGCAATCAAAAATACAGACAATACAAACGCAGGTATTGCCCAGATTGGAAATTTCTGGACCTGCACATCGCTTGAAAATTCTACAACTAGGTCGCCAGGCAGCGGTTTTGAATATTCAGAGTATTCCTGAATTGAGACCACTTGGGTTGAGCCTTCCTTTGTCGTTATGAAGTTTATGGGGTTCCATTTGCTGTCAGTTGTTGTTGTGAACGCATGCAGATTTGTGGTATTTGTTTCCATGCGAATGGTATAGTGGACCGTGGAGTTGGTGCTTTGTTCTGACAAGTACGGGCTGATGTTTAGGTCGTAGAGGAACAGGTAGCTTCCATTTATCATCTGCAGTGGGTGTTCATAGTGGATTTTAAGCACAAAATTGTCTGAAAGGTTGTTTAAATCACAATATATCATGCCCCAATCGCCGATGGCTGTATGGTGCAAAACATCAGGATACAATTGCGTATAATTAGTCCAATTCTGCTCCTGTTCGCCTAAGAAAACATGGATGTTTGTTGCTCCGGGAGGCATTGGGTAAACCATCGGCATGTCCCCTTTGAATTTGCAATCTAGTTGGCTGTAGATGAAAATGGGATAGTCGCCATCAATTTTTGCCCAAAGGGTACCATTAATGGGTGTAATTGTGTAGTTGACATATTCTACTGGCATAGCTAGATACGGAAATGAACCGTTAGGGTTTGCAGAGGCAAAACCTACGAAGCCTAATCCACTGAAGCCCCAGACTAAGAACCCTAAGATAACGGCTATTGCTAACACGTTTTTTTTCATTTTTGCCAAGCTGTACTATGTTTTTGTTCCCTTTATTTTTTTGCAGACTCAAGCGTATTGACTTTTTAAAGATCTCAAAAAACAGAATGGTTACGGTTTTTTACGTAACCTTGAATGGTAAAACATATATTAAGTAGATATTAACGAGATAGTTGTTTAACTGTGCTAAACGAGGAATAACACTTGGTTTCTCTTAGAGCATTAGCCCCATCATTAACGAGAATAACAGTTGCAGGAGCAATAGGTGCAGCTTTGCACATTGGTCAAGGCGACTGTGACTTAATTGATGCAAACGCCGTTGAGTTCTCAAGAGCAGCCCTTGCCCAAACCGACGTTGATGGCGAAGTGATTTGCTGTGAAGGACCTAAAGATAACGCACCTTCTTTTGCACGAAGAGAAAAAGTCGGCACTCGGCGGAGGCCCCAAAGTCGAATTTGTTATTGACCCAGTTGATGGAACTACAGCTGCCAGCAAAGGCATAAAAGACGCTATATCCGCGTTGGCTTGCGCACCCGCAGGATGTTTCCAAGTTCTCCCTGATGACGGCTACTACTACAAAATTGCAACAGACAACCAATCGATGGGCAAAATAACCATGGAAATGTCTGTTGAAGAAATCGTCCATATCATATCCCGAGAAAAAAAGATCCCCCTATCCACTTTTACAGTCATTATGCTCGACCGAGATAGACACAATGACATACTGAAAACTCTAAGAAAACTTGGAGTCAGAATCATTCTAATCCCAGACGGCGACATCGCAGGCGCAGTCGTTGCATGCACACCACAGTCAGGTGTTGATTTGCTTATAGGTGCAGGAGCCGGTCCAGAAGCAACCATCGCAGCAACAGCCGTAAAATGCCTTGGAGGAACAATGCTTGTTAAGGTTTGGCGACAACCAAACGACGCAGCAAGAATGGAGCGCCTCAAAGAAGCTGGAGTTGACGTCGACAAAACCTATACCCAAGATGAACTGGCAAAAGGCAAGGAACTAGTATTCGCAGCATCAGGCGTCACCAAAGGAGAACTTTTGGATGGCGTACGTTTGATTCCTCAAGGTGCAGTTGTACAGTCCATTTGCATGAGGCTGCCAAGCGGAACGATAGAAAAATCCGAGACGACACTACGGTTCAAGGGACACCCAGTGTATGAACAGTTTGCAGGAAAAAAACACTAGAACAACCACTCTTCCTATTTTTTTATGAAACCTTTTTTGCAAGTTCTGCATTAACATAGAATTAACTGGTTTTAAAAATTGAGCAAAAACGAAAAAGCCTGCGAAGAAAAGCCAGAGCACAAAGAAAACGAGGAACATGAGAATAAACGGGTAATGATTACTTTTGCCGTTTTATTAGGCTTAACCATTGTAATCGGCGCCTTACTGGACTTTTTCTTCGCTGGAGTTTTCCTTGGCTTTGTTATACCAATTGTAAATGTTCAAGCAACCTTAAGCGCAGTTTTGTATTACGTTTGTAGTTCTTTTTGCTTCAATTTACATCGGTGTAGTAGGGCTCAAAGAGCTAATTATTGAGAGAAGATTTTCAGTTGAGTTTCTAATGGCTGTCGCAGCCCTAGGCGCGCTATATTTGCATGCTCTGTTTGAAGCGGCTACGGTGCTGTTTCTTTATTCCATCGCTGAATATTTTGAAGGCTACATCGAGGACAGAGCACGGCGAACAGTGGAGAAACTTTCAAAGTTCATGCCAGACAAAGCCAGAATAATAACCGATGGAGCAGAAAAAACTGTTAATGTCAACGAAGTAGAGCCAAACATGACGCTGCTTGTCCGACCTGGGGAACGGATCCCTTTGGACGGCAACGTTGTCGACGGTTTCTCACACGTTGACCAAGCCATAGTTACCGGAGAATCCATGCCTGTAACCAAGAAACTAAACGACTGCGTCTTTGCTGGCACATTAAACATAAGCGGCGTTCTAAAGATATCTGTCACAAAAAAAGCCAGTGAAACGCTTGTTTCAAGAATAATGATTCTTGTCGGTGAATCAGGCAAACGAAAGGCATCCATAGAAAGGCTTGTTGACCGATTCGCAAAAATTTACGTCCCAATAGTAATATTCTTAGCCGTTTTGACCGCTACTCTGCCAACACTATTTTTCGGCGCCTCTTTCAATATTTGGCTCTATCGCTCTTTGATTCTCTTAGTGGTTTCTTGCCCAAGCGCCTTCATCATCTCCGTTCCAGCAACAGTATTCGTGGCTATAACAATTGCAGCTAGAAGAGGCGTGGTAATAAAAGGCGGAATCTACGTTGAAAAGCTTGCCAAAGTAAAAAAAGTTGTTTTTGACAAAACGGGCACGCTAACTTTGGGCAGGCCAGCGGTTCATGAAGTGAGGCTTGTGCAAAGAACTGAAGATGAAGCTTTGGCTCTGGCTGCTGCTTTGGATCAGTTTTCAAATCATCCAGTTGCTCAAGCCATTGTTAGGCGTGCCCAAGAAAGAGGCATTGACTTAAGCAAGTTTAAAGTGACTGACCTCACAGAGATTCCTGGAAAAGGCATTATCGGCAACGTTGATGGAAAATTTGTGGCTGTTGGGAACTTAGAGTTGATGAAACAGTTCGACTGCAATTGCACGGAAGCAATGGCAATTAACGAGAACGATACCCACACTTCGGTTTGTGTTTCTGTTGGTAAAGAGGGGTTAGCTGCAGTTTGCGTTGTAGACCAAGTGAGAGAAGACGCCTTAAAAGCAGTCAGCGATTTGAAGAAAAATGGGATAAAAACCGCTATGTTAACTGGTGACAGAATGCAGATTGCTAAGGAAACAGCGGAAACCTTGAAGATTGATGAGGTTTATGCGGAGCTGTTTCCTGAGGATAAAGTGAAGTGTATTGAGGATATGAAGGGGAAAGATGGGCTTGTGGCTATGGTTGGAGACGGCGTGAATGATGCTCCAGCGCTTGCTGCTTCAGACGTTGGAATTGCCATGGGTGCGGCAGGAGTTGACGTTGCCCTTGAATCCGCGGACATCGTACTTGTGAAAGATGAGCTTGCGCAAATTCCCTACCTGATCAAACTCAGCGATAAAACCATGACTATTGCAAAACAGAACATTGCTGCATCATTAATCATAAAGCTAATTTTAGGCGCATTGGGCGTAATTGGGGTAACCGGTTTGCTTGCGACCGTAATCGCTGGTGATGACGGTGTAACGATGCTTCTGTTGCTGAATTCTTTGCGTCTTGAAAGAATCAAATAACTTGTTCAGGGCTATTTCGCACAGAAACTTTAAGAGTTCATTCAATTAGCATCTTCCATACAAATTAAGCAAGGACAGACTCACTTTGAAATTTGGAATAATGACACGAAACATGGAAGCATGGAGCAGCACGCAAGTTCGTGAAGCCCTAACGAAGCGAGGCATTCCCTATGAATGCTTCACTTTTCCCAAACTGGTTGCAAGGCTCGCTTACAAACCCTACTTCAAAGTTAATGGAACCAGCATCATAGAGGATTTAGACGCACTAATTATCCGCCCAATTGGGCGTGGTTCGCTTGAGGAACTGGTTTTTCGAATGGATATGCTCTACAAGCTTGAACGCCAAGGCTTTTACATGGTGAATCCTCCAACTGCAATTGAGCATTGTGTTGACAAGTACGATATTCTGGCATTGCTTGAAGATGTGGGCGTTCCTGTACCACGTACTTTAGCGACGGAGAGTGTAAACGAAGCGCTAAAAGCTTTTTCGGAGCTTGGCAGCGACGTTGTGGTTAAACCGATTTTTGGTTCCAGAGGTCAAGGCGCAGCACGCATAGTTGACGTGGACATCGCTGACACAGTTTTCAAAGCCATAACATTTCATCATGGTGTAATTTACATGCAGGAATTTGTTCCCCACGGACACTCTGACATACGTGCGTTCGTAGTTGGCGACCACGTAATTGCTTCCATGCGCCGCGTGGCTGACGGTTGGAAAACCAATTATAGTCGAGGAGCAAAGCCAGCGCCAACAGAAATTAGCAAAGAATTTGAAGAATTAGCAATAAAATCTGCTAAGGCTGTGGGCTGTAAAGTCGCAGGCGTAGACATCTTAGAGGGACCAAATGGGCCTCGAATTGTTGACGTTAATAGCCAGCCAGGCTGGAAAGGCTTGCAAGCGGTAACGAAAGTTAACATCGCTGAAGAAATAGTTAGCTATATGCTGTCTGAACTCAAAAAGTAACCTATTTCCCAGAAAGAATCCTATCGTAAGGGTCATTCGCAACCTGCGGGAAAGGCACTTCTTTTCCTTCTTTAATGAGGACACGCTCTGTTTGTTTTGTGAATTCTCCCAGAATACAAGCTGAAAGCCCAATCTGCCTCAGAACTGACGTCACTTTTTCTCGAGCTTGGGCATCAACCGCCGCCAAAACAGTGCCAGTTGAAGACATAGACAGAACCTGTTCATAGCTTAAACCAAAGTAGTTCTGCAAAGCCAAAACTTCCCTGGATAAAAGTATTCTTTCACAATCAATCCTAAAACCAACCCCCGACGCCTCAGCTAACTCGTTTAGCGCCGCTACGAACCCTCCCTCTGTTGCATCATGCATTGCATGGACAACGTTGGTTTTGGCTAGTTGCGACGCTTCTTGGACGCAGCTTTGCATGCGAACCTGTCTGGAAAGCGTTTTCTGCCGCTCTGCCCCGAACAGTTCCTGGGCTAGCTTCTGGTGAGTTAATGAAAAATTGGTCACTGTTTCTAAACCAAGCGGCTTAGTGCATAAAATCATATCTCCCGGCTTAGCGTTAGCCGTTGTGATCAGTTTTTCAAGTTGAACGGACCCATAAACAGTGGCGACCCCAAGCAAGTCTTTGAGACTACTGTACATACCTGTATGACCTCGAACGATAGCTATGTCCAATTCTTCTGCTGCCATGCAGGTTTGTTTCATTATTTTCTGGAAAGTCTCCAGCTTAGTTGATTTTGGCCCCAACAGGTTGATGGTGCAGAATTCTGGTTTGGCTCCGGAAAGCGCAACATCTGAAGCCGCGTAATTGATGAGTAGAAAACCGAACCATTCTTCTGGGACGCCAGTGCAAGGATCAGTAGCAACAACGAGGTACTTGCCGTTGAAGTGGTGGACTCCTGAATCAAACCCAATTGCGGGGGGTATGACTACACGTGAATCCTTCTTTATGCAATTTAAGAGTTTTCGAAGTTCTTCAGATGCGAGCTTTCCCATTTTCCTAATCAATCTCTGTTTTAGATGTACATTTTAAGGGCTTTACTTTTCTGAATCAGAAAAATCAAGAATAGACTTATAATCAGCTCAGGTAGGAGATAGCTTCCATTGTACAGCACTGAGTAAACCCAGGGATTCATTCCAGCAGGCGCAAAAGAGCCGAAGTAAAGCGCTCCCGAAATCAAATGCATAATGAAGCGTCCCGCAATAGCAACTACTACTCCTGCAAGCGCCCATCGTTTCTGGAAAAAACCCGCTAAACCAAGGCAGCCGAACGCAAGCGGATAATCCAACAGCACTTGAGGCAGAAAATATATTTGAGGCATAACAGCGAGTTGGACCAAACCGTAAACAACGCCCGCTAATAAACCAACTCTTGGTCCCCTGCGAAGTGATAGCCAAAGTATGGGTACCATGGAACCTAAGGTTACAGCGCCACCCTCTGGAAGTTGAATGACTATGATGAAACTAAGCGTCGTCGCCAACGAAACGAAAATCGCGATTTCTGCAAGGATTCGAGTGGAATTAAAATCGGTTCTATTTTGATTTTGTGTTGTCTTCACTTTGTTTTCCCTTCGCCAGTATTACCTGGTTCAGGTTCATTGGGTCGACAGCACTTAGCTGTCCTCTCAGCCGGGTATTTTCCCAGCTCCCCGAACTAGCCTATGAAAGACATTGTTAACAACGTTTTATTTTAGGGTTGCGAAAAACCCGCGGCTTGATCAAGTAGCCAACAAAACAGCGTCAATCAAAAATGAAAATTGATAGAATGGGGGTTTCTAATCAGCTTTTTTCTTAAGATCAACAGGGCAGAGTCCTCTACATATATTATTATGTAGAGGGAAATGACTAATTTCGTTGACCCTACCCCGAATATACCTATAGACGCAGTACAGCTCATAAGCCTTCTCAACCTATCATCCGATAGTTACTACCCTAAGACGCTTCTACATCGAACCCTACAAGATCAGGCATCCGCCGGAAGCATTCCTAAGACTCCTCGCTCTCCAGAAACTGAAACTATGCAAATTCCTAACTGAACTCTACCGAGAACTCGACAACCAAACAGTCAAACTTCTGGGCTTCAAGTACAAACCAAGCTACAAGACACTCTGGCACTGGCTCAACAAACGTGTAGGCCCAAACGGACTAGAAGCCATACACACCGAAATCATGAAAATCATCAACCAAACCCTCGCTGCACAAGGAATCCAAATCGGCAAAATAGTCTCTGCAGACGCCACCCACATAGCTGCTCAATCCAACGACACGCAGGCAGCTCTACAACGGCCACTACAAGACAAAATGCTATCTTCTACATCACATCATCTGCGCAGTAACTGGACTAACACTTAACTGGCTTGTTACGCCAGGCAACGTTGACGAAGGCCAATTCATGGTTCCCATGCTCGCCAAAACATTAGCAGACGGCTTTAGACCTGAACTGCTAGCAATAGACAACGGTTATGCTCACTACTTCAACTTTGAAATCCCCAATTTCCTAAGAATCAAATTGCTGATCGGCTTTCGCAGAAAAAACAAATTCAGTTGGAGAGGCAAACCCAAAACTCTCAAGCTACGCTTTCGGAAAATGATTAAAGCAGGCAAGTTGACTCCTCTGAAGCTCGCAGAATTAGGAGTTGCAGGCTGACCCAGAGAAGAACAGGCTGGAAGATATGGTTTGTGCATTAGCCATCGCTGGTGAGCATGAGTATGCAGGCGCCTATTTTCGCAATCAGAGTTTGGCTTGGTTTAGGAGGGATAAGAAAAGTTGGCAGTCGCTTTATGCTCCGCCTCGCAGTGTTATTGAGGGCACGCATGGGCACCAGAAGGATTGGCTGGATCTTGATGGTTTGGTGGAGAAGGGTTTGCGTAAGGCTAGGATACATGTGGCGCTTTGTATGCTTTGCGAGGCTGCCGTGGCTCTTGTTAGAGTTGAGCATGGTTTCGTTAAATCGTTAACAAGTCAAGCGTACATCAGGTAGCTTTGGGGTGACTGAGAATAAGCGTTGGTTATTTAGCGAATGCTTTATTGTGAGTAATAGTTTTGAGATTGAAAATTGTGTTGCCGGTAGGCTTGTTGGCAGAAGAACTCAAACGACTAAAGGTAAATTTACAAATATCCTATTCTCTAATAGGGAATCGATCGGAAAGAAAGCTGATTAGAAAGCCCCATAGAATAACAATTGGAAAATGCGGTTTTTTTTTGCACTTTGTAATCTTCGGTTATTTTGATACGAAAATTCCGAAGGTAGACAGAGTGTGCTTTAATCCATTCGATTGCGTAAGACTTAAACAGTTATTAGTCTTTAACCAAAACAAGTTTACGGGGTCTCTAATCATGCAGCCTTTACCTAAAGAATATAACTTTACAGAGATTGAGCGTAAGTGGCAACAGAAATGGGAAGAAATGGGCATTTACCGCTACGACTGGAATGACAAAGTTCGTATTCCCTTCAGCATAGATACTCCGCCGCCTTATCCTTCAGGTGAATTGCATATGGGCAACGTTTTGAATTGGACTTACTTTGACATGGTTGCCCGCTTCAAACGAATGCAAGGTTTCAATGTGCTTTTTCCCCAAGGCTGGGATTGTCATGGCTTAGGTATAGAAATCCAAGTTGAAAAAGCAAAAAATATTCGCAAACGCGATGTGCCTCCAGATCAATTCCGAGCGTGGTGTATTGAACTTGTAGAGAAATACATTTCAATAATGAAGGAAGGCCTACTCAAGATGGGTGCAAGCATTGACTGGACAACTGAATACAAGACAATGGATCAAGATTATTGGCGCAGAACCCAACTCAGCTTCATTATACTTCACAAAAAAGATTACATGTATCAGGGAACTCACCCAGTCAACTGGTGTCCCAGAGACGAAACCGCCATCGCCGACGCCGAAGTTGACCACGTAAAAAAAGACGGCGTCCTCCACTACATACATTTTCCGTTTGAAGGCACAAACGAATACGCATTAATTGCAACTTCACGCCCCGAGTTCATCCCAGCATGCGTTGCTATTGAAGTTAACCCCAAAGACGAACGCTACAGCAAATACATAGGCAAAACCATCCTTGTCCCAATCGTTAATAGATCTGTCAAAGTCATTGCTGACGAATGCGTTGACCCAAAATTTGGTACTGGTGTAGTAATGATCTGCACCTACGGCGACAAAGACGACGTGAAGACCGTCATAAAACACAAACTCCCCGTAATCTTGCTTCTCAAAGAAAATGGGCAGCTAAATGAGAACGGCGGCAAATACGCTGGCTTATACACAAACCAAGCACGAGCAGCAATCGTTCAAGATTTGACTGCTGCTGGCTTACTTGAAAAAACTGAAAAGATACAGCAAGAAGTCGGCGTATGCGACCGCTGCAAAGCTCAAGTCGAAATATTAGAACGCAAACAATGGTTCATGAAAACCATGCCCTTATCAGCTGCTGTGGAGAAGAACGCTAACGAAATCCCATGGTATCCCGACTACATGAAAAACCGCTTAATCGACTGGACACGCGCCTTAGATTGGGATTGGGTAGTTAGTCGCCAAAGATTGTTTGCCACTCCAATTCCTGTGTGGTACTGCAAAAGTTGCAGCGAAGTCATCGTTGCCCAAGAAAGTTGGGTACCCATAGACCCCAGAATGGAAAAACCCCGAATCGACAAATGCCCCAAATGCGGCGGCACCGAATTCACGGGTGAAACCGACGTCTTAGATACCTGGATGGATTCCTCAATCACATGCGCCGTCCATGCAGGCTGGCCTGACCGCCCTGACTGGAAGCACCTGTTTCCCGCAAGCATGCACCCGTCAGGTACAGACATCATTCGAACCTGGGCATACTACCTCATGGTACGCCATTTAGCCCTATTCGATGAACGCCCATTCAACAGTGTCCTCATAAACGGCATGGTATTAGGAGCAGATGGCAGGAAAATGAGTAAATCCCTAAAAAATTATGCTGCCGCACCCGAAGTGTTAAACAAAAATGGGGCTGATGCGACACGTCAGTGGGCGGCAGGTGGCGGAGCAACAGGCTCAGATATTCCGTATCGTGCTCAAGATGTTGAATATGGTAGACGCTTTTTGGTTAAACTTTGGAATGCTTCAGGTTTTACGGCTAATCTCTTAGCTGACTACAAGCCCCAAGAACAACATGATTTGGAGCTTCAACTATTGGATAAATGGATAATCAGCAAAACAGAAAATCTCACAAAAAAAGTCACAGAAGCTTTCGAAAAATGCCAATTCAACATCGCTATTGAAGAGGTTCGTAACTTCACGTGGCATGTGTTCTGCGACTACTATGTTGAAGCAGTCAAAGACAGGCTCTACAACCCGGATCTGCACGGAGCAACGAAAAGGTTGGCTGCTCAATACACACTATATGAGATTCTTTACCGCATACTACAGTTGCTGGCGCCAGTGACACCACACTTAGTCGAGGAAATTTACCAGCATATGTTCAAGCAAGACAAAGGCTTTGAAAGCCTGCAAATTTCAAATTGGCCCAAATTCAATTCGGCGCTTGCAGATGAGGAAGCTGAGAAGAAAGGTGACTTGATAATAGCAATTATCGGTGAAGCAAGGCATGACAAAGCAGAGAAAAAGCTACCGTTAAACGCACCAATAAAAAACTTGATAGTTTATGCTGGAAACGAAGAAAACGAGAAAATAATCTGTTCAGCTATCGGAGATATTGCCGGAACCTTGAAAGCAACTAATATTCAGGTTCTCTCCGAAAAGCAAAGCGAAGGACGACAAGTCAGTCCCTATAACATTTACATTAAGGTCGAATACGAGGGTAAAGCATGAGCAACAAAAAAGTCGGTTTAATCGGCTGCGGCGCAATCGGTACAGTACTGGCAGAAGCCATAGAACGAAAACTGGTTGACTGCGACGAACTGATTATTTACGACACTGAAGCCTCAAAAGCACAGAAACTCAAAACTGCACTTAAATTTCCCGTAACGATTGTTGAAAACGTAGATGAACTGTTATCCTTGAAGCCAAAGGTTGTTGTGGAGGCAGCGTCACAGCAAGCGGTCAAAGATTACATCTCAAAAATTGTTGCCTCAGGAATCGAACTAATCGTAATGAGCACGGGCGCACTGTTGGACTTAGACGCGAACTTAATCAGAGTTCATGTTCCTTCAGGCGCCATAGGCGGCTTGGATGCCCTTTCCAGCGCGGCTTTAGCTGGGATTGACGAGGTCACTTTAACTTCACGCAAAAACCCCAAAGCTTTAGGAACCGACAATGACGAGGAAAGAATTATCTATGAGGGCTATGCACAAGAGGCAGCAAGGCGGTTTCCAAGGGAAATGAATGTCGCAGCAACATTAGCTCTAAGTGTTAAACCAGCTAAAGTCAAAGTCCGAGTGCTCTCTGACCCTGCAGTGAAACGTAACACGCATGAAATTCAAGTTAAATGGCGGTTTGGCGAAATGTTACTGCGTTTTGCAAACGATCCGCACCCGGATAATCCTCATACTAGCGCGTTGGCTGCTTGGTCGGCAATTAAATTATTGCAATCCCTTTTGAAAACCTAATGGAAAAATCCAATTCTAAAGTCGAAAAAGGCCGTTTTTGAAATGCTTTGAACTAAAAGTGTTGAGAAAAAAACTTAATTCGAAAAAATGCTTAAGATTCTAAACAAAAAGAAAAGAGATAAAGAATACTTCTATTCGCTTTTTTCATCACTGGAGTCTTCTGTTGCGGCTGCGGTTTCTTCTGCGTTTTGTGACTGCTCTTCCGTCTGCGCCCCCTGAGGCGCCTCCAAAGGGTGGGCTGGAATTTGTACCTCCTCCACTGTAATCGTCTCGACAGCAGGTTCAATCATTTTATCAAGTGTTGTCTCAACTGTGGCTTCCGGAGAGATTTCGAAAGCATCGATTGGAGCTTCAATTTTTGGGGCTGCCTCTGTAACTACTTCAGGGATAGTTACGTTCGCTATTTCAGCTTCAATCAAAGGCTGCTCAATTTCAGGCGCTGCTTCTGGAGTTGCTTCTTCAATGTTTATGATTGGTTCTTCTGGCGTTATCTCAACTGTTGCAGGTTCCTGAGGAGCAATTTCAGGGGTCGGTTCATTTATTACTTGAACTTCTTGTTCTGGGGGAGCTATTGGAGCTTCTTCTACTGGAGTTATCTCGACTGCCGGGGTCTCAACCGAGGGAGTTTCAACTGCTGTAATTTCGACGACTGGAATTTCTGCTGGTGCTGCTTCAACGACTGGGACTTCAGCTGGAGCAGCTTCGACAGCGGGGGTTTCAACTGCTATTGGAGCCTCTTCCACTGTTGGAGCGACCTCAATTGGAGTTTCAATAATTGGAGCAACTTCAACTGCTGGAGCCTCTACAGCTGGAGTAACTTCGACTTGCGGGGTATCAACAACTGGAGCAATCTCCACTGGCGAGGCTTCCACTGGAGAGGTTTCGATCACTGGAGTAGATTCAACTATTGGGGCTACTTCGGCTACTGGAGCTTCAACTATTGGTTGGGCTTCCACTGGAGAGGTTTCGATCACTGGAGTAGATTCAACTATTGGGGCTACTTCGGCTACTGGAGCTTCAACTATTGGTTGGGCTTCCACTGGAGAGGTTTCGATCACTGGAGTAGATTCAACTATTGGGGCTACTTCGGCTACTGGAGCTTCAACTATTGGTTGGGCTTCCACTGGAGAGGTTTCGATCACTGGAGTAGATTCAACTATTGGGGCTACTTCGGCTACTGGAGCTTCAACTATTGGTTGGGCTTCCACTGGAGAGGTTTCGATCACTGGAGTAGATTCAACTATTGGGGCTACTTCGGCTACTGGAGCTTCAACTATTGGTTGGGCTTCCACTGGAGCTGGAGCAACTTCTGTTGCTGGGTCAACCGGCGTTGCTTCTATTGACGCTGTTTCTACTTGAGTAGCCTCTACAGGAGTCTCGACAGGAGCGCTTTCAACTACGGCTGCTTCTGCTTTTGCTACTTCAACTGGAATTTCAGCTGGAGCGGTCTCAATAGGAGCAGGCGCTAGTGGTGTTTCGACTACTGTCTCAACCGGGGCGGCTTGAACAGGAACCTCTATTGGGGTTGGTTCAATTGGCGCTGGTTGGGCAACTTCTGCTTCGACAGGTGGAGCAACTGTTTCTAGTATGATTGGGGCTTGAATTACTGGGGCTGATGGGGAGAGTTGGGTTGTGACTTGTTTTATTATGTTCAGTTCGCTCTTGGTTGTTTCTAATCCGGTTGTAAGTAGGCTTATTTCACGTTGATAAATATCCTCGTCAATTTCTCCAACCACATGCTGGATTTCGTAATTAGCAAGAAGTGTTTCTAACGTTTTTATTTGGTTTTCCAATTCCTGAGTTTTTCCCTGCATGCTTCCGATTAGTTCTTTCTGCTGCTTTTCAATTGCTACAATTGCTGCATTGATTTCGCCGTTGAAAGAGTCACGTGTTGACTGCGAAATTTTGCCCGTTTCAAAAAGATTGTCCAAAGCTTGCTTCTTTTTCTTCGCTATTTCGTATTCTTCATTTAACCGTTTAAATGTATATTTCCATGAAATCAAATTTAGGCACCGTACGTTTTTAGGTCAAAAGAAGAATTAACATTTCTTAACATGTACATATATCGCTAACTATTAAAAACGGCCATGGAAGCAGGAAAATAGAAGTTTTGCATTAAAATTTGGCTAAACACTCAGGTACTTATGTATATAAATATTGCAAATTTCCATGGCTTTTGTGGGGCATTCATGACATTTCCATGTAAAATACCATTATTTTGCGTGCATAACTAATGGTATAATCTGTGATATTTGCCGAAGCTAACCTTTATGTTCAAAGTTGCGTTCAAGCCTTTTATGTTTATACTTTTAACATTTTGTTATAACATATTGTTCTAAATCAGAATAAGTCTTAAATATCTAAACAAGAATAAACAATAGCGAGCGTGCAAAACATGGTAGCATTAACAATAACAGTTAATGGAGAAAAATCAGAATCAAGAATAATCAAAAAAATGCATGAAAGAGTAATCAAAAGCTTTATGGACACAATAATAATGGCAGAATTACAAAACGGACCCATAAGCGGCTACGACGTAATCTCATACATACACAACAAATTCGGCTTCTTAGTTAGCTCAGGCACAGTTTATTCACTGTTATATTCTCTTGAAAGAAACAGCCTAGTTGAAGGAGAATGGATCGAGCGGAAAAGAGTCTACAAACTCACCGAAAAAGGTGCACAAACCATAACAACTATTCTAAACTCAAAAGATAAAATCAGAAGTTTCATGACAATCGTTCTGCAAGCACAAACAACCCGTTAAACCATTACTTTTTATCAACGTTTGAATAGAAACGCTAAAAAACCCCTTCTTGTTTTCCTATAGCCGCAACAAATCTAAGCGGGTCCGTAGCTCAGTCAGGCTAGAGCACCGGACTTTTAATCCGGGGGTCGCGGGTTCAATTCCCGTCGGACCCGCCATCATATGTACGAAAAGGTACTAGCCTTTTTTCTTTTTTAGCTTCTTTTGTTGAGCATTTAGAAGGTTCTACGTTAGGCGCTAGAAGATCAGAGTCTAAAGTTTTTCTCTGTATTGACTGTGTTTTTTGGTGTGGTCGCTGCTCTGAGCCCAACTTGAAAGGTAAGAAGTCAATTAATCAGTTAGCTTCAAGCGATGCGTGCTCTAAGTTTCAGCCCAGAGGAGGCAGTCAAAAATGATCTTAGCCGCTGATTCGTTTAAGCCTCCATGCCTTCTCGGATACTATCCCTGCATTAGTAATCCATCATCAAAAGACTGTACTATAATTGGCACTTGCTCCAAGGATTTGTATTTTTGCAAGTTTGCAAAGTTGCAGTTCCCAGATGGAACAGATATTTCGTGTAGGCGGTACAGTTTTTCTAATCGGCATTGCACGCATGGGGGCGGCTCGTGTCCTTGGCGAGGAGCTCTTGAGCGTAGACGTTTTGGAGGCAGCCCGCAATGATTCAAAATGGCGATAATTCAATAAGAGACAGAATTAAATCTGATGTTCTACAAGAAGTTCAGCGCGTACTCCTAACGTATGAAGAAAGAATTGCGGTTCTAGAAAAAGAAAACCGACTACTTTGGGAAGAAAATAAGAAACTTTGCATTGCATTAGACGACCTAACCTTTTCTATTGACGCTTTCGAGGAAGAAATGAAAGCGAAAATAAATGATGCCTTATCCAACTTGGCGGAGACTTAATTTTTTGAAGAGCAAACTTGAAGATAGAAGTCAAACTATTTCGCTTTCAAAGTCCAAAGTCAAATTTGACTTCTCTACCGTTCGCTCCCGTGTTCTTCCTATCCTTAAGGGCATTGAGGTTAAGATGTATCCTGCCAAGATAGGGCGTGCCCGTGGATGGAGCAAGCAGCATGTTGATTATTATGTGAAAAAGCTCGTGAAAGCAAGTTTAATCCGCAGGATCAAGCGTAGCAACTTTGTAGATTATGAGCTTACCGAGCGAGGTCAAAGTTTTCTCATATCATGTGAGGGAGTACTTTTCAGCAGCGGCGTTTTTCGCCTTCATCGATGTTTCTTCAAGTTCCCAGTTATTCGCGAGGGCGTTTATCCATCGGCAGATTTTAGGCGAATTGAGATGCAGAATTGGACGGCTCTTTTGGGTTTGGAGCAGGGTGTTAAGGTTAGGCATACGACGACTTCTTGGATTGTTCATGTGGAAACGTTGTATGGTCGTAGTCCAGGAGAGTTAGTGACGACTGCTAAAACCTTGGCTGACCGCGTCGCGAAGGGCTTGATGAGCAAATACGGATGTGTTTTGGGTGATGGCAAAATCAACAAACGCCACGAGTTAGGCGTAGATGATCCTGTCGCTAATCTGCTAAACCGCTATTTCACAGTAAGCACTCCTAAGCGAGTAATTGATGATAGTCCCGGAGAAGATGAAGGTGAGCTTGATCACCTAGGGAGAGATGCTGCAGTTGAGTATTTGCTAATGCCCGAACGGGTCAAGAAGCTCGAAGGCCAATTTGACAATGTTCTTTGTGATTTAGAGAGGATCTCAGGCAGCCTTGCCAAATTGGAGAAGATGGGTTGTGACTTAGGAAGGGTCGCTGATATTTTGGGCAAGCTTGTAGTTTCTGAGGGCACCCAAGACTTCGCTAAGGGTTCTGCAGGAAATGCTTACTTGCGTTAGGCAGAAATTAGTTCCTTAGAGAAAGCTGCACTCATAAGCAGCTTCCTAAATGACCTTGGCATGCGTATGCAATCAATGTTATCTCTGATTTGTGGGCGGTGTTAATGTCTGTAAAATGTTCAAAGCTTTTGCATCGTGGCATGGAAAAGTCCATGCTTTTCACAAGTCCTTCTCGTTGTTGTCCTGATTACCCACTGCTAATTTTGCCATCTTAATGGAGGAAATAGCTATGTGTCTTAGGAAGATGCTTTCCCAGAAAAGCCCAACTTTAGAATCACAATAATGGCAGTAAAAACCCGTTCAAAAGCCTTTTTAGCCCTAAGCGTTTGGCATGGGAAAAGTCCATGCTTTTCACAAGTCACTTTTCTGCATTTAGTTGATCCTGATTACCCACAGCTAATTTTGCCATGGGCTGATGGAGCAGAAACCTTGGAGTGTGCATTTTGAAATGGAAGAAACCGAAAAACCTGTTCAGAACCAGAAAAAGAAGCGAACCCAAAGCGATAAGATAGGTCGGCTGAAGTATAACCAGCAACTCCTCAAACAGACCTTAGCCGAAGTTGAAGAGGTCAAGCTGATGCTTCGCACAATCTTTGCTGGCTTGAAGGGCTCTTTCAATTTTGAGCAGTCGCTAATTGAGCGGATTGCTTGTGAAGACGAGGTTGACCGGGAGATTCTGCAACTGCTTTTTGAAGCAGGCAGTCCCGGTTTGTTGCCAAAAGATTTGCAATCTAACCTTGAAAAATTCAAAGTTACTCGCCACCAAATAAGCAGAAGAATCATAAGAATGAACAAGCATTTGGAGGAGGAGTTTGGAGAGCATGTTGCAGAAAAGCGTGGTTGGCATTGGGCATTGACAAGTTTTGTTTTTGAGGCTTGGCACGGGCACGAAACAGATTGAATTGCCTCTTTTGAATCTCTTAATCTCATCAGAGAATAAAATAGGCAAGTTTGAGGCGTTCTCCAATAATTATATTAACAGTCAATAGCCATTGGTAGTAAACTAAGCACTTCTGAGGTCCAATTACATGGCTTCTCCAAGAAAACGAAATCTCATAGTTCTGTCCGTCATCATCTTGGTTGTAGCCTTTATTTTAAGCTCATTTGTTTACCTTAATTCTCAGAAACCTTATGTTGGATCGTTAGAGTCAATTATTTTGGGTACAACTTTCTTGGAATCTGTAGCTCCAGGTTTTGTAGCTGAAGACCAGCACTTTTTTACAAACAATGGTTTGAATGTAACTTTAAAATATTATGACGTCGGGCTGAACGCGGTAAACGATATGCAAAAGGGCGAGGTAGACATGGCATGGTGCGCTGAGTACATATTAGTTGGTAAGGCTTTAGGCAACCAGAATATACAAACTATTGGAAGTGTGGCAAAAACCGATTTTGCGTCCATCGTTGCGCGAAAAGATCGAGGGATCGAAAACATCTCCGATCTGTCCGGAAAAAGAGTTGGGGTTGTTAGGGGAACAGTTATGGAGTTCTATCTTGGAAGATTTCTTGAACTTAACGGACTAACCATATCTGAGGTGACTCTTGTGAACATTACTCTCGCTCAGTCTGCTAATATGGTTATTAACGGTGACGTTGATGCAGTGGTTTCTTTTCCTCCTTATGTTGAAACTGCACGCCAGCAAATAGGCGATGATGCCGTGGTTTGGGCGGTGCAGGGCAAGCAGATGTTGTATGGTTTGATAACTTGCAGAGCTGACTGGCTTACTCAGAATCAAGAGTTGGTAAAAAGATTTTTAAAATCTATGAGTCAAACTGAGGACTATATGATTCAGCATCCTAATGAAGCAAAAGATATTGTGCAGAAAAAAATGAATTACACAGATGATTATATGACAACCGTTTGGGCTCGCAACGAATTCTCACTTTCCCTCGATCAATCGCTTGTCGTCGCCATGGAAAACGAGGGACGTTGGATGATAAAAAACAATCTCACTAACCAAACTTTGGTTCCTAATTTTATTAACTATATTTACTTAGAGGGATTAAATTCGGTAAAACCAGAATCAGTAGACATCATTGGCTAAAAGGAATGGATACATGAAAATAAAAACTCAATTCACAATATGCATCGTTGTCTTCAGTGTAATACTGGTTATTATTGCCGCCTCAGTAGCCAATACGGAACAGCAGATAACTCAGCTTAACGCCCAAAAAACAATCGCTAGCAACATCGAGCAGGGCGCAAGCAGGTTAAACAGTGTGTCCATCGATTATTTTCTCTACCAAGAAGACTTACAGATTTCCCGATGGCAAACCACATTTTCTTCCCTTTCTAATGATTTATCAAACCTTAAACCCAATAATGTACATCAACAAATTCATGTTAACTCCACTACCAAAGACCTGCAAACTCTTGACGCCCTTTTTAACGAATTAATTGTCTACTTGCAGAACGCGCCCCGAAATGTAAGCGTTAGAATTGACCCTGAGTTTCAAACCAGATGGAGCGACTTGGCACTTCAAAGCCAGACTCTTAACACTCACGCTACACAATTATCGCGTTCCATAGACGAACAAGCTCAACAAGTAAATGAAACAAATATCTTACTCATTGTTTCTCTTGTAGGGACTTTTGGTGCTTTGTTAGCGACAATTTACCTTATGGTTTTTCGAAAAACACTAAGATCGGTATCGGAACTTCAAAAGGGAATCAAGACAATTGGTTCTGGAAACCTATCATACGTTATAGAAGCCAAAAGAAACGACGAGATTAGCGATTTATCCCGAGCTTTCAACCAAATGACGGCTGACCTGAAAAATGTAACCGCCTCGAAAACTGACTTAGAGCAAACGCAAGCTTCTCTGCATCAAAGCGAGCAACGCTGGGCAACTACGCTATCAAGCATTGGAGACTCAGTTATTGCCACTGACGTGTCTGGAGCTGTGACATTTATGAACACAGTGGCGGAGGAATCGACTGGCTGGACTCTTAGAGAAGCTTTAGGAAAACCACTCAAAGAAGTGTTCCACATAATCAATGAAGAAACCCGCATGGAAGTTGAAAGCCCAGTTGCCAAAGTACTCGAGAAAGGCATGATAATTGGGCTAGCTAATCACACAATTTTAGTTCGAAAAGACGGCAGCGAAGTTCCTCTTGACGATAGCGGTGCACCAATAAAAGACCAAAACGGCGTTGTTACAGGTGTTGTACTTGTCTTTCATGATATTAGTGAACGCAAAGAAATGGAGCTAAAGCTTGAAGAATATAGTGCGCATTTGGAGAATTTGGTTGAAGAACGCACTAGACAACTAAAGGATTCTGAACGTTTAGCAGCGATTGGTGCGACTGCGGGTATGGTTGGTCATGATATTC
>CAWHSP010000025.1:0-23359 GCA_963831865.1 Candidatus Bathyarchaeota archaeon | reverse complement strand
TTTAGGGCTTCATAGATTGCTATGTGGACTGCTTGTTTTGGAACGCCCATGTCTTCAAAAACCTTAGTTATTCCTTCAACTGTTTTCTTCTTATTTTCAGGAGTTATTCCTTCCCAAACAGAAACTTGAACAATCGGCATACATTCTACCTCGATAGTTTTGAGTTGTCGTCTGAGCAATATGTTTTTAGAAAGCGCTAAAAATCCAGGAATAATTGCGCTTACAAAGACGTTTGTATCGAGAGCAACTCGAAGATCTGGCAATGGCTGTTCAATTCACAAAAATCTTGAGGTATAATCGCAGAAAAATCCTTAAGTATAACAAAAGTATAATTAAATATAACAGTGATTAATATGCATCAATGCTTAACCAAGACCAGAAAAGTCGGCGGCTCCATCGTTGTTACTCTTCCCAAAGAAATAGTCGACCTCCAACAAATAAAGGAAAACGAGTATGTCGAAATCACAGTTAAAAAATGCCGAAAAGACGGCTTCGGTATCTTAAAAGGTATGGCTCCCTTCACAGTTGAAGACGAGTTGAAATCTTCGCTTGAGTAACTACGTAATTGATGCTTGGGCATGGGTTGAGTATCTAGTTGGCAGTGAACACGGTGCTAAGCTTAACAAGATCTTAGATGAGAATAATAACGAAGTTTACACATGTGCCATAACGCTTGCAGAAATCATTAGCAAAGTCGCCCGAGAAAGACGAGATATCGAAGCGGCAAGTAGCGTTGTGTCCAGCAACTCACAAATTGTGAATGTAGATAAGGAACTTTCTGTGCAGGCGGGGCTTTTGCATTGTGAAATGAGAAAGACCCTGAAAGATTTTGGGCTAGCAGACGCTTATGTCTTAGCTACTGCTAGGAGATTAAACGCTAAAGTTTTAACGGGAGATTTACACTTCAAGAACATCAAAGACGCTGTGATGATAGAATAATTTTTAAGTAGTAGTCAGGGAGCTTTTCCGCCTGTTGCCCAGTTGATTTTTGGGCTTCATAGATTACTATGTGAACTGCTTAGACAACGAATCCAAGAATAGTTTGACTTTTTCAAATTTATTAGTTGCCTCAGCATCTTTATAATGTTAGTTTGGTGGGTTGATGGCTAAGACTGCATATTTAGATGAGGACGATCGTAAGCTTCTTTGTGAAACCAAGCAAAAGCTAGAGGAAGCTACTAAACTTATGGGTGAACTTATGGAAACGATCGACGTTTTAAGTGATCCAGAAATGATGAAAGCTATCAAGCAAGGTCAAGATGACATTAAGGCTGGAAGAGTCAAGGATTTGCGTTCCCTTCTGAAGGAAGAGCACGTTGAAGCCTAAGTTCACTGTTGTTTTGTCGAGGCAAACTGAGCGTTTCTAAAAAAAGTTAGAAGGAAAAGAAAAAGCAACTCTGCAGGAATGCTTAATTAATTTAGAACAGGATCCTTACGCTGGAAAAAGGCTTCATGGAGACTTAAAAGAAAACTTTAGTTTTCGTGTCGGAAAACTGCGTATGATATATGCGGTTTCTGAGAAAGACAAAACAGTATTTGTTATAGCTATAGGTCCCAGAAGAACCATATACAAGTGATTATCAATTTGAGACGGAGCCTCTGTGCTGAGAGGCGGGATAATTTGTTGGCTTGCTTTTTAAGAGATTTTGGCTATAGGCAAAATATTATGTTGCACTTTTTGCTGCCTCAATAGCATACAAGGGCTTTCAATGTAGAAGCGATTTTGTTTTCTGACTTTGACTGTGCGTCACTATTTATGCGTATTTATAGTGAAGGGTGTTTGGCGTGTTTTTCTGAATGCAGTTTTCCGCCTGTTTCATCTTTCGAAGTTAAACGAAAATTATACCGCCCAAAAATGCTCAAGTTAACCCATCATCCTTTTTTGGTAAAGCTCTTACACAGATTATTTTGGTACTTTGTGCAAAACATTTATTGTTTACTTTTTTCTCAATCTATGTGAGGTTATTTTTATAAAAGCTGATAAATCGCTAGATTGCTTAGGTTTGTTCTGTCCCGAACCGGTCTTTAACACTAGATTGCAGTTGGATGAAATGAAGGTTGGAGAAACTCTGGAAGTCACAGCGGATGATCCGGCAGCAAAATCTGATATCGAAAACCTTGCTAAAAACTTAGGCGACCAAGTTCTGGAAAGCAAACAGGAAGACGGCGTAACTCGAATAATAATTAAGAAGTTGAAATAGTCAAACGAAGGGACATAATTTTGGAAAACGATAGTCCAAGAAGAATTTACATGGATTATTCAGCCGGAAAACCAGTTGCCCAACTTGTAACTGATGCGATGTTGCCCTTCTTTACTTCAAGCTTTGGGAATCCTTCCTCAGTGCATACTTTGGGACAGGAAGCCAAGCAGGCATTGCAAAATAGCAGAGTAGTTATCGCGAAATTAATCAACGCAGAAACCCCAGAAGCCATAGTTTTCACTTCAGGCGCAACGGAGAGCAACAATTTAGCCATCAGGGGCATCGCAGGACGAAACAAAAGCCGCGGAAACAAAATTATAACATCAAGCGTTGAGCACATGTCAATTGTCAACCCTTGTAAGTTGATGATTCGAAACGGATTTCAAGTCATTTTCCTACCCGTTGACAAGTTTGGGGTTTTAGATTTAGAAAAGCTAGAAGCTGAATTAGATGATCAAACTACGCTTGTTTCAATCGTTTACGCAAACCCCGAAATAGGAACCATTGAACCAATTAAAGAAATCAGCAAAATTGTGCATGCAAAAAAGGCTTTTCTTCACGTTGACGCTACAGCTGCCTGTGGTCAAGTCCCAATTGATGTCCAAACTGAAAATATTGACCTGCTCACAATGTCAAGCAACGACATGTATGGACCAAAAGGCGTAGGAGCACTCTACATCAAACCCGGCACCACAATAGAACCTGTAAATCAAGGGGGCGGCCAAGAACGCGGATTACGTTCTGGAACCGAAAACATACCCGGCATTGTCGGGTTTGCAAAAGCAGCCGAAATCGCCAAAAACGAAATGGCAAACGAAAGCCAAAGACTAACTTTGTTGCGAAACAACCTAATTGAAGGTCTCATCGAACCGATACCATATTCATACTTAAACGGACATCCAACCCAAAGATTACCCAACAATGTATCAGTTAGATACAGCTTCATCGAAGGCGAATCAATACTTCTAAGCTTAGATATTGAGGGCGTTTATGCCTCATCGGGATCAGCTTGCGCCGCAAAAACACTACAGCCATCACATGTTCTGCTAGCTTTAGGCTTACAACCTGAAGATGCACATGGTTCCTTGATGGCCACTTTGGGAAAAGAAAACACTCAAGAAGAAATCAATAAAGTAAAAAGTTTAATGCCAGATATTGTTAAGAGACTAAGAGATATGTCCCCTCTAACTCCTAAGGAGTTAAAATAATATGTATTCTGAAAAAGTGATGCAACATTTTAAAAAACCTCAAAACATGGGAGAAATCCCAGATGCCGACGGAGTGGGTTCAGTTGGAAACCCCACCTGCGGAGACCTAATGACGATGTACATAAAAGTCAAAGACAACCGCCTCGAAGACGTCAAATTCAAAACCTACGGATGCGGAGCAGCCATTGCAACAAGCAGCATGACAACAGAACTTGCAAAAGGAAAAACAATCGACGAAGCCATGAATATCAGTCGCGCAAGCGTAGCCGAATCACTTGGAGGTCTCCCCCCCGTTAAAATGCACTGTTCAAACCTAGCAGCCGATGCACTCCACGCCGCTATCGAAGACTACCAAAAAAAGCAGAAAAACAAAGGGGTGGAATAATGAAAAAAGAAACATCCAAATGTAATTGCTGTGGCACGGAAATCACTAAAGAACCTTGCCAACTTGCAGCTTTCACCACCGAAGTAGACGGAAAAAAAGTCAGTTTTTGCTGCCAAAATTGTGCACCACAAGAAAAGAAGGTGATAAAAAAATGAATCAAACCAAAAAAATAGCATTAGTTGTTCAAAGCGGAACAATCGACAAACTCTACTGCGCTTTTATTTTAGCATCGACATCTGTAGCCATGGGTTGGGAAGCACACCTATACTTCACATTCTGGGGGCTACAAAGTCTAGCAAAAGGCGCTATGGAAAAAGCAGTTTTGCCCGGAGACTACAAGCATCTTGAAGAAGCAATGCGAAAGAACCTAGAACGCATGAAATATCCCTCACCTTACGATATGCTCAAACGAATGAAACAATCCGGCAAATGTACAATCTACGCCTGCACACCAACGATGGAAATGTTTGGAATCAAAAAAGAAGACCTTATTCCTGAAGTAGATAGCATGGTTGGCGCTGCAACATTCCTTGACATCGCTGCCGGCGCAGACGTTTCAATGTTCATCTAACAATCCAATCTCAAAAAGAAGAACACATCGAAACAAACAACATTAAGCTAACTAACTCAAGCTAGCTGACAACCTTTTTTATTAAAACAAATCTAACTTAAAGATCCATTTTAACATAAAAGTTAAATGTCCAGTAATGTCTTAGCATAATTTATTCTTGAAGGTAATTCTATGTATAGTAATCAACCCCTCCAATTGTCCCCCGACATCTTCTGGGTGGGAGTCAACGACACCGAAACACCACTATTCGAGGGACTCTGGAGTATACCGGAAGGAGTTTCATACAACTCATACCTAGTTAAAGGCTCAGAGAAAATCGCTCTCATAGATAGCGTTCACGGAAAAAAAGGCCAAGAGCACTTCGAAAAAATCAGCCAAATTATTGACATCTCCAAAATAGACTACTTAATCATCAATCACATGGAACCCGACCACACAAGTGCAATTCCAGCTCTACTGCAAAAAGCACCCAACATCAAAATAGTCTATACCCCAATTGCCCAAAGCATATTTAAAAAATTCTACGAAATCGACCCACAAGCAATCGTGATTAAAGGTGACGATATGACGCTTTCTTTGGGAAACAAAACTTTGCATTTTATCCAAACTCCCTGGCTTCACTGGCCTGAAACCATGAGTACATTCCTACCTGAAGATAAAATTCTGTTTTGTTGTGACGCCTTTGGAGCATTCAAAAAGCTACCACAAGGAGCGATCATGGAATCCGATATCGATATGGAGAGGCAGAACATTTGTGGATGCTCTCAAAAATATTTTGCCTCGGTCTTTTACGGACAAAGAGAATGGGTTCAAAAAGCAATCGAGAAATTCATAAAAATAAATCTACAAATCGATGTCTTAGCGCCAAGTCACGGTCCAGTTTATAACCAAAGCGTAAAAGAAACATTAAGCCGATGGGCTGCTTGGAGCAAGGGCACCTACACGAAAAAAGTTGTCGTTGTTTACGGCTCTATGTATGGGATGACCGCCAAATGCTTAACTGCGATTGCCGATGGTATCGCAGAAGCTGGAGGTGCAATGAGTAGTTTCAATCTATCAGAAGTCCATTCTGTCGACGCCTTAACAGCTCTTGTTGAATCACCCGCACTGATTGTCGGAACACCTACATATGAACATGAGATATTTCCCAAAGTCGCAGATTTTATAAACTTGCTCAGAACAAAAAAATTTTCCAACAGATGTGCCGCGGTATTCGGAAGTTTTGGGTGGAGTGGAGAAGCAACAAGGAAAACAGCTTCCGAACTGGCTGCCTTGGGATTTGAAATGGTTGGAGAACCGCTTCCAATATATGGTAACCCTGCTGATAATGATCTTCAGAAGGCACGACAACTGGGCAGAGCAGTCGCAGAAAAAGCTTTTTCAATGAACAATGCAAAATAACGTACACTAAAAAGCTATTTTTATAGGAGCATTTGTTGTTTTGTTACGTGAGTATTTTTGATTTGGGCAATGAGTCACTAATTATGCGTATTTATAGTGAGGGTGTTTGGGCGTGTTTTTCTGAATGCAGTTTTCCACCCGTTGCCCAATTACTTTTTGGAGCTTCATAAATCATTATATGGACTGCATCTTTAGGAACGCCCATGTCTTCGAAGACTTTAGTTATTCCTTCAACTGTTTTCTTCTTGTTCTCAGGAGTTATTCCTTCCCAAACAGAAACTTGAACAATCGGCATCTTTACACCTCAAATAAATCTGATATGTCGTCCGAAAAATATGTTCTTGGAAGTGTTAAAATTCCAGTGTTCTTACCAATAATTGGCATGCATAAAATTTAAGCTATCCTGTTTGACCTCGACAATAGGTTGGTTGAATTTTTCGTATGAATCAAGAATCCTGTAGAACTTACTAACAACTGTTAAAGGTCTCCGAATACCATTTTATATGCTTGAAGTAAAGCGATTAGAATGATGACTCTTACTATAATAAGTCCAAGATTTATCAAAAGTGCTTTTCTCCAGTCGTTTGTTTTCCAATGCAAGAAATTGTAAAAAGACAGATATAGCGTGATTACCCAAAACCAGCCATAAAAATTGCCTAAAGAGGCGCCAAACCATAAACCTTGAGGCGTCCAAACCCAAAAACCAAATAGCTTGGCTGTCGGCTCTAAAACAAAAGCGTCCAACAATAGCAAAGGAATACTTGCAGTCAATGCAATAGCTATTGAATTTTTCAACTTGAGCTTTTGAGTAAAAACGTAATAGCTGATGTACATCAAAGCCGCCCAAGCCAACGCGATGCATAAGGGAACATTTACAATGTTAACCAGAAAGCCTCCACCGTAATGATACCTGTGAAAGACTTCTTGAGTAGCATATTCGAGTAAAAGTCCCCAAACTACTGCAGGCAAAAAGAAAACCGACGATTGCTTGAACCCTTGCCTTTTTACAGAATATCCTAACGTAAACGCAAAAAAGCTAAACCAGAAAAGCTCATATATTACAGAAATCGGTTGCACTTTCATTGGCACCAATGTTTAGTAAAATAAATTGATTTCTTACTTTTCTTTCTTTTAATTGTTTTCAGAAAAGCAAAAGACAAATGTCTTTTTTTCATTAACCCAACTTTCTTCAGCAACACATTTAAACATTTGAGGAAAACCCTTCTAAAAGGTTAATTAATCCGCTTCCAAAAATGGATTTTCTTCTATCTGAAGTTAATGCATCGATTAATGTTAAGCGTCAACGATAAATCCACTTTTGGTGGTTATCGGGAAAGCGCGCCCTTTCTTTGTTTTCCGGCGATCAGAGCTTAAATGTTCAGAAATTATAGATGCCAAATCTAATTGAAAGTTACAGTGAAATACGAAGGCAACGATGTTATGCCTCAGTATCGCACTCTAAAATGCGAACTCATTAGATGTTCTCAACAGACAAACTAAAAAAAGAAAAGAGCTTTTTCGCAAAATTTTTTAATCTATCTAAAATCGAGTTTATGTCAAGCCTGAATCTTAAATTTAAGAAAGTTGGCGAAACAAGCATCCGTTGTGGCTTAAAAATTTTAGTTCACATATACTTCAGTCGCCTGTTCATCTCAACTGTTAGGCATTGGGTTCATTACTCTGAGTGCAAATGCGCGAGTTACAAATCCACTTCTGCCCATTCCAACAATGAATATTTTCCTATTTTTAGCTTTGTGAAGCATATCGATCAGCCTCTCGACTTGTTCCAAATCAAGCGAATTCATGAAATCTTGGATACACTGGATGATCTTCTTGGAAGCTGTTGCTGCAATTGTTATTGCAACTGCACGCTGCACTCTTTGTTTAGGCGCAGTCGAGCGGGTTGTCTCGGAGCACACGAATAGTCGGGTGAAAAAGTATCTGATATGGGGAGGAATTCAGGAATCACCTCAAACATTACGACGTTGCAACGGAGGTAGTAAGCGGCATTGTTAACTTTCGCATAATGGGGACATTAACTGTCTGAAAAAACTTGGGAAAAGCCCAAAGTGAAGCCAAATCCACAAAAAACAATAACGCCTAAGGTCTATTATCCTTTCGTTATGCATCGAGGAACTGATCCAATCTTATTTCAAGACTAAAACATATTAAAACGAAATGTTCATTATTGGTGGAGCCCGTCAACTTCATAATTTATAGTACATTATCATACGGTTTTTGAAATTCGGTAGAAACTCAATACAAATTACCTCTATATCAGGGATTTTCTTTAATGGACTGAATTTTTGAAGTGCATTTAATCCTTTATAAAATGGAGTTGGGTCAATATCTAAGGCTACCGCCAACATAGACGCTCGTCTAAGAGCCTCTTTGCTACTCTTGAAATAAGCTTTTGACGCAATCTCTAATTTAACTGAAGGGCGTCTACCGAGAACCAAACCTACAATAAACGCTGTCGGCAAGACCTCGAGTTTCTTGTTGAAGAAAGAATACGCCAATTTCGCCATTTTGTCTACATCTACATCGAGACCTATTCTTTCCAGGAGTGATGAGAAAGTTATGAGAGACAATGATTCAGTGGAGTTTCGATGAGGATAATACACCTTTACTTTGACAGTGCCAGAAACTAATAGATCGACGCCAATAAACCTAGGTCTGTTCCATAACGGAAATAGCTCTTGCATTTTACTAAAGATTCGTTCTGAAGCAATTGCCTCATCACTAGGCATCAATTTAAAAATGTTCTCCAAAGAGATTTGAGAATTCCAATAGGTTTTAAACCGGGAAAAATTTCCATAGCAAGAGTGTTCAGCCCCGATAAAATCAAGCGGACTATTTCTTAAAGATGTCCAATTTAACATCGAATGAAAAACGTGATCTTCTGGAATTACACCTAAGCATTTGATGCCTGTTTCCAGCAGACTTTTCTCTTTCATTCCGAACTTTGAAACATCAAATTCATATCTGAATGATTTTTCAGGCGTATTGTCCGCAACAACCGAAAACTCCAATAAGGATTCAAATGGCAAGTGAATATTACTATCTACAGTAATAATATCATTTAACATGCTTAGTAGTTTAACATCTAACGTTTGGATTTCGAGAGAGTACGCTAGATCTGATAACCATTGCAGATGGCTGCTAAGCATGATATCTGAACGCTTACCAGAATCTATATCTATAAATGTTAAAATATGGCCGCCGGCTTACTGCTTTAGCTTTAGGTAGTTCCTTTTCTTTAGTAGTCTCTGGTAGAGCTGCTTCAAGAACTAATTCGCTTTTGGATAGTTCATTTGGCCCAAGACGCTGCGCTAAAGATTGCCTGAGTGCCTCAGACATTTCTTTGAATTCAGGTTCACTGAGAAGTTTTTCTACTCCTTTCCGAAGTTTCTTAATTTGCTCGTTTTCAATAATTTCTTTTTCATTTTTATCTTTACTCATTTTTTCGCCTCCTAAATTAAGTTAAATTACGTAATTACCTATTTTAGGCTCTCTAATTGATTTCAGTTCAGTTGCGCGATCGAGATCGTTTTCGAGTGTATCGATTATATGTTGGAAAATCATCTTGCGACCAGTGCAATAGTAATCGGGATCCATAATGTTTCCTCTCTCAATTAGAGCCGATACTGTGCAACCACAATTACATATTATTTTGTATTTGCATAGGTTGCATTTCTTTATGTTCTCTGGTACGCGCATCAAGAGCTTTTTCATCATTGAGGTTTCCATTATGTCGTTAAAGCTTTGATTATAGATATTTCCGAAGCAATATTCTTCGAGACCATTAAATTGACCACAAGGATACACATTGCCTTCAGGACCAATCGATATGATTTCGCTATGACAGCTACGCCTGAAGTCGCAACAATCAATTGTTTCTGTAAGTATGTTTCCTATAATAATGCTAAATGGATCGACTATTATGCGTGTTTCTTTATCATGATACCACTGATCGAAGATTTTTATCATTTCTTGCCCATACTCTTCAGAAGAAAGTGCAAAATCGGAATATGCTCTTGCTGCTCTTCCCTGACACTGAACCGGGTTAATACGGAGATGAATTCCTTCTTTGTTAAAGAATTCATAAATCTCATGCGCCCGCCCGAGATTCTGTTTTGTTAGAACTGCTATTCCTCCGATTGGAATATGCCTGGTTCTGAGGATTGAAACTGAATCCAGGATTTTTCTAAAAGTTCCCGTTCCTTTCCTGTCTTTTCTAGTGATGTCGATTTAGGTATTCTGGGCCATCAAGACTTATGCTTATATCAAAATCGTATTTTGTGAATACATCAAGAAAGCGATCATTAAGAAGTGTTGCATTTGTCTGAACTGAGTTTGTTATTGTGTAATTTCTATATGTACTTGTTTTTTGTCCAATGTATTCGTAGAAGTCCGGATTCATTAGAAGAGGTTCGCCCCCGTGCCATATTAGAAATATAGGTTTATCAACACCGCAAAAATCAGTAACTCTTGATAAGATTTTGTCAACCGTTTGAGTACTCATTGTTGAGTGTGTTACATGTTCATCTACGGAACAATAAGTGCACGCAAGGTTACAGTCATAAGTCGGTTTAATGATAACTGCAAGGTACTGGGGTTTTCTACAACATAACTCATTTCTGCCCGCCTCTTCTATATCTTGCCTCTTCAAATTTTAGCCTTCAACCTTAAAATTAGCTCAAAACTAACCGATTTAAGTTTAGAATTACATTAAATATAAGCTTTTTGTCCCATAGTATGCTTCCAAATTATATTTTCAGGGGGGCTTTAAAGTCACTTTTGCACAAATAAAAAAAATTATGCATTAAAAAAAGAAAAATGAGAAAAAACCTTCTCTATCTCCTCTCAGCCGTCTTGTTATGATGATTCGGCACAGCAATATTGGATAATCACATTCGAAAAGAAACTAAATGTGTCACCCTAATTGAGAATGATCGCTGTCTCTTGAGTGTGCCAGAAAAAAAATACAGGAAAAACACATATTGCGTAAGTGTTAAAATTCCAGCGTTCTTACCAAGTGTACGATGCATCAAATCCGTGCAATCCTGTTTGACCTTGATAATACGTTGGTTGATTTCGTTCGCATGAAGGAGGAATTATGTAGAGCAGCGGTTAAGGCGATGGTAGCTTCGGGATTACGGATGAAGGAAGAGCAAGCGTATGAACGCTTAATAGAAAAAAAGTACTTTGACGTCACAGAATACTAACTTCAGACATTAACACCAACCTGAAAACAAAAAACAAATTTCTAAAACTATACCCTAATGTCAAATCAATTCTTGGAAAGCTGCATATAAGAGGCGTTTTTCTCTCGATTGCTTAAACAAACCGTTCTTTTTGACACAATTAACAAAGTTTATATTTCCTTCAGGCACAGGAGAAACGAGGCGTCAAGATGGTATGCGATTTGTGCAACAAGACTATTTCAGCAAACGAGCTTGTGGTTATTCCACTTCAGAAAATGCAGCAGGCAGTCCGCAATGGGTTTAACCCGTGGAAGACGCCAGGTCTTGACATGTCATCTTCGAGTGGACTTAGTTCGATGTTTGGCTTGACCCCTGAGACAGTGTTTGTTCATTGGCGCCAAAGGCTAATGACCGATACGACTGATTGGGGGTTGTGCCCTTCTTGTGCAGAAACCTTCCGACGAGCAACTGGGTCTGCAATGAATCGCTCTACCGTTCAAACCCCCTCAAACATCACAATTCATAGTCCAGATTACACGGCTGATGTCAAGTCTGACGAAGAATATGCGCGTTCGATAGCACGACGATTACACACTGAAACAGCAGATCCATCTGTTAGTCAATTGGATAAGACTAATAGCAGAACTGAAGATGGCGCGCTCTACACTGGATCGCTCACACGATTTGAAAACCTGAATATGCCCGAAGAAAGAAGAACTGAATCCGAGAGTAGAATTGAACATGAAGCCAGTCTAAGCGAAATAAACTCGTTAATTCGGGAACTTTGGAGCGGAGATATTGAAGAACGCTTGCGCGCAGCGCAAGAACTGGGCGAGAAAGGAGACAAAAGTGTTATAGAACCGCTATCGAAGGCACTGGCAACGTATCCTTCATCCATGTTCAACGAGACCGTGGAGAAAGCAATCAAAAAGATCAAATGCAAAAATCCCATCATAAAACAAACCGATGTATGCAAGAATCCTAATATGGAAAGTGACAAGTCAACTCATGCCAAGATACTTACACGAGAAGAACTAAGAAAGCAAAGAGAAAAAATCATTGAAGAGAAGAAAGCAAAAGGCACCATTACAATGTCGCAAGTCAATGCGCACGCAAGCTCTCAGCTAAAAGATGAACATAATTATAGTGCACTTCTCGAACACACGTTAAAGTCCACGGAGGCATCGACAGATTTTGCAATCAAGAACTTTGAGCAACAGGTTTCTTCCTATCCCGACACTGCCGACAAGTTCTTTTGGCTTGGGGCCGCCAATATCCTTGGTGCCTCAGCAAGTAAAAACCCTATGTATCTTGATAGAGCAATTTATTTTCTTGAGGAGGCTCTGAGAATCGATCCGAGCCACAAAAACGCCTATGCTAAGCTCCTCGGTGCGTACATGAGCAAGAAAGACGACAAAGGCGTTCGCAAGACAGCAATGCGGTGGGCAAAAGCTGACCCTGACCTTCCCCAAACCGCACGACAATGGTTAACTAATGAAGAAGCAATCTTAGCAGCGCCTGGACGTGTCGAAGATATTGTTTCAAGAGGGCGCGAACTTTGCAACGCCGGCAAGTTTGATGAAGCGACCGAGTTGTTAGAAGAAGCGAGTACCACATTTGAAGACAAGTCAGAGATTAAGGAACTCCTCTCTTCCATTTTATCAGACAGAGGAGCAATTCGGTTTACAAAGTTGGGTCAACTTGAATCAGGGTTTCAAGATCTTTTACGCGCAACAGAATTTAACCCGCGGAATTGGGTCGCTTTTTATAACCTTTGTTTGGCGGCGAAGGAGAGGGGGGATTCTCAGTTAGCGTTGGAGTCAGGAAAAAAAGCGCTAATGTTGCGTCCAGAAGAATTATGCTACGACAAGCGCGTGCTAAGTCTATTTCCGATCATTGATGCCTTAAACAGCCAGCTAAGACATACTATTGTACGTGAGACCGCAAAGGATTCCAATGGTGCTATCGAGATTCCTCTTGGCGCCAAATTTGAATATTATAAAAGATTTCTTAATATGACATACGTAGATATTTACAAACAGGAAGATCGAAAAGCGATTATAGAAAAATTCCGAATGCCCGCTACTAGTTCTCAAAATAATTTACTCTTGGAGAATATGTCAACTACCGAGTTTCTTATCAGGGCAGTCTATTTTGGCTGGGCTTTTTCCGAAGGGACGCATGGCTTGGGCGACAGTGAGATTTCAGATTTTCTCGGACTTGAGCCTATTCTATGTATGCTTGATTACGAAAATGATGCAGCTAGAGATTTCTGCCTCAAGTTGCTCGACCAATCTGTTACCCAGAAAACATTGTCCGCAGAGCTAACCAAGATTTTCTTGAGGTTAGAATCTATTTCGGCAAACACGGAAAATAATTCAGTAATAATGAAATTGTTCGAGTCGATGTGGAAACACTGGCCAATGCTAAAAGAACTCGGTCAAAAAGAAACGGACGCAGAATTGCTGCGACCTCTTGTAAACTCCCTTGGAAAGGTGGGTGATGCAGGAGCCGCTGAATTCATGTTTGGGCTTCTAAAAAAAGAAAATCTGGCTTCAATTTGGCCAGAAATCCAGAAGGCGCTATCCAATATATTGTCAGAAAACAAAAAATGCCTCAGTGCTTTTCCTCATATTGCCTGCAAAAGATGCGCGGTAGGTGGAGTTAAAGTTAAGCATAAGGTCGGAATTTTCAAAACTCATGCATTTGTCCTTTGTCCAAAATGTAATATGTCAAGCTTTCTGGAATAGAGTAAGCTTCTCAGCAAAAAAGAGTTGCAAAGAATAAACTGTACCTAATCACAGATGAACCTAATCAAGCCACACGTACCTTTAGCTGAGTTACGGGATTCGTGAAGGGTTAAGAAAACATTGACAAATGCCAGATGTCAAAGGGTTCAATCAATTGTTCATTCATAAACCCGTAGAGGAAGAGAGGGAAGAATATTGGAAAATTACACCGTTTACTTTAATTAATGAGCTTCCAGCCAGTCTCTAACTGCTGAGATTACTTGATCCCTTTTCGAGGGGTCATACATTAAAAGGTGGCCAGCTCCCGGGACAATTGTAAGTGTCTTGTCCTTTGCCGCGAGGGCGTCCATAAGTATCTGGGCACCCTCCGGCATCACAGCATTGTCTGAATCACCCTGAAGTATGAGAGTTGGATCTTGAACGGCCTTGGCATTAGACAGCGCAGTACCTGAAAAAAATGACGCGCCGTAGAGGTACCTGGCGCTGAACTTAAGAGTCACTAGGGGATCGTCTATGGTCAATTTAATCTCTTTGCTCTCCCTCTGGTCTTTTGGCGAATATTTTAGCGAATCAATGAGTGAATTCGGAGAAAAAGCTCGGAGCAAGAGAACACGTAAGACCAGACTTGGCGATGGCTTAGCTTTCGGCTTGATGCCAGGAGACGCCAGTATCAATCCGTCTACTGATCCTGGGTGAATCGCCGCATAGCGAAGCGCATGGAGTGCTCCTTCACTATGTCCGTAGATAAAGAACTTCTTTCCCGGATTATTAGTTCTTAGCAGATTGCATGTATCATCGATGTCCTGAAGATACCTTTTGAAATTCGATATGTTTCCTCTTTCAAATCCCATTTCGACCGAGTTTCCGAAACCTCTGCGGTCAATTGCGTAGACATCTGTGCCCTGCTCTTCTGCCAATCGGTTGCCTAAAAAAAGAAAACCTCCAGAATGGCCACCTGCGCCGTGGAGCCCAAGCAGAACCCTCTTCGTTTCACCTTGAGGTCTCCAACGTCTGTAGAAAATGCCGAATCCGTCGGTCATCTTGAACCGATCTTGAATTTCCTCTACGCCAGCCAAATCCTTACACCAGCTGAGGGACAGGTATTCCCTCGGTGCGAAGCAACAAAGTTTACGTCTTTGCTTAAAATTTGAAATTTCAAAATGTTCACAAATATCTCTGAGTTATTTCGGTCTCTTAAGCCTGTGTGACTACAAGATAGCAACTACAAATTAATCCAAGATATCTTTGAATTCATTTTAATAAGTTTGGCAAAAATTCAATTCTTTCTAATCTGGATTCAGCATCTTTTTACATATTGCATGGATATGGTTATGTATTTTCGGCTTAGGCTGTTTTCTCATTGTCTATTGTCGTATTGCCTGTTTCCTGACTGCGTGTCAAAATGAGTTATTTATCTTTTGAAAAGCGTTTCTGCTTTCGTCGCTTTTGGAAGAGATCATCTTTCCAACTTCTAGGCAATAGGAAAGACTTTTATTTACATACCGCGAAACTACAAATGCGACAATTCGGTGATTTTGATGAATAAGAAAGCAATGTACGCTATTGTTGCGGTCGTAATTATTATCATCGTTGTAGGCATTGCGGCATACGTTTTATTGAATAATAATACAGGTGGGACAGGTGGAACTTCTCCGACTCCTACAGCTCCAGCAAGTGTTACAGGGGCTAGTACTTTGCAGTTTAATTCTAATCTTACAAGTCAAGGTACAACTATAGTGCATAAATGGGCAGGCAAAAATATTCACACCGATAATCTTACAATCCGTGTGGACGTGATGGGTGGCGCAGCTGGCAACTATAGCTATATTTTAGATACGGGTCAACAGAAGTCCTCGACTAGTGTTAATGGCGGCGCTTGGACGGCTTCGGATTACACAATTGATTGGAATGCATTCGGTCCAGAGTGGAATGACTACTTGAGTCATTTTGCTAATTGGTCTGGAACCGGCGACGTCTCTTATACAAATCAAGCTGGAGAAGGAGTCGTATTATATAATATCAGTGTCAATCCAACATTACCTGATTCAACTTTTGCAACAAGCTAAGTTAAACGCACTTTGTTGGTTCTTAACCAACCTCTTCCCCTTTTTTAACTAAAGTAAAAATAAACAATGTTTAGATTTAGCGCTGAAATTTTCTACAGGTATCCCAGAAACGACGCAGTTTACTTTCCTGCGTAATTCATAGAAACCGCATGCGTTTTCGTCTAAGGCTGCTTCTGATGTTTTTTGATTCAAAGTTCCTCCTCAAGTAAACAAAATGTAACCACCAGTTCAAAAACAAATTCGTAGAACTACAGATCGAGACAATTTGACAGAACCGTAGTCTAAGGAACTTGATTCAGAAACGGACATTTTGCCTTAATTAGGTCAACCTCTTATAATTGTCGGTTTGTTCGTGCTGGTTCAAGCATTATTTCTAACGCGTAGCCTGTTAGGCTCTTGGTTCTTCTGGAAAAGAATTAAATCACTTATATGTTAAATCAGAAATGAGGTATTTTGATGAGTGGTCTTGAAAACCGATTAACCCGCCTGCTGAGAAGCGATTCGTACCTTGCGCCGTTTTCTGATCAGATTCGACACCGATTGGAACATATCGAAGAAACAGAGCATCGTCTAACACAGAGTAAAAAGAGCCTTGCAGAGTTTGCATCCGGCCACGAATACTTCGGTCTGCATTTCCAACGAGGAGAATGGGTATTTCGTGAATGGGCGCCAAACGCAACTGCAATTTACCTAATAGGCGACATGAGTAAATGGCAAGTGCGCAAAGAATTTGAGCTGGAAAAGATCAACGACTATGGCGTCTGGGAAATTCACCTGTCCGCCGACAAACTGAAGCATGGCGACCTGTATCGACTCCGTATTCATTGGGCAGGGGGCGAAGGCGATCGCATTCCAGCCTATGCTCGACGGGTTGTGCAAGATCCAAAAACATTGATTTTCAACGCCCAAGTATGGTCACCACCAGAACACATATCGTTGGAAAGAACCCGATTTCAAACGACCTGAAGAGCCCCCTATTATTTACGAAGCGCATATCGGTATGGCACAGGAAGAAGAAAAAATCGGGACCTTCCGAGAATTTACTCTCAGGGTGATTCCTCGAATCGTTCACGCGGGTTACAACACGTTACAGTTAATGGCTATTCAAGAACATCCTTACTACGGATCATTTGGATATCAAGTATCAAGCTTTTTCGCCTCTTCATCACGATACGGAACGCCCGAGGATTTGAAACTCCTAATCGAGACAGCTCACGCCAATGGGCTCGCCGTATTCATGGATCTAATCCACTCCCACGCCGTGTCCAACGAGGTGGAAGGATTGAGTCGCTTCGATGGGACACTATTTCAGTATTTTCATGAAGGTATACGCGGAACACACAAGGCATGGGATTCACGTGTCTTTGATTACGGCAAACCTCAGGTTCTACATTTTTTACTTTCCAATTGCCGATATTGGCTAGACGAATTCCACTTTGACGGCTTTCGGCTCGACGGCGTCACCAGCATGCTTTACCTGGAACACGGTCTTAAGAGAGTATTCACTTCATACAACGATTACTTTGATGGCAGCGTGGATGAAGATGCCCTTTCCTATTTGGCTCTGGCCAACAGATTAATTCATGATATCCGGCCCGACGCCATCACCATAGCCGAAGATGTCAGCGGCATGCCCGGATTAGCCGTTTCCCAATCAGAGGGCGGGTTCGGTTTTGACTATCGCTTCGCAATGGGAGTGCCTGATTACTGGATTCGTCTGATAAAAGATTACAAAGATGAAGACTGGCCCACCGGGCATCTTTGGTTTGAACTTACCAATAGCAGGACAGATGAGAAAACCATTAGTTACGCCGAATCTCACGACCAAGCATTGGTAGGAGACCAAACACTTATTTTCCGACTGATCGGCGAAGACATGTACAATCATATGGGGATCGATGATGACAACTCAAAGGTCGCCCGGGGAATAGCATTGCACAAGATGATCCGTCTGATAACCCTAAGCACAGCTAGCAACGGTTACCTGAACTTCATGGGCAATGAATTCGGCCATCCAGACTGGATAGATTTTCCCCGCGAAGGAAACAACTGGTCCTTCAAGCATGCTACTAGACAATGGCATCTCGCGGACGATACCCACCTGAAATATCATTTACTGGCAAGATTCGACCGCGACATGATCGGACTGGCCAAGACACACCACCTACTTGAAACATCAATCCCGCAACTATTACATGAAGATTCCACAAAGAAAGTATTAGCATTCAAGAGGGCTGATCTGATTTTTGTCTTCAATTTTAATCCCCATCAATCCTTTACTGATTATCGATTTGAAGCTCCCCCTGGAAAATACCGGATGATACTAGACTGTGATGCTCCAAAGTACGGGGGACACGGCCGGTTGGACCCGTTGCAGGCCCACTTCACTATTGTAAACAATAATGAAGGAAAAAATCAAAATATGCTCAGCCTCTATCTGCCAGCTCGCTCCGCTTTTGTCCTCTGCCCGACGACAGAATCCCAATAACCATAATATTCCACAAACAGAGAAAAAGAAAGTAGTTACCCATTTTGAAATATTTCAGGGAATGTTATACATGAAACTCGAGCTTCTCGTGTTTCTGGTTAACTTAAGTATTAGTTGACCATATAAAATACAATTCGAAAATAGTTTGGAACTCTAACTTGGTGAACATTTTGAGAATCGGCTTTTTTGTTTATGAATATCCTCCAGCGATTGTTGGTGGTTTAGGGACGTATGCTGAAAATGTAACGCAGGAATATGTTGACATGGGACATGACGTTTCGGTCTTCACACTAAATTTTGGGGGGAATTTGAAAACCAGAGAAATTCTAAGAGGCGTGGAGGTTCATCGACCCTTAATTGCCGATGCGAGCAACGTTTTTCCATTTTTCGTGGTTGATGATTTAAAGAAATGGGGAACCAACATAAAATTCTTCAATGACATTTTCATGTACAATATTCTCAGCGCAACTAAATTCATCAACGGCTTGATAAAAAAGGAGAAGTATCATTTTGACGTTGTGTGCGTACACGATTGGCTAAGCAGTATTTCTGGTCTTGTGATAAAGAATGAAACAAAAATCCCAGTGGTCTTTCATACACACAGTACGGAATGGGGAAGAAGTGAGGGTCAGGGATCAGAAGTAGTGTCGCATTTTGAAGATGCCATGGCTCACAACTCAGACAGGATAATCACAGTCAGCTACGCCATGCAACAAGACCTAGTTAAGCATGGTTGGCCGTCATCAAAAGTAAGCGTGGTTTGGAACGGAGTGGACCCTGACCGTTACGACATGGCAAAATGCAAACCCGAGGATATAGCAGCAATTCGCGAAAGGTATGGAGTTCCAAAAGATTGGAACATGCTTCTGTTCGTGGGAAGGTTATCTTGGGTAAAAGGCGCTAGAAACCTTGTTCTAGCAATGCCCTCTGTCTTGAAGGAATATCCTAACACCAAACTCGTAATTCTAGGCAAAGGGGACGAACAAATAATAACTGAAGCAGCGTACAGGTTAAACATTCAAAACAACGTAGCATGCCGCTTTGATTTTGTTTCTGAACCCGAGAGAATCTTGCATTACGCCGCTTCCGACATATGCGTATTCCCATCAGTTTACGAACCATTTGGAATTGTTAGCTTAGAGGCTATGGCAATGGAAAAACCAGTCGTCGTGGGCGCACGCGGTGTAGTAGGTTTTAGAGAACAAGTACTAAGCTCCGGCCCCGACCAGAACGGCGTGCACATAAACGGCGAAGATCCTCTTGACATAGCGTGGGGAATAAAAGAGACTCTACGAAACCCCGAAAAAGCCAGAAATTGGGGTGAGAACGGACGCAAAAGAGTAATAGAATACTTCACATGGCGCAAGGTTGCTGACGAGACACTAAAAATCTACGAATCACTACTCTGAAGAAATTCAGCAAAGCTATATAGTGTTCTCTTTTTCATTATTTTCCATTCAACCAATGGGGCTTGAGTAACTTGCTTGGCCCCTTTTTTATTGCTGAGGAAGTGTCATGTCATTATAGTGAGGGTGTTTGTGCGTGTTTTTCTGAATGCATTTTTCCGCCCGTTGCCCAATTGCTTTTCGGCACTTCGTAGATGACAATATGGACTGCTTCCTTAGATACACCCATTTCTTCAAAAACCTTAGTTATTCCTTCAACTGTTTTCTTCTTGTTTTCAGGAGTCATTCCTTCCCAAACAGAAACTTGAACAATCGGCATACATTTTACCTCAAATAGCTTTGAGTCGTCGTCCGATTAATATGTACTTAGAAGACGTTAAAAATTCCAGCGTTCTGTAAGAGTTCAAGTTTTCTTCAAATAAGATCAAATCTACATAGCTTGTATTAGCCGATTTGAGGGAAAAATTGAAGAAGTGTGGTTTGTGTAGGGATGAGATCAAAGATGGCAAGTACTTCACGGTTTATCAGTGTAGAGAGGATGATAGTAGACTTGTTCTGGTAGCTTGTGAGAGGGACTTTAACGATAAGGCATACCGAGAAATCAACATGAAAATCTCAAGTATGTGAAAGCACTTTCTAAGAGATCGACAAAATTAGGTTAGATCCTAATGTACAAGTTCATGATGAATGGTAGGAAGCTTAAATGAGAGAGTTATCTGAAAAATTAATTGACGACTTGTCGAAGCCAGAAGGCAATTCTTCAAAATAATGATTTTCTCATATAGAAATATGAATTAACTTTTTTTTAAAAGAAAGAGAAAAAAGGTAGGTTTATTTCTTTATAAAGTTGGTGTCGCTTGAACTTGTTACGAATGTGTATCCGGCTATGGTTACTGATGTGACGGTGAACGTGAAAGTTGTTCCTTTTGGTGCTGATCTAACGTTGTCGGATTGTAAGACTAATGTTCCGGCTGTATTTGTCTTTCCTGTGTCGCTGTCAGTTGTTGCTCCGGACCATGTGCCCTTGACGGTTGCTCCAGATATTGCGTGGTTGTTTGCGTCTACGATCTTTACAGTTGCGGTGGCGTAGGTGTATAGGCCAGAAGTTTTCAACGCCATCGTTATGCTTGCGACGTGTATTGGTGGAGAACTGCTTGTCGTTGCAAAAACACTGACTGATAGGATTCCCTGATTTCCAGCACTGTCGACTGCTGCTACAGAATACGAATACGTTGTATCTTGCGTCAATCCTGCGTCAGAGTATGAAGTGGTTGTTGGGGTGGCAACTTTTGCGGCGTCTCGGTATACATTGTACTTAGCTGCGTCGCTTGTTGGGGTCCAGGTTAGGTCTATTCCGTTGTTGCTTACTTTAGTTATTGTTAGATCAGTTACTTGGCTTGGGGCGATTGTGTCTACGGTGAATGACCAAGTTTTCGTTGCAATGTTTCCTATAGTGTCTGCTGCGGTTAAGGATACTGTGTTGGTGCCTTGGGATAGGCTTTCAGTTGGTTGGTAAGAGACCAGACCATTAAGATAGTTAACGGTAACTGGGTTGATGCCTATTTGCATAGCGATCGAATTAATGTTTATGTTGCTGGGATCCGAAATAGCCGCTGAAATCGTCGGTTTTGCTGTGTTTACTAATGCTCCGTCGGCAGGTGTCAAGCCTGAGGTGGTTGGACCCACATTATCGACTGAGCCTGTAGTTGCTTTGATGGCATCGACTATTCCATAACCGTACAAGTTGTCTTTGCCAGAAGCTCCCAGGTCGTCCGCGCTTGCCTGCAGTTTAGCTCTAACCTCAGAGGCATCCCAAATTCCATCGTGATCTGCATCATATTGCGAGTCTATGGGCGAAGCGAGCACTAAAGCCGCTACTCCCGCAACATGCGGCGTAGCCATAGAAGTGCCGCTCATGTAAACAACATCGATGTTTCTATTGTCGTTGGGCGACACGTCGATGTAGGTTGAGAGTATGTTTACGCCAGGCGCCACAAGTTCAAGTTCGGATCCAGTGCAGGAAAAGCTGGCGCGTACATCATTGCTGTCAGTTGCGCCTACAGCAATAACGCTGCTGTACTTGGCAGGATAGTTTATGTTGCTGCCGCTAATTGGACGCGCAGCGCCGTCGTTTCCCGCTGCTGCAACCACCACTATGTTGTTTGCGTAGGCCGCGCTGCATGCATCCTGTAAAGACTAGTTGAGCTGGAACTCGATCCTAATCTCATCGAAATTACTTGCATGTGGTTGTCGATTGCCCATTGTATGCCTCGGATTATCGTGCTTACGGATCCGCTGCCTGCGCTGTTGAGAACCTTGACAGCATAGAGTGATACTTGTGGTGCTACACCTACGACTACGTCGTTGTGGTCGTCCGCGGCTGCAATTATTCCGCGCAGTGGGTATCCGTGTCCGTTGTCGTCAAAGGGATCTGCGTCGTTCTGTATGAAGTCATACCCACCTTGGTAGACTTTCTGCGACATTCCGTTGATGTAGTAGACTGTACTTAATTCTTCGTGAAGGTAGTTTATTCCGGTATCTAACACTGCGACTTTGATTCCTGTTCCTTTGTCACCTGATTGTTGAACGGTGCCAGCGCCTATGTGCTTGACTCCCCAGAGTTATCCAATTCATCCGCAGTTGCGTTAACCTGAAAGTCTTCCTCTACATATGCTACGTTAGGATTTTTCTAAGGGCACTGACTGCTTGAGCGGGCAAAGAGGCGGCGACGGCGTGGATAAAGTTGAATTCGTGGGTGATTTCTCCGCTTTGAGCCTGAATTAAAGATGCATTGAGTGATCCTTTGAAGCCTATGATTACGGGGATCTTTTCGTTTGAGGCTGCGAAAACTCCGCTAACGAAGAATGCGCTTACCAAAATGATTGCAATCAATAATAGAGCGGTTTGTGTTTTTCTCATTTTTCTTTATATCTCCTCTAGTTTAATATTGTAGATACTTCAGCACGCAAATTCTTTATAAGATTTGTTTAGTGAACTACGGTTGATTGTTTATCTTGATCGAAATTGCTATGCTTAGCTGTTGTTGTTTCTTGGTGTGACAACATCGATTTATTAATGATCTGCTAACCTTGAGTAATCAGACGAGAAAAAAAACAGACTCTTGAAAAAAGGGGTTATAATTTATGCTTGATTTATTCGACGGAAAAATTCATGGATTTTTCTCGAAATATCGATGAGGAAAAATTGGCCGAGTTTGAAATTTTAGGCTTCTTTCAAGTTTTTTCTGGGCAGGAGTGATTGCTTGTGGCGTTAACTATCAATTCTGATTTTTATGTTGCTATTCAAGATGCGGGCATAAATCGGCTCGTTCACCATGTTATGCGAAAAAGGCCTTCCCTCTTTTAACTATGGTACCTCGTTTGTTGCTTCCAACCCTCAGCTTCTATGCCAGAAAATTGATGTTGCCCCAGAGGTTCTGCAGGCTGGAAACCCCTCGTTACAGTTCAGCCATCCTTTGCCAATTATTGGGACATCGTTAGCACTGAATTACCTAGTACAGTCCACAAAGGGAGAACTTGATTTTCATCCAGGAAATGTTTTCACTCTGCCAAGTGAATTAAATCCACCTTTAGGAAAGCAGCGTCTTGGCGTTCATTTTCAAAGGTCTGCGCAGGTTTAGGTTGTCCTCCTGCAATAGGTTTTCCAACTCCAGGCA
>CAWHSP010000024.1:0-15284 GCA_963831865.1 Candidatus Bathyarchaeota archaeon | reverse complement strand
CGCAAATTTTATGCTAAGTGAACTTTTGTTTGATCTAGCTGCAATTTTTGAAAAGACATTTAAGGGCACTGTATTAAACAAGCATTGTGGGGCAGACCATTTGAAGTTAACAAAACTTATCCTGCTGATCGTTTGTGCGTCGCTTTTGCTGTTATGTATCCAGTCGGCTTGGGGCTGGAGCAACAATGGCTACTCCGACAACCCTGCAACTCCGAAGTATGGCACGCACGATTGGATTGTCCAGCATGCTCTGGACTATTTGCCGGCTCAGGAAAAACAGTACATAACCGATAACTTAGCAACCTACCTCTATGGCACGGAACTGCCCGACAACAGCCAAGCCCCTGACGGAATAGGCGATACAACAAAACATCACGTTTACTTTTCAGCAACTGGAGCTCTGACAGATAACGCCTCCGCCCAGAGAGCAGGTATAGAATACAATTTAGCCTTAAACTTCCTACAAGCTCAAAATTATGCTGAAGCAGCAAAAACAGCTGGAATAATGGCGCACTATATTGCAGACGTGGCTGTGTTTGGTCATGTAATGGGTGCATCAACGCCTTGGAGCAGCGAAACGCACCACAGCGATTATGAAGACTACGTTAACACTCGAACCTCAAGCTACTCTGGCAGCTTCAATACGTACCTTTCCTACGATGGCACTCTAATAACACTATCAGCTTATAATGCAACAGTAAACGTCGCTTACGACACAACTTTTGGCGGAAACAACAATCTAACATGCGCCTGGATGGATGATAATTATAATTGGACCAACCCCAATTTCAGCGGCAGATGTGGACAATCGCTCAACTTGGCAGTCAACATTATAACTGATGTTTTGCACACGCTTTTCCAAGAATCCGAACCAAACTCAACTCCTACGCCTTCACCTTCGCCAACCCCAACCTCGACACCAACGCCAACTCCGGCGCCTTCGCCTTCACCAACTCCGACAACGACTCCAACGCCAACACCATCAATACCAGCCGCAACTCCTGCAGTTACGCCATCCCCATCACCTTCACCATTACATAGTCCAACTCAAACCGCGACTCCAACCAACAATAAAAAACCAACAAATACTCCAACGACAACACCAACCTTATCACCAAACCCAAGTTCAACATCTCACCCAAGTTCAAGCCCGACCGTTCCCGAGATTCCAGCCACACAAATCCTACCAATTACTATGCTGATCGCTATGGCGCTGGTAATTGCTATAAGAAAAAACCTCAAAAAACATTGAAGAGCTAGATTTTTCACGCTTTGATGTCTATGGATTTTCCCATTGAGCAATAGTACATTTGGTCAAGTGAGTAATTTTTGAAAACTGGGCAGGTTGGGCATATACAGCCAACAGCATTGACTTTCTCTGCGGCTTTTCCTCTTGCACAAAAGACGTTGTTGCTCAAATTAGATTTCTTGTAGGTTGGGCATGTGGGACATAAACACAGTTTAGCGTTTTCCTCGTTGTCTGGAACAGAATTTCCCAAAAACTTCACCAAACCAACAATCGGGTTTGAGCTAATAATCTTGTGTGACTGCACCCACCCAACAACATGACAATAAATAAAAGGCAAGTTTGCAGCTATTTAGTCGGTGTTACACTATTCTTTCAGCTTTCGTTTGGGTTCCCGTTCCGATAGGCGATCCACACGTAACATGCCCAAAATGCAAATCTCAAGTGATTGCAATTTCTAAATACTGCAACTTTTGCGGGGCACCGCTACGTGACCCCATTGTTTTGAAGATCTGCCCCAAGTGCAGCACCCGAATGGATGCTTCAGCGAATTTTTGCCCAGAATGCGGACAAAAGCAATGAAGCTCATATTGGCGTACCCCTAACATAACATGCATTTTTATGCTTGCTCATTGGTTTTGTTGTGGTATTGGTGTCAATAATTTTTAAAACTATCTTCTCCATTTGACTTGATATCTTTGGAGAGAGTGAAGATGAGGGGAAAGCCGTGGTCGGTTGATGAGGAGCGGCATTTGCGTCAGCTCTTGGAGGAGGGGAGAAGTTTAGATGAGATTTCGATAATTATGGATAAGACACGTGTTTCTGTGAAGTCGAAGTTGTTTAATTCGGGTTTACATCCGTTAGAAGATGCAACTGGTGTACAGAAAAAAGTTGCAGTAGCAGTAGCAGCAGTATCTTCTCCCTTACCTTTTGCAGCTGTCCCTTTATCGGTTCCTGCCACTGATCCTAGTTCTGCCTCAAGTATTGCTACTACTGTTGAGGTGGCTTGTGTTGAGAAGAAATTACCTGAACAGGTATTGCCAAGTGTTGAGGAGCAGCTTAGGTATTAGATGCTTCTTTGGTGGCGTTTGAGCGGACCACAGGCAGACTTTTAAAATCAAAAATTGTCACGGGTGATGAGCACTTTAAAAACCTGTCCGAAACAATTTGGATAGGTTAGATTCGTATCTTTTGTCAAGAAGAGTATAGCTGCACTTTGTTTGACCCAGATTCGGACGTCTAAAATTCAAAACACTAATTTTTCTAGAATATGTATGAATAAGAAATTACGGAAGCTGAAGAGTTAAAAGCTATAATCACATCACAACCTCAAGCCCTAGAGGAACTGTTCAAAGGTAATTGGATAGGGGATGCACATTTTATTTACCTGTTATTCAAGATTCCCAGTGGTTAGAAATTAAATTGCAAAGTAAGGTTCAAAAAATATGACGAAATCATTATTCTCTTCTTATTGTTTATGACGAGTTTTTTTTATGATTTGATGGAACTTGTCTGCCATGTATTCTTGTTCAGTTGAGTCAGCGAACCGATACCAAATATTGTAGTAGTGCCTATACCCGTATAGTTGATTTCGATAAGAGTCACGTTTTAATTTTTGCTCTTGAGTAAGGTGGCGATCTCGGGTTATGACTTGGGTTTTACGGTAGATTCTGAACAGCTCAAAGCAAATAAACAATGCCATGACGCCAGCTACAAAATAGCCAACGTAACTCTTTGTTAATACGAAGGCTATTAGAACAGCCAGTTCTATGCTTATGTAGAGCCCGCTTAGAAAAAACCAAGTTTTTCTATGGTTCATAGTAGTTATTTTGTTGAAGTAGCTTTTGAGATTTTTCTTATTCACATAAAAGAATTTTGATCCATCCAAGGAAATTAATTTGTGATTATAGTGCTTGCATAAACCTTACAAAAGGATTTTAAGATTAGAAAGAAAAACCGCCTTAAAGGGTATGAGACTGATAGTTTAGCTGAAGATTTGAATGCTTTCTTTGACCGCATACTTGACGTTGAAAGAATCAAGGTTGGCAACAAACAAACATTTGATACTCTGATTAGTGAAGAAGCTCTTCTATTCGCGAAGTATTTGAGGCATGAAATGAAAGAGTGGATTCCACGAATAGATATTACAGAATAGGTCGACTACAAGACTTATTTTCATTGTATTAAATCTCAATCTACAATATTTGTCAAGTGTTATATATAAAATTCATTCATATAGCATTAATGTATTTTTTAAAACAATTTAGTTAGAATTGAGAATGAGGGAGGTGAAAAAGTGAAAAAGAAAATCTCTATAGTAACTATTCTTGCAATTACAATAATCGTTTGTGCAATGGTTGCAGATATTGGTTTTCCTCAAAATGGCGCTAAAGCTGCACTGTCATCAGCACTTTTCGGAAACACAGAAATCGGAACAATAACTGTACAAAGCCAAGCGGATGCTCAGTCCATTTCTTACTTTACTTGCGCAACGTCTGGACCTGTAAACGATATTATGGCATATATCAGCGGAGTATGGACAGGAAACTGCATGGCAGCGTTATATGCAGTTAGCGGAGGATTACCTGGTGCTCTGTTAGCACAATCTAATCCTGTTAGCATAGGGACAACATTTTCATGGGTTGACTTCCATCTACAAACACCATACAACGTAACCGCGGGTAAAACTTATGGACTGGCAATAATGGGTGACATCGCAGTAAACGTGATGGAGGTGCCCGATTCAGGTCAACGCGACGACAACTGTTATTACTCTTACACTGTGGGCTTTTCAAACCCGTTTGGAATTGTATGGAATACTGATTGGAATGGAGCCATGAGCATCTATGCAGCAAGTTCTAGCGTCGAGTACGTTTATGGCTCTGCGGGCTACGTAGTTCTGAATCTGCCGCCAAGTCCAGCATGTAACAAAACAAACATTAGAATCGGTTTCATGCAAACTACCAGTCAGTCTACCAAAGGCGTTGAGAATGTCCTTGATGTGCGCGTCTGGGTTAATTCAAGTCACAGCTTCGGTGGTATAGGCTATCTCGACAATAACCCTGTCGCTGTTACATCGTTAACAAAAATGTTTGCGGGCGTTCTTTCGCTAAAGGTTGTTCAACTTGGAGCAACTGATCTGCAAATCTGGAAAGAAAATGGCGCCACGATCGTTAATTTGACAAAATCAGTCAACATACAATGGAGTGATCCCGCGCCACAGACATACAAGGATTTGAACTTCACTCTTCCGCCTATGACTCTAAAATTCGTTCAGACTGGTGACGTCTTTGAAAATTCGGTGACAAACACGCTGTATCCATCAATGTGGAATGTAACTGCAACATCGTCGTATGCACCTGGATGGGCAAGCGTATTGATCCCTGCATGGACAGGCTCTGGAGCGATTCCCACTGATGCAATCTTAACGACAAAAAATAGTTTAGTTGCTGTGCCACCATGAGCACCTAAACAAAATTGGTGCTCCAATCATTCCTTTTTTGTTTGTGTCTGTCTGTATGTGTCTGCGTCTGACAGAAGATAAGAGAGAGAAAGATTAAAATTTAATCAAAAAAAACACAACTTTCAGTTCCTAGCTGCGGTCAAACCCAAAAGTACCCAAAGCTCAAGTCTCAACAACTTTGCATCATAGAGGATTGCGAAAAAACGGTGACCTATCAATAATCTATCACGAAAATACAATTTCCATTTCTTGATTAAAAAAAGAAAAAGACAAGGATTTGTGACACAATGCTTGTTTGCTTAGGAGAGTTTGGTGCCGCATTCGCCACAGAAGCTGGTACCCGCGGGGTTTTTAGCTCCACACTTTGGACAAACTTTCAATCCTAAAGGTGCTCCGCAATTATTGCAGAATTTGCCTGAACCGGCTGGTTTTCCACAGACTGGGCAAATTGTTTGTCTTTGCGTTATTTCACCTGTGTAGACTTGAGTCGTTTCGGCTTTTTGTTTTATGTCTGTGACCATTTTTTCAGCTCTTGCTGCGGCTACTTCAGTGCTTTCCCTTGGGGCATCGTTAGTGCAAAGCCCATCCTGTTCGTTCCAGTCATTTTCGCAGACGTATTTGTGGCATCTGGGGCATCTGTGAAAGTGTCCTTTAGCTTCGTTTTGGGCGAGTTCAAATGCTTGTTCATGTTCCTTATGCCATTCTGGTGTCATGCCTTGGAATCGTTCGCTCATAGCGTCTGCGCCTCGTTGAAGTGCGTTGCCTCCACGCCCAGCTAATTCTGATCCGATGGAGGCGACTTGACCAAGCCCTCTCCACAATCCTCTTTTCTTGTAGGTTTTGCTTTGTATGAAGTTTGTCTTGTAGCCATCGCTGCAAATGTCGCACATGAAAGTAAATTGGAACCCAGCTTCTGTGCTATTGTCTTCGTAGTTTCTGGTAAAAGGTTGAAGTGGCATTTTTTTCATCTCTTATTTATGTTTAGGGGCTTACCGCATTTTATGCATTTCTCTCCTAAAGGTGCCTGCTCCGTTTTGCATTTTGCACATACAACCGTGAGCCTTTGGTTACAGTTTTGGCAGTAGTCTCCGAAGAAGGTAGGGTTTCCACAATTTGGGCAAACTATCTGAAGTGATAAGCCACAGTTGCTGCATTTGACTTGTCCCGTTTCAATTGGATTTCGGCATTTTGGGCATCGCTGAGGTCCAACTGGATTAACTTTTCCACAGAATGGGCATATATTGTCATCTGCGGATACGAGTTTTCCGCAGTATTTGCAAGGATGTTTGTAGCCTGGCATTTCATGCTTCTCCTTTCTTCCATTTTTCTGTATCATCCAAACTTTTAGTATTGAAGGCTAATAAACTAGCTACATTGCTCTTCCACTGTTCAAGTGATGAGTGTATCACTCTTCCGATGAATAGACTTCTCAGCATCCGAAGCGAAGGCATTCTTGCAATGGCAAATCGGTATTGAGCATATTTAGTGCTGTCCAATTGCTCTCCTGAGAGGAATATTGGCTCTCTTCGGAAGTTTACGTCGATCATGGAACGATTGATGTTTTTAATAAGATTCTGTAGTTCCATGACTAAGTCTTCGTCTTTTGTCTGGGCGTACTCTTTTCTCCCCATTGTTCTGAAAAAGTAGGTTGCTCCTGTTGTGGTAGGTTTTTGCTCTTCGTCTATTTTTTGACTGGTTTCTTCATCTGTTTCGGAGACTGTATTCTCCGAGCTAATCTGTTGTCTATTGTTTTCTCCTGTTTTGTCTTGAGTGTTGAATGCTTCTATGGCTATTGTGTTGCTAAGTCTGTTCGTTCCTGGGTTAAGAAGCGGGAACATCATCCAAATGTAGGTGCCAGTTAGGTCGCCCATGAGTCCGCGTTTTATTCCCACACACACTTGGTCTCTTGCAGCGAACGAGTTTAGGAATTCATATTCTTTAGTTATACCTGCTTCATCTATTTTTTTTGCAAGGCGTCGCCAGAAGTCTTGTGACTGTAATTCGATTTCTTTTCTTTTTGCTGCTCGCCCGTCCTTCATTATTGATGCTAGCTTGCTTATTGAAAGGGGAGTAGCTTCGGGAATTAATTCTTTTATGTTCTCCTGAGTTCTTAGGATCATTTTGTTTAAAGCGTCTGAGAGGGTTTTTGCGAACGAATCGAAGTTTTGTCCGAGCTGTGCGAATTCAATTTTTTCTAAGGATTCGTTTGTTATTCTTATTTTGTAGTCTTGTTTGTTTACGTTGGTTATGTAGCAGTATGGGAAGCGGACGGGTTCGCTTTTTTGTGGTAGAACTACTAATGCAGTGTCATAGATGCGGAGTTCACAGTTTTCGATTTGATTTGTTTGTCCGTTTGGGTCAATTTGATTATATTGTGCTTCGAAACCGTCTTTGAGAAGATGTTCATCAATGAGTAGATATTTTAGTAGTAACTCATTTCGAAACTTGTACAGTTGGAAGAGGAAGTCTTCGTATTGGTATCCTAAGCCCCAAAGGTTTAGTTTTTCTTTGGAAGTTAAGAAAAGATCGACTTTGTAATCGTAGTCTGATATTCCCACAATGTCGGTATATGAGAATAGCATGGGGTCTCCGAACATGACAGTTAAAGTCAGATATCGGTCGTCGATTGTTGCTCTTGCTTCTCCTTCGTTTTTTATGTTTGTTTTATCGTCGTAGAGTATGTAGTTTACTGCAACTTCCATGCGGATAACCTCTTGATAAATATGTATTAGTGGCATATCTAATTTTGTACTTAGTGGTTAAAGTCGGTGTTAGTTGGTTGAATTGAAATTTAATCAAAAAAATTGTTATTTGTCAAAGGATTAAATGCGACAAAATTCAAGTTTTAACCAAAAAAGATGAGTAGCAGCTGGGATTTCCCTTTCAAGTATTTTAAACCTTAATATCTATGCTTGTAGATCACGCACCGCCGTTTATGGATATAACACTTCAAGAATACTGTAGAGAACGAAAAAACAAAAGCTGAGATCTTAAAAAGAAAATTGCATATCTCTATGTTATGACACTGATGACCCTCTTGAAAAAGAGGTTTTAAAATATGAAAAGGAAGGCTTTAAAGTTGACCAAAAACGAAGCTTAAAGCATGGTCTCAGAATAATTCTCTTCAAAAAGGTGGCTTTTTGGGAACTGACAGCATTGTTTACATTTATTATGTTGAAGGAGATGCAACGAACGATAGCTTCGTGAATGCTTAAAAAATTATTGAGCATTTTATGAGAACAAAAATCTTGACAGCAACGACAAGGATTTGTTTTTTTGTACAGGAATGGCTGATAAATTATATCAACAACTTTGTCCATACTCATTTTAGCTTTGTCTTTCACCCGATTTATCGTCGAGATTTAAACTGTCCACCGCCACGCACCGTAATATTTTTTTGATGATATTTTAGTGCACAATTAAAAGGTGGAAAGTTCCTTAAGCTTTAGTTTTTTCATCTTTCAGAATGGTACATAGCAAAAATAATACGAGAAAGCTCATTCTAATCGAATTTTTTGTGAGTTGTAATTCATAAAATATAAGAATCATTTTAGAATAGAAAAGTCCAAACAAAAGTGACCATGATGAATTTCTGTCCAAAATGCGGGACACTGCTCCAGGTAGCTAAGAAGGGTTCTCCTTCACTTAGATGCCCCAAATGCAAATACAAAGAGCCTCTGAAAAAAGAAGCGGCAATTCAAAAAATTAGGGCTAAAAATGGGAAAGCTGTGGAAATTGCGGTAGTGGATAAAGATAAAGAGGCTACGCTTAGGCTACTTCCGACAATTCATATAGTCTGTGAAACATGTGGAAACACCCAAAGTGAAACCTGGAATGTTGAGGCGGCCTCCGAGACTATCCATTCAACGGTCACCTTCTTTAGATGCACAAAATGTAAAACCACCCGAAGAGAATCTGGATAAGCCCAACTTTATTTAGACTATTTCTATATTGACTTGATTTAAAGTCGTATACTTGATTCCGACTATACCCTTTATGATATGATTTTTCTATCCGTATACTCGGTTTAGGATATATTCTCTTTCTATATGATTAGTCTACTATGTGCTAAACCGTGTCTACTGCTAAGGATGCCTTATCTGCTAAGCATGAAGCAGTTGATTGGATTAAAATTTAATTAAAAATAACGACTTGGGCACTCAAAGGGATTTCAGGTTCTCAGCAAACTCTTCTGCATGTTTGAGGTCTTTCTCGTTAGGTCTGCCTTTGTTTATTCCACCAAGATATTTGAGAAAACTGTTGGTGTTGAAACCTTTGCATTGAAATTCATCAACAATCAAGTAACCACTATCTTGTAGTTTTTCTCTAAGTGCCGAGTGGTCTTTGGTGAGTTTCTTTTCTCCTGTTATTCCACTAGTTGAGAAAATGAATGCTTTCTTATTGGTGACTTGTGGCAGTGCATCGGCAAAGTCAAGTAGTTCTCTGTAGTGTTTTCCGCTATCTATCCCTGCGCCAAAACCTACAAGGTCAAACTGTTGAAGTTCTTCTGGGTTTGTTTGCTGTGGAGTCTTTATTTGTGCATCAAGGATCTTTGCGAAGACATTAGCGATTTTCTCAGTGTTATTATGATGGTATGAAAACACAACTACAAGCGATTTCATTGGCAACACACCATTTCTGATTTAATTAGAGATGTTTAAAAAATATTTCTTCATGTGCCTTTCCTTTTGTATGGATTAAATTTTAATCTTTTTTTCTTCTCTCTCTCGAACTCAAACGCATACGACTACGAACGTACTCTCTCCCACGCACCCGCGTGCGTGCCTAACGTCTGTCAGTCTGCCACTCACTGGCTGTCTCACTGTCAGTCAGTCAATCTCAGACACCCAATAAAAAGAAACGAATAATAAAACCTGCACAAAGTACTGCTTCGATTGTCCTATCTCTTTCTTTCGGTAACTGACCCAACTCTTCCCTTCTTATGGAGGTCTCCTAAAGTAGTAACCCATTTTTTGTCTCAGCAATTCCCTCGTATCCTCGGATAACTGAAGCACTATAGAGCTCAAGATAGCTTTGTCCATAGGACTGTTTTTTGCAATTGTTGGACAGTTAACCCTATGAATTGTCTTGAAGCTAATCATTCTTTGACGAGTGTTAAATTTGAAAGGGGTCTGCGTTTCCTCGAATTTTGGTAGTTGAGTTGCTGAATCAACCACTTCTTTATACGTAGACTTCTTCTCTACAGTGTACTCAGGAAAAAGTGGGTTGCCCTCATATATGAAATAAAGTCTCTGTCCAAACTCCTTCTTATCAAGCAAAACATTCTTTTGGTCGTCGGTCTGTTTATTCCATGTTTTGGGGTGAGCAAATTTCTTTGGCTCACCTAGTGTGTCAATCGTTTGCCTGTTTCCAACTTTTATTCTTTCAACATCAACCATCCGGTCAAAGAAAGCGTTCAAATCTTCAGCTAAACTGTCAGTTTCATACTCTTTCAGGTGGATTTTCTTTCCCATCTTGAGATGCATCATGAAATCAGTAACTAAGCACAAAGTCTTTTTTGCGTAGTTTTTGGCATCGTTCAATCAGGAAGTCATCAATCAAATAACGGTAGAGCTCTTGAAAGTCGCAAACTAAACTGGGTTTGCCATGTTGAACCGAATGCAGAAAACCCAAATACGGTTCTAATTTCGCTTTCAATAAGGCTTTGTGTACTCTGCACTCTAAAATGTAGTAGGCAAAATTGAAAACATTGTTCAATCCGTCGTAAGCGTTGAATGTTTCTCTGGTTTCAGGTCTTAGTTTTTCTGGGAATAGCTTGAAGATCTGTGAGAAATAGGCTTTTGAGTTATGAGCTTCAATAGCCATCAGTTTTCTTCTTGTGACTTTTAGGTTTTCAAATTTGACGTTCTGAATTTGACTTATGCCGAAGGTGTTTCTTGAAGTTTCAAGGTTGTATTTTTTGAGAACTTTGTTTTGCCCTTTAATTTTTGCAATGATGAATTGTTTAGCTATGTCTATGCATTTTTCTTCGTCAAGAACTGCTTGATACTGGCAAGTCGTGTTTCAACATGAGAATCGTCTTCTACATTTTTGAGCAAAGCTACCACTCGGTTTCTTCTTGTCATGATGTAAGTGTCTATGTTCCAGAGTGCAAGGTCAACTAAAGCATCAACACTAACGTAGGAACCGCTTTTCAGAACAGCTTCACCTATTTCCTTTTTGAAAGTGTGGATAGCGTTCAGTCTTTCCAGTTTTGTCTCTGATTTCAAAGCATCCTTCAGCTCTGCCAAAATATGAACCGTAATTGGATAGTTCAACTTTCAAAACTTTAGAACCTTGAACCATGAACTCTTTCCCTCCAACATTTTTCCCATGGCTTCTAAAAGTTCTCGACAAGTTTTACATAATGCGTGTATCTTTCCTGCTCTTTGCTAAATCCAACTCTCATTTTCTTTAACGCTTCGACTGTGAACAGTAGAGACGTGTTTCTTTCCTTCTCCTCGGGCTCTTGCTTGCAACGTTGAGTATTTTTTCCTAAACTATGGTTTCTTCATTGTTTCAAAAAGACTTTCGAATGAATGAGATAGTTGAGCATTTGGTTGAAGTAGGTTTCATCAAAGTACTTCAGGTTAATCTTATGTTTGAGTTTCTCAAAGATATTGCTGTAAACCTCGTCAACATGCGATTCTGAACAAAACTATAGTGACAAATCGCCGTAGTTCTTTGCAAGTTCTCGTTTCAGGGCTTTTACTAAATCGTCTTTTTCCAATTCTCCGTCGATTATTAGTGTTGCTAAACCTTTTGAAGTCGAGTTTTGGTTTCGTAGTCCCCCTCTCATCCTTTAAGCCATTTTTTCTTTCACCGCTAACACCACTGACCAATCCTGTCTTTTTGCATTTTTTTAATGTGTCGATAGACTGTTGCATAATTTGTCCCTGTCAAAGACTTTTCCAAGCTGTACATGCTTTGCTGACTGCCAAGAAGCCCAACAGTATTTCTCTGTCAATTCTATCCATTTTCTACGCCTTTTTGAATATATTCAATTCATTATGTGAATATAATCATAAGATGTATATAACCTTTTCAGAACTTGTTTAGCGGATGAAAAAACATGTCAAAAATACAAAAAGGAAAACGCAGAACCGTTTGGCTTCCTGAAGACCTGGACAGCAAAGCAGAGCTTGTCCGTCGACGTCTAGGTTTAGGTCGTTCAGGATTCTATCGGTTCGCAATTATTGAGATTGTAAAACAATTCGAATTCAGGGATAAGGAGGGAAGAGCATGAGTAATGAAAACGTTAACTTGAAAGATGGATTGAAAGCATGCAAGACTTGCGGTAAAGCAGGACAATTCGATTTCTGCAGTAAAGACTGCTTAGACAAATACAAATAACACCAAGAAGAAACAGCGGATAGAAGCACCTAGCAAGATTGCCTTAAAAGACAATCCTTTGAGTGGTGACCTAAAGGACGGAGCATTTCAAAAAGGCATTCACTGGAGAAAAAACAAACTCGAAGCGATTTATAAGTCGAGAAAAGCAGGCATATCTGATGAGCAAATACTAAGGGAACTTAGGCTTGGCGGAATAACGATACAAAAAGCTAGAGAGTTGATGCGTGACTCTGAAGAGCTTTTGGGGAAATAAGTTTCATGCGTTTCAACTTTAGAGCTAAATTTCGTAATTTGACTTTTTTCGCTATGATTGCTAAGACTCAGAAACTTGAGGGCGTTTCTTCACTTCAACGTGATGGCAAGCATATTGTAATGTTTGACTTGGAAAATTGTTCTCTGGTACAAGCCGAAAAAACATTAAGAGACGTTCAGAGGAAATATCGTTTATCTGACATTTTCGTGGTCTCTGACGTTGAAAAATCATACCGTGGATGGTGTTTCAGCAAAGTTGACTTCGTGACTTTCTTGAAAATACTCTTGGATGTAAGATTCTTGGATTGGAATTTCTTTTACTGGACAGTCAAGCGGGGGAAAGCAACATTAAGAACTAGTGCAAAGAAAGGGCGTGAACCCCAGAGAGTTGTCAGCATTTTAGAATCATGTTATGTGCCAATTCCGAATTCATGTGAAAAAGTTGTCTATGACACTGGATTAACGAAAAGAGGTTTTACCGTTCTGTTGGGGGATTAAAAATGGACAGGTTTCCTGAAGCGTTTAGACGGTTTGAAAGTGATGTTGACGTTAGCAGATTTGGATCATATCATCAGTTGACTCTTTCTTTTCGTTGGTGGGCAGGAGAAAGATGGAGAGGCACGCCAAGGCAATGGGAAGCTTTGAACAGAGAGGCAGAAAACTTGGGTTTCAATGAACATTACGGTTACAGGGAAGCAATACAGGAGAAACGTTACTCAGACTACTACCATGATAGAAACAGAAGCAATTGGCGAAGAGAAACAATAAACTTGAGGGGCAGAGCAAGAAGCGTTTACAGAGACATAAAAACAGGGCGCTTCATAAAAAAGCCCTGAGCTCTTTCTCTCTGTTTTTAAATTTGCATTATATTATGCCAAAAAGAAATCTCAGAGCAAGAATTAGAATTATTATTAATACCACTACTACAATAGCATACCAGAGCCAACCAGCTAAACCGCCTTTTTTATTATCCCAAATATTCATTTGTTTATTCACTGCTTGTATAACTGATTCGCAGCCTGTGCGTAATACTATTGCAAAAATAGCACACCAAAGCCACACAGCTAAACTACCGTTTTTAACATGCAAAAAGCTCATTTTTTTAACTCCACCTTGTAAAACTAGCTTACAGTCATTTAACGATTTGTGACTGTAGAACCACAACTACAAGCGAGCGCTGACAGTGAGACAGGTGACAGAGAGACAGCCAGTGAGTGGCAGACTGACAGACGTTAGGCACGCACGCGGGTGCGTGGGAGAGAGTACGTTCGTAGTCGTATGCGTTTGAGTTCGAGAGAGAGAGAGAAAAAAGATTAAATTTTAATCCAACCAACGGAAACGTATTACTTGTTCACTCAATTGACAATTCCTGTAACAAAGAAAATCCAGTAAGGTGAATTCGACTCATACACGTGTTGCAGCATATCACAAGTTCTTCCAAACCGTGATTATTGACTTTTGGCTCCAGAATACGGTAAGTTTTTTCTGTCGTCTCGTCTGGTGAGATAGTACTTCCGCAGCTTGGACATGGAAAGTCTCCGTTTCCGTCTATTTTAGTCAAATCCAGTTTGTAAGCTTGTGTTTGCTCCATTTCTTTTACCTGGTTTATCGTTCAATGTTTTAGTTTATAAAATCTAGTTGTTACAAATTGAAGCAACATTCAAGTGTTTGTATTTTGGTGTGTGTCCATTAGAATTTGATTCAGCCAAACTTACTGCAACAAAACACTGTCCAACAATTAACATTGCATAGGATGCCAAACTTTCGTCCATGATAGATTCAATGTATCTTAATTTGTTTAGGTTTTCCACACAATCCAAATTCTCAACTAACAGAAAAACCTAAAACATAAAAAGAAATACCGCACCCTAAATACATGGGAATAACAAAAATGAAAACAGTTGTCGCTTATTATTCAAGGACTGGTCACACTAAATTTGTCGCCGAGAAGATTGCACAACAACTAGGCGCTGACTTGTGTGAAATAATCGATAAGAAGAAAAGAGAAGGAAAATTGGGCTACTTGGGTGGCGGTAAAGACGCTCTCAGGGAAAAGCTTACCGATATAGAAGTATCTAAACCAGTTGAAGGATATGACTTCGTAATTATCGGTTCTCCAGTGTGGGCAGGAAAAATAGCTCCTGCAATTAGAAAATTCATTGTCACTAACAATTTCACAGAAAAGATGGTTGCATTGTTTGTTACTTTGGACGGTAATAAACCTGAAAAATCATTGGAAAACATGAAAGCTGCCATTTCAACTAAGCGCCTGATTGGGGAATTTGGATTTATCCGCCCGATTGGGAATGAAGAAAAGACTGAGGAACAAGTAAAGACTTGGTGCAGCGAACTCGGAAAATCTCTCGGTCCAACTTAAGCACTCTTGCACAGATTAGAATGACATAGTCGCATCTTAGATTACCGGCGCTAAGACATTTCTAAAAGTAGGCACTAGCTTTTTCTTAAGTAATTTTCTATGTAAACAAATCTCCACCAACTAAATCTTGACTTAAAATACTAAACAAATGATAGAACGCCATAGCATCGTTTTTATGTTATGCTAGCAGGAAACATGGAGAGATGCTGCGTTTGGATAATGAAAAGCCCTTTCAAAAGGTAAAATGTGAAAATAAAGGACAGAAAAGACAGAAAATCATTAAGGCACTGTGGCTTGCTGTAGGTTTAGTTTGTTTGGGTTTAGGGGCAGTTGGGATGGTTTTGCCAATTTTGCCAACTACACCTTTTCTTTTAGCTGCTGCAGCGTGTTTTTGCAAAAGTTCAACAAAAATGTATGATTGGCTGTTGAGCAACAAATGGTTTGGGGAATACATCCGAAATTATAAAGAGGGTCGAGGGCTTCCGATGCGAACAAAGATTACTGCGCTCACTGTGTTGTGGGTTACGATTGGGATCTCAACTGTTTTCTTATTAAACCGTCTTCTGCCACCCCAATTAGTTTTACCACTGCAA
>CAWHSP010000023.1:0-6715 GCA_963831865.1 Candidatus Bathyarchaeota archaeon | reverse complement strand
AGTTGCATTGCGCTTTTTTGCGCTGCCTCTTCAGCCTTTTTGCGTTCTGTGATATCGATGCCCATCTCCAATATTAGCTTGGAACCGTCAGCTTCAACAAATGGGAAATCGTAAATGTCATAGTTATGGGCGTTTGGCCCAGTCCACTCCCAATGCTGCGGATTATTTGTTTTCAAAGTCTTGTAGGTTTCGCAGTTTTCGCAAGGTGAGTCAAGTTTGAATAAGTATTCATGACAACGCTTGCCATATGACTCGCCGAAGCTTTCACGGAAGACCTTGTTAGCAAAAGGCACCTGATAATCCTTGTCAAGCAGAATAACGTAGACGGGAAGCGTTTCAAGAATGCCATAAAGACGCTGGCGCTCGGTGGAAACTTGCTTAGTGCGCTCTTGTACTTTAGCTTCCAATTCCTCGTTATATCTTCTAAGCGCATCTTCGATTTTTTTGCGCTCAGATATGTCCCGGAAGATTAATACAACTCCTGTGGTTTTGCCTTCTTTGTCTTTTATGGGTGCACCGCTATCGTCAATCGGGATCTCGGTTTTATCTTTTCGAATTAGTATCGTGTGGTTTGCTAAACCAACAATCATTCCCTTCTCTAGAACTTTAGAAACGGGGTTATCAACAGTCTTGCGATTGAGAGCATTAACAATTTTAAATATCTCTTGAACTGGCCGTTTTGAAGCCTCATTCAGAGTCCAACCGGTTAATTCCTCGGCAACTCCATTCATGAATTTGATATTACCAAGTTTGTCGGTTGCAATAACTGCGTCACCGATACTTGCTAAAGTGGTTTCCCAGCGCTGTTCACTTTCGGATAGTGCTATCTGGGCGATTTCCAGCTCTTGGGTATAGCGTTTTACTTCTTCCTCCATATGTTCAGATAGATCAGTAACAACTAGGAAAGTATTTTTTAGGGTATCTGATTGCAGAGAGTTAACTGACATTAATGTTGGAATTAAAATATCGTCTCTTGCTTGGAGGGTTACTTCTTTGATTACTGCACCTTTGTGTGCTCTTGATTGAGTCAATAGTTCGGTCAACGCTGGGATATAGGTTGGGCAAACCATGCCTTCGATTTTAACGCCAACAATTTTTTCCGCGGGGCGCTTCATCATTTTTGCAAAGCCACTGTTGCAATACAATACAGTGTTGTCATCTGAGAGCATAACGGCGCCTTCCCGCATATCCTCGATAAGAGCACGATAAGGCCTTTCAGCTCCACTAATAGTGTAAACTTGCTCGCCCTTTGGCGTAGAAATGACTAACCCGTCGACTTCACCCCGCCTAATGGCATTTAGAGTTTCTTGAGCTTCTTCTAACTGAGCACGGAGCTCTTGAACTTCGGCGACCAAATCTTCATAGGCTTTTTTTTGCATAGAGAAAACCGTCTGAGGCTATTCTTTTTGGGTGTCTTTCTTAGGAACCAAGTTTAATCCAATAAGAATCTTTTCTTTATCTGACATGTCACCGATGAATTTTCTCAAAGGCAGAGGCAGCTTCTTGATAAGTGTAGGTGCAGCAAGGATTTGTTCACTCTTGGCATACTCTGGTTGTTGATAGATGTCAATGACTTCAAGTTCGTATCTGCCTTGAAGGTTTTCTTCGCAAATCTTCCTGATGTTCTCTATTGCGTTAATTGACCTGGGAGTCATGCCTGTAACGTATAATCGCAAAACATATTTTTCTTTACCAGTTGCTTGCAGCGACTTCTCGAATTCTTCCGGCTGTCTCTGTTTCTTTGGCTTTTTTCATAAAGCTTCCTTTTTTATAGTCATTATTACAAAATATTTAACTTGATTGTTTAGGGCGTATATCGAGACCAACAATCACTCGTTCTGTGTTTGAAAGGTCGCCTATTATTTTTCTTATTGGCTCAGGAAGTTTTCGCACCAATGTTGGGATGGCTAATATTTGGTCGCCTGCGGCTAGTTGAGGATTCTTAAGCAAGTCTACAACCTCAATTGTATATTTGCCTTTGAGGTGTTCTTCTGCGATTTTTTTCAAATTAGCTAACGCTCTCACGGAATTTGGGGTTTGACCAGCAACATAAAGCCGAAGCTCCCAAGTCTCTGATTGTTCTGGGGTTTGTTTTGGGATTTTGTTTTTTTCGCTCATTAACTTTCATCTTCCAAATCAGTATTCTTAAAATTATTTGTTGTCTGCTTTGCGCATGCGACCCATTTCTTTCCTGTTTTCATCTAACGCTTTTTCACGGCGTTTTTCCTGATTGATTAGTTGTTTTACTTCTTCTTCTTTTGCTGTAAATTCCGCTTGCAAAGCGGTAATCTGTGCATCCGTTAGTTTGCGTTTGCGTTCCAAGTCGCGTTGAAGTTTTTCGATTTCTTCTTTGCGTGAATCTTCAGTTTCCTTGTCCTTTATTTCTTGAGAAAGCCTTGCCGAGCCAGTAAGTACGCCTGCAGGTCCAGTGTAAACATCCACTATGTCTACGCCTTTGCTTGTTATGAGAAACTCGCGGATTTGGTTTGAGTGAGCCATTCCTCGGGATTTCAGAATGTATATCCCTCGGTTACGCTCCCCACCCAATTCAATGTCTCTTAGCAGTATCCAAGTATCCATAATTGATGAGACCTCAGATTCTGTGGATTCTAAGCCAGCTAGATGCGTTAAGTTTGTGAATAAGGCCGTGATTTGTTTAGCTTTCAAATAGTCAATAAGGCGACTCAGCATGGATTTTACTTCATTTTGGTCACCAGCAGTTGATAAGATTAGTGATTGGATCAACCACTACAGAGGCAGGCTTAAATTCATCAATCAATTTTTGCATTTGCACTAAGTGTGTTTCTAAACCATAGAATGTAGAGCGGACTGCAAGGAATTTGAGCAGTCCTTTTTCAGCGCATGATCCAAGATCGATGCCTATGGATTTCATGTTTCGCATTATCTGGTTTGGGGATTCTTCAAAGGCAAAATAAAGGCATCTTTCACCGCGCTGGCAAGTTGCTTCTGCAAAGCTGGCTGCGATGCTTGTTTTGCCAGTTCCAGCAGTGCCTGAAATCAGTATGGTGCTGCCGGCATAGAAGCCTTTTCCCTCAAGCATAGCATCCAATCGAGGAATGCCACTTGAAACACGTTTTGCAGAAATCTGGTAATTCAGCGTCAGCGAAGTGATTGGTAATATAGAAATGCCCTTTTCGTCAATCAAGAAGGGATACTCGTTGGTACCGTGAACTGAGCCGCGATATTTAACGACGCGTATCCGTCTTGTGGAAATCTGATTTTGCACTCTGTGATCAAGAATGACGACGCAATCCGAAACATACTCTTCTAGCCCATAACGAGTAAGAGTAGCTTCCCCACGTTCCGCAGTAATTATTGCTGTGACACCCTTGTCCTTCAACCAACGGAACAACCTGCGAAGTTCAGCACGCAAAATAGCTTCATTCCCTAACCCAGCAAACAAAGATTCAATCGTGTCGAGCACAACACGTTTAGCACCGATACTATCGATTGCATAGTTTAGGCGAACGAATAACCCTTCAAGGTCATATTCGCCTGTTTCCTCTATTTCACTGCGTTCAACACGGACATAATCAACAAGAAGCTTCTTCTCAGCAATGAGCTCCTTTAAATCAAATCCTAAAGAAGCAACATTTTGGGCGAGTTCCTCGGCAGTTTCTTCAAACGCCATAAAAAGCCCAGGCTCATTATGATCGACGGCACCGCGCACCAAAAACTCCATCGACATCAACGTTTTGCCACTGCCTGGACCGCCCGCTATTAAGGTTGGGCGTCCTTTGGGTAATCCGCCAAAAGTTATCTCATCTAACCCACGGATTCCTGATGGGGTTTTCGCAAAAGAGTTTTGAGAAGCAGCTTCGTGTTTTCGCTTGCTTGACATAGCAAAGAAATGAACCCGAACGTACTTAAGATTTTGCACTTTCCAAACTGAAATAATTAGTGAATTTAAAAGACATTATATTAAAAATACTGATGCATTTGTAAAAGTTTAACAATTTCCCTATTGGCAGCGATGAAAGCTTGTTCTTTAAACTAACCTTTGTTTCTCGATTCTTCAATTGATAATCTTTTAGATTAAGTTTTGAAATTATGCACGTTCAGTATTTGACAGGTCGCCTATTAAGATTCTTTCAGGTGCCTGCTTCTTTCGTATAGTTGTTGGAATAGCCATTATTTGTTTTTCAGCGGCTATTTTGGGGTTTTTGAGTAAATCGATGACATTAATTATGCATTTATTGCCTAAATATTGCTGACATATCTCTAACAATTTATTGTATGTTAATTCTGATTTGGAGAAAGACCAGCAATGTACATATCAAACTCCCAAATGAGTATTAATTTGCTTAAAGGCCTTTTTTGAATTCAAGCTTCTCAGTAACAACGCTTGCTTGCAAGAGGTTAACTCGAATAAGTACACTAATAAGCGCTTGCCTTTAAGCAATTGCACGCAAGAATATTGAGCAAATTGCTTTCAAAGAATTTTTGCAAGTTTTTGTAAGCTTTATTAAGAATTATATTGGTAAATCCTATGATAATTATAACCAAAAGCCATAGGTGAAGCATGCTACTAGTTATTGGTTAATTGGCAGTTCTATTATAGTTCCTTTGCCCTTTTCTTTTCCCCGACCTTAGCTATCGTTGAGCCCATCAATAAGCCGCTTAACTACGCTTCTCTTTAACCGACGGCAGTAGCGAAAACCAGTTTCGATAATAAAAACCGGAAACCAAGGACAGAGCACTTATTACATTGCTAAACTTGGTTAATAACGAAAAAAATGCAGCGGTTGAAAACTCTACTAGAAACGCTTAAACATGAAAGCGTGGGCCCCATAATTCGCAGGTTCTTCATAAACACACTATTTGACTCTACCTTTATGTTACTTGGTATAATCGTGGGCTCAGCATTCGCTGGCGACGCCGGCTTAAATGTAATCATAGTCACCATGCTAACGACAAGCCTTGCCCTAGGTATCTCCACAGGCGTAAGTGTCTACGAAGCTGAGAGCTTAGAACAAGAACGAAAAATCACAGACCTTGAAAAAGCGCTTTTCACTGATTTAGAAGACACAAGCATCCAGAGAACCGCTAAATACGTTATACTAATTGCTACTCTCATCAACTTTGCAACACCTCTATTCTCATGCGCCGTTACAATCACGCCTTTTGTCCTTGTAGCCCTTGGAATACTGCATTTAGACATAGCTGGGTGGATTTCTATCATTTTCGCCCTGACCACATTATTCGTTGCAGGCATTTATATGGGGCGAATGGGAAAAACCAATCCAATTAAGAAAGGGCTAAGAATGGTAGCTTTTGGAGTGCTCGCTTTCACCATAGGCTATATCCTAAACTTACTGCTTTAAGTATCGTTAAGGCGTTGGCCTTTGGGATATCTGCTTTACCTTTGATACGTTAACTTCATCTACGCCTTTAACTGAAACACCGTTTTCTTGTAGAATATTCACTATTCCGCTATATTCAATATTGGTTCCCCTGACAGTGAGTTTTATTGTCTCAGTTTTGGCGTCAACATCAGTAACTACGATATCGCATTCTTCGACGCCATTTACCGCACAAAGTACCTGAGACAAATCCACAAGAGAGGTTTCACGCGATTTTAAGGCCTCAATTAAAACTCGCCTAATATGAATTGTCACTATTATTTTCTCCAGAGGTTGCTAAATAGAGAAAATACATTTAAAACTCTTCGCCTAGTCAATAACCGATCACTCATTATTTATCTGTAAACTTACCGTAAGTCGTTAGCTGTATGGGGTATAGGTTGGTTTGACCAAGCAATTAACCACTCTTAGTTTTCAGCGCTTCGTGGGTCGAGTTTATAGTTATTTACAAAGGGTTAGGTTTAGTTTCTCCACAACGATACAACCCGTATATTCCTAAGACCATTACGAAACCAGCGGTTATTTGAAAAATGGAAAATGTTTCTTGCAGAACTAAGAAAGCAAGAACCGCCCCAAAGAGCGATTAAGTAGAAAAAATAACCCCTGTCCTCATTGAACCAATTTTTCGTAGTGCAAAAAGGAAAAAAAGTATTGAAAAAGCAATGCTAAACGCTCCAACAAACAAAATGTGTGTAATAGCACTTAATGGAATGCTGAAACTGAAACCAAGCAAGAAAGTAGGACAAGTAAAGCTGACCCACCTATGAAACACTTCAAACCTGTTACAAGGGACTATGTCTCTTTTATCGCTCAGATGTTTGCTTAAGTAGTTATCTATGCCCAAAAGAAAAAGGCCCTATTATCAGCAAATTGCCTACCAGATTCTCAGTTAACGTAAAACTCTGAAAAGCTCCATTTGTTGTCACAAAAATGACTCCGACTAGGCAACATAACAATTCCAATATACTCTTTCTTTGCGCATCGTTCGCTCAAAAAAATGTATGCTATAATGACTGTAAATAAAGCTTCAGCGTTTAGTAGCAAAGAAGAATTAATCGCTGTAGTTTGGTTTAAGCCATTCAACAGTAGCAAAGGAGCAAGAATTGAACCACATATGATAACGAATACTAATGTTCTATAGTCCTTACGAGTTATTGTGGTCTCTGTTTCTGATGTGTCCATTTAGCCAATAATTTGTTACATAAAGGGGTTCGATGAAAGGCAAATAGAAAAACTCCAGCATCAAAGTAAATTAACCCTGCAACAACCGTAGGGTTAACGTCTTCTAAAGGTGAACTTGTTAAGAGTTGAACTTACCCCAAACAAGTTGC
>CAWHSP010000022.1:0-8073 GCA_963831865.1 Candidatus Bathyarchaeota archaeon | reverse complement strand
AACGCTGAAGTTTTTGGAGCAAAACCCTAACTCAACAGAGGAAAGCTACAAAATTACCGCTTTTTTCAATGGCAAAAAACTCATATTTGAAACTGCCGGTTTTCAAAGCCTCAATAGAGCTTAAAGTTGCTCGTTCACGATCCTGTTCTGCAATAAACTCTATCACGTATCTGCCAACAATATCTGATTTCTGGGTTGTTTCGTACATTTTCATCGCAGCGTCATTAACGTATTTGATTTTCCCCATTAAGTCTCCAATTATTATCGCGTCGCTTGAAGTCTCTATCGCAAGTGAAAAAATTTGAAGATCCTGCCAGCATTTTTCCTCTGATTGCATAATCTTATTCATCTTTCTTTAGTTATAAATGCTAACTTAACGACCATTTATGTTCTATGAAATAAAAATTTTTACTTTCTTTTTTCGTCGCTTTCAAGATCAAAAGTGGAGTGTTGGTAATTCATTTTCACTGTAGCCTCTACTGCTCCAAATTGTCGGTTAATCATTTGTTTTATATTCCATTTTTACTGATGTTTTTGTCCCAAGGGATTAGCAATGAATGCAGTTTTAGATTGTTTGGAGGCCAAGTATAAATGGGTAAGACTGTCGAGTCTTTCAGGATTGCTTTGGTGGGAGAGGTTTGTCGGTGGAGTGGCTTTGCCAGAGCGTTGCGTTAGCCGGATCGGGAAGCTTTTAACGAGCTCATGGATATGTGCAGGACTTTTGCTTCGGAGAGCGGCAATGCGACTAATCCGATAATTTTTGAGCCCATGGTTATTTCTATCATGTTGGGTCAGCAAAGGCGAATACGCGAACTTGAACAAAAAACTCAAAGCAATACAACCGAACTCAGCAGCTACGTCGACTATTTAAGAACCCAAAGCGACTGATCCGGCTGAACCAAAAATCACTATTCCAACGGCGACAATTGGAGGTGGACAAAAACGGTTTCAGTAATTTGAAAGAACTGAAGAGAACCAATTGAGGCGGACGGCACGAAAAAAATGGGATGATAATATCAAAGCTTACCAATACATCTTTCCTAAGAAATACGCAAAATACTCCGACCCATTTTCACGCAGGAATTCGACTGGGAAGCCAAAGAAGACCTCGAAGCTGGTATAATTCCAATTCATATACATATAGAAGTCGAAATTACCAAAAGGCAAATACCACGATTATGATACCTTCCTAAACGCCGAAGCCAGCCAGCTCTTAAAACTTTACATAGCAGAAAGACGCGACGGCCGCAGATCAATGCCTCCAGAAAAAATCGATGATGACGCGCCCCTCATTAGAAATTCTCACGTTACCACTAAAGTTTTAGGCGTAAGCGAGAAACAGCTGAGAAAAATCATTCACGTTTTAGCCGTTGAGACAAATACCGCAAAAAAGCTACCAGACAGCTGGATGTACAGCGTCAGATACCACAGGCTCAGAAAATATTTTAAATCTCAGATGCTTTCTGCAAAAATCGACCCAGAACTCGTCGAGTACATGATGGGACACACAATCAGCACCTACGCAAACGTTCAAAGCCTCGGCATAGAAACTCTACGAAATATGGACGCAGCAGCTAACCTGTCGATACGACCAAAGACACAGATAAACCGCATCGAGAAACTCAAAGAAATCATACGCGCCTGGGGCGAGAACCCGAAGAAATCCTCAGCAGAGATGCCTTAGTCAGAGCTAACATAACAGAAACAACCGACCAGCGCCAGACTCATCAGCTCTCGATCTTAGCCGAGGAACTCAAAGGAATTATACTAGGGAGGTCAACGAGTGACCGCGACCTAGAACCCTAGTATAAGTTCACTCATTAGTTGGCGCCGCCGAAAGGACTCGCTTACATGAGCGCGACAATGTACTGCTTTTCTTTTTATCTTTTAAATTTAAAATTCAGTTTTTTTTGGTTCAGCGGTAGGCTCTCAAACGTTTTTGGGAGGCTTTTCTTTGAGCGGTAGCGCTGATCCTGTTTTTGAGGATGTAGAAACCTGGTGCAGTTTGAAGCGCAGCAGGCCTGTTGTGCTTTCTTTGCGTGTTGAATCGAAGACAGTCTTTTCGTGTTGTCGCTGGATCTAAGGGTAGCTTGGTTACGGGTTTTGCTGTGTCTTGTGATTGCGAATTTGGCTGTCTTAAGGGTGTACATTGTCTTCTTGGTAAGCGAATTACGACCGGGAGAAAACGGAAATGACCGGCGACTTTGGCGCTATAAAGATTTTGTCAAAGAAGGAAAGGCGTGAGCGCGAGCGTGAGTTGGAGCGGTTCGTTGCCTTGTTTGTGGGTAGACGAGTTAATTTGGCTTTGAGGGATGGTTCAGTTATTATAAATGTTATTTTGGAGCCTCTTAATGGAAAGCATATTCTTGGATATCGTGCGTTTCCTGCAGGCAAGATTCGGTATTTGCCTCTTTTTAATGTTGAATTGATTACGGCTGTTTCACTTATCGCGGAATGGCTTCAGGAGGCTTCTTGATTGAAACAGTGGACTGATGAAGCCTTAGAGAAAGCAAGGAAAATAATCGCTCAAGAACCTGAATTGCTAAAGCAAACCTACAAAGGCACAACTTTTGGAGAGTTCGCGGTTAAGTCTGGGCTTTATTTTAGCTTCGGGGACATTGCTCATTTTATCCACTCGAGTTTCCGAGTGAGCCTTAGTATTCGTGAGATGAAGGGAGCTGCTGGAATTGCCTGCTTTGAAGATTTAGCGAAGCGGCTGCGGCTATACTTGATTGCAGAATTAAAATTAGTTGTAGAGATGAAGCCTCCTTACGGTGGGACACTATGCCGTTTTAACACAGTTGAACCTGACTATAATTTCATAGTGGATTTTCTGGAGCTCTTCAAGGAACTGGATCAACTTGAGGAGCGGCTAGCTGAGATCCGCAAGGCAGAGGGAGGATTCTATCAATAATGTGGAAGTGTCCTCATTGCGAAAATCTTGCTGATTGCGAGCTAATTGTGTGTCCTGATTGCGGTTGGCACCCAATGCCAAGGTGTTCGGAGGCCTACAAAACGCCATGACCGAAGCAAAATTTCGCTCCTCCTAAATATGGCAGTTTAGAATCTGCTCGCCTAAAATCTCAGAAGGCCTACGATTTAGTTAACTCGATTAGTGCACGGTTTGGCTGCTCGATCACCTGGAATAGTAAAACTCGCTTCAATTCTATTAATCGGCAGCCAGGGCAAAAGATGCTTTTCTTTCGTTTTCACAGCAACAAGTTTGTTCCTTACTTGGAGTTTCTAAGTGAAGATATCGGTGCTTCTGCAGGCAGATTAAGCAGAGTTTCCCAGATGATTTTGTTTCTGAGGTTTTGGTTAAGGAGGGGCTTTTGTGACTGAGTGGAAGCCGTTTTGGCAGCCTAAGAGTGCTGTTTCTGCTCGGTGTGCTAAGGTTGCTGAGGTTGATCCGAGCTTTGCCTGTTGGTTGCTGCGAGTTTGTAGGTGAGTTAGTTGATCCTGTCTTAGTAGCAGTCGATATTGTGTGAATGGGACGTTTTGTCCTGCCTGATGTTTATGCGGTACCCCAAGCTTTTTGCTGGTTGCCCAACTCGCCAAGAAAAATTGAAAAGTAAAGAAGGAACTTAGCGGAGATTATATTTTTTGGCTGCTTCATCTGATAACTCCACAAACAAGGATAGTAACACCAGTTATAACAGTTACTTGTCTTCGGAGAAGTTGGAGCGTAGAAGCAAGAGTCTTCCACATTATCGATGATTCAGAAATTGAGCTGCGGCCAGCGGAAATTGCCCGTAAACTCCATGCTCCCAAGAAGCCAACACGCGGCCAATACACGTCTGTACGCATATTTTGCAGAAAACTCTTAGAAAAAGGAAAGATCCTGCAGCCTTACCTTGGAGGTTACTGCAACAAAATCACCTACGGGGTGCGGTTTATTCCGCTTTGCGTGCACAACATTTGCTTTGCGGAGTTTTGTTTGTCAGGATGTGAAGTCTTGGGAAAAAGACGAATTTATCGGGGGAGTGAAGATCCATGTTTGTTTTGGTTCTGAGCGGAGCAAGATTAGCGGTTACATCGCTTGTGACGTCGGCGGGATGAGTCATGATGCTTGTTTGTTGGCGTTGAATCGTTGGTTTGATATTGTCCAGGATCACTTGGGCTGGCAGCTCAATGACTTGCAGATCCTAACTTTTGAATGTAACAAAGATTACCATGGCGTACGCATCGATGGCGTTCAATGTGTAACTAAGACAGATCTTTTTGGGATGATTGAGCGGATCTATCAGAAAGAGGAGAACCTGGTTCGCAAAGAACAGAAAACCGTGGTTCCGATGAGTGTTAACAAGTTTGAGGAAGCCATCTCCAAGGGCTTTAATGATTCAGCGAATTCTCAGGCAAATTTCGAGATAAAACGTGAAGTTAAAGGAAACTCTGATGCTTTAAAGTTCACCAATTCCCGGCTGCTGGGAATGGAGCGTTTACTCGAGGCTCTCTACAAGAACAGAATTGCTGAGGTCGATAAAGTCCAAGAATCTTGAGGTCGAGGTTTCTGCTCTCCGGGGTGATATCGAGAAGTTAACATCAACTTTGGTCATCAGTTTTCAATTTGGAGAATGACGCCAAGAACCATTCGACTAAGGGTTCGGGAGATTCAAGTATGTTTCTTAGTGTGTTTTTGGAAGTAAAAAGCTGTTCAAAAGCACTTTTGGACATTAGCTTTGGGCATGGTAAAAGTCCATGCTTTTTAGCAAGTTGCTTTTCTGTGGTTGGTTGGTCCTGATTACCCACTGCTAATTTTGCCATGTGTTGATGGAGCGAAAAACATGGAGTGTGCATTTTGACATGGAAGATAGCGAAAAACCTGTTCAAAACCCAGAGAATCATGAAGAAAAACAACCGAAAAAGCGTAGCCAAGCTGATAAAGTCGGCAAGTTAAAGTATGTACTTCAGAAAGACCAAAGTTGATAAGGACAGCTGAATTCAAGTGATGCTTAGTACGCTGCTTGAGGGTATGGAGTCATCGCTTCGTTTATGACCAGCCCAGAATTGAAGAGATAGCTTGCAAAGACGAAGTTGATAGGGAGATTTTGCAGGCATTGTTTGAAGCTGGTTCTCCTGGCTTGTTGCCTAAAGATGCAGCGGTGAAACTTGCAAGATTCAAGGTTACAAGACATAATGTTAGCCGAAGATTTTGCGTATGAATAGGCGCCTGCAGAAAAAACTCAAGGAATCGGTTGTTGAGCAGCGGGGTTGGCATTGGGCGCTAACCAGTTTTGCGCTTGAAGCTTATGGCGACAGCAACGAAAAGGTGCTCGGTAACGGTCTTAGCGACACTGAACTATCGGAGAAGGAGGTTTAGGGTTTGGGTCTGCATAGGGCTGATTATTATTGGTTGGTTGATGAAATTGTTAAGGACATAGGGCTTTCAGCTGATTCGGGAAAGATGGCTAAGGAGGTTTTGCAGGATGCCAGACGTTTTAGACTTACCTAGCGGGCCTAGTCCTTCAGCGTTAGCGGCGGCTGCACTGTATATTGCATGCGTTTTTAGATGTGAGAAGGTGACGCAATCTAGGTTGTCTAAGTCTTGCGGTATTAGCGAGGTGACGGTTCGTTTTAATTATAAGCGTTTGTTGAGGAGGTTGAATGCTTGTTTGCCCGTTAAGTTTGTTGATTACTATAGTCAATGGCGACCGGTTGAATCTAATTCATGGTGTTGGCAATGGAGGCAAGATTGGGAGAGAGAGTTTTTTGGTGATGAAAAAGAAGACTCAGAAGGTAAAGAGGAGACAACATAGTTTGGCGTTGACTGAGCGTGAGAAGCAAATTTTGCGCTTAAAAAAAGGTCAACTGTCGGATTATGAGATTGCCCGAAAGCTCAGACTTGATGCTGGAAACGTTACTCGCTCAAGGATAACTGCCTTGCGCAAGATCGAGCGGGCTCAGGCTGATTTGGACTTTGCTCTCCAGGTAGGCGTGAAGATTAAGGTTTAGTTATGCCTGGTTTTTTTTCTTGTTGTAGGTTACCAAACCAGCTAATGCCACCATTACGGTAAGTAGCAGTGGAATTGTCCATGAGGGAAACTCTGGAACGGTAGGTGTTGGCGATGCCGGTGTATTAGTTGGTGAGGGTGTTGGGTTTGGTGAAGTAGAGATAGACACTGCACCATCAGGTACACGGTATCCCCTCCCTGATTCTCCATGGGTACCACTGACAACTATCCTCCCAGTGTATCCGGTTAACTCCCGTTAACCATCATTAGGCTTGACACAGCCAATATTAGAACAAGCGCTAAAGCAAAACCTCTACGCATAGCGCCCAATTCTTCCTTGTTTTTGTTTTTTGCGGTAGACCAACAAACCAGCAGCCGCCAAGGCTACTGCCACAGCGGAAACGAAGGCAACAGGCACAACAGGAAACAGCTCTGCTAATTCTGGCTTAACAACGTGAAGGTTACTGTTTGAGAAGAACCAACATTTCCAACCGCATCCCAACCATAAACAGTAACATTATGCACCCCAGAGGTTAAATTTGCAAAAATTGTGCCAGCTGATATTGTCATGTTTTCTTGCCCATCCAAACTGTACGTAGCTTTTGAGATTGGCTCATTAACAGTGTAATTTAAGGATATATCGGATACATTGTAGACTTTAGCTTCGGGAGAGAGAACCGATATTTTAGGTGAAGAAGTATCAACAGTGAAATTAACGGTTGAATATGCAAAAACTTCATATCGCTCATGGCTCGTGCGAAATTGTTGCCCTTGATAAACTGTTACTGAATGGTTACCCTCTGATAGATTTGAAAGCAAAAGATAACCTCTATAGGTAACATCAAAAAATGTTCCTATTGGATTCCAATCAAGGTTAGGCTCTGACCTTATGAGTGTAAGGTTACTGGCTCTTTCAACTGAACCACTATCCAGACTATAACCGACATCTTGATGCTTCAAAGGCTTCCACCGTAAAATTCAACGCAACTGAACTTGCATTGTAAGGTCTCGTTTTTGGGAGAAAATATTTTGACATCATTAAAATCGATACCGTTAGGGTCCATTACAAGAGGACCTAAAGTCTCGCCTTTCACACTATGACAGACTGCCCTTCACCCAACACTAAGAATAACAGCACTACTATAAGAGCCGCTATTGGTGATTTCTTTTTCATGTGCAGTCCATTGCCCACAAAACCGATGATTATTTGGGTGATAATAAGTGTTTTTGTCAAGGTATCTATACTAACCCCGTTTTTTTGGTCAAGGTTTCTTGACTATTGTTTGTGTGTTACTCCAATCGCTTGTTTGACCAGTGAAGGCATAGTAGTGGGGTACCGGGTCTGTTGGGTCATTCGCTGGAATTCCTGGACATATTTGTCAGGTTCGTAAATTTTTGTAAAATAGCCTATATTCGCGCGAAGCCGAAAATTTATCTGCCCACCCTCAGGAATATGGTCAATAAATGATAGAATCCATAACGGGCTGAGCCATTATTGCCACTAAAGCTTAAAGTTGCTACCGTGTATGGGGCGTTAGGGTTAAACCAGCGACCTTTGGTTTTGAGAAAAATCATAAATACAGTTAGACGATGACTGATTAAAGACTACTCCAGTATTCTCCGTAGTAGCCTTTGTATTCAATCTGGTAGAAAATGGTTAAATTTTGCTCCTGCAAACGCTTGAGTGAAAAGCAAGTTAGTAATAGTTAAAATAATTGACTTGTTCTGCTGATAGTACCCCTCTTGTGCTATCACTTTTTTGCCTGTATACTGGTCAGTTGAGTAAGTAGGTGGCATATAGGTTGAATAAATCAACATACTTTACTGCAAATTCTGGGACTGATGGTTTAGGTATTGACTGAGCAAACGCAGATTCAACCATGATCAGGTTTGACACTGCTAAGATGACGACTAGAAGTAACGAGATCTCTTTCCATGTTGCCCATGCCATATATTAAGAGACTATACAAGATAAAAGGCTTATTCCAATTACTCAAAGATTCACGCGTTTTCTCCGTGTGCTGATCTTTCTATCCTTTGGTCACTCGAGTGTACTGCCGTGAACCCTTGCGTTTTATGTACTCATGGGCCGGCTTCGTTATGAGCGCTGTCGTGTTTGCGA
>CAWHSP010000021.1:0-260756 GCA_963831865.1 Candidatus Bathyarchaeota archaeon | reverse complement strand
CACGATGCACGTAAACCGAGTGTTCCACGGTGTATTTGTACGCCGGACGGGCGCGAAATTGCCCGTAACTGGCAAAGCCCAGCAGCAGACCGGCGGTATCCACCGCCGCGATCACCGGATAGCCGCTCTTCGCCTTGCCCCCGAACCACTTGAGTACGTCGGTTTGCGTCCAGGGTTGGTAATCGTAGAGCGCGGTCGTGTTGAGGATCGCGTCGTTGAAGATTTCCCGCACGGCGGTGGCATGCGCATCGGGATTGCATGTCTCGATGTGTAAACTCATTGATTGGACTATAATCCGCCCCGGTCGAGTTCGTCTTTCAAATCACAAATCGAGGGAATCATGGCAACTGGACGCAGGATTCGTAGAAAAGCGAAGTCGAAAGTAAGGCGCGTCAAGCGCAAGGTCGCCCGCAAGGCAGTCAGGCGCAAGGTCGTACGGCGCAAGGTTGCCCGCAAGGCAGTCAGGCGCAAGGTCGTGCGGCGCAAGGTCGCCCGCAAGGCAGTCAAGCGTAAAGCCGTCAAGCGCGCAGTCGTGCGCAAGGCTGTCAAGCGCAAGGCCGTCAAGCGCGCTGTCATGCGCAAGGCCGTCAAGCGCAAGGCTGTCAAGCGCGCACTGGTACGCCGTGCCGCAGTGGCGGCGATCCTTGGCAACATGGGTGAGGGTGGTGGTGGTGGCGGTTAAATCCGCCCCTGTTTTCACGATCAACATCCACTAGAGGGGGCCATGGCCACGGCACGCGGAAAATCCCGCAGCAGGGTGAAATCGAAACCCGGCGGACGCGTTGCCGTGAGCCAGGTCGCCAGGCGCAAGGTCGCCCGCAAGGCGGCCCGCAAATCCCCACCCCGGTCGGCGCGCGCCGACGCCGCAAGGCTGGCGGCCAACAAGCGCCTGGTGCTCACCTTCTATTCGCACATCATCGGCCGCAAGGATTTCGAGGCCGGCCGCAAGTACATGGGCGCGAACTACAGGCAACACTCGCCCTACGCCACGGATGGGCACGAGGGCCTCGCGGCGTTCGTGAAGTTCTTCAAGGAGAATTTCCCCAATCACCGGTATGAAGTGAAGAAGGTGCTCGCCGAGGGCGACATGGTCGTTCTGCATCTGCACGGCATGGGCGGGATGAACCCCTGGGGCGAGCAGGTCGTCGATTTCTTCCGCATCAAGGACGGCAAGGTCGTCGAACACTGGGACGTGATCCAGCCCATCCCGGAGAAATCCGAGAATCCCAACGGCGTGTTCTAGGGGCTGCCCCGCTAGCGGGGTGCGGCCGGCGTGACCGGCGGCGGAGTGACAATCGTCGCGTGTCGCAACTCCAGTTTCCAGTCATTGCCCGCCTTCTCCCACACATGGGTAATCCGGCGCTGCACATTCTGCCCCGCCTGCGCGCCCTGCGCCGGCACTACCGTCTCCAGGCCCGTGGTCACGACGACATTGCCATACACGTTGACGGTCTGTGTTTCGTAGACGGCCGACCGGTACGGCGACGTGCCGGAAGTCAGGAGGTTGAGCAGCTCATCCTTCGTCGCCACGGCCCCGGACGGGTTGATGATGCGGAAATCCGGCGCAAAGATCTTCTCCAGCGTCCCGCGGTCTCCGGCAATGGCCGCATGGACCTGCTGCTGCTCAAGGTCCCGGATCTGCGCTTCGGGCGAAACCGTCGCACAGGCCGCGAGGGCCAGGAGAATCACGGCAAGCAGGCGGGTTGACATGGCGGACCCCTGAAACCAAAGATCCGGGCATGGTCATCCGGGGGCTCTTCATGTCCAGCACCCGTTCGGGCATGCGCGGCACTCAGTGGCTGATCACAAGCCGGCAACGGATCGAGTAGCCAGCAACGCGCCGACGTTTTCCAGCACCCGGTGTGGCCGCCGGTTGAGCGGCTGTTTCGCCCACTGCGCGCGCGATGTGGTTCCCGTGCAGACGCCAAAGCCGGTGGCGCCACCGCGACGCGCCATGATCATCTCCACCAGCGGGTCGTCGCCGACCACGCCCACTTCCGACTTGCGGATGCCCAGCGTCTTCGCAATGTGTGCCAATGCATAGCTCGACGGCTTGCCGGTGATGATCGCAGGCGCCTTGGTCAGTCGCCGCACGGCGGCGGTGATGGCATACGAATAACCGATGGTGCGACCCGCGCGCGAGGCAAAGAACGGCACATCGGAGGCGACGTAAAGTTTCGCACCTGACCAGATGGCATTGCAGGCCGCCTCGATGTCCTTCATCCCGCAATCCGGATGCCAGCCGATATACACGGCATCCACGCGCTCGCAGTCCGGCTCGCCCGTGAACGTGATCTCGATGCCGGCCTCGCGCAGCGCGTGTCCGACCCCGGGTGATCCGAGTATCAATGCGCGCTTCACGCCGCGATCGCTGAGCACACCCGCCGTCACGCTCGAGGGCGTCAGCAGCCGCGCGTCCTCGATGGGCAACCCCACCGCGCGCAGGCGCGGCGCCTGCACCGCTGCCGGATAGGCGCTGCCATTGGTCATCACCAGCCAGGGAATGCCACGCTTCGTGAGCGTGTTCAATACATCGGCTGCGCCCGGCAGCACGTCGTAGGACTTTCCGCTTCGATCGCCAAGTACCAGTGTCCCGTCGAGGTCAAACATGTACCCCTTGATTTTCGCCTTGCTCAATTCAGCTCCAGCCGGAACCCGGCTTTCTCGACTATTATCGAAGTGAGGTCCTGCCGCGCGCACAGTGAACGGATCAGCTCCAGCACCGGCCGCATCGACGGGTCATAGGTTCGCGGCGCGGGGCCTGCGGCCTGCATGGCGTCCACGAGATTGGCCGGCATGGTCGCGCGCAGCAGGAACTCCTCGTCGGAAAGATTCGCACCGATGCGGCGCCGCAGCTCCGGCAGCGGCGGCATGCCCGGTTCGGCCAGGATCTCCTTCGTGCGCGGCAGCGACATGATCCGGTCCAGCACATTCGGGGCGATGGCTACGTTGGGCCTGCCGAATCGACCCAGCGCATAGCGGATCACTTCATCGGGTATCACTGCGTAACGTTCCTTGCCCGTGACGTTCATCACCGCCAGCGTCAGGATCATCTGCGCGAAGGGTGTCATCACGATGGGCCAGCCCAGCTCCTCGCGCACATGACCGAGCTCCTCGATCACCTTGCCTTCCATATGCGACAGTCGCGCATCACCCAGGTGCCGCCGCATGGTGCTGACCACGCCGCCCGGCAGCTGATGGCGCAGGTAAGTGGCGTCGAAGGCACGCGGCTTGCCGGCGGGCAGGCCTTCAGCGTCGGCAAGCTCGGTAAAGAAGCGCCCGACTTCCGCCAGCGCCGCGTCGTCTATTTCAACTGTATGTCCCAGTGCGCGCAGGTTCGAAACCACGCGCTCCGACGGCGGATTGGAGGTGCCGTCTGCCGCTGCACCGGATGCGCACTGCAGGGCGCTGACGCCGAAATCCGGCGCATCCATGTAGGCAAGCTCCGCCAGACCGATGGTGCAGTGGCCGTGCAGTTCCAGCGCCTTGTCGCCGATGACTGCCTTGATGGCGGGGATCAGCACCCGCGCGCGCTGTGGCAGCAGCAATCCGCCGGGGTCCTTGATGTACAGCGCGTCCACATCCGGGCAGGCAGCCAGCCGGCGCGCGTTCTCCACATAGTGTGCGTCGTCGTGAATGGGGCTCAGCGAATACACCAGCGCCGCGATCACGAAGTCACCGCCCTCCTGCTTGACCAGTCGCGCACTGGCGATCTGTGCATCCACGTCGTTCATGGGGTCGGCAAGGCAGAAACGGCGGATGCCATTGCGCGCCAGCGTGCGAAACACCAGCGCCATGAATTCCTGGCTGGCCGTGTCCCAGGCGATGAACCGGAATCCGGTGGACATGAACTGCAGCGGTGTGTTGGGCGTGGCCGCGGCCATCAACCTGATGCGCTCCCAGGGATCCTCCTGCTTGTAGCGCACGGCAACGCCCATGTGCGTCGAGGTGGTGAAATCGATCGCCTTGAACCCGACGCGATCCATCACCGGCGCAATGGTCAATGTCATCGCCGTATTGATGCCGGTGGCACCCCACAGGCTCTGGTTACCATCGCGAAGCGAGGTCTCGACCAGCCGGATCTCAGCCATTGGCCCTTCTCCATGGCGCCTGCGGCCGCGCCTCGATGAATCTCGCGAGGAATCCAGTGTCCACGCCACCCTGCTGGAACTGCGCGTCCTCAAGCACCGCCTGCTGGAAGGCGAGATTGGTCTTCACGCCCTCGATCTGCGTGGCGGCCAGCGCAGCGCGCATTGCGCGCAGTGCGGCTGCACGATCTACACCGTGCGCAATGATCTTGCCCAGCAATGAATCATAGAACGGCGGCACGCGGCTGCCGTTGGCAATGTGCGTATCCACGCGCAGCCCGGCCCCTGCAGGCCACTGGGCCAGCAGCACCGTGCCCGGACTGGGCATGAAATCGTTGGCCGGATCCTCGGCATTGATGCGGCACTCGATGGCCCAGCCGCCTTCATGAACATGCGCTTCAACAGCGCCGATGCCGCGGCCTTCTGCAACCGCTATCTGCGCCGCCACCAGGTCGATGCCCGTGACCATCTCGGTCACCGGATGCTCCACCTGGATGCGGGCATTCATCTCCAGGAAATAGAATTCATTGCGCCTCGTGTCTACCAGGAACTCCACCGTGCCCGCGCCGCGATACTGCAACCGCGCGGCAAACCGCACTGCGGCTTCCTGCAGGCGTTTTCGCAGTGCCTGGTCCAGTCCCGGTGCAGGACTCTCCTCGATGAGCTTCTGGTAGCGACGCTGCACGGAACAATCCCGCTCACCCAGTTGTGCCACTGCGCCGGCACCATCGCCCAGGACCTGCACTTCAATATGGCGTCCGCTTTCCACGTAGCGTTCCAGGTACACGCGTGCATCGCCGAAAGCGGCGCCGGCCTCGGCCGAGGCCGTGTCCATTGCAGCCGCCAGGTTTTCCAGCCTGTCGACGCGCTTCATGCCGCGTCCTCCGCCACCGCCGACAGCCTTGATCAGCAGCGGCACACCCATCTGTGCGGCCAGGCGCCGCGCATCCTCGCGCGTGGCCACGTCGCCGCCTGGCACCACGGGCACGTTTGCCGCTACCGCCTCGGCGCGCGCGCGCAGCTTGTCGCCCACGGCATCAATCTGTGCCGCCGTGGGCCCGATGAAGCGGATGCCGTTGTCCTCGCACAGCTTCGCGAAGGGCGCGCGCTCGGCCAGGAATCCGTAGCCGGGATGGATGGCATCGCACCGGGTTGCCAGTGCCGCCTGCACGATGGCGTTCATGTTGAGATAGGAATCTACCGGTCGCGACGCGCCGATGCAGATCGCCCTGTCAGCAAGTCGCGCCGGCAGGGAATCACGATCGGCTTCCGAAACCACCAGCACGGTTTCGATTCCGAGCTGTCCGCAGGTGCGCAGCACGCGCGCGGCGATCTCGCCCCGGTTGGCGATGAGCACGCGATTGATGCGCACGGCCTCAGGTGGGGCGGACAAAGAGAACCGTCTCTCCGTATTCGACCAGCTCGCCGTTGCGCGCATCGATGCGCAGCACCTCGCCGCTCACCCCCGCGCGCACCGTGTTCATCAGTTTCATCACCTCGATGATGCCGACGATGGTGTCCGGCGTTACCTTGCTGCCCACCTCTACGAAGGGCGGCTCACCCGGCTTGGGCGCGCGATAGAACACACCCAGCAGCGGCGCGGAAACCGCGATGCCATCGGCGGGCGCAACGGCCGATGCCTTCACCGCCGGCATCCTGACAGTGGGCTCGTCGCGGACCCGTGGCCCGGCCGAACGCGACGCGGCTCGTGCGCCCTCGCTGCCACCCTCGCCACGACGCAGCTCGATCTTCACGCCATTCATTTCCAGCGTCAGCTCGTTGAAGCGCGATTCTTCGAGCAGCTTCAGTATCTCGGCCACGTCCTTCGCCGTGAGACTCACCCTTTTCCTCCAGACAAGTTGCCTCCAAACACACTCATTACATGATGCAACGGATTGTCCTTTGCCGCGGCCACGGGCCTGGCGTCATTGGCCGCCCACACCGTCTCCGGACGGCTCTGCAGTATCAGCACCTGCCCATCCTGGTCGATCGCCCACTCGATGTCCTGCGGCCGGCCGTAATGACGCTCGATGCGCCGCCCCAGTTCGCGCAGGCGCTGCAATTCGTCATCCGTCACGCAGGGTGCGTTGCGCAGCGCTTCCGGCGTGTCTTCTTCGCGCGTGCCGCCCTCGGGCAGGGGCACGTGCCGGATGTGCTTGTCACTGATGTTGCGCGCCGAGATCTCGCCGGTGATCTTGCCAAGCACGAACCGGTCCGGTGTCACCTCGCCGCTGACCACCGACGACCCCAGGCCCCAGGCGCCCTCGATCACCACCACCGACCGGTCGCCGGTGGTGGGACTGCGGGTGAACATCACCCCGGCGGTGCGGGCATCCACCATGCGCTGCACGACCACGGCCATGGCCACGCCTGCTTCCGGGATGTCCTGGCGTCGCCGATAGGAAACCGACTCTACGGAATAGAGACTGGCCCAGCAGCGCTGCACTGCCGCCAGCACCGCATCCGCGCCGATCACCCACAGGTAGGTATCCTGCAGTCCGGCGAAGCTGGCGTCGGCGGAATCCTCGGTGGTCGCGGATGAACGCACTGCAACGGGCACGTCGCCCAGCTGTTTGGTGGCGGCCAGGATGGCGTCACGGACTTCCACGGGCAACTGTTCCGCTTCGACGCGCATGCGCAGTTCACGCGCCACGTGCGTGATCCGGTCCAGGTCATGGGCGGCCAGCGACTCGACCAGCGCCGCAACCGGTGCCCGCCTTTCAAGCTCGCTGATGCAGCGTTCGAATGATGCCGTGCGCACCACGAACCCGGCGGGCACGGAGATTGAAGCGCGCGTCAGCTCGCCCAGCGAGCCACCCTTAATTCCTCATCAGATCAATAGCCTGCCCAGTTATGGGAGCGCGTATTTCCCAAACAAGTCGAACTCCATGCAGATTGGCAGAAGCAAAAAAATCCCTCGCAGATCTCATGACGATTTCGTCAAGGACATAGCTCGCGGGTGTTTCTAAAACAAGAAAAGGCGAATCCAAAAGCCTGCAGTAAGTCACCATTTGACCGAGCACCCCATAAGCTTCATCGATGGGTTTTAAGCCTATTTTGTGGGTTAAGTCTTGGTGGCAACGAACCGAAAAAGTAAAATCTGAAGGCACAGCTTTCCGCCAGTTTTCAACTTGCCGAATATTGGGATACTCATAAAATGTGTAGTTGACTTCTACAAAATTGAATGCTTCAGAGTAAGCTTTCAATGATGGTTTGTTTGGAACTTTGAAATAAGCCCAACCGCCAGTGCCAACCAGATAATCAGGCAAATAAATACCCAAATTACTATTCTACAACCGAATTAATTAGATTAATCAAAGAAAACTAAATCCCCCGGCTACTCCTACCGTATTCCGGTTTGGAAAAACCCGAAGAAGAGTAGAAAAGAAGATTGCAGAAGAAATAATTTCAGGAAAGCAAAATGGCATATTACCAAGAAAAGATTCAAAACCGTAGATGAATATATTGCGACATTTCCCAAAAATGTCCAAACTATTGTTGCGATTCTCACGCTTGGAGTAACACCGGTTGGTACCGGTCCACCCGTAAAGAGTATTGTAGACGTTCCAATAGTAACTCCACCACCATGGGCTCTATTATCGTCCTGATCTTTTATCGGCATCATCATTAATATGGCAGAAAGCATTAGGAGTGTCAAAGTAAATAAAGCAAAAGATTTCGTTTTAGATTGCTTATTATTCATTTTTCTTTTTCTCGAAAAAACCAATTTTGTTTAGCATGAAACATAATTGCTTCAGCTTATCAGTTTCCCAAGGTACAATTTACATGTAAATCTTTAGAAAAAATGTTTGTGATAATAAACACTATGCCTTAGAGATGATCAAAAAAGAAAAGAAGCTATGACAGAAGAATTTTTGGCTTCTTATCGGAATTTAACCCTTCAGCGGAATATACCCCAAATGGCAATGTCTACAGCGACTTCTTTTCTCTATTTCTTTGGTAAAGAAAAATCGAATATTTAGAAGAATTGATGGAACTAAAAATCCCCATTGTCTTGAGAAAATCAGGTATTGTTTTTAAAGGGCTTCCATGAAAATATAGTAGCGGTGTCTTAAGCGTGATTGCATAATTGTCAACAGAAACTGAAAACCAACGACTCAGCAGAATGATCGAGCAAGATAAACCAAAAAACCAATCTAACAGCCGAAAAAAAGTTACAATCAAAAATATCATCGTAATCTTGGCGTCAGTCATCAGTTTGGTGTCACTTTACTTGTTAAGCCGCTACAATTACTTGCTCTTCCACAGTTCTGTAGAATTCTTTAGCATTGTTATTGCTTTCACAATATTTGCCATTGCTTGGAATAGCAGACACATTATGGATAATAATTATCTTTTATTCATCGGTATCGCGTTTCTTTTCATAGCTGGATTGGATTTAGTCCACACATTAGCGTACAAGGGCATGGGTGTGTTTCCAACTTCTACCGGTGCCAACTTAGCAACTCAACTTTGGATAGCCACAAGGTACGAGCTAAGCGTGTCTTTGCTTATTCCGCTTTTACTTGTCCGTCGAAAAATCCGTTCAAGCATTATATTTGTTGGTTACTCCTTAGTCTTTGCTTTGCTGGTTATTTCCATCTTTTACTGGGGGATTTTTCCGCAAGCTTACGTTGACAATGTCGGCTTGACTACTTTCAAAGTTGCAAGTGAATATACGATTTCGATAATTCTTATTGTCGCCGTTGGATTGCTCATAAGAAGAAGGAAAGAATTTAGCGACAGCGTCTTCAAGCTATTGTTGGCCGCTATGATTACGGCAGTCGCTACTGAGATGGCTTTCACATTGTATGCAGATGTTTATGGAGTAGCCAACATGATTGGCCACTTGTTGAATGTGGTCTCTTTTTATCTTATTTATAGGGCGTTAGTTGAAACGAGTCTTGCTAGGCCTTACGAACTTTTGTTCCGCAATCTAAAACAAAGTGAGTTAAGCTTGACAAATCGTGCTGTAGAACTAACCAAAGTTAATAGCAGATTAGAGGAAGAAATCACAGAGCGCAAGAAAGCTGAAGAAGCGCTAAAGTTATCAGAGGAAAAAGCCAATGCTCTCATCAAATACGCCCCCAGCGGAATATATGAAATCGAATATCGTCTCTCCCCCAAATTCAGAAGCGCCAACGATGCTATGTGCCAAATACTCGGATACACCAGAGAAGAATTACTTGCCACAAGTCCACTTGATCTATTGGATGAGGATAGCAAAATCCGCTTCAAAGAAAGAATCATGAAACTGCTGTCTGGCCAAAAAATAGATGAAACCGTAGAGTTCAAGGTCAAGCGCAAAGATGGACAAGAAATCTGCGCAGTACTCAACATTATGTTTACCTACAAGGATGGAAAACCGGATACCGCAGTTGTAATAGCACATGACATTACAGAACGTAAGAAAGCCGAAGAGGAACTTGAAATACACGCAAAGAACCTTGAGAATCTAGTCGAAGAACGAACTAAAGCCCTGCGGGATTCTGAGCGTCTAGCTGCAATCGGTGCAACCGCCGGGATGGTTGGACACGACATCCGCAATCCATTGCAAGCTATGACTAGCGATGTCTTCTTAGTTAAAACAGAATTAACTTCTACACCCGACAGTGACGAGAAGAAAAACGCATTGGAAAGTCTACAAGAAATTGAAAAGAACATAGATTACATAAACAAGATTGTGGCTGATCTACAGGATTTTGCCAGACCTCTTAATCCACATGAAGAAGAAGCCGACTTAAAACTAATAATTACGGAATTAATCGAAAAGAACGATTTACCTGAGAACGTTAAGGTAAGCGTTAAAGTGGAAGATGAGGCTGTAAAAGTCGTCGCAGATTCATCTTACATAAACCGCATCATGTACAATTTGGTTATCAACGCTGTTCAAGCAATGCCAAAAGGCGGAAAACTAACAATAAAAACTCAAAAAGAAGCAAACGACGTCATCATAACCGTGAAAGACACAGGCATCGGCATCCCAGAAAAAGCAAAAGACAGGTTGTTTACACCAATGTTCACAACTAAATCCAAAGGCCAAGGCTTCGGCTTAGCCGTTGTCAAACGCATGACAGAAGCACTGGGAGGTACAGTAACCTTTAACAGCCAAGAAGGCAAAGGGACAACATTTACGGTCCGGCTGCCCCCAAAAAAAACACAAGCGCCAACAAAAGCCCAATCCGGAGGAGTTTAGGATTGAAGATTTTCTCGCTAAATAAATCTTTAGAAAATAGAAAATGCTTTTTTTGAAAATCTAGCGCATCAACAACAGTCACTTTTAATAAATGTTAGAAATCTTAGTCCAAGTCGAAAACAAAACTATCATAACGGCGAACGAAAATCTTTTTGCCGGTAAGATTTCTATTTGATTATTTTTTCCTTGCGGGCGCTGAAATTTTTCCGACAATCGTTTGAATAGTCTCTTCACAGACTTCAGGCTTCCAAGTGCATATACCTTCGATTATTTCATCAAGATAATGCGACAATTCATCACTTGTTACTCCCTTAGAACAATCAACCTTGTACTCGATTTCCCCTTCGACACGTTTTACCGTTATTTGAACCAAAGCATCCTTATCCATTACAAGACCCCCGCAATACTATCTTATGAAATAAATTTAAACTTTCATGAAAATTCAAAAGATCTTTGAAGCAGCATCAAACACTAAACCATTTCTTATACCAATTAAAATTCTCACAAGTATCCGTTGAAGGACATGCCAAACAAGAAACTCTTTACAACGTCCGCGAGAACTGACAGAACTTTCTTCTCCGCATTTTCATCAACTTCCAAGTTTCTGACACACTTCTTAAATTCGCCAAGCATATGATAATCTACTGAAAACAATCTTATTCGTCTTTTAGAATTTCAACCATTATCTTCCCATTCTCGATCTTACATCGATAACTGTCCAACTTCACTTGGGGAATTTCTTGATATTGCCCATTTCGCACATCGAATTTCCAACCATGACATGGACACATAACAACGTAGCCTGTAAGGATGCCACCCTGCAATTCGCAGCTCTGATGAGGACAACGATTTGAAACCCCAAAAACTTCGCCGCCTTGCCGCACCAACAAAATCGACCTACCTTTTACACGAACAGCCTTCATGTGACCTTCACTGAGATCACTCTCTTTTACAGAGGAGACAAAACTATCTTTACTAGTCATAACATTATCCTTCATTAATTTTATTTCTTGTGATCTTCAATACAGTAGATAGCAACAATTATTTCTTACTCTTATTTCACATTTATCCTATACTTTTTCTTACCTAAGTATTTATCAACTCCAGGTGTGCTACAGATATTTCCGAATAGTCTCTCACGTGACTCTTCGAATGAGCGGCAAAAGCAAAATGGTATAACGTGTACTGCTTATCTAGATAAGTAAACATTAAATTCTTGAAAAAAATATCATCTAATAGGCGAATTTTTATGACTGAAAATAAAAAACCGGCCGAAAAAGAAGCAACTTCTAAAAAAACCGAATTATCAATCACAAAAAAGAAACCATCAGTAATCAATAAGGCCCCAAAGAGACCCATGGTTTTAGCTGCACCCACTCCCTCAGACCTTTATGAGGCTTTTGATGACACTTTTGAAAGGTTCAGAAATGATTTTGAAGACCTCCTCTTTCCTTCAACGTGGGCGAGCACATATTCACTCATGCCAGAAACTCGAGTTCCAGCAATGGACTTAGAAGATAATGAAAAAGAATATCTCTTAAAGGCGGAGATGCCTGGTTTTAAAAAAGAAAATATCGAAATCGATGTACAAGACAACGCGGTAGTAATAACAGGGGAAGTTGGATGGAAATACGACAAGAAAGAACATGAATACCTCTGCAAGGAACGGGCATGCAAATCCTTCTACAGAACAGTGGACCTGCCAGAAGAGGTAGACGTAAACGGAGTCACTGCCAACCTAACCGACGGAGTACTTGAAATCTGTCTTCCAAAAAAAATACCAAAACAAAAAAGAAAAGTCAAAGTCAAATAGACAAACTTTTCCTTATTTTTGTCCCAAGATAGGCTTTCGCTGGAAATTTTCAAAACATCGGAATTGTAGAGGGATTCGTTGTCATCGGAGTACTTGCAATTCTGGTGTTTCTTTGGGGGTTGAGGTCACTTAAGAAAATGGCGTCATAACAATGAACCACACTTAACTCGCCTGTTGACTTCCATTTTTGTTATGTAATTCTGATAATCGTAGAAGTGTTTCTTTGTAAACCTGTATGGCGTTGAGGTATTCGCTTATTTCGATGTGCTCATCTAAGGTGTGGTCTAGATGCGAGTCGCCTGGTCCGTAGGTTACTATTGGGAGGTTCATGGCTTTTCCGAGGATGTTCATGTCGCCGGTTCCTGTTTTGTGCAACAGCGTTGCGGGCTTGTTAAGCACTTTTCTAACAGAAGATGACAGTACATGAACAAGCGGTGAAGCTTTGTTAACTTCGAAAGGTTCGACTGTGTCTAATACGGTTGCTTTAACTGATACCTTTGGGTTGACAGCTTGGTACTTATTAATTATCTTCTCTATCTGCTCATAAACCTGAGCTGTCGAAAACTGTATTGGCACTCTGACATCAAGGTTCATTTCAACCTCAAAGGGAACAACAGAAGTTGCTCTGCCACCCACAACTTTTACCAAACATGCCGTAACAGCATTGTATGGGCTTGCCGAAGGATCCAGCGACGGATACGAAGAAGCATTCTTAATTTGTTCCCAAACCTCGAACGCTTTCTCTAAGGCATTATCGTACATCCAAGGCGTAGAAGCATGCCCAGTTTCAGTTTTGCAAACAATTTTAAGTTGAATTTGCCCCTTGTAACCGATTGTTACGTTTTCAACGCCGCTGGGTTCACCGAAAATCGCGTAATCCGCCTTAATTCCCTGTGTTATCAGGTGCTTTACGCCACGGCTAGTAGCTTCTTCTTCCACAACGCTGGCAACCAAAATTTCACCCTTAAACCCAGGCTCCTTATTGGCAGCAAGTGCGGCCATAATCATAGCAGCAAGCGGGCCCTTCGCATCCACAGCACCCCGAGCGAATATTTTTCCTTCTTCAATCCGAAGAGGCAAATGTCCAGCCACCGTATCCATGTGACCGCATAGCAGAATAACTGGTTCGCCTTCACCGACGACGCCGATTACGTTTCCGATAGCGTCTTTGCCTACTTCAAAACCCATTCGTTTCATTTCATACTCTAGGTAATTGGCTGCGTCGCCTTCTTTTCCTGAAGGACTGTAAATGCCAAGAAGGTTAGTTAGGAAACGTACTGCTTGCTCGCTCATTCTCTTCTTCTCCCAAAACCTCGTCAAGAACTAGAATTGCCTTGTCAATTTGTTGCTTCTCAATCACCAAAGACGGCAACAAACGAACCACGGTTCTTCCAGCATCCAAAACCAAAACGCCCTTCGCATGCTGCTTTCAGAATGATATTATGAACATCAAACCGCAGTTCCATTCCAAGCATTAAACCTAAACCTCGCACTTCCTTAACGATTTTATGCTTAGCCATTAAACCTTCCAAACCAGCCTTGAAGTACTTGCCCATCTCCGCGGCGCGATCAACGAGTTTTTCTTCTACAAGCGCATCTATGGCGGCGCATCCGGCGGCACAAACGAGCGGGCTTCCGCTGAAAGTGGTTGAGTGTTCACCGATTTTTAGAGAGGACATGATGTTTTCTTTGGCGACGGTTATTCCGATGGGTAAGCCTCCTGCAAACGGCTTTGCCAAACATATAATGTCGGGTGTAACATCCCAGTTTTGGCAGCCGAAAAATTTTCCCGTTCGACCAAAACTTGTTTGCACTTCATCAAAGAGTAACAAAACATTTTTTTCATTGCAAATTTCTCGTACTGCCTGCAAAAAGCCTTCAGGAGGGACACGAACGCCGCCTTCGCCTCGGATTGGCTCCATCAAGACTGCAGCGGTTTTCTCTGTTATTGCCTCACGGATTTTTTCAGCGTTGTCTGGAGGCACGTGTTTGAACTCGGGAACCAGAGGCATGAAAGGCTCGCGGTATTTCTTGTCCCATGTTGCGGATAGGGCACCCATGGTTTTGCCGTGAAAAGCTCCCATTAACGCGATAATTTCGGGTTTGCCAGTATATTTGCGGGCTAGTTTTATGGCGCATTCAACTGATTCAGCGCCGCTGTTTGACAGGAACGCTTTGTCTAAGCCTTTCGGCGTTATCTGAACAAGTTTCTGTATAAATTCTGCGCGTTTATCATTATAGTAGCAACTATGACAGGTAATCAGATGCTCAGCTTGAGCCTGGACCGCAGCAACTATTTTTGGGTGGCAATGTCCTAGCAAAGCGACGCCATAGCTGGTTGAGCAGTCCACATATTCTTTCCCGTTTATGTCCCAAACTAGCGCGCCTTTGCCTTTTGTGAGAACCAGTGGTTTTTTGCTGAAAACATTCGCTAAATAGCGATTTTCAATATCTGTTATTTCTTTGTCATTCACCAGTTATCACTGTACCAACCTTATGATCCAACGCCGAGCTAATAGGCTGATTTCCTGTGCCAGCGGTTACCAAGACTTCCTTGACGCCTTGATTCAAGGCTTCCAATGCTGCATGAACCTTTGTACTCATGCCCGCCCCAATGCCCGACATAATCTCTTTAACCTCAGTTGCACTGATTTTTTTAACGCACTCTCCTTTGAGCATTAAGCCTGGCACGTTAGTGAGCAAGATTAAGCGGTCAGCTTTAAGAGCGCCTGCGATTATGGCTGCTGTTCGGTCGCCGTCTACGTTAAGGGGTTCAGAATCTTGGCTAAGCGCTATAGGCGTCACAATCGGTACATATCCCTTTTCAAGCAAGAGGTTAAGCAGATCGGAATTTACGTGAGTTATTTTCCCTGTATAGCCCCCATCGATGACTTTCTTTCTGCCTCGTTCATCAACATGAATGAGTTTGGCTTTTCGATCACCCTTCAAAGTTGCGGCGTCGAGACCGCTTATACCTACAGCTGGGATGCCCTGAGTCTGCAGCGCTAGGACGATTTGCTTGTTGATTTTGCCTGCCATAACCATAGTGTAAATCTCAATTGTTTCTTTATCGGTATAGCGGCTTCGAAAGCCTTCGGGCGAAATTATGAATTTTTGTTCCTTACCAAGTTTAGAGGCGATTTCAGTAACTTCTACGCCTCCACCATGTACAAGGATGACTCTGTTGGTTTTTGCAATTTCTTTCAGGTCGGCGACTAAGTCTTGGGATGCGCCTTCTTTGAGTATGCTTCCGCCCATCTTAATTACAAACAGCATAGCGATCACATCGGATGGAACCCAGTGCTCTTCAAGCCTGTGGTTTCGTCTATGCCCATAAGAATGTTCATACATTGCACTCCTTGGCCTGACGCCCCTTTGGTCATGTTGTCAATGGCTGAGAAAAGCAAAAGCCGATTCGCATGCTCATCAATCTCGAAACCAATGTCACAGAAGTTTGTGCCCACTGTGATTTTTGGGTCAGGCAACTGGTAAGGTCCCTTCTGGTATTTCACTAAACGAATGAACGGTTCATTGCCATACATTCCACGAAGAGCTTTCCAAAGGTCTTTGTTCTATAGCTTCGTTTGGGGAAAGTGTGTATTGTTGCAAGGATGCCACGTACCATGTTCACGGCGTGGGGGGTAAAGGAGATTTTTACGGGCTCATCTGTTAATGCATTCAGTTCCTGCTCAACTTCTGCGATGTGGCGATGACCGACAACTTGGTAGGGTCGCACTCCGCTAAAGCGTTCAGGATGATGTGATGACACGGTTGGTTTGCTGCCGCCGCCTGAAGAACCAACCTTGAGGTCAACAACGATTTTGTCTTTGTCAACCAAGTCCGGCCTTCACTACAGGCGCTAAGCCAAGGATTGCGGATGTTGCCATGCAGCCTGGGCAAGCAACAAGTTTGGCATTTTTGATTTCTTCCCGGTGAAGCTCAGGCAGCCCGTATGCCGCTTCTTTAAGCATTTCTGGGTGGGCATGTTTCCAGCCATAGTAAGTTTCGTAATCAGCAGGGTTTTTGAGACGAAAGTCAGCACTCATGTCGATTACTTTTAAGCCTTCCTCTAAGAGTTTTGGAACTAAGTTAACTGAGCCTCCATGTGGGGTTGCTGTGAAGATTAAGTCGCATTTCTTCTGAATCTCAGCCATGTCTTGGGGCACAAATTTTAGCTGCGTTAAGCCTCTTAAGTTCGGGTGTACATTGAAGACGTATTCACCTACGCTTTGACGAGAAGTAACCATAGTTACCTCCACCTGAGGATGCAAAAGCAGCAACCTCAACAATTCGCTGCCGACGTATCCTGAACCGCCAATTATTCCAATTCTCAACATATTTCTCTCCTCGTTACTCCATTACTAGTCGATTAGGCTTTGGGCACCTTTCAACAGTGGAACAGCCACATTGTAACCTGTTGCCAGCCGAGTATTCTCCCAAAACTCTGGGCAAGAATTCGACTCGTGAAACACCAAAGCACTTTTATTTTTTTCTACGCTTTCTTCAATTACCTTTTTAATATTTTCGTAATTCTGATTATTCGCATAGCTTTGGAAAGCTTTTTCCAGTTTCGTATTCCACGCTTTAAAATCGGTTAGGCGAGTTTCATCTTGCTTGATTTTTTGAACAGACGCAAAAGCTTGCGAAGCCTTATCAAGTTCAGTTTTGAGGTAACCGTCATGCACCTGTTTATTGTCTTTAACGTTTACCATAGCATCCAACGCGAAAATCCATGCTTCGCTGCCTTTACCAAGAGTTTTGCCGCACTTAACCGAAAGTTGCTGAATACTTTTAGGTAATTTGGCGCCGAAAACCAAGTTGCCAAGAAAAGTGTTTGTTCTAAAGTCCTTGAAGCCGGCTCTTGCCATTGCATTAGGATAGCAAACTGGTTGTTTGCCTTTCTCTTTTGAAACGATGATTCTTAAATCGTAAAACCACTTCTCAATCAGTTCCTGTGCGACCACACCGACAGGGTTAATTATTGAGGGTTTTGTTTCCCCTATGTTTGCAATTAGTTCTTCATCGTTTTTTGCAAGCATAATCATCTTGCCGTGCGTTCCAGCATCAGCCTTAATCACGATGCCTTCTGAGAGAGGGATTTCTCGTTGGAACAGTTCTGCAATGTCTTTTTCATTGTGGATTATTTGCCCATTCTTTAGAGTGTCAGTTGAGTCGCACGGAACATAAACTGTTTTAGGTATGGGGATACCTTCTTTCCAAAGGTTTAGCAATGTGCGTAGCTTACTGTAGCAGACAAATTCGCTTTCAGAAGAGTTTAACGCTTTCTTGCCGAGCTGCTCTATGATGTATGAAGCTTGGAGGCGACGGTTTTTGCTTTGCGCACGATTAAGCACAACAGCAGTATCATTTATTGCGTTTGTGTAGTCTTTTCCTTTGGTTTTAGCGCTAAAGCCATCTTTGGATACTGACAAAGCGATTTTTCGGAAGGGCAAAAAAGTCAAGTCAATGCCTAATTGTTGGGCAGTTAGTTTTATTCCGTTTTCATCGTTTTCTGACCGCTCATAAAGAAGTGCAATGCTCATCGCTTTTCTGCTTCCTGATAAAAAATTAATCAAAAAACTGGTCTAAATGAAGGATTGTTAGCGGAACCGTTTATTCGCCCCAGTCTTCTCCTTCAATGGTTAATTCCTGAAGGTCTACACATCCGCCCTTTACTTGCTTAACTTCAAGTTCTAGTCCGCAACCAGGACAGCTCAGGATTTCTCCTTTCTCTGTGTCTGCTGGAACATCAAGCTCTACTTCGCAGTCGGGGCATTTTGCCTTGTTGATAGCCTTAACCTCTGAAGGATTTATGTTTACGGGTTTAATCATTTTTTATTCGTCACTTTTTTATGTTGGGAAATGCTTTCCCAATTAACTCGGCGTAAATTTAAACATTGTGACTTATTTGTTACAACTTGGACTCTTAATGTACCATTTGGTGCAGCAAAAAGAATTTGCCAAATTGCTTGAAAAAGTGGAAACGTATAATAAATCGCAGGCCAGAACGGAAACCGCATCACCCTTCAAGCGTTAACAATGGAAATCGTTAAATTTTTCCCCAAACCAATAACACTATCGGCGACAAAAATGGACGAGAAAGACAAAGAAATAATCAAGCTTCTAAAAGATGACGCTAGAGCAGGCTACGGCGAAATTGGTGCAAAAATAGGTTTATCTGAAGGCGCTATAAGAAAAAGAATCAAAACGTTGATCGACGATGAGGTAATACGCAAATTCACCGTTAAAATCGGCGTTGAAGAAGGCGCCCAAGCCATAACGCTCCTTGAAACAAACCCTGCCAATCCAACTCAAGAAGTGTCAAAGAAAATCCAGACTATCCCGAATGTCGAAACAGTCTACGAAGTCACTGGAGAATACGACATAGTTGCAGTCATTAGCGGCATGAACGTGATGGAAGTTAACGAATGTATAGAGAAGATTCGCAGGGTTGAAGGCATAATGAAAACCAACACAATGATAGTTCTGAGAAGCTCATAAACAAAAAATAAGTAAAAATAAAAAGGTTACGAACTCGATTGGATTTAGTTCCGACAATAAGGCAGTTATTTGATTAATTATAGATGCGCTCAACAAACAAAGCGTTTCACGCAAATTTGGCTAATAGCAAGAGCAACGGGTTCCAAAAGATGGAACCAAACCATGATATATTCTTCACTTTCACCTAACCCTCCACTTCTCCATAAAGAAGTTTCTTAGCTTATCTTATAACCCACTCGCAACGATAAACGTGACTCACAGGTGAGTCATATGAAAAAGAGAACTGCACTCTTAGCCATAGAAGAACCCCTTTGTGTTGATCTGACGCTTCATAAAGTTCCCGCTTCAATGCTCAAAGAGTTTGCAGAAAAAATTGTTCGTCCCTACTACAAATGGCAACTTAAACATTGCCATTCAGGACCTAATCAACAAAGCTATAGCAGAACAAGAATTCATTCATGCACACATAACCCATATTAGAAACCCACTAAAGCAGTGACTTTGCCATAGCTTGTTTACTTTCTTACCTTTTCAATTTTCTCAACAGCGGAATTTGTTCCAATGTAGACTATATCAGTTAAGCCGACAAAGAACCCAGTTTCAACAACGCCAGGAATCATCTTAACAGTCACCTGCAATTCGGCAGGCTTAGGTATTTCACCAAAATACGAATCCAAAATAGCGTTCCCATTATCAGTGATTACTGGGCCAAGCTTGCCTTTGCCTTCCCGCAAAACAGGTTTCCCGCCAACTTCAACTATCTTTCGCTTAGCTAGCGAAATTGCAAAAGGCAGAACTTCAATTGGAACACCTTGATTGTTTTCACCCAAAAGTTTAACTTTTTTCTGTCGGTCAGCAATAATGATATTAAGGTTGGAGGCGGCGGCAACAATTTTTTCTCTTGCCATTGCTGCACCCATACCCTTGATTAAATACAGTTCAGGAGTTAGCTGATCAGCACCATCAATGGTCACGTCAATTTCTGGATACTCATCCAAAGTAGTAATCGGAATTCCACATTTGACTGCCAACAAAAATGCCTGATAAGAAGTTGGAATACCAACAATTCGCAGTTTTTCATTTTTTATTCTTTCACCTAAGGCTTCGATAGCAAACGCAGCCGTAGATCCACTTCCTAAACCAACAACAAATCTGTCTTTAACATGTTTAACTGCTTCCAAAGCTGCTTTCTGTTTTTCTTCTTGGATCGGGTCAATGTTAGCTTTCAATTTCCATTTGCCCCAGTTTATCCAAAACTTTCTCAACTTCACTTCTTATAGATTCTATCCTCTTTTCTGCCTCAGTTTTAGCCGTAGGTTTCTCTTCTGGCGGCTTACGCTTCTTTTTCTGTTTTTCTTCCCCGCCTACTTCTTCCGCTTCCTCTTCCTCAACTTCAGCATCCTCTATGCGTTCCATCTGAGAAGCAGAAGTTGGCGAAGGTAATTTTACAGGAATCTCCCTTATGGGTTTAACATCAATCCTTGTTCTAAGCTCTTCAACCTTTGAGTTCAATTCTCCAAAACGTTCACTGAAAAGCTTCATCAAGTCCTCCTGCATACCCTCAAGGTCATGGAGCGCAACTATTGTTTCATCCTTCGATATGGAGTCTTTAATTGACATCATTCTTGCCTTGTAAGTTGCAGCAAGCTTTTCCCGTTCTAATTCGTTAATCTTCCCTTCCGCTTGTGCCTCATACAAATGGCGAATGGCATCACTTAAGATTTCCCGCTCTAAATCGAGCATTCGAAGCTCATCTTTTGCACTGGAAGCTGTTGATGTTTGAACGCTCTTAGAAATCCTGAACGGTAAGCCAGAATAGTCAAGGTCTGGATCAGAAGTTTTTTGAGATTTTTTCGGCCTCGGTTTTCTTCCCTGTCTTCTCATGCTGTAAATTACTATTCCGACGGCGCTGATTATAACTACCGCTACTGCAATGACTATTAAGGGGTCATCGTACCAAGCCATTCCAAGCTGTCCTCGGTTATCTTGATTATGTACAATGCTTATATAAATTAATTTAAGTCCACGGGTTTCCTATTCTTAGCTAAGCGATTGCTTGATGGGCTATGCCGTTTTAACCTTCTTAACCTGCGCTCTTTCAAGAATACGAACAATAGGTAACGCTAAAATAACTCCAATTATTCCACCGGCGATTATCAAACCTATCCAAATAGTTATCGCAAACGTAGGTGAAACAAGAGTAAAATTTACAATTGCAGCAGCTGATGCAGAAACAATAGTACCTAAAATAGCGATTCCCACGTTTATGGTCTTAACGCTTATTTTATGATGATTAATCAGGAGAACCAGATCAAAAATTATAGCTGCAACTATAAAGCCTATGACTGGAAGCGGACCTCCAGCAAGCAAAACAATAGTAGAGCCTATGATACCAACTAAGGTTGCAGCGCCATATTGATTTGTAGCCCAGATAACAAGAAGTAGAATAAAGAAAATTATTATACTATGAATAATAGGCAATCCAGTAAGCCTGAAGCTAATGGGTGCAACCGTTAGGTTTAGAGCTACCCATAACGCGCTGAAAATGCTAATTACCGCGATGTTGACGCTAAAACGGTTTTTGACAGCTTGGGCTTTAAACAAATCAGTAACACTTATTTGCACTTTAGTAACACTCACACATAAAAACATTCTCAACGATCATGTTAACGCTCCTAAACCATAAATACTTAATCAAACGACTTCCATTCTAATAATTCCGCTCGAGGACTAAGTTTAAATCCGAAACCACTCACCAAACATAACTATGAAAGCCATAGCAATACTTGGAGCCATTGCAGTAGCAATAATATTCTTCTTTGCAATCATTTTTGCCCTTGCCTCTTCGTATCAAGGAATCCCAACTCAAACCGCCCAAACTAGGCTCGTTAGTAGTGTTTTACTTTTCATTATTGGCATTGCAGTAATTGTGGGCATTTATTTTCTTACTCGCAAACCGAAAACAGTTATCCAGCGTTTGGAAGTTTCTGGACAAATGAAAGGGGCAGCTATAAAGTGTCCGAACTGTTCAGCTTCAATTAATGCTAACGAAATAAAAATTGTTTCAGGCGTACCCTATGTTAAATGCCCCTATTGCGGCACCACGTTTGAGGTTACTGAGGAACCAAAATGGTGAAGCGAACCTATCTTTTAGTAGTTCTTTTAGCGCTATCGGTTGTTTTGATCGGGTTAAACACCGTTAATGCCCAGAATACAGTTTATAGTGTTGACCATCAATATACCCAGATATTCATTAACCAAGACGGCACCATCGACTTAACCTACAACATTACCTTAACAGTTGCCTCAGGAGTAATTCATGGATTCTATGTTGGTCAACCAAAAAATGACTTTACCCTAGGTCAAGCAGTAGACCAGTATGGAAACAATCTTCAAGTTTCAGACGCTAGCAGCGGCGGCGACTATAGAGTTGATGTTACACTAAACCCGCCCTTAACAGCTGGAAACTCGATCTGGTTCACTGTAACAACCAATGTTGCAGGAATGATATACAACGACACAAAGAACCCTGGCAACTTGGGTATGCAGTTTGCGCCAGAATGGACTGATGTACCAATTAATGATGTACGAGTTCAAATTGTGCTTCCGCCAGGCGCTACTACAAGCGATGTGAAAACTACTCAGAACTTCTATAACAGCACCTCAATAGTGGAGGGAAGGCTGGCTGTTTTTTGGCAAATTCCGGTACTACAAGCTAACCAGAAATACTTCGTGGGCGTTTCTTTTCCAGCAAAATACATGCCTAACTATAATCCTCCCAAGTCATCAGGCGACTTGGGCAGTCTGGGAAATATTCTTCCATTGATTGTTTTGCCAATAATCGCAATTCTCGTAATCATAGCGGTTGTTGGAGTGGCAAGGAAAAGCACGTATTCTTCGCCTAAAGTCAGCATGGAAACCCTCGGAGTAAAACGTGGCTTAACCGCAGTTGAGGCTTCTTACCTTCTTGATTTAAAGCCCACACAAATAGTTACTGAAATTCTCTATAGCCTTTTGAAGAAAAGGGCTGTTTGGGCTCAAGAAACCAAACCTTCGCTTAAACTTCAGTTGCTTACGCCTTATGAAAACAAAACAGGCACAGCAGAGAATCCCCTGCAGTATTACGAGATTGATTTTCTTGCCTCGTTGAAAACTGACGGCATGCTTGACGAGGAGAAATTGGCGCACACTATCATGTTTCTGCGTGACACGATTGAACAGAAACTGCAGGGGTACAGTCGACAAGACACCGTTGACTATTACAAAAAAATAGTTGCTCAAGCATGGACAATAGTCGAACAGGCTGGAACGGTGGAGTTAACATCAAACGCTTATGATGAACAATTGCTTTGGTTAATGCTTGACCCGAGCCAAAAAATTAAAACAGAAACAGTCTTTCAAAACAGAGTGTTCCAGCCTAATCCGCTTTGGTTCTGGTGGTGGTTCGGTTACACCACATATTATCCAAATCCAACATACAAACCAAACATTCAAGCACCAACACAATCAGCAAAGCCGCCAGCAATTCCAGGCGCTGAATTCGCAAACAACATTGCAACCTCAGTAGAAAAAACTTCAAACAGCATGGTAGTCAACATAGAAAAATTCGCTAACTCCATTGTTCCACCGCCGCCAAAGGCTTCCCAGCAACCAGCACACCACAAAGCAGACTGCGTCTGTGCGTGTGCGGAATGTGCCTGTGCTTGCGCTTGTGTTTCATGTGCTTGTGCATGTGCAGGTGGAGGTGCCCATTAGATGAGTTTTCTAAAAGGGATTTTTGGTAAGCAAAAGGTTCCTGTAGGTCGTTATACTTATCGGGGCCAGGATAAGTTTGTGGGCATGTCCCTTCAACTGCGAATAGAGCAGAGTGGACAAGGGATAATGGTAATCAATGCTAACAATGTTCTTCACCTCAACCATACTGCAACAGCGTTCGCTTACTTTTTCATGCAGGGATTGCAAAAGGAAAATGTTGTTAAGAAGATTCGCAGATTGTACCGAGTTAATGCTGACAAAGCAAAGGCCGATTACGAAAAACTAGTATTCACAATAAGCACATTGGCTCAAACAGAAAAAATTGACCCAGTCACATATCTTGAAATTGAAAAAGAAGAACCATTCAGTCATCACTACTCAGCACCTCTACGCATGGATTTAGCTTTAACTTTTAAATGCCAAAACGACTGCGTCCACTGCTACGCAGGAGGTCCACACGAGACACCGGAATTGTCAACGGTTCAGTGGAAAAGTGTCATCGACAAACTTAGTGAAATCGGCGTTTTCATCTTAACCTTCACAGGCGGAGAACCAACTTTACGGGAGGATCTGCCAGAACTATTATTGTACGCTCAGAACAAGGGCATCGTTACAGGGTTAATCAGCAATGGACGAAAGCTAAAAGATGAAGCGTTCGTTGAAGTGCTGGAAAAATCAGGTTTAGATTTTGTTCAGATCACCCTTGAATCACATAAACCCCAAGTTCACGACAAAATAACCTGCGCAAAAGGTAGTTGGAAAGAAACGGTTACGGGAATAAGAAATGCCGTAAAATCCCGAATTTACGTTTCAACGAACACTACCCTAAACAAACAAAACGCCTCAGATTTTCTAACTACTATTGATTTTATTCAAACACTTGATGTAGACGCTTTCGGATGCAACAGCCTAATTTACTCGGGAAAGGCGCCAGAAGCAAGCCAAGAATTTGCGTTATCCGTCGAAGAATTGAATACGCTTCTGGCTAAAATCCGAGACAAAGCCCACATGCTCAGGTTGAAGTTTCTTTGGTATACACCTACACAATACTGCCAATTTAATCCTGTACAGTTAGGCTTAGGCGTTAAAAGCTGCACTGCAGCCATGATAAATGCGTGTGTTGGACCAAACGGCGATGTTTACCCATGCCAAAGCTACTTTGAAAGCTTAGGAAATATCCTAACTGATTCCTGGGAGAAAATTTGGAACAACCCGTTAGCTATAAAACTGCGACAAAGAGACTATGTTGAGCAAAAATGTAAAGATTGTTCACAGTTGCAGGTTTGCGGAGGAGGATGCCCCTTGGAGCTTCAAAACAAAGAGTATCAATGTAGCCAGACAGGATAATTTATCTTTAGCGAGTTATCATTTGTCACTATAAAGCAAGCCCCGAGTTGTGAGTTTAGAAATAAAATGGTTGCTATAGATAAGACTAGGCTGATAGTTTTTGACGTTGAAGGAGTGCTTATTCCAAAAAACCGCTTCTTGTTTGAAGTGGGAAAAAAATTAGGCTTCATTAAACTCATTAACCTTCTTTTTTATGGTTTTTTATATGAAGCAGGCGTACTAAAACTCGAATCAGCTCTAACTCGCGCCTTCAGAGAATTAAGGGGTGTTAAGCCCGAAGATTTGATGCTTATTTTCAACAAAATTGCCTCAACCGCTTTCTTGCAAACCCTATGCGCCCAAATCAAAACGAGAAATTGCAAAATCGCCTTGATTAGCTCAGGGGTGCCATCAGATATAGTAAAAAATTTAGCCATAACAGTGGGCGCAGATTACGCTTACGGAATTGAAGTTGAAACCAAAGATGGCAGGTTAACGGGCAAAATCGGGGGTGACGTTATTCAACCGAGTGGAAAGCTCAAGATTCTATTGCAGATTATAACCTTGGAAGGCATAAGCTTAAGCGACTGCATCGTTGTCGCCGACGACAGAAATAACCGTTGCATGTTCATGCCTGGAATACTTAAAATTGGGTTTAATCCTGATTTTTTTATACGCATGAAAGCCGACAAGGTAGTAGTTGGGAAGCTTTCTCAAATCTTACCCATTATCGATGGTAAAATGCAAAAGCGTTCTTTCCCGTCAACGAACGATTTGGTAAGAGAAGACATTCATGCTTCAGGTTTCTTTATGCCAGTTATCGCCAGTTTTATAGGTGTGCCTTTAGTTGGCGCATTAATTTTTGCAATAGCGTTGGTATACACTGCCTCTGAACTTTGGCGTTTAGAAGGAAAAGAAATATTGCTCATTTCGGCAATTACACGCCACGCTGCTTCACAATCGGAACTGCATGGTTTTGCAGCAGCCCCATTATACTTTGCTGCGGGTGTATTGTCAACTCTAATTTTGTTTCCTGCGCCCGCAAGCTATGCCGCCGTTGCTATGTTCTGCCTAGGTGACAGCGCCGCTTCCCTTTTCGGAGGCCTCATATCCACATCTTTACCATTTAATAAGGGAAAAACTTGGGAAGGCTCAGTGGGCGGATTCGTGTTTGCGTTTTTAGGTGGTCTGTTTTTTGTTTCGCCAATTTGGGCTTTGATTGGAGCAGCAATTGCTATGACAGTTGAGGTTCTTCCTTTACCGATAAATGACAACGTGCTTATACCAGTGATTACAGGAGCAGCACTAACACTACTACTCTAACGCAACTATTGCTTTGAGATAATCCTTGACAAAAAATTTCTTGCCCTTTTGGATAACCACATGTCCTTCTTGCTCCAAAAGCCGCTTTTGAGGTTCAAATCCGCCTGGATACTTCTCATTTAGGAATCCACCACGCTTCAATGTTCGCCAATAAGGAGTAGTATCAGCAAAACCTTGTTGTTTCTGCTCTTCTGCAGCGTAGGCAGAAATCCAAGCAAAAATTCCAGTAGTTAAAGGGCAACCAATTGTTGCATTGTGATTTTTTGCAAGAGCTGAGCGGATTTCATTGATTGTTGTTAATTTGCCTCTAGGCACTCTTTTCATTAACCGATCTACTTCAATGGGCGCAGGGATCACTAAGGTGCCTGGCCCCCATTTTTTGATCATTTTACCACTAATTTCTTCCACTTTTGGATAGCCTTTGCTATCGTTAAGTTTTTCCTGCCAAGTCGGTTTCTTTGAAGGCATATTCTAACCAAAAATTTATACTCAGCATGCTTTATTGAAACTTTCTATATATCTATTTCTTGTTTTGCGAGCTTACAAGGTCAAGTTTTTGCTGGTGACTAAGCTTTTTTATTTCTCTTTCCCGCTTCATCGCCAAACTTCGTGAATTAAAAAGCTCCGCATAAGCAACTCTCTCCAGTTTGTGGGCTTTTGTGTATCTGGCACCCTTTCCGTTTTGATGCAATTTTGTTCGTGCATCCAAATCTCCGGTGTATCCCGTGTAAAAGCTACCGTCAATGCAAAGCAAAATGTAAACATAAAATGACATGCTGACCTACTGCTCCTTGGCTTCAGGGGGCAGGTAATCGTAGACGACGCCTTTCTGCATCGCTCTTTTCAAGTAAGCCTCAGGGTCAATTTCTTGAACCTTTGCACGATCAACATCTATTATGTAGATTTCTTGTATGCGAGCATTTCGGATTTCTTCAAAGGTCACAGGAGGCTTTTGGTAGTATGCATCACAGAGCTTTTTTATATGAATTATTTCTTCGTCAGTTCGATTTCTAGGCGGCTTAGCCAACGCACGTGGAAAAGGTAAAGTATAATGTGGCGGCACGCCTAAAGCGAATTTTCCTGCGAAGCTGCTGTATCGTATTATTTTGCTTGCCAATCGGGCAGTCGTGTAAGTTAAAGGTGCTAAAGCATTTTCTGGAGGAATAAAACCCGTCTCTATTTCAACAATTAAATTTCCAAAACCTTTTATGGCATAAACATCACACGTCAAAAGCTCATTTAAGGTATATTCAAGCTGAACTTCGCAACCTTTTTGAATAAGATATTTCGCACAAACAAGCTCCATAACTGAATGATTAATTTTTACAACGTTTTCTCTTTGAAGATTTGTCAGCCGATCTTTAAGGACGTTAAGTTTTTTTTCTACGTCATTTCCAGAATCCTTTGTCAGTCTATTTAAGAGCGTGGTTAAGTCTTGTCCGAATTTTTGCCTGTTACTCATTTGTTGCTTCCCTGCCGATTGACTCGCTACTTTCTTTAACCTATTCGGCTTTTGAAATATATAAAGCCAAAAAATGTTTGTGCCAAAACCTCAACCAAATTATTACCTTCTCAACTGAAATAAGCTAAATGACTGTTAATTGATTGCTGGTTTATTCAGACTCGACCAGAAAGAAAATAAAAACAGAAAAAATCCATTTATGATTTGCTCGCAGTGCCAAATGCAAAAACTTGCAAAAGAAAAATGTGATGACAATTTTCCTTCTATTGCTTGCAGCTGCTAAAGAGAAAAACTTCCTGAAAATCAATACGCCGTTTTTTAGGGTTATATGGAAGAGAGCACAAGTCTGGTTAAGTTAACGTCAACTTCAATGATTTTGCAGTTTTTAAATTCTTTTGCTTCACCCAGAATGTTCTTAACTGTTACATTGTCTTGGTCAACTTTAACGTAGATTACATCTTTGAATTGGACTTTTCCATTGAGGATAATGTTAAATTCACACATAAGACTTCACAGCTATGGAAAAAGAGATTCTGGGTTATAAGCTCTTTTATCAGAAACTGTTTCTGATTAATCTTAAGCTTTTTTATTGGAAATGAATTCCAAGTTTAGATTAGCTGCTTAATTATTAACAAAAAATTGTAAACAATTAAGGATGACACCGTAAGCTTTTTATTTGTACAGCAATGTAATTTTAAAGATTGTGGAATTTCAAGAGGAATTTAAGATGAGGGATCGTCACCTCAATAGATGGGATCGTCGGGTATTTATTCTTTAATTCTCTCAGGGAACCCTTTGAAACTGCCATTGAAAAATTTTCAAATCAATATTGCTCTAAAAGAGAGTATTGTTACCAAAAAGGAGATGCAGCGAAATAACCAAAATGTCTGGTGCAAAAGCACTCTTAGAATCCCTTGATCGGCAAAACGTAGAAGTGATATTCGGCATTTTAGGCGGAGCAATCCTTCCTGTATATGATGCATTATGCGGCCATGAAAAGATTAGACACATCCTTAGTCGACATGAGCAAGGAGCAGCACACGCCGCTGAAGGCTACGCGAGAGCCAGCGGACGAGTGGGAGTGTGCATGGCAACCTCTGGACCAGGAGCCACAAACCTAGTTACAGGAATAGCAAACGCCTACATGGATTCTTCGCCAATAGTAGCTCTAACAGGGCAAGTCCCAACAATTGGCGGTAACAGTTCATACATGATTGGCAGAGATGCCTTTCAAGAAGCAGATATAATCGGCATCACAACACCAATCACTAAATACAATTTTCAACCAAGGACAGTTGCTGAAATTCCGACAACAGTTAACACGGCATTCTATATAGCAGCCACAGGCAGACCAGGACCAGTTCTAATTGACTTGCCGAAAAACGTGCAGGCAGAAACCGCCGAAGTCGAAGTAACTGACAAAATCGATGCCAGAGGCTACAAATCTATGATCGAGATAGATTTGACCAAAATCAGCGCAGCTGCTAATTTGCTCGTAAAAGCTGAGAAACCAGTTATATTGTCTGGCGGAGGAGTCATAATTTCGAACGCCTCAGACGAACTTACGCAAATGTCTGATTTGTTGATGGCACCAGTGGCAACAACATTCATGGGCAAAGGTTCAATCTCAGAATGCCATCCATTATCAGTTGGAAGCATTGGAATGCATGGAAATCCAGCAGCAAACAGATTAATGAGCGAAGCTGACGTGCTATTGGCAGTTGGAACAAGATTCTCTGACCGAGCAACCGCAAACGTTGATACATTCGCTAATAATGCTAAAAAGATTCACATTGACATTGACGAAGCAGAAATCGGAAAAAACATTGAAGTTGACGTGCCCATAGTCGGGGACGCTAAAACAGTTTTGAAATTATTACATACAGCTTTAACGGGTAAATTGCACAAAAAAGAAAGCACCGTTTGGACAAAAAGAGTCAAAGAAACAAAAGACCTACTGAGCCCACTGCTAAAAGAAGTGCCCAAAGATTTAGTGCCCAAAGCGCTACTAATGGAGCTAAGAAAACTGTTGCCTGAAAACACCATAGTAACCACGGAAGTCGGCCAAAACCAGATGTGGTCAGCCCTATATTTCCAAGCATTAAAGCCAAGAACATTCATCAGTTCAGGCGGATTAGGGACAATGGGCTTTGGTTTCCCAGCGGCAATAGGAGCAAAAGTTGCGTACCCAAACAGGCCAGTCGTAGATATAGCAGGCGACGGCAGCTTCATAATGACTGAACAAGAACTCGCATGCTCAGTAACGGAGAACATCCCTGTAATAGTCATAGTGCTGAACAATTCAGTACTTGGCATGGTGGCACAGTGGCAACGAATGCTCTACAAACGGCGCTACATGGCGGTTAATCTAGGCAAAACACCAGATTTCGTGAAGCTGGCAGAAGCCTACGGAGCACAAGGCTTCCGAGCAGGGTCAATGGAAGAGTTCCAAAAAGCAGTTAAGAAAGCACTAAACAGTAAAGTAACAACGGTAATCGATGTACCTATAGGCTCAGAGGAGGACGTCGTGCCTTTTGTACCTCCAGGCTGCGGTTTACCACAACAACAAGGTGACTACTAGAATGGAAGCCGAAAAAACAAAAATCATCTCCGTACTAGTCGAAAACAAGCCAGGAGTATTGCACGGAGTAGCCAACCTCTTCCGGCGAAGAAACTTCAACATTGAAAGCATCACAGTCGGCCCAACTGAACACGCAGACATCTCTCGAATGACAATAACAGTCAACGAGGACGAAAAGACAATAGAACAAGTCATCAAGCAACTAGCAAAACTCATTGACGTACTAAAAGTTGAGGAACTGGAGGAAGGAAGCTACGTAATGCGTGAACTCGCTTTGATAAAAGTCAATGCACCGAGCCCAAAAGAACGCTCCGACATAATAAACTGCGTAGAAGTTTTCCGAAGCAGAGTCATAGATGTTTCAATTGATAGCCTAACAGTAGAAATGACAGGAACACCTGACAAAATAGATGCATTCCTTAACCTGATGAAGACAACTGGCGTAATTGAGCTTGCAAGAACGGGTATAACAGCATTAGCTAGAGGAGCAAAATCGATAAGAATAGACGAATAAATCGTCTCTATTGACGGAAACCCTTAACTCTCAGTTTCTCAAAATTCACAAACCTTCATGATAATTGTCCGAAAACAGGTTAATTGTAACAAAAGTGAAAAAATATGAATATAACAGAAAAAATCTTGGCTAAAGCGTCAGGAAAAAAAGTTGTGCACCCAGGAGAAATAGTTGATGCAAACGTGGACATGATAATGGTGCATGATTTAACTGGACCTTTGGCTGTAGAAGCTTTCAAAAAAATAGGCGTACAAAAAGTGTGGGACAACAAGAAAGCAGTGGTCATACTGGACCATCAGGTACCAGCGGAATCAGTTAAAGCTGCAGAACTGCACAAAACCATGCGGCAATTCGCCAAAGACCAAAAACTACGAATATATGATATTGGCAGAGGCGGCATCTGCCACCAAGTCATGCCGGAAAAAGGACATGTGGTTCCAGGAACCGTAATTGTTGGTGCTGATTCTCACACTTGCACTTATGGAGCCTTCGGAGCTTTCGCAACTGGCATCGGTTCGACTGAAGCAGCAGCAGTTTTTGCTACTGGAAAGATTTGGCTGAAAGTTCCCGAAGCAATAAAGGTAAATGTGACTGGAGAATTCCAAGATTTTGTTACTCCAAAAGACTTAGTATTATCCATAATAGGGAAAATGAGCGTTGACGGCGCTATATACAAAAGCGCTGAATTCACTGGCCCAACGATAAAGGACATGAGTATAGCGGGAAGAATGACAATATGCAACATGGCTGTGGAAATGGGTGCTAAAAACGGCATCATAGAACCAGACGAAACAACCCGCAAGTTCCTAGAAGGCAGAGTCAAGAAGTTGCCTAACTTTGAATCCCTGAAAAGCGATAAAGATGCAGTTTACGAGCGGACAATAGAATTTGACGTTTCAAAGATGGAGCCTCAAGTTGCTTGTCCATCATCAGTTGACAATGTTAAACCAGTTTCGGAAGTAGGCAACATGCAAATTGAGCAGGCGTTTATCGGATCATGCACTAACGGCAGAATCGAAGATTTACGTTTAGCTGCTCGAGTCCTGAAAGGAAAACGTGTAAAAGATGGCGTTAGGGCACTGGTGATTCCAGCCTCTCAAGAAGTTTACAAACAAGCCTTAAGCGAGGGCTTACTAGAAATATTTACAGATGCAGGCGCAATAGTTTGCGGTTCAGCTTGCGGTCCATGCTTAGGTGGACACATCGGACTGTTAGCAGCAGGAGAAGCTTGCGTAAGCACTTCAAATCGGAACTTTATCGGGAGAATGGGCAGCACGCTGGCCAGCGTATTCTTGGCTTCGCCTGCAACTGTTGCTGCTTCAGCAATTACAGGGAAAATTACTGACCCAAGAAAACTGGAGGCAAAAGCATGAACCTGAAAATCAAAGGCTTGGCAATAAAATTCGGAAACAATGTTGACACAGATGTTATTTTGCCAGGAAAATACCTAATACTGGTCGATCCTTACGAATTAGCAAAACATGCATTGGAAAGCTTAGACCCAACGTTCCCTGAAAAAGCAAAAAAAGGCGTCATTTTAGTCGGGGGCAAAAACTTTGGTTGCGGTTCAAGCAGAGAACAAGCTCCTTTAGCCTTAAAGTTTGCAGGCGTAAAATGCGTGTTAGCGGAATCTTTCGCAAGGATTTTCTTCCGAAACGCCATTAACATTGGCTTACCAGTAATTGAATGCAAAGGCATATCTAACGCCGTTGAAACAGGCGACGAATTGGCAGTAGACTTTGAAGCTGGCAAGATAGAAAATGTTTCACGAGGCAAAAAGTTTCAAGTAGAGAAGCTTCCATCATTTATCTTAGAAATACTAGTTGAGGGCGGATTGATAGAGAATTTACGAAGGAGAATGAACAAAAAATGACCGAATACATAATTTCCCTAATTCCCGGCGACGGAATTGGCCCAGAATTAACAGAAGCCACCTTGAAAGTTTTAGATGCCGTTAAGAAGAAGTTTGGCATTGAACTTAAAATTGTTGAAGCAGAAGCAGGAGACGCAACTTTAGCTAAAAGAGGTGCAGCCCTCCCTGCTGAAAGCGTAGAAATAATCAAGGGATCCCACGCTTGCCTAAAAGGACCAGTTGGCGAAACTGCAGCAGATGTCATCGTTAAGCTCCGTTTGATGTTTGATTTGTATGCTAATCTCCGTCCTTTGAAAGCTTATCCAAACGTTCCAGTTGCCAGGCCAGACATTGACATGATATTTGTTAGGGAAAACACCGAGGACGTTTACAAAGGATTGGAATTCGCCATAGGCAACGACACAACCATATGCCTAAGAATAATTACAAGAGGAAATTGTGAACGCATAGCCAAAAAAGCCTTCGAAATTGCACGCTTACGCAACGGCAAAAAGAAAGTAACTGCCATACACAAAGCCAACGTCATGAGAATAACGGACGGATTATTTGCCAGCGTATGCCGCGAAACAGCAAAGAGGTACCCAGACATCGCCTTTAACGAATTATATGTTGATGCTGCCTCAATGCGATTGATAAAAGAGCCACAGGAATTTGATGTCTTCTGCACCTGCAACATGTTCGGCGACATTCTCTCAGATGAAGCCGCTCAGCTAATCGGCGGGTTAGGCATGGCTCCAGGCGCAAACATAGGTGACAACTTTGCCCTCTTTGAACCCATCCACGGTTCAGCACCAAACAGAGCAGGGAAACACACAGCAAACCCAATCTCCATGATACTATCTGCGAAAATGATGCTGGAGTGGATAGGCGAAAAATACAACGATAAAAAAAGCATACAAGCAGGCAAAGCAATAGAGAACGGAGTAATATACGCATTACGTAACGGTCAAACTGTTCCAGACTGCGGCGGCAACACCACGACCGTGGGAATGGCAGAAGCCATTGCTGCAGCCCTGACAGTGAAAACTGGTTGAAAAAATGACAAATAAAACTTCAAAACGTATACGTATTTTTGACACAACATTAAGAGATGGGGAGCAAACTCCCGGCGTATCTTTAACTGCAGATGACAAGATTGAGATTGCACGCCAACTGAGCAAACTAGGCGTTGACGTTATTGAAGCCGGTTTTCCAAGTTCATCTGAAGGCGAGAAAAAAGTTGTCGCTCAAATAGCGAAAGATGGTTTGGAACCAGAAATTTGTGCGCTATCGCGTGCAACCAAAGGCGATATTGATGCCGCCGTTGCTTGCGACGTTGACTTAATCCACGTCTTCATTCCCACTTCGCCTGTACAAATGAAGTATGCTGTAAACTTAACTCCTGAACAAGTACTTGCCTCAACCATAGAATCTATTGAGCATGTGAAGAAGCACGGCATGAAATGCGAGTTTTCTCCGATGGATGCCACACGCTCAGAAATGCCTTTCCTAAAACAAGTTTGCCAAGCAGCAGAAAAAGCAGGCATGGACACTCTAAACGTCCCAGATACTGTGGGCATAATGATTCCAAAAACAACCATAAAGCTTATCGAGGAACTCAAAACGGTAGTTAAAGTTCCCGTAAGTACACATTGTCATGATGACTTTGGCTTGGCGGTTGCAAACTCCTTAGCTGCTGTTGAAGCAGGCGCTGCCCAAGTGCATGTTGCCATTAACGGTTTAGGTGAGCGAGCAGGTAACGCCTCGCTCGAAGAAGTAGTTATGGCTTTACATGAGATTTACAATTATAAGACAAACGTAAACACACGGTTACTGTTCAGCACATCCAGAATGGTGGCTTCATTAACTGGCATAGCAGTACAAGCAAACAAAGCAATTGTAGGCGAGAACGCTTTTGCCCATGAATCAGGCATTCACACTCGCGGAGTAACAGAGAAACCACTAACCTTTGAACCGATAAACCCTGAGTTAGTAGGTCGCACAAGAAAATTAGTTGCTGGAAAACTGGCGGGAACCCGCGGCATAAAAGCTGAGCTAGAAGAGATAGATATTCACCCAACTGAAGATCAACTTAAAGAAATTGTACAACGCGTCAAAGAACTCGGGGAAAAAGGCAAGATGATAACTGATGCGGATTTGCTGGCATTAACTTCTGCAGTTATGGGCGAAGTAATAGGCGAAGAAAAAATCGTTGACTTATGCGACTTAGCAGTTGTAACAGGCATCAAAGTTATCCCAACAGCATCAGTTAGGCTAACTTTGGACGGCAAAGAGCACATTGCCGCAGAAACGGGAGTTGGCCCAGTAGACGCAGTCTTAAAAGCCATCCAAAAACTAACCAATAACCTAGAAAATATTAGCCTCAGCGAGTACCGGCTTGAAGCCATCACTGGCGGCTCAAATGCAGTTGCAGAAGTCGTCATAAAAGTTCAAGATGAAAAAGGCAACATCGTTTCAGCGCGGGCAGCTAGAGAAGACATCGTTATGGCTAGCGTTGAAGCAATGATAAACGGTATAAACAAACTCTTAATAAAGAATCGTAAGCAGGGAAACAAAAAGTGAAAGTTGCCTTCCAAGGCGAACCAGGAGCATACAGCGAGAGTGCAGTCTTCCAACTTTTCGGAGCAAACACACAGGTTAAACCATGCAAAGACTTCAAAGACGTTTTTGAAAACGTCTGCTCAGCGGAAACAAAATTTGGCGTTGTCCCAGTCGAGAACAGCTTAGAAGGCAGCATAAATCAAAACTACGACCTCTTTCTAAAATATGATTTGAAGGTTTTCGGCGAAGTCATTGTAAAAATCGAGCACTGCCTCATCACAAATCCCGGCACTGCTTTGGCCGACATCAAATTTGTTTATTCTCATCCTCAAGCGCTGGCACAGTGCCGAAGCTTCTTGGAGGATTTCGGACGCGAACTCATACCATCATATGACACAGCCGGAAGTGTCAAGTTGATTAAAGAAAAAGGCTTAAAAAACGCCGCGGCGATTGCGAGCGAAAGAGCAGCAAACATATATAGCATGCATATCCTCGCCAAAGACATCGCAGACAACCCTGAGAACTACACGCGTTTCTTCATCCTTTCAACCGAGGATTCACCCCCAACCGGCAAAGATAAAACCTCAATAATTTTCTCCGCCAAACATGAGCCAGGCTCACTTTATCATGCTATTGGAGAATTCGCCAAAAGAAACATCAACCTAACCAAAATCGAGTCCAGACCCACAAAGAAAACTGCATGGGAATACAATTTCTACCTTGACTTTGAAGGACACCGAACCGAACCCAAACGTGCAGAAGCCTTAAAAGCTTTGGAGAAATATGCAATTTTTATCAAAATCTTAGGTTCATACCCTAAAGGCATTTAACTTTTAATTTTGGTTTCAATTAGATTTTACTTCTTCTCTTTTTTGGGCGGTAATGATGAAACGTACTTTATTGATTTGCCCAACCATATAGCAAAAAGTCCATTGTCAGAGTAAAGGATTTTGGAAGAACAACATAGCCTTTCATAGCCCTTCCCGGCATTGGTTCAAAAGCAATAACATTCTTTCACTTTTTCATTATTTCTGCAATGTCAACGTCCGATAGCCGCAGGAACAGTTTATCACCGTAGACTCCAACAAACATATTGCCATTATTAAAATATGCTTGGTACCCGAAGATATTGCGGTAATCGCATTTTGTGTCTTCATTTTTTCTGTTATGACGCTACAAGTTCCGCCGGGGCTTTCGTCCCATTCCAAAAAATCAGCTCAGACTATTAAACCAAAAATAATTACTTTAGTTTTTCTGTCGGTATTTATTATTCTGCAGATTCAAGCATCTTATACATGACATCATAGGACTTCGCGAAGTCTGTATCAGTCTCCTTTAGCTTTGCCTTCAACTGCTCCATCCGCTCAACGATTGCTTTTGTGTCTTTCTTTTTAATTAGGCCTAACCATTCTTGCGCTTTTGCCATAAACTGGTCTTCGATTTTGCTCAGCTCAGGCAAATTTGTTTGCAAACTCGCGTAGAGGTCCGGTGTTTCCAATGCTGTTGCTTCCGCCAGAGTGAATAGCATTCGGTAGGTTGTGCCTGCCACCTTCTTGGTTTCGGGCAAATTCTTCTGTTCCAAAAGTGTCTCACACGCAACTAAACCAAGAAAATGTGGCAAACCAAGAACAACCGACATTAATTCATCATGTTTTTTCGGCGACATAATAAATACGTGAGCTTCCTCTTTCTCCAGCACGTTCTTGAATTCTTGAGCAAACTTTTCTTCTTTAGCATTTGTTGGGGTTAGGATGTAAGCCTTATGCTTAACGCCATTGCTTCCTGGCCCAAAAACTGGGTGTGTACCCAGCGCCAAAGCGTCTTTAATGTTTTCATGCATTAGTTTGACAGGGGTTTCTTTAATTGAGCAGATATCCATAACGACTTGTCCTTTGTGAAGTACTGGAGCAATGGTTTTGACTACTTCTTCAAAGGCTGTGATAGATACACAGATTAGTACTTGGTCAGCGCCAATTACTGCTTCTTTGAAATCAGTGGTTGTATTGACCCGCAATTGCTTTTTGAGGTTAGCTATTTTTTCTTTTTTTCTATCAGCCAAAGTAACGGAGTAACCTTTTGAATGATAAAATTTAGCGAACCAAACACCCATTTTACCTGCGCCAATTATGGCGATTTTCATTTAAGCCCCTCGCTTATTATCTCAAGAGCAGTTTTGATTTCGTTTCTTGGCGCAGTTAACGAAATGCGGAAATGTTCTTTGTAATCTCCAAATGCAGTGCCTGGAGCTACTGCTACGCCTTTGTCAAGTAGGTGTAAGGTGAATTTTTCCGAGTTTAAACCTGGGCGCTTTGGAAAAACGTAGAATGGCGCTTCAGGCTTTGTGAAGAAGAAACCTGCTTTTGCCAAAGTTTTGCTTGCCATTTTTGCTCGTTCCTCGTATTCTTCTTTTATGTTTGTGGCAAGCTGTTTTTGCAGTTCTAGTGCTTTTAATGCTGCTTCTTGAATAAAAACGGGGACGTTGTTGATGGTGATTTGGTTGAGTTTAGTAATGTTGTCAACAAATTGTTTATTTGCTATTATGTAGCCGATTCTCCATCCAGTCATGCTAAATGTTTTGGAGAAACCTGTTGTGAGAATATGTGTTTGGTCACGGTCGTATTCCAAGATGCTTTTGGTTTTAACGAAGCTAATTGTTCCGTATACTTCATCTGAGAGGATAGTAACGCTTTTTTTGTTGGCTATTTTCACGATGCCGTCAAGAGTTTCAGCATCCATAACTTTGCTTGTAGGATTGTTTGGGTTGTTAAGTATTATCATTCGGGTGTCTTTGTCAATCATGCCTTCAAGCTTGTTCAAGTCGATTTTCCAGCCGTCTTCCATCTCTGTCCGCAGCAGTTTAGTCTTTGCTCCGAGGCTTTTAGCGATTAAATCGTAAGCTGTCCAGTAAGGCGTAGGGATGATAACGTTTCCTCCGCCCTTCATTATAAGATACATGGTTGCGAAAACGCCCCATTTTGAACCAGGCGTAATTACAACGTTTTCAGTGTTAACCCCATGAAGTTCAGCAAGTTTTTGCCGAAGTTCGCTCTCGCCATAAGAGGAGGAATACTTTGTTTTTCCCGCCTTCATTGAGGCATAAGCTGCTTCAATTATCTCGTTAGGTGTAGCTAAGTCAGGGTCACCTAGGTTCAAGCGTATTATCTTTTTTCCTTCGCTTTCGAGCCTTATGGCTTTCTCATTTATTTCGTAGAGCATTACTGTTAACTCCCTTTAAGAGTTCTTTTTACTCTTGAACAGCACTGCACATATTAACTATTTCGCGGTAAACCGCTTCAATTTGCAGGGGATCAAGATTAAATTCAACAGCTTTTTGCTTGACATGCTCATATAGCTGATTTTCTCTGGAAGTATCTCTTACCTGCATTCCTTGTTTTTTCTTAACTTTTCCAATAGCCCTGCAGATTTTTGCTCGCTCGTTTAGAGCATTGAGGATTTGCTCGTCAATTTCATCTACTTGTTTTCGAAGTTGTTGGATTTCACTCATTATTTTTGTCTCTCCAAAACTTTCGGTATTAAGCCAGCACGAATCATTTGGTCAGCTAAGATTATGGCAACCGCGGATTCTATAGCTGGTACAGCTTTAGGAACCACACAGGGGTCATGTCTACCCTTGACAGTTAGGCGCACATCTTTCATTGCAGTTAGGTTAACGGTCTTCTGTTCTTTGCCAATGGAAGGTGTCGGTTTAATTGCCACTCTCATCAAGATAGGCATGCCATTGGATAACCCACCTAAAATTCCACCCATATTATGTGTGGACGTTGCAACTACCCCGCCCTCCATAACGTAGGGGTCGTTGGTTTCTGAGCCTTTGAGCTCTGAAATTCTGAAGCCCAAACCGAACTCAACCCCTTTGACCGCGGGAACATTAAACAATGCCTTCGCTAAATCCGCATCAAGAGAATCAAACAGTGGTTCACCAACGCCTACTGGAACATTCAGCACTATACATTCCACTATTCCGCCAAGACTCTCGCCTTCTTTGCGGGCATTAACTATAGCCTCTTCCATTCTTTCTGCACAAGCCAAGTCTGGACACCTCGTAGACGCTACATATCTGTTCCTGCGGATTTCTTCTGCACTGAACTTTTTGTCACTTTTAACTTTGCCAATCGATGTGCTGTAAGCTAACACATCAACATCGAATCTGCCCAGCAGTTTTTTGGCTACTGCTCCAGCCATGATAAGTGCAACGGTGACTCTGCCTGAAAAGCGTCCGCCACCACGATAATCCCGGAAGCCCCCATACTTCACGTGAGCAGGATAATCAGAGTGCCCAGGCCTTGGCAGATCCTTGATGGCTTCGTAATCATTTGAGTCAACTTCCTTATTTTCAACCATCAACGCTATTGGAGCGCCAGTGGTAAAACCATTGAAAACCCCCGATAATATTTTTATAACGTCTTTTTCGATTCTTCCAGAAACAATTTTTGGCTCTGCTGGAATGCGTCTGTCCAAATCCATTTGAATATCTGCTTCTGTAAGAGGCAAGCCTGCTGGGCAACCGTCCACCACTACGCCAACGACTTTGCCGTGGCTTTCACCGAAACTGGTTACTGTGAACTCTTTACCTATCGAATTTCCCGCCAACAATTTCAGCTCCTAATTGTTTTAGATGAGTAAAGAACTGCGGATAAGACTTTCGAACGCACTGCGCATTGTGAATTGTTGTTTGGCTTTCTGCCCGTAATGCTGCAACTGTGCAAGCCATCGCAATACGGTGGTCATTATGAGGGTCAATAACAGCACCATGAAGTGGAGATAGACCTTTGACAGTAAGACTACTAGAATCCACAGTTAATTGAGCGCCCATCTTTCCAAGTTCAGCATGAAGCGCCGCTAACCTATCTGACTCTTTGAGCCTGAGCCTTTGCGCCCCGGTAATGTGAGAGGTGCCTTTAGCATAACATGCAAGCGTAGTGCAAATTGGGATAAGGTCCGGAATATTCTTAGCATCAATATTAACAGCCTCTAGTGGGCTGCCAGATCCATCTATTTCAACACTGTCCGAACATACTTTTCCATCAACGCACATTTGCTTGAGGATTCCCACAATTGCTCTGTCGCCTTGAACGCTATTATAAACAAGATTGCTTACTCTAACATTCGAGTTGGTTATGGCTGCTGCAGCGAGAAGAAAAGCAGCTGAAGAAAAATCACCAGGCACTTTGCCATCAATGGGCAGGTATGTTTGGTTGGCTGGGATAAATATTCGTTCGTAGTTGCCATGAATTTCTACGCTTATCCCGTGGTTGAAAAGGACATTTTGCGTCATTCTAACGTAATCTACAGACTCAAGAGGCGATGTCACAAGGATTTCGGTGTCCACTTTTGCCATTGGGCAAGCAAACATTAACCCTGAAATAAACTGAGAACTGACGTTGCCAGGAATAGAGGTTTCACCTCCAAGAATCCCACCACCCTGAACGAAGACGGCGTCTTTGTTTCCTACTTTTTTAACGTAAGCTCTAGCGCCCAGGTCATCGAGGCTTTTTAGCAACGGTTCTATGGGACGGCGTCCAAGAGAACCACCAAAAATCAACAGTGAAGGATCTGGTGCAAGGGCGGCTATAGGTATCATGAAACGAAACGTAGTTCCAGATTCGCCGCAGTCAACAGGCTCTTTTGCGTTTTCAAGAGGATTTGCCCCAGTAACTGTCCAGCAGCCTTCCGACAAATGCACTTTTGCACCCAAAGCCGTAACTGCGCGCAACGTTGCCTTTGTATCGTCGGAAAGCAGGGGATTAGAAACCTTTGCAGCCCCATTTGAAAGAGCAGCGGCTATGAGCATTCGCTGCGTATAAGACTTGGAAGATGGCGCACAAACCTCGCCGCTTAGTTTTTCAGTTTTCTTAACAATAACATCTACCATTGCTACAGCACCCTAGCTTTCTCACGGTTCAAATTTGCCATTAAGATTTCACCGCCAAACTTTTGCAAAGCCGCCCTCACTGAATCAACCTTATCCTCTGGCACAACTGCTGTTACTGCTGGTCCTTTGCCGCAGAGCCCAGCTGCCACCGCGCCCGAAGCCAAGGCATCAATAGCAATTGAACTGTCATATCCTTGGGCGGAAGAATAAATTAATCCGTTAATTGTCAATGCCTCCCATATCTTGCCCTCCAAAGCCTTCTCATACGCAACTTCGACAAGTGGCTTAACGGTTTGCAGCCTGCCCACGTTAGAGTCTGCTGTATACGCCTTCTTTGATGGCACATGAAAAAGAACCGCTAGATTTCCAGTTAACAGCAACTGCTTGACAATTTCTCGCTTCTGATTGTCAGTGATGACTACTCCGCCAAAATATGAAGCACAAGCATCATCAAAAGCACCAGTCACTGTAACCTTCGCATCAAAAGCAGCATCGACACTTAATTTAACAAGTTCCAAATCATCAAGCGTCTTCCCTAAGGCTGCAGTGGTTGCTAACGCTACCGCATTTGCGGCTGCGCTGCTACTTTTAAGCCCTCTAGCAATTGGAATGTTAGAGCAAGTTCTGATTTTTGCCCCAAAATTGTTTTCCAAACCAAAGCGCTGAAGAACCCTCGCTACGGTTTTTTCTATTAAGAGGGTGCTTTCGTTTGGGTCGTCGGTTATTTCTGATTTGAAAACACAGGGTTCATCTGTTATCTTGACCTCAGCTTTAGTCCACAAGTCTACCCCAAAAGCCGCGCCTTTGCCAAGTGCAATTGCATTAACGATTGTTGCGGCGCCATGAGCTATGGCTGTAGCTTTCCCAATCAACATCTACACCTTTTGCAAGTGGTTAAGCGCTGCCTTCCTCATAACTTCAACTGGTGCCTTGCAGCTTGTCCAGATCTCAAAAGAAGCGGCTCCTTGGTAAATGAGCATTTCAACCCCGCTTACGACTTTGGCTCTGGCAGCTTTAGCATCCTTCGCCAGTGTGGTTTCTATTGGATTGTACACTATATCCATTACTGCCAAGTCATGTTTGAGCCACTCTGGCTGTACTGAGGTTTGGTTGGCGTTTGGTTTCATTCCAACTGATGTGGCGTTAATAAGCACATCAGCGCCAACAAGGTAAGCTTTGATTGTACTAGGCGAAAGTGTGCCTGCTGTAATTTTCTTTTTGAACGCTTGCTTCAGGAGATTCGATAGTTCCTCAGCCGGATGTAGTGTTCGATTCAAAATCGCCAATTCACCCACCTGCGATGCAAGAGTGTATGCTATAGCTCGTGCGGCTCCGCCTGCTCCAAGCAACAGGACCTTTTTCCCTTTCGGATCAATACGGTTCGCTTTGAGTGCGTTTAGAGCGCCGATGCCGTCGGTGTTAAAGCCTAGAAGTTTGCCATTCTTGTTTTGAATAGTGTTGACTGCTTTAAGGAATTTTGCCATTGGGTCTATTTCATCTAAGTACTTGATAACAGCTTCTTTGTGTGGCATAGTAACATTTAACCCATGAATATTCAAGACTCGAATTCCATCCAGGGCGCCTGCAATACCGTCAGGTTTAACCTTGAACGCTAAGAAAACGCAATCCAGTTTCAAAGCCTCAAACGCTGCATTATAGATAACTGGGCTTAGGGTGTGTTCTATGGGATCGCCGATTACGCCGAAAACGCGGGTTTTTCCTGAAATAACCATTATTTTTGCCCCAAAACATCATAGGCAGCCTGCATTTGCTCAATTGTAATTTGCCCAGCCGCTGTTTCGCTGCCCTGTCCAAGCGAAGCAAATGTGAAGTACGCACCAAACAGTGGCGACAGCAACCTAGAAACCTTGCCTTGTTCGCCCATACAGAAACACACAAGTTTCACTCTACTGGATTTAGCTGAAACAAAGTTCAGCGCCCCTAGATTGTCTTCCATTTTCTTTGCCGTTGTTACTATTTTGCAAACGCTGGCACCGCTTAAAATTTCCTGTTCCAAAATTCTTCCCATTTCAGGAATGCTAAGTGCGCTATCGTGATTGTGGTAGGAAACGATTGTTTCAGCGCCCAGCTGCTTGAGTTTATCAATTACCTTTTTAGGTTCAGGGCTTGACAAGTCGATATCAACATATTGAAAGCCGTTTTTGGCGGCAGACAGCAAGGTTTGTTGGCGTTCAGCTTCGGTTCCAGCGAAAAAGCCCTTTTCACTTTGCAGCTTGTTTGTTGCGATGAGCGGGATTCTTGTGCATTTAGAAAATTCTGAGAGGTTTCCATTGGTTTCAAGACAATCCAATCTAACTTCAATGAAGTCGGCTTTGGTGCTCTTTGTCCTCTCAATGAGGTTTAACGCTTCTGTGTTGTTTTCAGGGAGAATCGAGACGCAGATTCTTGGGGTCACTTTTCAATCACCATTTCTTCAGGCACCGAGACGCCGAAGTGCCGCCCTCCTTTCGCAGATAAATGCACCAAAACCTCATCGCCTGGTTTCAGCTCAGTTACAGGTTTTGAAGCCTTAGGAGTTACTAAACGTATGGTTTCGGCGTTTTGTAGGATGGTTCTGATTTTTGTATCGTCGGCTTGTGCCTCAATGAGCATTAAGGGACGGAACTCAATTTTTGAGCGCCCCAGGTTTGTTATTCTGACTTTTCCTTCCCTGTCGATGATTAGAACTTCGTCGCCTGCTTTTAGCTCAGAGAGGTATCGTGTGTTCTGAAGGGAAGTTAATGTATAGTGGGAAGCTGGTCCAGCGTTAACTCGAAAAGGTCTAGATTGGACATAGGGGTTTTCGTTCACTTCTGCCTCAACAAGAAAGAAACCGGCGGATTGGCAGCCGACTAGCATTCCTTCGCCTGGAACCATCAAATCAACGGTGTCAACGCAAACTCTGGCGCCAGTTCCAATAGGTTTGATAGATAAGATTTTGGCGGTTGTTAAGGGAATTTTTGGCATTTGCTGCCTAACCAATTTGATGGTTTTCGTAAACTCATCAGGATTGGAGGTTTTCACCAGAACGCCGTCGGTTCCCAACTCTAAGGCTTCGAGAACTATTTTGGCGTCCTCTGCAGTGGTGACTTCGGCTATTAGTTTGCTTTTGCCGCCATGCGCCTTGGCAATTAAATTTTCGAGGGGAATTACTCGCCAATCAAGAGTGTTTATAAATATATAGTCAACTTGGAGTTCGGCTGCTTTTGCAGCTTGGTTTTCGTCTTCTTTACCTTTAATGGTTATTTTGATGGCTATTCTTTTGCCTTCGCTTTTCAGTTGAACAAGCTTTTTCTCGTTTAAGTCAGCGAGGAAATTTATGTTGAGTTTGCCTGAGCGGTTACTTATTTGTGTGCCGTCTATGATTGCGTCTGCATTTTCATGGGCAAGGCTAAGCAAGCTTTCTTTTTCTTGATTTGAAGCTGCTTGGTCGATTTCTATCCAAAGTTCCTTCAACTTTTTTCACCGAGGATTTTAAGAGCCTGCTCTACGCCGACATTTTTGTGAACTATTGCTGAAAGCGCCTTAACCATCAGAGCGGGTTTGTCATGTTGAAACACATTTCGCCCAATTGAGAGTCCTGCTGCTCCGGCTTTTAGTGCGTCATGGGTTGTTTGGAGAACTTCTTGAGAGGTTTTGCATTTAGGTCCCCCTGCAATCACTACTGGAACGGGGCAGCTTTCGATTACTGATTTGAAGGTATCAATGTTTCCTGTGAAGTTTGCTTTAATGATGTCTGCGCCAAGTTCAGCACCAATACGGGCGGCATGCGCTACCACGTCGGCGGCATGTTCGTTTTGGATTTTTGGCCCGCGAGGATACATCATTGCAAGCAACGGCATACCAAATAAGTCGCATTCTTCAGCTACCTTTCCCAAGTTGCTCAGCATTTTGTCCTCATCCTGTGCTCCAACGTTTACGTGTACAGAGACTGCATCGGCGCCTAAGCGTATGGCTTCTTGGACACTACAGATTTGGACTTTGCTGTTTATGTTTGGGCTAAGGTTAGACATGCCTGACAGCATAACGATTAAACCTGTGCCATTAGCATCAACGTGTTTGGCTATGCCTTTGTGGACAAGTATGGCGTCAGCTCCGCCTTCAAGAAGCTGATTGATGGTTTGCTGCATGTTAACTATGCCTTGGATTGGGCCAATTGTTACGCCGTGATCCATAGGCACTATTACTGTACGGTTGTCTTGCTGCATGATTCTTTTTATTCGCCTTGCTTTACCTTGATTCATATTTTGTCACCTTTGGTTATTTTGCGCTCCTTAAAGAGTTTCTAATTAACTTTAAAGCTTTTTCACGCTCATTCCAATCCAAAAACAGCAAAATACTTGACGTGATAGTCAGTATGCCTGAGATGTTAATGCCACTGACTCGGAGGTCTTCACTAATTTTTCCGATGATACCGTGGGTTTCTTCTAAGCCGACACCGCTGGTTTTTATGTATACTAAGTCTTTTTTGACCGCCATCGCAATAGTTTCTTTGTTTCTCTTCGTTATGTCGTGAATGTCATTGAAAAGGGCATCCAAATTTTTCTCCTGAGAAACGTAAAGTATCAACGAGTTTGCACTCATTGACATGCCAAGCAGCAGGGAGTGATGTTTGGTTTTTTCAACCATTTCTTGTATGATTTGCGGGTTAGCGGACATGCCGCGGCCGATTACTGTTATTTCAGCAACCGGGAAAGGATGGGCGATTTCTGCATCTAGTTCGGTTGTAAGGGCTCCTGTGATTATTGTGCCTTCACTTGCTAGGTTGCCGTGTGCGTGGTTGATTACTTTGATGTTGATGTTTTTAGGTTTATACTTCAGCGCTTTGCTGTGGATAAATTTGGCTCCTGAATCAGCCAAACCTACAAGAGTGTTAACATCAATTTCTCTGAGACGCTCCGGATTGGAAACTATTTTAGGATCACCTGACATTACCCCATCAGCATCAGTAACTAAAACAATCTCATCAGCGCCCAAAGCTTCAGCTAAAACAAACGCTGTCGTATCACTTCCGCCTCGTCCTAGAGTTGTAATTTTGCCATCCTTAGTTTTACCCAAAAAACCCGCAACGACCGGAATAATACCTTTATCCATAATTGGCAATACACATTCTCGAATGTTCTTTTCGCAGTCTTTCAGGATTGGATTTGCATTTTGAAAGGCTGAATCTGTAATTATCGGCCAGGTGCTGTCAATTGGGTCAAAGTAACAAGATTCGGCACCGTTGGTTTTCAGTGCAGCTGCAAATATTCGAATACTTGTTCGTTCGCCCATCGAGAGGATATCGTCCAGGTCTTTTTTCTCGAGTTTGCCGTTTGAGGCGTTTTTTGCTGTTGTCATGAGGACATCGGTTGTTTTTCCCATAGCCGAAACTACAACGGCGATTCGAGTGCCTTTTTTGGCTTCGTTTATCACGGCGGTTACCGCTTTTAAGAGCCTTTCGTGGTCGGCTAGACTGGAACCACCGAATTTAACCACAATTTTTTTCATAGAGTTCTCTTTTGCCATCTTTTTACGCCCCTGCCTTGCCCAGAACTCTACTCAAAAAATTTGACAGTTCTGGGCTTAAGGAAAATAACGATAATAAAAGCCGAAGTCGAAGCTCTGGAACCACGATACATTGTTTTCTTTTTTGCTTTGCAAATTAGACATTGCAGCTTCGAACCTTGCTCAATCAGACATTAACGAGAAAATATAAGCGTTTCGGAAATAGACTAAGATTTAGCCACTAAATAGCAAGCCCTGAGGGTATAGTGTTTATCAATTTGGCCGTACATAACAACCAACGGAAGGTATCCGGTTGAAAGTGCAAATAGATTGGCACCAAATCCTCATTGAATGCAAAATTAACGTGAAAGCCAGCATCAAGCCCTTCCTTAAAACCATCAAGGACCCCCAACCTAACCTAGGAGTAGGCGCAGGCGGAGATGCCATGAAACCAATGGATTTAGCGGCTGAAACAGCAATCCTTGACACACTAAAAAGCCATGATGTTTCTTTCACCTTAATCAGCGAGGAATCAGGAGTAAAAAAATTCGGCGAAGCGGCAGAGGAATGTATTGTTACGTTGGACCCGATTGATGGCAGCACCAATTTCATGCATGGACTACCCTTCTACTGTTGCTCTATTGCAGTTTCCCGACATCCTATTCTTGGCGATGCATACGCAGGCATGGTTGCTGACTTAGTCCATGGCGCAACGTACACGGCGATTAAAGGCAAAGGCGCCTATCGAGATGACGAAAAGATAAAACCCTCCACCACCGCTGTCTTGAATGATGCAGTAATAGGTCTAGACTTGAACACTTACAAAGTTAAAGAAGTTGTACCCAAACTAACCTCGCTTATAGCTGAAACCAAGCATATCCGCCATTTTGGCGCTAACGCACTTGAACTGTGCTTTGTTGCTGATGGGTCAACAGACGCGTTTGTGGATATCCGTGGGAAACTTCGCACAACCGATGTTGCAGCTGCTTTTCTTATTCTTAAAGAGGCAGGCGGAATCATGACTACCCCGGATAATCACGTTTTAAACGTTGAATTAGATCCCAAAAAAACACTAAGCTTTGTCGCCTCAGGGAACATGCAAATTCACAAAAAAATTTTGAGTTTGGTTAAATCTTTATGTTAAGTTTGCTTTGGCCCCACCCAGCAGCTATGGTAAAAACCCAGAAAACTAAAACCCTTCTTATCGCTGACCCACACATCGGCTGGGAGATAGGGCTTCAAGAAAAAGGCATACATGTTCCAAGTCAAACCCCAAAAATCCTAAACAACGCTAACCGCAATAATCACCAAATACAAGCCAGACCGGCTTGTTATCCTAGGCGATGTAAAATACACCGTTATTTCAAGCCAAATAGGTGAATGGCATGATATTCCCGATTTCTTTGCTAAACTGCAAAGCTACGTACAAAATATCGCGGTTGTACGTGGTAACCATGACGCCAACATCGAACCGCTCTTACCCGAAAACGTAGAACTTCTACCCGCAACAGGAGCGATAATCGGTGATGTAGCCGTTTTTCATGGTCACAAATGGCCCTCGCCAGCTCTGCTATCGTGCAAAACGTTGGTTATGGGACATTTGCACCCGGTTGTGGTTTTCCGAGACCCGGCGGGCTTTAAAATTACAAGGCAAGCATGGATGTTAGCGAACTGTAATTCTGAGGCATTAGCAAAGATTCTGTTGCAAAAGCACAATGTAAAAATCGAGCGCTCAGTTGCGGTAACACTAATGAAGCATTACAAAATCAAATTGAAGACAACCCAGATTTTCATTATGCCGAGCTTTAACGACTTTCTCGGCGGCAGACCAGTAAACGAAACAAGATCTCGAAAAGAAATCGGCAGCGAAGCTTTGATCGGACCAATTTTGCGTTCGGAAGCGGTGGATGTTGATAACTCGGAGCTTTACCTGTTGGATGGCACTTATCTTGGTACTTTAAATCAGCTTAGGAACCTCTAGAAGTTGCGCTACTAAAAAAGCAGTTTTTTTGTAATCGCTCAGCGTTTGTTTGAATTGTTTTTGTTTTAAAATCTTTTCTTTATATTAGCGTGCATAATCTTGATTATGATTCGTAAGGTTTTTGCTGGTTAACTCTTATATTTGCCACATGTTATATACATGATATAGTTTGAGGGAGGAAAAACAGTTGAAACTTGTAACAGTACTTCTACCAGAAGCTTATCTGGAAGGTTTAGATGAATTAGTTCGCGCAAATATGTATCCAAGCAGAAGTAGCGTCATAAGGTCATCAGTACGTGACCTGCTAAAGAAAGAGCTCTGGGAACAAAAGCGCGGAAGATAAAAACCGCCTACAACCCTTTTAGCGAATTGCAGAGCCATCGTGCTGCCTTACCTGGGTCATCAGACATTGTGATTTCGCGTCCCACTATAAAATAGCTGGCTCCTGCTTTAAGCGCTGTTTCCACCGTTCCTCCTTGAGCACCAACACCGGGCGAGTAGATAGGGACTTTATCGCCGAGAATCTTTTTTATATCACTTATTTTTTGAGGATAAGTGGCTCCGACAACGACGCCGTCAGCACCCCATTTTAAAGCTTTTTGGGCAAAAGAAACATACTGCAGTTTTCTTTTCCCTGTTTGCGGGTCAATAATCGTTTGTCCGTAACCTTCGCATGCACCTTTGTGACTCATGTAGCAGAGAAGAATTACGCCACGGTCAAGCCGCTTTGAAGATTCAAAAAGTGGTTTTAAGCCTTCCTCCCAACCCACGAATGGATTAGCTATTATTGCGTCAAAACCCGCCTCATAATAGTAATCCGCGATTACCTGGTTGGTGGCACCTATGTCGTTTACTTTAGCATCCATAATCGCCAAAAGCTCGTGCCCCTGAATTTGCTCAACCAACTGTTGAACACCATTAAAAGTACCAAGTGGAAGCACAAGATGATGATTAATTTTAACCGCACAAATGTAAGGGTGAACGGCTGTAAGAATTCCCTGGGCTCTGCTCAAAATTTTATCTTTTTTTCCTGGATTTTCAAAAGGCAAATCCAACGCTAACACAATCGGCGAATTTCTGTCTTTTGCTCCCTCTTGAATTTTGGCTTTAAACGACACAGTCATAGCCTCTTGCTCTATCTTGTTAATGGCTGAGCTATTTCATTTTTTCGTATGCTTTCAAAATCAAATGTAAAGGAAAAACAATCACAAGTACTCATCTTTTTTTCAAAACGTTTCTTGTTATCTGGAAACAAGAAAATTCCACAAGGTTTATAGTGAATAGGTAGTCAATACCGTTAATGGTGACAAAGCATTAACTCTTCAGCAAAGTCCACTTAATTTAGGGGGTACATGGTGAATCCAAAAAAAATTCAAATGATTGCTGTTTTGGCTTTGTTGCTTGTTTCGTCAGTTTTTGCTTCAATTTCAATCTTTCACGCAACTGCAAATGCGCAGGCGGCTACGAATGCAGCTTCAAGCAGTTCCATATTAAGTCAATATGAGTGGCCCCAGTTCCAAGGCGATTCCTCTTTTACACGGTTCTCACAAGGACCAGCCCCTGACACACCAGCGATACTTTGGAAAGCGAATGTAACTGGAATTCAAAGTTATATCGCAGCTTTTAACGGATTCGTTTTCGTATGCACAAACACTTCAGTTGTTGCTCTTGATCAATCAGGAAAAATAGTCTGGAAAACAGATGTGCAAATGCCGAGAAATTGGCCAATAGCATACAAAATCGATGATTCACACATGATTGTGGAAGGCACCTGCCTTGACCCCAAAACAGGTAACATACTTTGGACTAGCTCGCAGTTCACTGCAGATACAGGCATTTTCAACGCCAACGTCTATAGTCCAGAACAAAAAATGTTCTATATCAAAATAAATTCCTATACTGAGGCATGGGACTTCTCTGACGTCTCTAAACCGCCAACTTTAGCGTGGAGAACCTATGTTCCAGGAGGCGGAACAACAGGGCTAGGAACAACCTATGGCCGCGGATTGGTTTTCCCAGGCTCTTTTGAAAATCAGCAAATAGCGCTCGACGCCAGAACAGGCAAAATCGTTTGGAGTACGCTCACGAAGGGACCAATGATTTTCAATGGCGCCTATTCTGATGGCAGATTCTTCAGAGGAGGAACAGATGACAACACAATGTACTGTTTCAACGCCACAAATGGACAAATCCTTTGGACATTCACGCCTCAGACTAACGGATATTTCACCACAAGCGCCGCGGTAGCTTACGGGAATGTTTATGAAATGAACAAAGACGGATACTTATACGCCCTTAACGTGGCAACAGGTGATCTGGTATGGAGATACAAAGGACCAGATGACACGCTTCTTTGGCCAGGGATGCCTACAGTGGCAGATGGAAAAGTTTATGTGACCACAGGCGAAGTTGCAGAATACGGCGGTCAAGTTGGCATTTCTGAGTTTGCATGCTTGAACGCTTATACGGGACAGCCAATTTGGAAGCTGCCAATAGAAGCCTTGGCGCCCAGAGAATCTGTAGCTGTGGCCTATGGCAACTTATACCTTATACCAGGCAACGTTACTACATCGGTTGACTCGGTTTCAGGAACCGAGTACAGTTGGGTTAATGAGGTATGGGCAATAGGAGCTAACTCAATTCCAGTTTCCAACTGGCCTATGTGGAGAGCCGACTCAACGCACTCATCGACTGCTCAACAGGGACCTTCTAACCTCAGTTTAACATGGAAGTTTTCAACTAACGGCGCCGTCATTTCTTCGCCCAGCGTGGTAGATGGAATAGTTTACTTCGGTTCGCAGGACAAAAATATCTATGCTGTTGGAGCATGGAGTGGCAACCTGATTTGGAAGTTTACAACTCAAGGCTCCGTTGAATCTTCACCTGCTGTTGCGGATGGCAAAGTTTACACAGGAGGCGATGACGGCTACGTCTATTGTCTTGACGCTTATACAGGTAGCCTCATCTGGAAAACTTTTGTTAACGGTAATCAGGAGTTCACTTTTGGTTCGGTAGTGCTTAAATCTTCGCCCTCGATTTCCGGAGGCAAAGTCTACATTGGATCTTTAGACGGATACATGTATGCACTTGATTCCAACAGCGGCAACATCGTCTGGCAGACAAAAACCAATGGACCAATCGAATCTTCTCCAGCGGCTGCCTACAACGCGGTTTACTTCACCTCACAAGAACCAACAACAGGAGTTCTCTACAAACTTAGCGCCAATACAGGGAATGTTATCTGGAAACAGCAGCTTCCTTACGAATATCAGTTTACAGGAGGCGAATGAGATGCTTGGTTCCCCATCCGTTGCAAACGGCATGGTCTTCGCTACAGCTAACATAAGAACTTACTATGGCATTAACGATACAACAGGCGCGATTGTTTGGACATTTACTGATCCAGCAGCTACTGAATTCGTGGTTCTTGCTCCAATCTATGTTAATGGTCAACTTTTCATAATTGACAAATTTGACATCAAATGCATAAATGCAATGACTGGGGCCAACATTTGGAGCTTTTTCACAGGAGATGAACTTTACATCTCGCCGTCTTATGCCGATGGCAAAATCTATGTGGTCACTAGTCAACGTGACATTTTCATTCTTGACGCTGCTGCCAAAGGAGCAAAACTTGCAACTTACACCACGCCGTCCAGCAGCTGGTCTTCACCAACTATAGCTAATGGGAAACTGTACATTGGATGTAACGACTGGAACCTTTACTGCTTTTCTAACGTCAATTTCCCAGCAAGCCAACCCAGACCTTCATCATCAACGATTATCGACACCACTACAGGAATTAACATGACAGTTGCGTTTGCCATTATTTTAGTAGCTATTGCCATCATTATTGCTTTAGGCTACCTGCTTAGAAAAAGGGCCAAAGCAACCAAAATTGCTCATGCGAGTTAGGCAGATTTAAGAGAAAGGAACTTTAGTACAAGCTTTTGGTGGAAAACTTGTTTTGCCATAAATATGGAACAGAGCTTCCAGACGATGCGTCATCCGACAGTAACGGAAGACATGAAAACCGAAGTTTTTTAGGTCTCACGAAATGGAACACTAAACGTTTTGCAGAAGCAATATCTGGGTCATTGAAAGTTCCGCATTTTGACATTATAACCTTTGCACTAGCATTAGCTGCAGACTTCGATTTGTTGATTATTGGAACGCCAGCTAAATGGCTTTAGAGCAGTACCTGAAATGATTTCGTTTATTCAAAACCTTCCGGAAGGTACCACCAAAAAACGGTTCTTTTCTGCATCTACGTGTCTCTAAGGAAACACACTAAAAGGATTGGAGCAGAAGCTTTCCAAAAAAGGCCAAAAAAAATCTCTGTGTGAAACCCAGAAAAACAGATTTCCTTGATGCAATAAGTGAAATTATCAAATGCTTAGAAAACTCAACTAAGCCTTCAGAAACATAATCAGGACTAAGGAGCGCAACCACTTTCAAATCAATTAAAAAAATCTTTTGAGCACTTCTCAAAAAGAAAGCTAAGTTGGCTGTTCCGAACTTTCCTTTTCTTTGTTTCCGGAGCCCTTCTTGTTTAGGTTAATTAGAAGTTGGTGGTTTTTTCTGGTTAGAACTACATCTTCATTTTCTATGTTTTCTGCGATTACTTCACCGTTGTACTTCATGCGGCTGGTATAGCCAAGTTCTTTTAGTTCTTTCATCAGCTGTTCTCGTAGTTTTCTGAGTTGTTCGCTGGAGGTATTCTCGCCCTCTTTTGAAGCAGAAAGTAATGGTTTTTTTATCTGGTTCATAGTTTGCTCGGGTGCCTTTGCCAATTTTTTCCACGTGACCCCAAACTACTTTGTCAATGGAGTTCTCTCATGTTTTCGCCTTACTATTTCTCTCTCTTAAAGGAGCCATTTCCGCCTGCCTTAGTTATGTTAGTGACTACGTTTTGGCTTACTTCATCAAGAAGATCTTCAGCGTGTTTCCAGTTATCAGCCGAAACTTCTACGCTGTATCTGGGAGCAGCGATGACGTAGAATTCGATTTTGGCGTCTTTAGCTTTTTGGGCTTTCTTAGCGTCAAGAAATGCTTCTTGAATACATTTAACGCCGTTAGGTTTCATGCAGCGAATTTCAAGAACACCTCTAACTTTAACCAGTTTAATACGTATACGTTCTTCAGCGACTTTAGCGAAGGCTTTGGCGATGTCTTCAGGGATTTCGAGTTTAGTAAGGGCTTCGATGCCTTCTTTGAGCACTATTTCGAAGCCTTCGTATAAACCAACTTTTTCTTCAAGGATAACGCCTGCTTTTTGGTAGACTTCATGCACCGGTAAGCCAACTATTTCCGCGACTGCACGTAGGAGCACTTCGCCTTTTCGGTCTTTTTTCCAGAGCTTTGATTTTTTCTATTCTTTCCCGTTTTGTAACTCGTCTTAATGATAAGTCGATGTGACCTTTTTCAAGGTCTACCCGAAGGACTTTTAGGACCATTTTTTGTTTTTCACGAACGAAGTCGTGAACGATTTCTTACTCTGGCGCTTGAGATTTCGGAGATGTGAAGGAAGCCTCGTTTATTGTATTCATCGAGGTTAGCGTAGGCTCCGTAATCCATAACACTCTCGATGGTGGCGATTACGAGGTCGCCAGATTCAGGCCAATCAGCTTTATGTTCAGACATTATCTACATCGACTCTAACTTCGGAAAAAGAATATGGACAATGCTTTTATGGCTTTTTGTCCAATTTGACAATATATACTTCTTTGTTGCGTACTCTGAGTGCTACATTGAATTTTCTGTCAGGTTTCTTGTTGTATGCTTGACTCGGAATGTGAACGGAGCATACATTGATTTCACAGTTTTACCCTCAACTTCAACTTTAAACATTTTCTCGGGACTCTCTATAATCTGTTTGAAAACTGCATCATATTCGGGAATCTTGGCGATTTTTCTTCCTTCAGGAATTTCCTTTACAGGAGTTGCTTTTGCTACTATTTGCTTGTTCTTACTTTTTTCTAGCTTAGACATTTTATTCACACTGATACATATGTTAATCGCACTATATAACAATGTTACAAGATCATAGTAAAAGCTTAGTATAAATAATAATACTAAGTCAAAATAATAGTAAATAATAATACAGTAGGAACTAACGCTAAAATAGTAATGCACTGGCCGCAAACTTTATGTCTTCACCAACTAAACAAGTGACATTCAGTTTTCTCAACAAAAACACGAAAATTTGTTACTGATTTCTATTTTGAAGGGCAATGTTTTAGAGCGCGTGAATGGTTTTGTTTGCTTGTTAGGTGTAAATATGAGCGTTATGAAAAGAAAGAAGAAGAATACACAGCTAGAACAACAAAAGAAAGCGCAACGAGATAAAGATTTAAAAAAGAAACAGATGCGTCAGCAACTTCCTGCTAAAGGAAAAAAATAGAACGTTTTCTTGGTTGAGAAAATTTTCTAAATTTTCCTTAGAGTAGATTTCAGAATGTTATTTTTTTATTTTTAAAGGTAGAGTTGTCGCCGAAAGAGAAAAAAGAATATTTCTTCAAGAAACATTTTCTTGCTTAATTAGTTGTTTTGAATCCAAAGGAGCATATTTCTGAAAGACCCTTATTTACCAATTGATCTTGTCCACACGACGCTAAAACTGAGTTTCAATATGGTCAAACTTAAATTATACTCAGTCTAAAGGGATATAGCAAACGAGTAGTATTCATGAGACGAATTCCAACACAGTTCCTTACTCCAGTGTGCAGAAACCCCGAACTTGTGAAGAGTTTCAGCAGGGGAGCATACAGACAGTTTGTTAAATCAAGAATAGATTACCGACATGAAGACGGAAGCAGCTCCGCGCTGTGGTTGCTGAGCCTAAGAATTACTCATCGTTGTAATCACAGATGCGCAATCTGTGCACAATGGGGACAAAATGGATACAATGCCCGAGAAGATACTCCAAAAGTTGCGGGAGAAGTTCCAATAGAAATATACAAAAAAGTAATAGATGAAGTCGCCCAAAAAAAAGTTCATGTTTACATAACAGGTGGAGAGCCATTTCTCTACGAACCGTTGGTTCCCCTTGTTAACTATATGAAACAAAAAGGTCTAACAGTTCAAATAGTAACAAATGGATCATGCTTGGAAAAGAATGCTGAAACCATAGTTGAAAACGGATGGGATATGATTTGCGTCTCGTTCGATGGTCCTAGAGAAATTCATGACAAATGCCGAGGCGTTCCAGGCGCATTAGATGCAACAATTAGAGGGATATCGGCAATCCAAAAACTAAAGAAACAGAAAAAAAAGACTAAGCCAGCTATTTTTGTCCTCACAACAATCTCCAAGAACAACGAGACTTCATTACTTGAAACAGTGAAAGAAGCAGAAAAGCTGAGTCCTGACGGAATGACAGTTTACTACTCTTGGTTCACTCGAGAATGGATAGGGCAAAAACACGCAAAGATAGCAGAAGAAAAGTTAGGCATAACACCTTTTGCTTGGAAAGGCTATGTACGCGATACGACAAAAATGAATGTTGACGAAATTGCTGAACAAGTGCAAAAAATAAAATCTAAAAAATCTGGTATGCCTGTTCTCTTTGTCCCTGACCTCAAACCAGAACAAATCAGCACGTATTATATGGAACCCGAAAACTTCTTCGGATACAAACATTGTGTTTCACCATGGTTCCAATTGGATGTAATGCCAAATGGAGATACTGTTACATGCAGAGACTTTCCAGACTTCGTAACAGGAAACATTAAGGAATCAAGTGTCCTCGAAATATACAACAATGAAAAACACCGCAAATTTAGACAGGCCCTAAGAAGCTGTGACAATGGAGTTTTTCCAATATGCTCTCGATGCTGCGGCTTGATGGGGTATTAAAAACAATTTTCGCTAATGGGGAGAGACATCTGACAAACTTTTTAATCATTGATCCGAACAAGAGAGTTCTTCGCCAAGCAACCAAAACTTTTCTATTCAACCAAAACCTTCAGCTAAAAAAATAGGTTGATTATGATGGAGCCCGTTGACGTTGCAATTCTCACAATGAACAGCGCAAGAATGCTGCAGGGAATGCATTAATTCTGTTTACAAAAATATTCCGGTTAACAACCTGATTGTTGTTGATGGCTTCTCCACTGACAATACGGCAGAAATCATAAACGAGTACCAAAAAAAATATGGGAATGTTATCTTCGTTCAAGAAGAAGGGAACAGAGGCACCGCGAGGCAGAGTAGCAATTCAACTGGTCAAAAGCTGACTGGTTCGTATTCGTGGATAGCGATGTTTTGCTGTCAAATAATTGGTTTGCTCAGGCGGAAAAACTGGTTAAAGAAGATGTGGGAGCTGTCTGGGGAATTGAAATTTGGTCCGTGCTAAAAGATAGTAAAGTGCTAAAGATATTTGAAAGGGTTACTTTGAAAATTTTCGAAAAAAGAGGTGGAACCCATGACCTTCTGGTTCGACGAAAAACAGTTGAAGACATCAAAATTCCGTATCAGCTACATACTTATGAAGATGGATACATCAAAGATTGGATTGGCAAAAAAGGCTATAAGGTTCTAGGCGTTTATGAACCGTACTGTATTCATTTTCGCTCCGACTCAGTATGGACAACCAGAAAGCACATTGAATTCATGGTCAGCGACCTTAAATACGCGATTCACCGCCCTATACTTCTTCTTTCATATGGCTTCTACTCACTTATCGTTGGTTACCAAATTGTTTCAAGCAGATTCAAGCGAACATCCAACGAAAAATAACAATTAGTCAACAGTCTTGTACGAGCGGGTTTGAAATTTCGATTTTTCTATATTTCACCCGCACCATCTCTTTTTCCACAGGCTGGAACAATCGGCAACTGAAATTGGCTTGGTAAAACACTTAGGCGAAAACATTCATAACAAATACGTGTGTCTTTGGAAAGAGTTGTAGAGTTTTCGTCCCCCTCATCCACGCTGCAATATTTGCTTTTTTTCTAACCTTCTCTTCAAGTTTTGTACTATTTCAAGACAAAAATTGCGCTAAAGTTTATAGGCATATGATGCGATAAGGTTCGCCTATAAACTTGAAGGAAGAGAAAAAAATTGAAAATTTCAATAGACAAAACAAAAAAGACAATGTCAATCGTTTTAATTCTTTTAATGGCTTCAATTTCAATAATAGCAATTGCACCTTATGCTGTTAAAGGTGGCGACGTAGCCACTAGCGGACCACTACCTGCAGGTGCATATGCTGCTGACACAGTTCAGCCAGTTTGCGAACTTAGCGTAAACCAAAACCCAGTAGGCGTTGGACAATACGTCTTAGTCAACGCATGGCTATCTCCAGCAGTTACGGCACAGCGCTCTGCTAAGACTTTCATCTTCACTATTACAGCACCCGATGGAACCAACACAACTTGGAACCAAGACGCAGAAAACGCAACCGCAGCCACATGGTTTACTTACACACTCACCACAATAGGAACATACACATTCAGTTGCCTACTTCACCGGCTGCTACTTCAACGGCACAACAACCGCTGGCTCAGCATACTATCTACCAGCAACCGCTAAACCAATAAATGTCACATGCCAACAAGAGTTAATCTCATCATGGCCAGCAGCCCAAATCCCAACCGGATATTGGACCAGGCCAGTAGATTTTGGCTTTAGAGAATGGTGGTCAATCCTTGGAAACTATCCTGCATACTACGATGGCACTATAGACTCACAGTGGAATACACGTTACCCTGATACTAACCCACACTGGAGTTCACAATATGGCTTTACTCCTTGGGTTCAATCACCACACAGCTCACACATAGTTTGGATGGAACTTGACCTACCAGCAGGTGTCGTCGGAGGACAAGTAGGACAACAAGGTAACACAATCGCAAGCGATTTATCAACAAGTCCTTGGCTCTGCAACTTAGCTTTCGCTGGAAGAGGCTATCGAACAGTTATAAAACCAATGCCAACAGTGATTAACGGCACAACTTATCTACAGCCAGTCAGTGTCTGGGAATGCTTCGATTTACGCACTGGAAAAGTGTACTGGGACCTGCAAGGAATGCAAATTCCCACATTCGTTGAATACGCCCTCAGTACAACAACTGCTGCCATCAGTGAAGATGCAGTCACAGCAACCCTTGACTACCTATCCGCTGGCACCGCAAACACTACGACAGGCGCTGTGACAACTTCAGGCAGGCTGGTAAAGTATAACCCAACAACTGGAGCAGTGACAGCCAACATATCTCTTGATTTGGGAGGCACATACACTCACTATAATAACGCCTATATCTTAACAGTGCAAAACCTTGGCACTAACACTCCTCTTGCCCAACGCTACCGCTTAATCAACTGGACCATAGCAGGAACAAGCACCAACTTTGCTTCTAGAATCGCACCCAACGGCAACACGAGCTATGCAGTTAGCGCACTACCCGGTGTTATCGATTGGAACGTAGGTCTTGGTGCTTCAGTGACCGGCATAACTGGAACATCAGGCATCATGAACGCAATAAACGCGACAGGCGTCGACTTAATGACAGGCCAAACACTCTGGAGCAAATTGCTAGCTAACTATACCATGTTAGCGGTTCGTGCACTGTTGCTGACCACGGCAAAGTCGCTTTCAACTGTCAAGTAATTAATGGCCAAACCGGCGCTTACGTAGCATACGATCTGAAGACAGGAGCCTTAGCATGGACAAGCCCATCAATGGAATCTCCTTGGAGTGCAACTGGTTTCGGAGCTTACGGTGTCTCATCGGCTTACGGATTGATAATCCACGACGGCTACTCAGGTATAACTGCAATTAACTGGACTAACGGACAAATAGCATGGGTCTACCACAAATATGCACTTGCACCATTCGAAAGTCCATACACCGATGCAAATGGAACAGAGGTTTACTCTTTCAATTCAGGCAATAAAATTGCTGACGGCACAATCTACACATACAACTGCGAACACACCACAACTTTCCCAAGGACAAGAGGATGGAGCATTTGCGCTGTCAACATTACCAATGGCGCAGAAGAATGGAGCTTAGCACTCCCTGGTAACGCAGCTTTCGGCAACGCACCAGACATAGGCGCAATTGCAGATGGATACCTGAATATGATGTCTGACTTAGGTTACTTTGTCACATATGGTATCGGTCAAAGCAAGACAACAATCACCGCACCTGACACAGTAGTACCACAAGGCACAGGACTCGTAATCAAAGGTACAGTACTTGACCAATCTCCAGCACAACCAGACACACCATGCGTATCACATGATTCAATGACAACACAAATGCAATACTTACACCTACAATATCCAGTTAACGGTCTCTGGCAAAATGAAACAGCGATAGGCGTTCCAGTCACATTGACAGCCATAGGTTCAGACAACGCAGTTTACAACTTAGGCAGCGTCACAACCAACGGCTACTACGGCACATACGCTTTCACATGGACTCCACCAAAAGCTGACTCATACACTATAACCGCATCATTCGCAGGTGACGATTCCTACGGCAGTTCATCCGCAGGCACCGACATAACAGTTAGCTCAGCACCAGTAACACCAACACCAGTGCCAACACAACAAGCAGCAGCTTTGCCTCCATTTGAATTATACTTTGCAGCATCAGCCATAGCGATAATCATTGCAGTAGCAATCGCAACAGTACTTATACTCAGAAAGAAATAAGACACAGCAACTAAAATCAACTTTCTTTTTTCTTTTTTTTCGATTTTTGCTCAAAAACTATAATCATAAGTCTATTTCGTTTCGGTGTTTATCCAAAAAACTATTGCAGGGATTTTCTTCATTACTTAATTCTGAGTAATTTTAGCGAGGAGCTCTCCTTAGAATAACCTCAAATTTAATTGATTTTGGTCAGAACTCATTTTTCTATGGCTTATTGATTTGAAGATATGTGGAGTTTTACTCATTTTTGACAATGAAACATCGAGTGATTTTGATAGTGAAAAAGAAAAACGTGTTATTTCAGATCTTCGGCGAGACGACCTCAGGTTTTAGCTTTAGGTCAACTTTGCTGAGGTACAGTGCAGGGGGTGGGAGTCGAACCCTCTGAGAGTGGAGATGACACCCGCGTTTCCCTTTTTTTAGAGTAAGTCTGCCTTAGGTTAAAGAAAGCCTCAAGTGTCTTCGAAGATAAACAATTCATCGATAGTAGTCTGTAGAGCTTTTGCTATTTCGTGTGCCAGTTTTAGAGAGGGATTGTAGTTCCCCTTTTCAATGAACAGTATGGTTTCTCTTCGCACACTTACCTTTTTTGCTAAATCGTCTTGCGTGAGGTTATATCTTGCCCTTAGCTCTTTTATTCTGGTTCTCATCGCCTTTACGGTTCCCCTTTTCTACCAAAATGCCATCGGAGCACCAGAAACGACACGCTCGATGCCAAAAGCGCTGCTATCATGGGATAGCCCGCTTCGATTTCTGGCATACCGAAGAACTCTCTTCCAACTATGTTAACAAGCAGATATGCTACAATGAAGTATTGCCCCATGAACATCGCATAATATGCGGCTTTCCAGTTTAGCCTCTGTGTTCTCTCATCAGCCAATGGAAATCCAGACTTCTTATCTTTGAGTCTTTTCCAAAGGACTAAGATGCCGATTAGAATGATTAATGCAAGTATTCCAATGCTTGCGATTGGCCAAGTGAAATCTGCCATCATGCCACCTCCTGTTTGATGACTTACATCCCTGCCTTTCTTCTTGATTTGATGGCGCTTATAATTGATAGCAGCACACCAGCACCGATTAATGAGTAGCCAATCAACCAATCGTCGGCAAATACGATTCCAAGAATTACGAGCGTAAAGGCAAGAGTAGTTAGTTCTTTGCTTCTCATTTGAACTACACCCCCACAGTTTATTAGTTTTAACACACTTCATGTTAGTTATATATAACATTCAGACTTAAAAATATTACGCTGTTTTCAACCTAATTGATTAACTGTATCGCAAGACGTTTCTGTTTAATCCCCAGTTCTAATTCGGGGCTTATGGGGATTTGAACTCTCTGTGAATGGAGAAATCACCCGCGCAATCCCCTTTCTTCTTGGCAATAACCTGATAAGCAATCCAAATCTATAGATTCGTTAAACGTGGGAGATTGAGGATATGGATTCATTTAAGGAATCTATGAGTGAGTATAGAAGGCAGCTCGAGAAGGGAACTATTCAAAGGGCATACCGAGGATTAATGGATTATATTATGGGGTTGAGGTCGTATTTTGAAAAGAAGTATCCTGACTATTCGGTATCGGGAAGCATCTATTTTGGGTATATGGATATGACGTATTTTTCTTTCTTTCCAAAGTCGTTGAAACTTCGAGGACTAAAAGTTGGGATAGTCTTTGTCCATGAAAGATTTAGATTTGAAGTCTGGCTATTCGGATACAACAAAGGCTTCCAAGCAAAGTATTGGAAAATGTTCAAAGAAAACAGCTGGAACAAATACCGAATTCCACCAACGACAAAAGGCGTCGATTCCATTCTTGAGAACATTCTGGTTGAAAACCCAGATTTCAGCGACCCAGATGCATTGACCAAGCAAATTGAGAGAGGGACATTGAGGTTCATAGAGGATGTCGAGAACTTTTTATCCAAAAATGGCTAAAGGAGACTAGAAATGGAAGTTGCAATCAAGACATTGCTTGGCACATGCAATGAAGCATTAATAGCATTTACAAGGCGGGACTTGCTTGGAGAAGAGGTGGACATAGAAGAATTATGGACCCTGCCACGAGTGAAAAGAATACTAAAAAACCAACAATCAAACGGTTCATGGATCTACCCAAATAAGAAAGCTACATTGCGTTCACCCACAAATTACAACCAATATCAAACATACAAGACAATAGCAGAATTAGTGGAATTCTACGGATTAAACAAAAAACACGACGCAATAAGGAATGCGGCTGAGTACTTGTTTTCGTTCCAGACAAAAGAAGGAGAATTCAGGGGAATGTACGGAAACCAGTACAGCCCCAACTACAGTGCGAGCATCACAGAATTCCTGATAAAAGCAGGATATGAAGGCACAATAATTGAGAAATCACTTAACTGGTTACTTAGAATGAGGCAGGATGATGGAGGATGGGCTATTCCCCTAAGAACCAGAAACAGAGAATTAGAAGCTCTAAATGAGAAGGAAACAATTGAGCCAGATAGAACAAAACCATTCTCTCACCTAGTTACAGGTATTGTGTTAAGACCATTTTCTCTAATGTCTGCATACAGAAGTAAAGTAAAGGACGCAGGACTGCTATTGGCGGAAAGGGTTTTTACTCGAGACAAGTACTCGGACAGAATGGGAGTTGAGTATTGGACCAAATTCACTTTTCCATATCACTGGACAGATATACTGTCAACGATAGACACGCTGACACTTCTTGGAATTAATAATCATCCAAAAATCAATGAAATAATGCATTGGTTTGAGAAGCAAAAACAAGATAATGGAATATACGACGTAAGTGTGATGGCTGGAGCTAAGTACAAAGACGTCAACTACTGGATAACCTTACAATACTTAACTGTGCTCAAAAGAATTATTCAGGTCGGATAGCAGGGAAAGAGTGAAGCATAATGGATAATCAAGTGGATGTTTACATAGAGAAGCAAAAATCACCCCAGAAAGAAATCCTGCAAGAAGTTAGAAAAATCTTCATAGAAACACTTCCAGACTGTCAAGAAAAAATAATGTGGGGAGTCGTAACGTTTGCGGATGGCAAATTCTATATTGCGGCGATGAGGAATCGTGTTCATGTCGGTTTTGCAGTCACGGGTTTAAGCGATGAGGAGATCGGACTGTTTGAGGGGAACGGTAAAACAATGAGGCACATAAAAGTCCCCACAATTGAGAGTATTAACAGGGAAAGCCTTGTTAAGCTGATAAAAATGGTGGACAAAAAGGCAATCTGCAAACCATACTAAGGTTCATTCCTCGTCAACGTTGAAGGCAGCAGAATTTAATTTAAGGCCTTGGTGAGGATAGAGAACAAACCCCTTGCAGTCTACGCATTAGGATTGCTTTGTACCCCCAACCAGCTGGCGATATCGCCAATTCCTCTTATTCTAAGTAACTACATTCTCCCTTTTTTGAATACACTATTAAACGGCAACTGGTTGCTTTTTTGATTTAGCGCAGTTAAAACATTTTTTAGGCAAAAAACCTCCTTACTCTTTTTGGGGCTAAATAATGAGGCAAAAAATGGCCATGATAACGCTTGGCGTAGCCGATATGGCTAGAGCTATTAGTTTTTATGAGAAAGGGCTGGGCTGGAAGAGGTCATCAGCAAGTACCAAGAACTTAATCGTGTATTCTCTTGGAGGAATAGGTATAGCATTGTACCCTAGGAAATTGCTTGCGGAAGAGGCAACTGTTGGTGAGGCGGGTAACGGCTTTTCAGGCATTACCTTCTCGCACAATACAAAAAACAAGGCTGAAGTTGACGCTGTCTTGGCTGAAGCAGTTAAGGCGGGGGCAACCCTTATCAAGCCTGCGCAGAAGGTTTTCTGGGGCGGATACAGTGGCTATTTCAAAGACCCCGATGGGGCACTTGATTGAGATTGCATTTAATCCTTTTTGGAAGCTAGACGCTGATGGTAACGTGTTACTGCCACCATAAAGACGGCTTTCTTTGTGGTGTAGCGGGGATTCGAACCCCTTCTGGCCTCGAGGTGTCACTCGCAAGCACTTCTTTTCTTTGTGCAGATGACTAAAAACCGAAACACAATGGAACAAAAAAGCAGCCGCCAAATACTTTATTATTACCTTATCCTTAATCGCCAATTGTCCGTATAGTTAAGTTCATCAAATAGAGGGAGCATTAAATGTCATTAATGGCTGGTATTATAATGAAGTCACCATTTCCTGAAGGAGGCTTGAATCACGGAATTCTTTGACCTTATGAGCATCTCACACCGCTATATGGAGATACTCAACCCTTCTACGTCTGAAAAAATCATCCAACTCGGCAAACTGCTCAAGTTGAAAAAAGGTAGTCGAGTTATCGACTTCGGTTGTGGTTGTGCCGAACCTCTCACTCTCTGGGCTGAGGAATTCGGTATTACCGGTATTGGCATCGATATATCGAGGGATTTCTGCGACCGGGCCAGGGATAAGCTGGTCAAGAGAGGGTTGTCGGGCCAAATCGAAATCGTATGCTCCCGCGGGGCTGACTACGTGTTCGAAGAGGGAGCTTTCGATGCTGCAACATGTATTGGGTCAACTTTTGTTTTTGGCGGCTTCCAGCAGACAATCCAGGCGATGAAGCGGGCCGTGCATCAGAATGGGCGCCTCGGCATCGGTGAAACTCACTGGCTTAGCAATCAAGTACATCCGCAATATGCCCAGAAACAGACAACTACATACACGGAACCAGAACTGGCTCAATTTACCCGAAACGAAGGCTTTGAACTCGAATATATCATCCGTTCCAGCCGCGATGACTGGGACAGGTACATTTCGGATAGTTGGTATGGACTGATACGTTGGCTTGAAGAAAACCCCAACCACCCTGATCATGAACAAGTCTTCAAGTACTTCCGTACTGACCAGGATGATTATTTACAGTTCCAAAGTCAATATATGGGTTGGGCTATGTACTGCCTCGCCCCCCTGAAATCTCATCTGCCAGGCAGTCAATTGTAAAGATAGAGTTACTTAATGGTAAATAAATGCAAATTATCCCATTGAGCCCGAAGTCATGAATTTCTGAAATTGAGTTGGCCAGCTTTGAATATGTCACGGAATTTGAGGGCGGCCAACCGTCATTCGAAAAACCCCTAATAGTTTTGTTATAATGGTGCAGGGGGTGGGATTTGAACCCACGAACGCCTACGCGATAGGGTCCTAAGCCCTACTCCGTTGACCTGGCTTGGAGACCCCTGCCCAATCCTATTCTTTGAGAATACGTTTAGCACCCATTAATATTTATTTACCCCTCGTGTCGAGCGATGGTAGCTTATTCTATCCCTAATAAATAGAGAAAATTCTAATCGACCGTAAGCTCTTTATTTAGAAGAGCTGTTGTTTCAAAGAGAAAATGATTTGCCTTCGTAGCCTAGCCCGGTGGGGCGTTACCTTGGTAAGGTAATGGTCGCGGGTCCAAATCCCGCCGAAGGCTCCACTTCTGTTTTAGAAATCGGTTATTTGCTCGAAATTTAAATACAGTAATCACTAATAGCATCTTATGGCATTTCAGCTTGTTCCCTTTCCAATTTCAATCATCTTTGCTCTTGTCTTCGGAGTCGCGGTTATAGCCGTTCTATGGAGGCTTCGTAAAAGGGGAAAATTCTTCTCAATCCTATTTTATTTAAGTCTTATAATTGGAGTTGCAGTGTTTGCTTTGCTTTCTTATTCAATAGCGACAGGTTTGCTGAATTCAAATCTGCAAACAGGAAGTATTCATCATCCTATTTTGCGTTAATATGTCACTCAGATTATTTACTTGTTCTTGATTTGAAAAAGATTGTTGTTTAACTATTGCCTCTTTTGACAACCAGCGCATCGTTGCTCTAACGAATGGTTCCAACCTCATTCTTTTGGTTCTTATCAGGCAAGTGTCTTCTCAAGCTCAAACAATACGGATTCACTCTTGAAAACGTTCTTATGCCATGCTTACAAATATTTTCCTGAAGAGAGAGGGTAAGCGTGGTTAGCTTCTCGTTTGCCAAACGCGAACTTGTTATTTTAGCCGTCATGCTTGCTGTTTCCTTCCTAGTCAGGGTTCTTCTGTTTCCCCTGCAAGGCTACCCAATTGACACTAACGATTTTACGTCATGGTTTAACACTGCTGCAACCCATGGAATAAGACCATTCTATACCTTAACTTGGGCTGACTATCCGCCATTCAACGTCTACATTTTCTGGCTTTTTGGAAGTCTTAGCAAATGCAGTATCAACGTATGGTATAAGTGTCGTGAATTTCATCAAGTTGGCTACCCAACCTTTTCGATTTAGGAACTGCAGCTGCTCATTTACTTTTTTGTTAGAAAACAAGCAAGTTTCAAGCTTGCACTTGCTGCTACAACATTATACGCTTTTAACCCAGCAGTAATCTTTAATGCGGCAGTATGGGGCCAATTTGACGCCATATACACCTTTTTCCTTGTCCTCTCACTTAGTTCTTGCGCTTAAATCTAAACCTGAACTCTCAGCCGCAACCCTTGCAATAGCGCCTTTTAACAAAGCCTCAAGCGATAGCGCTTGCCCCTCTCATTGCCTTCTTAATTTACAAAAAAAGTGGATTGAAAAGGATGTTAGTTTTCTGTGATAACGTTTGTCGCAACCATTGTCAGTTAGTTGTTTTGCCGTTTCAATGGAATGGTTATCCTTTAGCCGGGTTGAGCCAAGTTTACTTCGGAGGATTCGGACAGATACGCTGTTCACTTCGGTTAACGCATTTAACCTATGGGGCTTGTACGCCTTATGGGCTCCTGACACAGGCATCTTCATCGTAGGTTGGGCATTATTCATTGCATTTGCGATTTTCATTTTCTACTTTTTCCATAAACGGTTCAAGGTTTCAGGAGAGATGGTTGCGTTTTTCTCAGCGTTCATGTTTCTGTTTGCGTTCTTCATGTTTCCGACAAGGATTCATGAGCGATACCTGTTTCCAGCAATAAGCGTTTTAGCCTCTAATGTTTCCACTTCGTCAAAAGAATCCGCCCCTTCTACGTGGTTTTGACTGGGACTTTGCTTGTCAATGAAGCATACATTCTTTATTGGCTTAGCACCTCTTATCCGAATGCGTCGAGTCCCAATCTTACGGGAGACCCAGTAGTTCTTGCCGTAAGCGCTATTAATTTATTCATGCTCATCTATGCATCAGTAATAATGATAGATGAACTACGAGGGTGCAACTGGCTTAAAATTGCATCTGCCGAGTTAAGGCCAAACGAAAAGGAAGGGAAACAAACATAGACTTTGGAATTAAGCTTACAAAGAAAGACGTAGTAACTATTGTTTTGCTTTCTATAGTTTTCTTTGGCATAGCGGCTTGGAATGTTGGTTCAATTAAGTATCCAACTACAACTTGGCAAAGTACTCAAAAAGAAAGTTTCTATGTGAATTTAGGTTCAATGCAGCAAGTCCAAACAGTGTATTTCTGGGTTAAAAGCGGCAATGCCACTGCAACAATATATTCTGGTTCTCCAGGAAACTGGAGTAATGCTGGACAATTAGTTCTTCAACCAGCTGGAACGGACTATGCAATTTGGCAATCGTCAAAAATAAACTCAAACACTCAATTTTTGAGCTTTGATGTTAACGCATCAAATTATGATTCTCGACCTAACTTTTATTGGGTTGTACCTAACCCATCTGACCAGGAACCTTCACCTTTAATCCAAATTTCAGAAATCGGCTTACAAAGTCAAAGTAACACTCAAATTCCAATAATTGGAATTACAGGTGAAAACACAACAGACTCAACCTTAACTAAACTTGTTGATGAGCAAAGTTCCCTTGAAATTCCTCCAACTTACATGTCCAAGATGTATTTTGACGAGGTCTATTTCGCCAGAGCTGCAGAAAACTATCTGCATAACCAGATACCTTTCGAAAGAACTCATCCACCGTTGGGAAAGCTGATTCAAGCCTCAGGGTTAGCGGTTTTCGGCGATACCCCGTTTGGCTGGCGAATTATGGGTGTGATATTTGCTACTTTGATGATACCGTTAATGTATCTACTGGGAAAGAAGCTGTTTGGAACATGGATAGGAGGTTTCTCTGCAGCGTTCCTACTTACTTTTGATTTTATGCACTTTACAATGGCGAGAATTGGCACGGCTGACACTTATGTTGTTTTCTTCTCATTACTCTCACAGTTATTTTTCCTTATTTATTTCATGAATGTGGTTAAAAGTGGGTGGAGAACATCTTTACTTCCCCTATTCTTAGCTGTAATTTTCTTTGCACTGGGATTCTCTACGAAGTGGTTTACAGTCTTTGGTGCGGCAGGTTTGCTTGTTTTGCTTATAGCCATTAGGTTCAAAAACATTGTAAAGCTTAAGGGCAGCTTGGCTGATAAGTACGTTGCCTTCTTTGACTATCCTGCCTTATTGCTTCTTGGTTTCATAGGTCTTTCAGTCGTTATTTACTTCATAACTTATATTCCCGACATGCTTGCTGGCGATTCCTTCCTAAAGATTCTTAATTTGCAGAATGCAATGTTTGGCTTTCATTCAAGCTCAACTATAACTGATCCGTCGTCGTCTCCTTGGTGGTCGTGGCCTTTCATGTTCAGGCCAGATGGAATTAATGTACCCCGATGGTTTGACATATCTTATTTGCCGAACAATGTTGATTCAACCATAACCGTTTTCGGTAACCCAGTTGTCTGGTGGATTGGCTTTGCAGCGGTAATTGTAATTGCCGGCATGGTCATAAAAGAAAGCGGAATTGTTCAAGACTTAAGGTCTAGAAAACGCTTACATAATCAGTTTAATCTGCATCAAGCTGATTTACCGATTGTCTTCGTTGCCGTTGTCTTCTTTTTCTCGTGGCTACCTTACATTGTAATATCCAGAGCGACATACATTTACCACTTCTATCTGAGTGTTCCACTACTGTGCTTAGCTACAACATACTTCATTAACAAGTACTGGAGCACCCCTAGAGGAAAACTTGCTGCAATAGCCATATTCGCTTCTACAGCGGCATTATTCATAGTATTTTACCCAGTGATTTCAGGCATGCCCGTTCCCACTTGGTACATAAATAATTTGAAGTGGTTCCCAAGCTGGCGTTTCACGGGATGACACAACAAAATAGTATCAGCAAAACAGTTCAGGTCTCAGTGGTTTTTCCAGCGTTCAACGAAATTGATTTTTTGCTCTTAGCAGTTGATAAAACTACTCAAGCTCTAAATGAGTTTACGAGTTCCTACGAGATAATAATAGCCGAAGACGGTAGCATCGATGGCACAGCTGAACGCGCCGAAGAGATAGCGCAAAAATACACCTATGTCCGACATATTCACCGGGAAAAACGTTTAGGAAGAGGAACCGCCCTAAAAAATGCTTTCAAGCAAAGCAAAGGTGAAGTTTTGGTTTATATGGATTTGGATTTAGCTACTGACCTTAAAGCTCTTAAACCTCTGGTTGAAGCTGTCACTGTTGAAGGTTACGATTTTTCCACTGGTTCCAGAATGTTGCCTCAAAGCAAAGTTGAACGTAGCCTGCGCAGAAGCATCAGCTCCAAAACGTATAATTTCCTTGTACGGCACATTGTAGGTTCAAAACTCAGGGATCATCAATGTGGCTTCAAAGCTTTCAAGAGAGAACCTGTTTTGCAATTGCTTGATGAAGTTGAGGCGACTCATTGGTTTTGGGACACTGAGATAATGGTGCGTGCTCAACGCCGAGGATATAAAGTAAAAGAGATTCCAGTTGAATGGAAAAGCGGCAAAGGTACGAAAGTAAATCTGTTTAAAGACTCATTGAACATGGGTCGCCAAATAATGAAGTTATGGTGGAAACTCAAAGTTAAAGAATAGTTTATCTTTTGGCCAAAAGCACAATTGCTCTTGCAACCAATGACATGCCACCGAGTAGTATTATTCCAGCCCAAAAGACAAACCACTCAGCCTTTATCGTCATGTTAACAAGATAAGTTATTGCCAAGTAAGCTTGCTCCAAGCCAGAAAACGAGGTTTCCAATAGTTTCAGCTTTCCTTGCAATAGGGGAATGAAGCCAGAATTCTAATTGCCAATACCATAATTTCTAAAATCCCTAAACCTAAACAAAACTGGAAAACCGCAACATATAGTTGCCAAATGAGCAGCTGGAACTGCTGGCGCAGGTAAGGAAAAACCAGCTCCTGGAACCTGAGCAAGCGTTAAAGAACTGAAAAATTTCACTATGCTATCCCAAAGATTGTTAGGCAGATTAGCAAAATAAACGATGGCAAGCAAAATAAAAACAGCGCCGACGTAAAATGCAGTGACCAAGTTTTCTTTTTTCTTTTCGTCTAACGCCTGAGGGTTAAAATTCTTAAGCAAAGCTGTTATTCCCCATTCGACTATGGAATATTAGCAGATATATCTTTCCTAAATCAAAGAGTAAAGTGCATATTTTAAATAGTAAGTGACCATAAAAGTAATGCAGGGAGATTTACATGTCTTATTGTCCGAAATGCGGCAATAAAGTCGAGGAAACAATGGCTTTTTGCCCACACTGCGGAGCAGCACTAAAGGTAACAGCAACAACCAGTCAACAGGCACCAGCACCTGCAAGACCTTATCAGAGACAAGAAAAAGCAGAAAAGAATGAGAAACAAGAGAAAAATCAACCTCAAGAGAAGGGTGAAAAACAAGAGAAAAGTGAACGTGGCTTTGTCGGTTATCTGATAGGCGGCTTGATACTAATCACTATAGGTATTTTCTCTCTACTGGAATTAAACGGCAGTTACTTTACTTCAGGTCAAGACTTAGCTGTCATGCTCTTTATAATCGGCATAATCATCATAATTGGCGCTGTTTATGTAGCTATGACCGCCCGCAAACATTTCCCAGCCCCCTCCTAAATCAGCCATCGCAGAAACATTCGGTAAAGTCTATGCTCTAATAGCGTTGATGCGTTTTTTCTTCCAATTATACGATAATAGTTTTTTCCTGCTGCTTCAACTAAGTCGCCGATGTCATATCGGGGTAACATGCATGAAGAAACTATCAGGCTTCCCCACTCGCCACGCTTGAGTTCATGAAGCATTTTTACGCCCCTGCCAGTTGCAACTTCAAAGAGGTAGGAGTCATAATTTGGTGTTACATAGGGATAATCGTCCAGTTGCTGGGCAAAAACGCCCTCGGTGGCAGTGTACATTTCTACAACTGGAGCTTTACCAAAATAGCTCTGAAGCACTGGACCATACCTGTATTGTATTTTGCGCACGCTAGTGCAGAAGAGAGCTTGAAGCTTCCACAGGTCAGCTGGTTTTTTCCCATGCTTCCGTTTCATGTACCTAGCGAAAGCTAAGATTACAGGTGTTACACCCATGGTGGCAGTGACATCTTGATTTATAGCCTGTTGATAAACAAGTTCAAACCGTTTCTCCCAATCCTTACTTGTTAACTCTGAACCTAAGGCGTCAATTTCTTCTTGACGAGGCAGAAGGCTCACCCTTTCAAACATTGGGTTCAGCCGCGCGTAGGTGCCTGAACTGTAGCCATAGGCGACTTCTTTGCCTTCAAAGTTCATTGTGTGAACATTTGACGGAAAATTCAAGTTAAGAATTGAACCGGTGAACACGTCGAAGTTTTGTTTTTTGATGGCAAAATTGATTAATCCTCTGGCACCGCAAGTAAAAATTTGTTTTAGGTGCGTTTGGGTGGCAGGTAAAACTTTGGATGTTCCTGTTGAGCCCCTTGTCATAACCCAACATTCAGGCGGTTCATTCAAAATTGCCTTGTAGTTTCCTTCCTTAACTTGCGCGAGAAAAGGAGTAAGTGCAGAATAGTTGATGACGGGAAAGCTTTTTTGGTAATCTGAAATGCTGTTTATTTGACGGGCGTTGTGACTTAATCCATAATCTGTAGTAATGTATTTTTTAACTAAGTCAGTGAGTACTTGCTCTTGCGCTTGCTGTGGATTCCGCAGGGACTCGTACCAAGGACCTATGATTGGCTTTAGAATAGTGTTAATGCCTTCATCATCTGGCAGCATAACGTTCTCTGGATAGAATTTGGCATGAATTGGCTTATATGCTTCTCCATAAATAAACTAAACAACTAGAAACCTTGCGAATTTAGGTTGAATATTATGACTGAAACAGTTCGTGTTACAGCTGAGCGCATTAGAAAACTCGAAGTTCAAGGAGCAAGAAATGTAGCAATAGCTGCCGTGAAAACTCTCCAAACTCTTAGCTGAGCAAACCAAAGCAAAAAATAAGACTGCATTCATAAACGAGCTTAAAGAAGCGCAGGCTTTGCTTTTTGCATCAAGGGAAACTGAGCCACTTATGAGGAATGCTGTTCGCTGGGTAATAACTCAAGCTCAAGATAGCAGCAATGAAAAAGTTGAAGTCAATTGCCGAATTGGTTATTGGAAATGCAGGTTTGTTTCTGCAAAATCTCGATGCCTCAAGAGAATGCACAGCTGAAATAGGTTCAAAACGAATACGGGACGGTATGCTAGTATTAACTCATTGCCACTCATCAACAGTTACACGCATGCTTGCCAAAGCCAAAGCTGACGGCAAAAACTTTAGCGTAATCTGCACTGAAACCCGACCCGCTTTTCAAGGAAGGATAACGGCACGGGAAATGGTTGAGCTGGGGGTTGAAACCATGTTTATTGTTGATTCAGCCACCCGATCATATATGGGAAATGTTGACCTTGTTGTTGTTGGCGCGGATGCCATCACGTCCGAGGGCAATATAGTTAACAAGATTGGCACTAGCAGCATCGCCGTTTTAGCCAATGAAGCTAGAAAGCCCTTCTATGTAGTTTCGGAACTGCTAAAGTTTGACCCTGAAACACTGTTTGGGGAGTATGAGCGGATTGAACAGCGAAGCCCTGCTGAAGTTTGGATGGAAGCACCAGAAAAACTATCTGTGCGCAATCCAGCTTTCGACGTTACCCCAAGCCGATATATCAGTGGGCTTATCTGTGAAGAAGGTGTGATAGCGCCTCAGTCTGTAGCCGAAGTTATGCTTAGAGCTTATCCTTGGGTATTTAAGAGCACCTAAGTTTTCCAATACTCCAAAGCAGCCTTCAACTCTTTGTGTGTTTCAGCGTATTCGTTCAGCGTCTTTTCTTTCAGGATTGCATCTACGGCTTGCCGCATCGCTTTTGCCCCTGCCACTGTGCCGTCCGGGTGCCCGTGGATGCCACCGCCAGCTTGAAGAACCACATCATTGCCAAACGTTTCCATAAGCGCAGGAACAAGTCGTGGGTGTAATCCGCCTGAAGCAACAGGCAAAACAGGTTTCAAACCTCCCATTTCAGCTTTACATGCATCAATATTTTCGAGCACTTCTGCTTTGGTTTCAGACATTTTTCCAACAACCGTGCCCACGTGGAGTTGGTCTACGCCGATTACTCTTGCCACTGTTGCTATGGGACGCATGGCGATACCATGCAGTGGGTTTTTTGTGAAAGCTGCGTGTCCTGCACGATGTGCATGAATAACAAGTTTGCTGGTTTGGTCTCGCAACGTTTGGAGGGCTGACCAGCCGCACGTTAAAATGTCCACCATAACGTATTCGCCGCCTTGAGCAAGGACAGTTTCTGCCCGTTTTAGCATCAGGTTGGTTTCAGCGGTGATGTTTATCATGTAGACTTTGCGTTCACCCGTTTCTTGTTGCGCTTTGTCTCGTTTTTCCAATGTTTGCGAAAGGCGTTCTTCGAAAGGGTTGAATTTTTGGCTGCTCAAGTTTTCGTCGTCTTTTACGATGTCGCAACCACCGCTCCATGCATCGTAAGCGACTATTGCGTGGTCTTTTGTGTTTAAGCCGAGTTTTGGCTTGATTATTGTGCCAACCAAGGGGCGCTTTGGAATTTTTAGGAGTTTGCGGATTCCAGCTATGCCGTAAGCTGGGTCCTTTGAAGCCGTCTATTAGCGCTTTGGGCATTTGGATATCAAGCAAGCGCAGGTTTTTGAGTGCTTTAAGCCCGAACACGTTTCCCGCCACACTGCTCAATATGTTAGGCATGTTTGCTGGCTCAAAAAGCTCAATGGGATAAGCGATTTTGGCTATGTCGCCTTCGATGCTAAAAACATGAGCTGCCAAGCCTAGCGACATAGGGCTGCTCAGTTGTTAGCTCCGTCCATGTACCAACGGAGCTTTCTGCGGCTATGCCGCCTGCTGCTTCTTTGAGGCTGAATCCGTCGGGCTCCAAGTAAAAAGTGCAGATTAAATCGGTTTCTTTTAATTTGTAAGTTGGATCTAAAAAGTCAAGATACTTCAAAGAGTTTCATTCCAGCTCTATTGTGACTGGGTTTTGCTTAAAATCTTTAACTATTCCCGCATCTTACAATAATCGAGTGTCTTGCATGCAACTTACCGTTGAAATTTTAATGATTACCACTGGAGGAAGCAGAATCGCTATATTAAGCGAAGAAAGCGCCAGCCTCTTGGGCGTGCACAGTTCAGATAGAATACGAATAATACGTAGCACCAAAGAAATGATTGCTATTGCAAATATTGCGTCTCATTTTCCTAAAAACCGCATTGGACTCTACGAAGAAACCGCTTTGGCACTTGGAGTAAAAGATGACGAAACTGTTAATGTGCAGTTAGCGCCACTTCCCGAATCACTTTTTAATGTTCGTGCTAAATTGCATGGCGAACGTTTACGTGAAAAAGACATAATCACAATCGTCAACGATGTTGTTGAGCGACATTTGAGCACGGTTGAAATTGCAGCTTTCTTAACTGCTCTTAGCATTCACGGCTTAAGCACTAGCGAGAACGAGGCCTTATCAAGGGCTATGGTTGCATCTGGCAAAACTCTCAGTTTCGGCGAAGGACCCATCCTAGACAAGCACAGTGTAGGCGGGATACCGGGCGACAAAACCAGCATGATTGTCGTACCAATAGTAGCCGCGGCAGGATTCACCATACCTAAAACTTCTTCACGCGCTATCACTTCGCCTGCTGGAACCGCTGACAGAGTGGAGACCTTTGCCCTGTCAACTTATCTATTAGTGAGATTAAGGATGTTGTTGCAAAAACCAATGGATGTCTGGTTTGGGGTGGCTCGCTGGAGCTTGCACCAGCGGATGACCTTTTCATTCAAGTTGAGTATCCACTTGGGAATTGACCCCATGCTTTTGCCCTCGATTCTTAGCAAGAAAAAAGCCATTGGAGCAACCCACGTGGTCATCGACATTCCCACCGGCATGGGTGCAAAAATCAAGACACGTACTGAAGCTTACACTTTGGCTTCGGATTTTGTTGATTTGGGGAAACGTTTAGGCTTAAACATTCAATGTGCCTTGACATTTGGTGACCAGCCATTAGGCTGCAGCATTGGACCTGCTCTTGAAGCGCAGAAGCCTTATCAACCTTATGGGTGGTGGACCTTCTGACCTACGGGAAAAAGCTGTCAGCCTTGCAGGTATGCTTTTCGAAATGGTTGGAGCTGAAAACGGACAAGCTCAAAGCAGAAGAAATGCTTGATTCAGGCAAAGCAGAGGCAAAAATGCGAGAAATCATTGCGGCTCAAGGCGGAAATCCAAAGGTTAAACCTAACGATTTGCCTGTTGGCGCTGAAATGGCTGAAGTTCGTTCTGAACACGCTGGCAAAGTCATATGGCTAAGCACTGCAGACATTGTGCGTATAGCACGCGAAGCCGGAGCACCAAAAGAGAAAGGCGCGGGCTTAGTGTTGCATTCAAAATTAGGCGAAACTGTTCACAAAGACGACGTCCTTTTTGAAATATATGCTGAAAGAGGCTGCAAGTTGACTTCAGCGCTGGAGCTTGCCAAAACAGTTGTCGCCCATTGTTCTCACGAAGAAGCCTGCGGAGAAGATGATTTTGGACAGGGTACCTGAAAAGCTCGCTCATGAAAAAACCTTCATGTTAGATAGGTAATTATACGAAAAAAAAAGTGAGTGGTTTTAACGTGCAATTGCTCCGCCTATCAAACCGCCGACCGCTGCAATTATGCCTGCGAATATCGAGAGAATGATTGCTGCGGCGCCCACGCCTAAACCAGCTAAGCCTCCAAAGAATGCTCCTGTGATTCCGCCTGCAAGTCCTCCTGCGAATGCAAAGCTGAAGAATGCCTAGAATTGCGATTATTATTGCGCCAAATATACCTCCTAGAAAACCAGAAATTAATCCTTTAAAGACGCCTACTAGCTGCGAGCCCCGCTACTAAGCCGCCGATGAATAAGCCGATAAGGTGACCGGCTCCTGGAAAAATAAAGGCGATAATAAGGATTACCAAAAATCCGACGAAAGCTCCTAACCATATGCTTCCCAAATTTTTTCACCCCCGATAAAGTGGATGGCAAGTTGAATGTTCTAAAGTTATGGCTAAAACAGAATTTAAATAAATGCTTTGTTGGTGTTGCCACACAATAACACAACACCTAAACATTGCTTTCTTGCCGAGCATTCATTATATGATATTTAACCATTGTTTTTACCACTAAATATGCGTTAATTATAATAGAGCGATTTCCCAGAGTACCTTTACAGTAAGCAGTGGGCAGTTTCTAGGGTTTGAACAATGGCCGAATCAGTTAGAATATGGCTTAAAAAAGCATTCAGTATATCATTAATGCTTAACTCACTCATAACGGTGGCAGCGATAGCTGGAATCACATATGGATTCTACCATTCATGGCCCAATTGGAAGCCCTATGCTCCATATCTTATCAACGGAAACCTCTTCTTGGTAGTCGCTGCGGCGGCAATCATCAACATATTTCCAAGCGCAAGCATAGGCAGATCCTTACATACAGGACGATTCTTATTCCACCATTACGTCTATGGTGCGGCAGTCCTGTTCACCTCGTCATTTTGCGTAATAGCATTTTCATCATTGTCTTTGATTACTCTTTTTCTCGTCAACAGCTCAAGCATAGCCGTTAATGCTGGAAGATTTTTCGTTTTAACAGGGTTAACACTGCTTTTAGACGACCTTCCAGATGTTTCAAAACGAGTTGAATTGACGCTAAACAAGGTAAAAACTGGATTCTGCAGAATCCGAAAAGGAATCCATATCTTTCAATTAATTACCGGCGCAGTAACGTTCTACATTTTTATCGCCATTTTGCTTGATTCAATCCATAAATTTTCTCTAACAGTTTCTAACTTTCTCACAATGAGTACTCTAATCATAACCAGTATCACTTCATTTGCTTGCGTTAAAAGAAAAGCATGGCTAAAAATAACACCGGCATGCGCCACACAAAAAAGTCATTAGCGCTTTTGTTTAAGGATTTCTTCGGCTATAGCTTCAAGCTGCTGGCTAGAATACATATTGGGACCTTGATAAGTCGTAATGAGGTTGGGCAGCTGTGCAAGCTTAACGATCGGAACTGTTGGATTGGTGAGATGAAGCGTTGTATGATTATTTGTAAAAACTACTATGCCTTCAAGCCTTATACCGAGCATTCTAAAATCTTGAGAGGAACCGATTATTCCTTTGATTAAAGCGGTATTTCTTTTGACCTGAATGCTTGGACTCCCCTTAAAGCGTTGTTTGCCAGCTCTTTGCCACTGGTCACCATAACAAGTAATGTCACCATTCCAATTCTTAGTCTCCAAAACGAAAATGCCGCTACGTCCAAGAACAATGTGGTCAATATCGCCTCCCCCGTTACGCAGGTAGACGCCGTTTAAGAGGAAATAATCATCGCTAAGCTTACTGCTGAGAAGTCTCGCTACTTGTTGTTCTCCGGCTAAACCGCCGCGGTAAATTCTGTACTTACGCAGAAAATAGTAAAATGCTGCTAAAGGTGCCATAGAAACTATCAATCCAACCCCTTCAAAAACGTTTAAACTTAGTGTTAAAAGCATCCGCAGACCTATTGCGGATAAAATCAGGAAAAACAAGAGTAAGCAGGCAGCCGCTTTCGCCAAGTTTTTTCCTACTTGATTCTTAAGGTAGTTGCCCGACCCTTTCAGTTTTCTCATGCACTTAACGCTCTTGACAGCTTTCCATTAACTTGAAACTATATCACTATATTGATCTTGAGCTAAGCCGCTCAGGCAAAGGCGTAATTTCAAGCATAATTTAATCAGCAAATATACATTCACTAACAAGAAAGCGCCTTCGGCGCAAAATAAGCTAACGACTACCCCGTAAAATCATCTTCTTCATAACCGGGTCTGGTTACGCCCACAAGATCCATAACTTGACCACATATGGAGCATTTAATCACCTCCTTTTTGCGCTGAATCAAAGATTTTTCTCGGCTCAGAGGAGTGAGCACTTTCAGGAGCTTACCCTTCGTCCGCCTAGAGTACAACCCATAATAACGAATCAGCTTCAAATTCCGATCAGGAATCAAACGCACCAACCGGCCAATAAACTCCAAAGCCCCAAACGTAACAAACTTCCTCTCCCCAGACGCCTCATCCTTATACCAAAACATAACAGTATTTGTCAAACGGTTAAACTCAGAAATACGCGACTTAGCAACCGCAGGATGACGCACATACCTAGGAACATACCTAGCAATCCCCCTTGGCGAAGTCACCCTACGCTTAGCAAACACGTAAAAACCCTCCTTATGATCCCCAAACAGCCTATCAATGAGAACGCAGTTCTCAGGCGAATTCGGCAAACGCCGCTTAACCGCCTTCAACAAATGATACTGCCAAATACGCCGCAAAGAACCATACTCAAAGAAAGTTATAGGCACCCACTCACCCACACCATTCAATCCACCCTCCGTAACTAAAACATGCACATGAGGATTCAACTTCAAATCCTTCCCAAACGGATGTAACACACAAATCACGCCTGGAACAGCGCCACGACGAGGCACAACCAACTGCTTCAAAGTCAGACACACAGCATCCATAACCACCTTGAAGAAACCATGATCAGCACCTAACACTTCCCTAAGCTCCTCAGGTATAGTAAACATCATATGCCTATGTGATACGGCGTAGAGCGAAGAGGCAAGTTCATCTGCCCACTCATCCGTATACTTCTTGCCACATCGAACGCAGATACGACTCTTGCATGCAAGTGGAATAGTCTTGGTGGCACCGCATTTAGGACACTTGTAGGTCAAGAAGCCGCTTTCTGGATCTCGGCAGTGGAGCATCTTATCCACTTCCTCGACCACATACAAGGGCAAGTTGGAGTTTTGAGCTTTGAATCGTTCCCAGTTACCGTTGGTTAGAAGGATGCTTCTGATGGTGATTTTGGGCGCCGTCGCCCTTTCCATCACTCAGCTGACCAATTATATAAAAGCGTTAACAAAAATAAAAGTCTTAAAAAAAGACTGTGGATTATTTATTGTTTGTCAGATATTCATGCATTGCTTTTGCTGCGCGTTTGCCTGCGCCCATTGCGCTGATAACTGTTGCTGCTCCTGTAGCTACGTCTCCGCCTGCGTAAACTCCATCTAAGCTCGTTTTGCCTACTTCGTTGACGCATATTGTTCCGTGTCTTGGGTCGCTTTGTAAGCCGTCTGTGGTTCGCTGTATGATTGGGTTTGGTGTTTGTCCGATGGCAACGATTACTGTGTCAACATCCATGGTGAACTCGGAGCCTGGAATCTCTTTTACGCCTCGCCTGCCTTTTGCGTCTGGTTCAGTGAGTTCCATTGCGATGCATTTCATGCTTTTAACCCAGCCTTTCTCGTCACCGTAGAATTCGATTGGTGCACCAAGGAACTTGCAGACCAAGCCTTCTTCTTCGGCATTCTCGACTTCTTCGTGTCTTGCAGGCAACTCAGCACGTGAACGTCTGTAGAGTAAACAGACTTCAGAGCCAAGTCTCATGCTGCTTCTTGCGCAGTCCATGGCAACGTTTCCGCCGCCGATAACAACTACTTTTTTGCCTATGCGTATTGGAGTGTCACATTCGGGGAACTGGAATGCCTTCATTAGATTAACACGTATCAGGAACTCGTTGGCTGAGTAGATTCCGCCAAGGTTTTCTCCTTTGCAACCTGTGAATTGCGGTAAACCTGCACCGCTGCCAATGAATACTGCGTTGTAGCCGCCTTCCTTCATGAGTTCGGGAATAGTGTGGATTCTACCAACGAGATTGCCTAGGCGCAAGTCAACGCCGAGTTTCTGGATATAGGTTATTTCGTTTTGCACAATGGCCTTTGGTAAACGGAACTCTGGAATACCATATGACAACACACCGCCGCCAACATGCAACGCCTCAAACATTGTGATTTCGTGACCAAGCTTCACCAGGTCAGCCGCCGCTGTTAATCCTGCAGGGCCAGCTCCGACAATTGCTACTTTCTTGCCTGTTGCCGCTGCTTTAGGTGGAAGCGCGGAACCGTTATCACGTTCCCAATCTGCCAGGAAACGTTCAAGTCGTCCGATGCTAAGTGGGTCACCTACTTTTCCAACGATGCATTTAGCTTGGCATTGTACTTCTTGAGGGCAAACTCTACCGCAAACTGCTGGCAACGCATTCTTCGATTTTATTAGAGCAATGGCTTCAGCATACTTCTTTTCTTTAAACAGTTTAATGAATTCGGGAATAGGGACTTCCACTGGGCAACCAGTCATACATTGAGGCTTTGGACACTTTAAGCATCGACTTGCTTCTTCCTGTGCTTCTTCTTCAGTGTACCCTAAAGCAACTTCACTAAAGTTTTTAGCGCGTACTTTAGGATCTTGCTTTGCCATTTCAACAGCTTTCTTATTTAACTTTGGTTTAGGCTTTGCTTCTGCCACATTTACAACCTCCATCCATTTCCCACAATACTGAACTTAATCTTTCTTCAGGCAACATTGTGCGTTGACGTATAATTAACTCGTCAAAGTCAGTTTTGTGACCATCAAATTCTGGGCCATCAACGCAACCGAATTTCATTTTGCCATCAACCGTAACTCTGCAAACACCACACATGCCCATACCATCAATCATTATAGGCGTCAAGGTTACAATTGTTGGAATGCAATAGGGCTTGGTTATTTCACTAACATCCTTCATGAGGATAACTGGACCCATTACAACGCAGCGGTCAAACTTTTCCTTTTTCAACAAGTCTTTGAGGAAATCTAATCCTTTGTAACCTTTTGTTCCATCGTCGGTTGCAACATAAACTTTGTCACTTAGGGCGTTAGCTTCATTTTCCATCATTATGAATTCCTTCGTTCTTGCGCCAAGAATTGTAGTAACTTGATTGCCTGCTTCTTTCATAGCTTTAGCCTGCAACAGCAAAGGTGCAATCATAACACTTCCACCGACGCAGAGAACTTTACCGAAGTTTTTGACTTCAGAAGGATTGCCAAGTGGACCAGTAACATTGTCAAGACATTCGCCTTGGTTTAGTAAACCTAAAGTTTTGGTTGTTTTGCCAACTTCATGGAATGCAAATGACACAGTTCCTTTTGCTTTGTCATATCCGCAGATTGTCAATGGAACACGTTCTCCAGTTTTGCCGTGTATAACGATTAGGAATTGTCCGGCTTGCGCTTTAGCCGCAATGTCTGGAGCGTCAACTTCGAACAATTTTATTTTTGGTACTAGTTCTGTTTTAGTTACTATTTTGTACGTTTTGCGGTCGCCTCCACAGCTACTTCACGTTTAGGTAACTCTGAAATTTTCTTGTAGAAAGCATCAAGTTTTGCATTGAAGTCGCCCTCGCATCGTGGTGACTCCTCATAAAGTTCGAATCGGTCAAGCAGACCCTTCTTCTTTAGCACATTCATCATTACGCCCAAGTTGCGCTCTGCAGTATCTCGTCCTTCTTGAAGCTTGCAATCTTTGGATGAGCAAACGACCGCCATGACACCGTCAAATCCGCAGTTCAACGCGTTAACGACGTGCACTGGATCAAGGGATTTGAAGCATGGAACCTCAAGTGCTAACACATTTTTCCCTGCAAATACGCTAGTCGGGTTATCTAAGGCCGAAAATTCTGACCATTGACAAACAAATGCAAGAACCGCTGGACCTTTGTTCTTGGCTTTCAATTTAGCAGCTGAACTTCCATAACGGTCAACTACATTTTCAAACTCGAATCCTTTCACTTGAATAGCATGATGTGGACAAACCAGTTGACAAGCGCCGCAGCCCACACATTTCTCCTCGTTTACTTTTGGCGTAGCAAACGACTCAAACTCTATTGCGTCGTATGGGCAGATGAAGATGCATTTGTCGCAGCCCACGCATGCTTGAACGTCGTAAACAGCTTTGCGTGAAAACTTTACAACTCTAACTGCATTGTCATCAAAACCCAGTTGTTTGAGAACATTTCTTGCTAACACAAGTCTTCGAGTGTTAATTTTTGTGCCTTCTTTGTAGCGGCAGAATGGGTCTTCACATTGAACGGAAACAATATTTTTTATTCCTGAGTTCAATGCTTCAAAAATAAAGTCTGTCGGAACTCTTCCAGCACAAGGCAACCGCAAGGCGATGTAGTTGTTGACTTTTAAGCCTTGCTCTTTAAAGATGTCTTGGACTTCTTCTGTTGAAGGTGAGTTTCCTCGGCACATCAAAACAAGCGTGTCAACGCCGCTTTTGGCTTTGGCAAGTGCATCTTTAACATATTTTGAAAGATTATCGTAAGTGTAATATTCCATTTTTATGGCTGCAGATGGGCAAGCACTGTAGCAGATACCGCAAACCTGGCAATCCTGGCTGTTAATTTCAACTTTTCCGGCTGAATCAGCTTTTATGGCTTCATAAGGACAAATTGATTTGCAAACATAACATCGGCTGCATAAGTCTTGATCGATTTCCACTACAGCGAGACATTTTTCACTCATGCTGAAACCTCTTTTCATACATCGCTGCTTACTTTAAACTCAAAGCAAGCAAGATGCTAGCTTAAAGCCTATTGAAAGCATGAAAAGGGTTTTAGAATGATATAATCCTTTCTCTCTATTTTTTGTAATAAGGTCGTTTAATGAAGCTGTAGGCTTCAAGGGCTGCAGTGATGCCTTGGCCAACGGCGGTACCTACTTGCTTTATGGGTTGATTCGGTTACGTCGCCTGCTGCAAAGACTCCGGGGAGATTTGTTTGTTGACGAAGATCAACTTTGATGTATCCGTGCTCATCTGTTTCTACTCCAGCAGCCTTGGCGAGTTGGCTGTTGGGTGCTTCACCAACTTGCACAAAAACTGCGTCAACCTCTAATTCACTGGTTTTGTTAGTAATGTTATCGATTAAAGTGACTGCTTTGACTTGTTTGTCGCCTTTAATTTCTTGAATTTCAGTATTCCATATTATGTTGACGTTGCTTTTTGCCGATATGTCAGCCACCAAAGATTCTTCAGCTCTGAAAGCTTGCCTCCTATGGATCACAGTAACCTGCGAAGCCAACCCTGAAAGGTAAAGTGTAGTTATGCAAGCAGTGTTTCCGCCGCCAACAACAAGCACTCGTTTGCCCTTGAAAAAAGGTCCATCACACACGCCACAGTAGCTTACGCCCCTACCGCGGAAGTCTTTTTCTCCTTTTACTCCGACTTCCTTGTAATGTGACCCTGTTGAAAAGATCACTGCCTGAGCCTCATAAGTTGCTCGTGAAGTTTTAACAATTTTCTTTTCACCCATAATCCCTAATTCAGTAACAGACTCTATGTCGTGAATTGTTGCGCCGACCTTTCTGCAATGTGAAGTCATTTTTTCCGCAAGCTCTCCACCAGCTGATTTCGGCAAAACCTGGGTAATTCACAACTGTTGAGGCATCAGCGATTGTTCCCCCGGCAAATTTCTCATCTAAAATCAGCGTGTTTAATCCGCTTCGGACAGCGTAAATTCCAGCTGACAGACCTGCGGAACCAGCACCGATTATTATTATGTCCCAGTTCTCCATAAAGGGCATCTCTTTGAATAAAATAATGAATTGAGAAGTTTATGAATTGTTCTGTTATTTTGAAGCATCCAATAAGCAGATAAAGCTGAAATTATCTAGTTTAATATAAGCAGTTTCTGAGGTGTAAGTTTTTGGCAAGATACAGGTGCACAGTTTGCAATTATGTCTATGATGAAGTTAAAGAAGGAAAGAAATTTAGTGATTTGCCTAAAGAGTGGGTTTGCCCAGTTTGTGGAGCGCCCAAATCAGTTTTTGTACTCTTAACTGAGCAGGTTGAAGAGAAAAAAGTTGAGCGTACCGTTTCTCAAGTTCTCATTGACCAAATCGCCGCTTGGGGAGTCCAATACGTCTTTGGTATACCAGGTACTTCAACACTTGGCATCGTTGATGCAATACGGAAAAGCAACGGTAAAGTCAAGTATTTCCAGGTCAGGCACGAGGAAACCGCTGCATTTATGGCTTCAGCATACGGAAAACTCACTGGACATGTTTCCGCTTGTCTTGGGAATTTCTGGTCCCGGCGCAACAAACCTGGCAACTGGCTTATACGATGCAAAGCTTGATCATTCGCCTGTTTTAGCCTTAACAGGAATGGTGCCAAGACCACAGATTGGTACAGGTTCAATTCAGGAAGTTGATCAATACGCCTTTTTTCAGCCAGTATGCGTTTTTAACAGCGTTCTAATGTCGGAGAATCAAACAACTTCGGTTGCCACTTTGGCAATTAAGCATGCACTTTTGAATCAGGGGGTCGCACATATTGGCATTCCAAATGATTTGCAGAAGTTGCCTTACGAAACTGCGATTTTGCCGTTTGAGGGCAGAATGCCTAATCTTGCCTATGGTCAGGAAGAATAGGTGATTGAGAAGGCAGCAAACGTTATTGACGAATCGGTTAGACCTGTGATTCTTGCAGGTTTCGGATGCCGAGGACAAGGCAACAAACTTCTGAAGTTAGCTACAAAGATTTCTGCTCCAATAATAACAACATTTAGAGCCAAAGGTGTTATTGACGAGCATGAAGCGTTAGATGTTGGTTGCCACGGCGGGATCGGTTCGACTGCGGCTGCAGAGCTTATGCAAAAGGCCGATTTGCTCATAGCTATTGGTACTTCGTTTTCTGATTTATCGTTAATTCCTCAGAAAAAAACTGTTCAGATTGATATTAATCCACTAATGATTGCACGCAGATATCCAGTTGAAGTCGGATTGATTGGCAACAGCGCCGTGCTGATTCCAAAGTTAACAGAGAAAGTTCATGAAAAAGAGAATGCAGATTATTTGGCTGAGATTGTCAAGTTGAAGCGAGATTGGCTAAATCAACTGGGAAGAGAAGCCGACCCAACCTCGACGCCGATTAGACCGCCTTACATAATTAAGGTTTTGAATGACAAAGTCGCTGACGACGCTGTGATTTCTTTGGATGTTGGTGAGAACTGCTGGTGGTTTGGCCGGAATTTTATGATGAAGAAATCGCAGAAAATGGTGATGAGTGGTGCATTGGCTACAATGGGTTTTGGTTTGCCAGGTGCTATGGCGGCTGCATTGGCTTATCCGAACCGCCAGATTGTTTGCCTGACGGGTGATGGTGGTTTAACGATGGTTTTAGGCGACTTTCTAACCGCGTTGAAGTACAAGTTGCAGGTTAAAGTTTTCGTTATGAACAATAAACGGCTTGGAATGATTATGCAAGAGCAGAAGGTTGAGGGTTATGAGAGCTGGCAAACGGACTTGTATGACTACAATTTCGCTGATTTTGCTGAACACTCAGGTGGCATGGGCATTAAAGTGACTGAGCCAAGCGAGCTTGAAGCAGCCGTTGACAGGGCGCTCTCAGCTAAGGTGCCAACGATTGTAGATATTGATACTGATCCAAGAAGATTCTTGATTGAGGTGAACTTTATGAGTAAAAATCAAGGAACAACATTTGCCTTCATCGTGTCGCTGCTGGGAGGCTTAATAGTATTCATAATCAGCACACTAAACGTTTTGTGGTTCAGTTCAGGTGCAACAAACTTTGGTGGCTACGGCAGCTTCATGCGAGGAGCAATGGATGGCTACCACAATTTCATGGGCACATACGGCGGTTCAACAAGCTTTCTTGCAGGCATTTCAGTGATAGGTGTAATTTGCGGAATCATAGTTGTAATTGGCGCCATTATGCTAAGGGTACAGCCGCATCAACATGTACCGTGGGCTATACTTATCATAGCATTCTCACTTGTCAGCTTTGTAGGCATGGGCGGATACTTCATCGGAGCAGTACTAGGCATTATCGGCGGAGCATTCGAATTAAGCGTCAGAAGAACAAACCCATAATCGCAATGCGGTTTGAAAATTTCTTTGTTTTTTTATCCTACTCGCTTCAGAGTTAAGAAAGCAATTTATCAAAGTTTTTGTATTTTAGGGTTAATTCTAAAGAAGAAGAAACTTAGCGGGAGCACACTTCTTCTACTATTTTGGAGTTGACGTGACTTATGCAAAATATTGCGAGTAACACACATCCATTCTTATGCGCATACCTCAATTAGAATACTCTAAAACAAGCACGACAAAATTTGGTAGCGGGGAGTAGATTTGAACTACTGATCTCTGGGTTATGAGCCCAGCGGGTTAATCCTGGCTACCCCACCCCGCTAAATCTTTGTCCATAATTTTTTTAGCAACCTATTACTCTTATCTGTCGAATATTAATAGTTTCTTTTTCGTAATTTCGCAAAAGGATTTTAGAGGCGACTATTACTTGTTTGGCGAAGGATGATTACTTGATGGACAATCCCTATTTGCGTAAGCTTTCAAATCCAACCCTTGTGAATCCTGTATTTGTTCAGGGATTGCCAGGCTTTGGCAATGTTGGCAGAATTGCAGCGCATCTTCTGATAAAGTTTTGTGACGCTAAGCTTTTTGCAGAACTGTATTCTCCAACTTTTCCAGATTACATATCTATAGATCCTAAAGGTATTTGCAGTTTGCCAAAATACGAGTTTTATTATGCTCCGATGGACAAGAACAACTTGGTTATAATGACAGGAGAAATTCAGCCTTCATTTGATGATGTGGTTGCTCACTACGAGGTTTGTGACGAAATAATTGATTTTGTTGAGTCGTTAGGTTGCCACTTCATTGTAACCATGGGAGGCATTCCAATAACTGAGGAAAAAACCCAGGTTTACATAGCTGCAACATCGCAAAGGTTAGCAACAGAATTTATGGAAAAAGGCGCAGTGATTTACAGTAAAGGCAGAATCGTGGGTGGAACAGGGCTTACCTTGGCATTGGCCAAAGAAAGGAAACTTGAAGGAGTAAGCATTTTGGGAACTACAACGGGTTTTAAGGCTGACCGAGAAGCTGGATTTTCAGTTTTCAAATTTCTAATGAAAGCTTTAGGAAAAGAGATAAAAGAAGGTTTAGTAGAAAACAATGCACCAGAAGAATAGCTAAGGCGCGGTTGATATGACTGAAACAGAAGAAAATATTAATGTTGACGGCTACTCCAAATTTTCGAGAATTACCATGATAATTGTTTCGATGCTTCTGATATTTGGCGGTCCAACTTACGTTCCATACCTAATGTACAAACTTAACATAGATTATGTTGCGTCAGTAGGCGTCGGTGCCATTCTGTTCATTGTTGGCATTAGTGTTCATGATATTCCTTATCAGAAAGAAAGTAATTACACCGTAAGTTTTGCCTCAGATACCCTAGGGTGCATCATTCAATCAGCAAATTGTTTTCTTCATCGGCGGCTCTCTATAGTCAGACCCATTTTATTAACTATTCTTAACAGCGTTCTAAAGAAATACTGACTTTAAATACACTTTCAAAATACATAAGGCATATTAAATATTCACTTAAGAATAGATGTTATGCAGGTTACCAACCGAAGACCACTTAATTTTCCAAAAGAGAAAAATGAAGAAGCAAAAAGAACCACAATCATTCTGGAAAAAAGCGAAAGAGACTTCATTGAATCATTAATCAAAGATGGCAAAGAGCTTGGAATCAAACCGCTCATATCCAAAATGCTCGACATTTACAAAAACATGATGATTTACGAGTGGCATTTCCCAGGTGAATATTACTGTGGAATAAGCCGCATCGCCCTTGTGAACGTTGAACTATTCAACATTTTAACCCAACAAATTCCCAAAGAAAAATGGCGTGACCTCGGCGAAAAAATGGGTGACGCCCTAAAAGTGTCAATCCAAGCAACCTTAGGAATCGAAGCAGACCAGCAGGAAAATTGGGAAAAAATATTTGAACGCCTGAAAGTGCAGGGATTCGGAGACTTCTACCTTAAAGACAAGTTTTTGCTACTAAAAACGCCCTTCATTAACGAGTGCGAAATTTGGCAGGGCATAATGGAAGGCTTATTGGGCATAGAATTAGAAACGAGAAATTCGTTGCCACCGTTTGTTTTTGAGATTAGAAAACCTAAACAACCTTCAGTTTAACGTCTTTTTGCGATTCGACAGTTAAATATGAGGAAACAGATTTATTAGGAAGACAGCTGTCAGGTGTCTTCCAGTGGTATATGATGAGGGATTGCATTCATACAAGGCGATTACGTTCATTAAGAGCAATCCACACCGCTTAAGCATAAAAACAAAAAACTATTTGTTATTAGGCACATTCCTCCGGAGTACCATTTTGTCAAAAACCCTCAGTGGTTTCTCTAAAAATTTAGGTGAAAAATTATGGATAAAGTAAAATTTGCTATACCAGCAGGCTCCCTTTCAAAAGCAACAGCAGAGTTCTTTGCGCGTTCAGGCTACAAAATTTCAGGAACTGACCGCACCTATCGCCCCGCAATAAATGACCCTCAAATTGAAATGAAGGTTCTGAGGCCCCAAGAAATCCCCGTCTTTGTCAATGAAGGCTTACAAGACATAGGCATTACTGGGGAAGATTGGGTCAAAGAAAACCGTGCAGATGTAGAAATCCTGCAGAATCTAGAGTACGGAAAAATCAAGCTTGTTGTCGCAGTGCCAAAGTCTGTTCCCGAAAACAGCACGATGGGTGACTTTATGGAGTCAATTTGGAGTCAAGGCAAAAACTTTCGGATAAGCACCGAATACCTCAACATCGCCTCTGAATACTTAAAAAACACAGCTCAATACAAGAAGCGCTTCGGCAACGCAGACCCAATGATTGTGACGCCTTGGTGGAAAAAAGGTGACAATACAAGAGCCAAAATTTTCTTGTCCTTTGGCGCAACTGAGGCTAAACCGCCAGAAGATTCAGACTGCATAATGGACGTAACTGAAACTGGAAGCACTATTGAAGCTAACAACCTGAGAATAATAGATACCGTCATGAGGTCTGCGGCTGTGCTTATTGCTAACAAAAAATCTCTCGAAGATGCAGAGAAACGAGAAAAAATCTACGACATAGTTGCCCTGCTCAAAGGCGTGGTGGATGGTTCAAAGAGAATTCACATATTTGTCAACGTAAAAAAAGCAAACCTACAAAAACTTTTGACTGAGTTGCCGGCACTTAAGAATCCGACGATATCTCCGCTGGCAGATGACACTTGGGTTAGCGTTAACACCGTAATTGAGAAAGATTGCTTAATCGAGTTGCTTCCGAAAATCCGCAAGATTGCTCAAGGCTTAGTTGTGTATGAACCGCGGCAGGTGCTGGCTTTAGATGAGATTGGTAAGAGAGAGGAGAAGTCGTGCAAACCCAAGTAAAAGTATACAAATCAGAAGAGTTACCGTACGACTGGTTTAAACGGCAGAAAGCAGACCCAAAAGCAGCCCAGCAGCTTGAAATTGACGTTAAAGTCATAGTAGATGAAGTGAAAGAAAACGGCGACCAAGCGTTAATTTTTTACGCCGACAAATTCGACAAAGTCAAACTTACCCCAAAAACAATCAGGGTCAAAGCGGAAGAATTCAAAGAAGCATACAAGAAAACTAGCCTTGAACAGGTCTGTGCTCTAAAATTCGTGAAAGAAAGAGTCTTGACATTCCAAAAACAGCAGCTCACCCAAACAGAAATCAATACCTCAGGTGATGGCATATGGGTTCAGACTGTTTTGCGTCCAATTGAAAGTGTAGGCTGCTATGTTCCAGGAGGGCAAGCCGCTTACCCAAGCACGCTTGTCATGACTGCTGTTCCAGCAAAGGTTGCGGGTGTCCCAAGAATTGTTGTTTGTTCACCCTCAGACGCAAAAGGCAAAGTTAACCCACTTGTTCTTGTCGCAGCCGATATCTGCGGAGTCGATGAGGTTTACAAGGTTGGCGGAGCCCAAGCCATAGCCGCTTTAGCTTACGGAACACGAAGCATAAAGCCTGTACGAAAAATCGTTGGTCCAGGCAGCAAATATGTGACAGCGGCGAAGGTTCTGGTTTCAATGGATGTGGCGATTGATATGCCTGCTGGCCCAAGTGAAGTTCTCGTTTTGGCTGATGAGTCAGCTGATGAGCGGTTCATTGCTTTTGATATGGTTTCGCAGGCTGAGCACGGAGGCGACAGTGTTGCAGGACTAATAACAACGTCCGAAAAGGTTGCTTTGCAGGTTCAAGAGAATCTCGTTCGGCTTGCGGCCTCGGCTGAAAGAGGCGAAAAAGTATCAGAGGCACTATCCAAATATGGTTTCATAATTGTCTGCAAAAGCATTGAAGAAGCAGTCAGTTTAGTTAATCAGTTTGCCGCTGAACACCTAGAAGTCATGACTGCTAAGCCCAAGGAGATTGCAGAGAAACTAACCGCTGGTCTGATACTTCTAGGTCCATACAGCCCAGTTGCCCTAAGCGATTACGGCAGCGGAACAAACCACGTCTTGCCAACAAGCGGTTTTGCACAATCGTTCTCAGGCTTATCTGTTTTTGACTTTATGAGACGAGTAAGCATAGTTGAAAGCTCAAGAACTGGTCTGGAAAGAGTACGAGACAGCATCAAAGTTATTACGCAAGCAGAAAACCTTCCAAATCACTACAAAGCAATACAAGCAAGGTTTGAAAAATGAGTGCAACCTACAAAACATGGCTAAAAAATAAATTCGACAAGCTTCAAACAATAGCATGCTATACTGCTGGAGCCTCCCCTGAAACTATTGCGAAGCAAATAGGCGTCCAAACAAAACAAATAATCAAACTAAATTTTAACGAGAACCTATTTATTCCAAGAAAAAAACAAGCTAAACTCCTTGAAGAGTTGGCTGACGAGATTGATTTGCGGCTGTATCCTGAGGATGAAGAGGTTAAACTGCGAGAAAAGATCAGCATATACATTGGCGCTCTCAGAGAATACATTGTTGTTGGTAACGGTAGCGATGAGTTAATTGACCGAATCGTAAGGCTCTTTATAGATAAGGGTGAAGCGGCACTTTCATTTGCGCCAACGTTCGCTATTCCACCGCTCTGCGTTAAAAGACAAGAAGGCGAATACATCACTGTGCCACTCTTAAGCAACCTGCAGATAGACGTTAGGGGACTCATAGCAAAATTTTCAGATAAAACCAGGCTACTCTATCTTTGTTCACCTAATAACCCGACTTCAACACAGTACAAGATAGAGGATGTTGAAACTTTAGCCAAGACATTCCCAGGCATTGTCATCTTGGATGAGGCTTACGGTGAATTTGCTGATTACTCGTTTGTGCCACGAATAAAGGAGTTTCAGAATATGATTATTCTGCGAACATTCTCCAAAGCTTTCGGATTAGCTGCGCTGAGGCTTGGTTACGCCGTGGCAAATCCTGAGTTAGCGAAGATTTTGAATGAAAAAGCGCCGCTGCCATACCCAGTTAGCGGTTTTACGCTTATGATGGGTTCTAAGATGCTGGACAACACCGAATTGATGAAGGATTCCGTGGCGCAAGTGAAACGGGAGCGGGGAAAACTGATAAAGGAACTAAACGAAATAGAAGGGGTGCAAGCTTTCGATTCACAAGCAAACTTTCTGCTTGTTAATACCCAAAAACCTGCTGATGAAGTCAATGAGAAGCTGCTTAAACGCGGCATTATGCTCAAGAAATGGGGCAAAATCCTGCAATACGATAACTGCTTCCGAGTCACAGTGGGCTTGCCAGAAATGAACGCTAAACTGGTTGAAGCACTAAAGCAAATTCAAAGTGATTAAGATGAGGACAGAAGAAGTTATCCGTAAAACCAAAGAAACAGAAGTTAAAGTAAAAGTCAACTTAGACGGGGAAGGAAAAATCAGCATAGCTACTGGTGTGCCCTTCCTTGACCACATGGTAACCAGCCTTGCCACACATAGCCTAATCGATATAGCCGCGCAAGTGAAAGGCGACTTGGTGCATCACTCAGTAGAAGATCTAGCCATAGGCTTAGGAGAAGCACTAAACAAAGCCTTAGGCACCCGAGAAGGCATCACACGCTTCGGCAACGCCTCGGCACCCATGGATTGCTCTTTGGCGTTTGCAGCCGTAGACCTAGTAAAACGGCCATACTTCAAAATTGACCTAAAACTCAGAGGCAAAAAAGTTGAAGACATGCCAACGGAAGACATCAATCACTTTTTCGAGTCATTCGCCACATCATTGCAGGCCAACGTGCATGTTTTTGTCGAGTACGGAAGCAACGACCACCACAAAGCAGAAGCAGCAACCAAAGCCCTGGCCCTATCGCTTAAACAAGCAGTAGCTATAGACCCAAGACGCAAAGGCGTTCCAAGTTCCAAAGGAGTCATCTAAAAGTGGCAAAAGCCTTAATTTTCGATTACGGAGTTGGCAACCTGCTCAGCCTAAAGACCGCGCTGGAAAAAGCAGGCTTAGAAGCATCAATCGGCACTTCCGTAAAAGAATTAGCCTGTGCAGACGCCATTGCTTTGCCAGGTGTCGGAGCTTTTTCCCCAGCAGCTGCAAAACTCAATTCAGTCAAAAGAACCCTAATAAGCAAGGTGGAAGAGGGCACCCCATTGTTAGGCATATGTTTGGGGTTTCAGCTTTTCTTTGAAGTAAGCGAAGAGGGACCTGGAAACGGCTTAGCACTCTTCAAAGGAAAAACCGTCCAGTTGCCAAGCACTGTTAAGGTGCCTCATATGGGCTGGAACACATTAGACATCATAAAGCAAAACGAGCTTTTCGATGGAGTAGCCGAAGGCAGTTTCGTTTACTTCGTGCACTCACTCTACCCCGTGCCATCCGACGAAAGTATAGTTTGCACACGAACCGAATACGGCATAACCTTCACCTCAGCGGTAGCCAGCAAAAACATTTATGGTACACAGTTTCACCCAGAAAAATCAGGCGATATCGGCTTGAAAATCCTGCAAAACTTTGCAAAAATAGTGGTTAGGTGATTTTGGGTGCAGTTGATTCCGGCAATCGATTTGATGAATGGCAAAATCGTTCGCTTAACTCGTGGAGAACAAAGCACCGCTAAAAGCTACGAAAAACAGTTCGGAACCCCATTGGAAGCTGCCAAGCGATGGCGTGACGAAGGGGCTGGCAAATTACACATCATTGATTTAGATTCAGCTTTTGTGATTGGCAATAATCACTCGGTTATAGCTGAGATTGCAAAAGACATCAAATTACCTATTCAAGTCGGTGGTGGAATACGCAACTATGAAACAGCGGTTAAGCTCTTCCAAACAGGCATAACCCAAGTAATCCTCGGAGCCTTAGCCTTCAGCGATCCCTCAGCCATCGGCAAAATCCAGAAACGGTTTGGCGCTGATTCAGTTATCGTTGCCTTAGACAATAAAGAAGGGCTTATCATGGTTGAAGGCTGGAAAACCGCAACCGCAATGACCCTAGACGATGCACTTGACAAGTACACTCAACTCGGCGTTCGCCACTTTCTGATAACATCTATTGCCCAAGATGGCATGCTTACCGGCCCAGACTTACAAACGCTAAGTGCGGCCACACTATATCCCAACGCCAAAATCATTGCAGCAGGTGGAATCGGCAGCATAGGAGACTTGGCAGCGCTCAAAGAAATTGGGGTAGAAGGAGCAGTCATTGGGAAAGCCCTTTATGAAGGCAAATTTACTCTCAGGGAAGCAATCAAAATCATAGGAGCCTAAAAATGCCACTAGCCAAACGCATTCTTCCATGCTTAGATGTTGACCACGGAAAAGTAGTGAAATGCATAAACTTCCTCAATCCAAAGCATGCAGGCGACCCAGTAGAAATGGCAAAGCGCTACTCCGACGACGGCGCAGATGAATTAGTGTTCCTTGACATAACAGCCTCTTCAGAAAAAAGAGACATCTTACGAGGTGTTGTTGAAGGCGTAGCTAAAGCAATCAGTATTCCATTCACTGTAGGTGGTGGAGTCAGAAACGTTGCCGACGCAAGGCTGGTTTTATGCAGTGGCGCAGACAAGGTTTCCATCAACACGGCAGCGGTTGAAAATCCCAAAGTCATAACTGAATTAGCGGACGTTTTTGGGCGTCAATGTGTAGTGTGTGCTATTGATGCGAAAAGAAATCGCACGCCGAGCGATGGCAAGATTATGATTGATACGGGCGAGGGCAAATTATGGTTTGAGGTTGTCACTTACGGCGGACGCAAGCCAACGGGATTCGACGCCATCGCGTGGGCGCTACAGGCAGAGAAGCTTGGAGCGGGCGAATTCCTGGTTACTTCAATGGATAAGGATGGCACAAAAGACGGCTACGACATCGAGTTAACCCGAGCCATTTCCGAGCGCGTTAACGTTCCAATTATCGCAAGCGGAGGCGCAGGAACACCCCAACATCTCTTTGAAGTATTTACCGAGGGAAAAGCAGACGCGGCATTGGCAGCTTCAATCTTCCACTACAACCAGTACCCTGTTCCAGTTGTGAAGGATTACCTGCGCAAGATGGGGGTGACAATAAGACAATGACAACAAATGAATTGATCGATAAATTAGATTTCAAAAAAGGTAACGGACTCATCCCAGTGGTTGTTCAGGACGCAAAAACCAAGAAAACGCTGATGCTGGCCTACGCCAACCGTGAAGCAGTGGAGAATACTTTGAAAACTGGTAAAGGCACTTATTGGAGCCGTTCCAGAAACAAATTGTGGGTAAAAGGCGAAACATCGGGGCACACACAAAAAATAGTGTCAGTTTCAGCTGACTGCGACTTCGATGCCCTGTTGTATGTGGTTGAACAGAAAGGCGCGGTATGCCACACTGGAGCAGTCACTTGCTTCTACAACAAGTTCTTGTAGAATGTTTTTAAAGAAAAACATCCTTCTATTATTTGAGAATAGTGAGAATTTATGTCACTTCATGAAGCCATGCTTTACAGTAGGCTTGAAGAGAACAAAGTAAAATGCAGCTTATGCGCCAGGCGGTGCCTCATAAATGAAGGCGCAACAGGCTTTTGCTTGGTGAGAAAAAACCAAGGCGGAACACTCTATACCTTAAATTATGGAAAAGCTGTGTCAGCTGGCGTAGATCCAATCAGCAAGAAACCGCTTTCACATTTCAATCCTGGTGCGTTGGTTATGTCGGTTGCGGCGGCTGGCTGCAATTTCCGCTGCCAATTCTGCGACAACTGGATGATAAGCCAAGACAAAGAAATTGCAGGTAGACCTTTTCCGCCTGAAGAAATAGTGAAGTCAGCGAATGAGAGCAATTGCCAAGGAATAAGCTACACCTACACTGAACCCACCATATTCATGGAATACGCTTACGACACCGCTAAGCTTGCTCGAGAAGCAGGGTTGTTTAACACTTTTGTCACGAATGGTTACGAGACTCCTGAAGCCGTCAAGACCATTTCGCCCTACTTGGATGCGGCAACAGTTGATTTCAAAGGAGGCGGCGACCCAGACTTCTACAAATCAGTCTCAGCAGTGCCGAATGTCGAAGCCATATATGAATCCCTAAAAGAGTTCAAAGTTAACGACGTTCACATAGAAATCACGAATTTGGTGGTTCCGAAAGTGGGCGATTCCATGGACAGAATACGAACTATGGCTAAGTGGATAAAAGAATATCTAGGTGCAGATACGCCCTTCCACCTGCTCCGTTTTCACCCGGACTATAAGATGACAACGATTCCAGCGACCGAAGTTCAAGACATGGAGAAAGCATTATTGACAGCGAAAAACCAAGGATTAAACTACGTTTACCTCGGCAACATTCCAGGCCACCCAGCAGAAAATACTTACTGCCCCAAATGCGACACAGCCATAATCAAACGATACGCCTTCGAAATCACCGAGTGGAAACTCACCAGCGACATGAAATGCCCCGTCTGCGGAAATCAGATTCCAATAAAAGGAAAAATCTACCAGAATAACCTGCGTTTTCCGTACTCACTGTTTTAAACACTATATTGTCTTCAAGCAACTCTGCTACCGCATGATATAGCAAATTAAGCCTTTATTAGGCAAAGCAGAAACTTGCATTTGTTAAGTGCCAATCAATGACCAAGTATAATGCCTTAGCGATAACGACCAATTACTGGAAACCAGGCGATGACTACACAGACAAAGTAATAACCGCTGTAGAGAACAAAATTGAAAACGGCGATTTCGTGGTTATTTCGGAAAAAGCAATTTCAACCGCAATAGGCAACATGGTTGATGAAAGCATCGTAAAACCAAGCCGAAATGCAAAGGTGGTTGCTCGTTTTTGGATGCGGCTTGTCTGGGGTTATCCTCTTGGGACATTATGCCATTTTGGACAACGCTTGTTGCGAAGGTTAAGAGAGTATCCTTTTGAGTCTGGCAGCCGCCACAAACAAGTAACTCTTGAACAGGCTGGCCTTTTGCAGTCACTCATGTTTGGTTCTGAAGGCGGCATTGACGGCTCCAACCTGCCCTACGCCTACGTAAGCTTACCTTTGAACAATGCATATGAATTAGCGTATGAAATTCGGAGGCAAATCCGTCTGAAACTGCGGAAGGAAGTTTGTATTATAATTGCGGATACGGATAAAACTTACAGGTTTAAGAATTTCTTTTTTACCCCAAGACCAAAAGCTATGAAAGGCATACATTCCTTCGGCGGATTCATCACATACATCTCGGGCAGAGTCCTGAAGCTAAAAAAAAGTTCAACTCCATTAGCAGTTGCAGGCTGTGTTCTTCAAGCCAGCCAAGCGTTAACAGTAACCAATATTGCTGATAAAGCCAGAGGCCCAGGGTCAGGCGCTACAGTTTGGGATATGGCATCACGGTTTCAAGTGGAGGTCAATGGTGTAAGCTGGGAAATGCTCCAAAAAATCAGACATAAACCTATCGTTATAGTTAGAAGAACGGAAGCTAAAGAAAGTTAATAGATTGGAACATTTACTCCTTATTTGAAAGAACTTTTTTGAAGGGTAAAACATAAAAACGAGACTTCGAAGCCTCTAAGCTGAACAGTGAAGTAGCTATGGAAGAAGCATTACAGAAATTAGACGCATTCTTCAACCCACGGTCAGTCGCCGTTATCGGTGCCACAAAAAAGGTTGACAAAGCAGGTCACGTCATATTCAAAAACTTCTCAACTAACAAGGAACGCGGAGTCTTCAAAGGAGAACTCTACCCCGTTAATCCAGGGGAAGATTCAATTTTAGGTTTCAAATGTTACCACTCATTATGTAATGTTCCCGACGAAGTCGAATTAATTGTTGTTATCATTCCCGCCAAAGCGGTACCCGCCATCATGGAGGAAGCTGTTAACAAAAAAGTCAAAGCTGCAATCATAATCAGTTCAGGCTTCAAAGAAGTTGGCAATATTGAACTTGAAGAACAAGTAGTAGCTATAGCCAAAAAAGGCGGAATACGAATTTTAGGACCCAACTGCCTAGGCGTTTACTACTCTAAAACGGGAATGGACACCCTGTTCCTACCAGAAACAAAAGTTCTAACCACAGGCGAAGAAGTGGTGGCTACTCCCAGACCCTTACCCGGCAACATCGCCATGATTACACAAAGCGGCGCCTTCGGAGTCGCAGCCCTCGACTACTTGACTGGACGCCAGATGGGTGTCAGCAAATTCGTGAGCTTCGGAAACAAATGCGACGTCACCGAATCCGACATCCTCCACTACCTACTCCACGACAAAGAAACCAAAGTCATTCTCGCTTATTTGGAAGATGTGAAAAATGGACGGGAATTTCTCAAGATATCTAAGAAAGTTACGGCTAAAAAACCCGTCGTCGTCATCAAGTCAGGTAGAAGCGCTGCAGGCTCAAGAGCCGCAGCTTCACACACAGGCGCCATTGCAGGATCAGACAAAATCTACGATGCCGCCTTTTTACAAGGCGGAGTTATTCGGGCTCGCGACATGGAGGAGTTCTTTGACATCGGTAAAGCCTTAGCCATGCAGCCGCCAGCTATTGGTAAAAACATCGGCATACTTACCGATGCAGGTGGACCAGGCGTAATGACTGTTGACGAATGCGAAGCCTTAGGCTTAACGGTGGACCGTTTCTCCGAGGAGGCAATGCAGAAATTCCAAGAACTAAAAGACCAAAATATCATCTTAAAGATTGCAGCTACCTCGAACCCCGTGGACCTCACTGGTTCAGTGACTGATGAAATGTTTGTTATGGCTGCTGACCTGATGTTCCAAGACCCGCAGATCTGTGGCATTATCCTTCTTGGGCTTCATCACATGCCGGGACTCCGAGAAGTGTACATCGATGGCATAGTAAAAGTAGCCTCAAATTACACTAAGCCCATCGTGATGTGCGACATCGGTGAAACAGAAATGGCCCTCTATACACGCTCACGCTTCGACAAACTCGGCGTACCCTCGTTCGAATCCCCTGAAGATGCCGCACGTGCCATGAATGCACTGGTGACCTATGGTTCGTACCTAAAAAGAAGCAATTGTGCTGATGAGTATATTGCATCCCTAAAGAAAACATGCAGGACTACAGGTCAACGATAACAGTTACTTCATTGCAATCTACAGTTTTAAGGCGGTCACGCAAACACCAAGGAGCAATAACTTCTAAAACATCATCTGGGTAATTGAGAACCTGAGGAATAATAACTCCGCATTCTAAACCCTCAACTTTTGACCTAATCAGTACCCCAGTGCAGAAACCTTTCTCAGGGCAAATCTTAAACTGCTCTGCTTTTTCAAGCAGTTTTTTTTGCTTTGCGCTTTCTTTGTTGAGGCGAATGTTAAGGGTTCCGGAATAAGGAGTGAAACCTAAGCTTTTTTCGATTTGATGCTTAACCCAGGGTAAATCAATAAATTTTTTTCCTTCGCCTCTGCCGGAATAAACCGTGCCCTTGAGGGTTATGGTTGGCAAAAAACTGCCTTCGAAATCTCAATGCACTTGTTCTTTTAGCCAGTGTGCAACGTTTCTTAGAACTGGGTCATTTGATATGTCTACTACTGGTACAATCATTTTTTCTTTTGTTTCAATTGTTTGCGCGTATTTTGGCATAGGTGCATATCCAACGAAGGTCCAGAAAACCTTGTGATTCTCCAGCAGTTCCTTAGCGACTACAGCTGTTGAAGCTGGAAGCGGAAAATACAAGAAGACAATGCCATCAACCCAGTATAATCCTGCTAGTTTGCCGCCTGCTATAACGGAAGTGAATCTTGCTATGTCTTCAGGCGTATTAAAGTAAGTTTTTTCCATAATTACGATTTCTTTGAAAGGGGAATATGTGATGTTGACTTCTGGTTTGCTCATAACGTTTCATCTTCGGTTGCTATGGTATTGTGTTAGCGTTCCCTTTTAATTTTGTCATGTGATTTAGAAAAAGTTATAGCGCAGGTGAACATTAAGCCTTCACTAACATAACACTCTTGGATGGTTAAGGTTTCATGCCTGAAATACGTGTCGCACTTATTGGCGTTGGTAACAGCGCATCAGCCCTGATTCAGGGAACTCAATATTATAAAAACGCTAAAGAAAACACCACGGTACCAGGCTTAATGCATGTAAACTACGGCGGATACCACATCAGAGATATCCATTTTGTAGCTGCTTTTGAAGTTAACAAGGCCAAGATTGGCAAAGATCTCTCAGAAGCCATCTGGGTTAAACCCAATGTGTGCGAAAAATTCGCCGATGTACCAAATCTGGGAGTGAAAGTTTCTCCGGCACCGATCCTTGATGGTGTTGCGCCTCATATGCGTGAAACCTTCAATGTTTTCGACGACAGCAAAACTACAAAAGAAAGCGTCGTAAAAGTGCTTAAAGATGCCAAAACACAGGTCCTCGTGAATTATCTTCCCGTCGGAAGCCACGATGCCGTCCGATTTTATGCACAATGTGCAATCGATGCTGGATGCGCTTTTGTGAACTGCATGCCTGAATTCATCGGCTCAGACGCGACAAAAGAGTGGCCAAAAAAATTCGAAAAAGCAGGCTTACCCGTCTTAGGTGACGACATAAAAAGCCAAGTTGGTGCCACCATATTACACCGCAACCTTGTACGCCTCTGTTTAGACCGCGGAGTCATTGTTGACGAAACTTACCAGCTAAATCTCGGTGGAGACACAGACTTCCAAAACATGACCGTTGAAAACCGCTTAACATCAAAACGCATCAGCAAAACCGAAGCCGTCACAAGCATGGTTCCCTACGCTTTGCCAACAAGGATTGGTCCCTCCGATTTTGTGCCTTTCCTGAAGAACAAGAAAATCTGCTACATCTCATTGAAAGGCAGAAAGTTCGGTGACCGCCCAATTAACATCAGCGTTAAACTTGAAGTGGAAGACTCCCCAAACAGCGCAGGCGTAGTTATCGATCTAATTCGCGCAGCCAAAATAGCTTTAGACCGCAAAATCGCTGGCGCATTGCTAAGCATGCCATCATATTCATTTAAGCATCCTCCTGTTCAGGTGCCAGACCCGCAAGCGCGACAATGGACTGAAGATTGGATAGCGGGCAAACGGGAACGATAAGCCCCTTTTCTTTTTTGTGAAACCTTTTAAGCTTGAACTTAAACTGGATATTTACCAATATTTAGAAGGTTCAAATCATGGTAAAAGTTGAAGCAAACGAAGTGCCGGAAGGCCTCTATTACTCAAAAGATTTTGAATGGATAAAAATCGAGGAAGACAAAGTTCGAATGGGCATCACCGACTACGCCCAGAAGTCACTGCGAGAAATTGTTTATGCCGAATTGCCAAGCGTCGGAACAGAAGTCAAGCAAGGCGAACCATACGGAACATTGGAGTCTGTTAAAGCAGTTTCAGACCTAGTTGCAGCCTTAAGTGGAACAATCCAAGAAGTTAACGAAGAAGTCCAATCAAAACCCGAAACACTCAACGAAGACCCATACGTAAAAGGATGGTTAATCGTTATCAAACCATCAAACTTACAAGCGGAACTTGCAAACCTAATGGACTTTAACAGCGCGGTTGAGTGGCACAAAGCTCAATCCCAATCAAAATAGTCCGAAGGCAAAGCAGATGGCAAGGCGCATTATTGTTATTGGAGCTAATGCTTCAGGTGTAGAGGCAGCTTCAGCGGCACGCAAAAAAGACCGAACCGCAGAAATCACATTGATCACTCAGGAGAAGAATGCGGGTTACTCACGTTGCGGCTTACCCTTCGTTATAGGCGGTCACATTGCAAGTTTTCATGATTTGATTGTTTACCCACCAGCGTACTTCCAAATGTTAAAGCTGAATTTACGAAACGAAACAAAAGCAACAGCAATCAACGCCAAAGACAAAACTGTAACCATAGCCACCAAAGAAGGAGCCACCGAAGTTCTCCCATACGATAGCCTAGTAATTGCAACTGGCGCTGACTCATTTACTCCTCCGATTAAGGGCAGAGAAAAACCCGGAGTATTGAGCCTAAGAGGCATAGAAGACGGCGAAAAAATTGATGCAGCCGTCAAAGCCGGCGCAAAATCAGCCGTCATTATGGGCGCAGGTTTAATCGGTTTGGAAGTGGGCGTTGGCTTGATGGAGAAAGGCTTGACAGTTACCGTCTTAGAAATGCTTCCGCAGATTTTGCCGCAGTTGCTAGATGCAGACATGGCAAAGATGGTTCAGGAGCATTTAGAACAGAAAGGTATGCGCATATTAATAAGTAAAGGCGTCGAGGAATTCTTAGGCGAGGACAAAGTCACCGCGGTTATGGCTGGCGGCGAAAAAATTGAAGCAGACCTTTTCATTAGCGCTTTTGGCGTGAGGGCAAACACGAAGCTTGCTGTTGATGCAGGCATACCACTTGGTGAGACCAGAGCAATCAAAACTAATGGACGTATGGAAACGGATGTGAAAGATGTTTACGCTGTTGGCGATTGCGCGGAAGCTCCAAACATGATTACGCATCGACCTATGTGTGCTCAACTTGGCACAATTGCGGTTAGGCAGGGTAAGGTTGCTGGGGCAAACGCTGGAGGCGACTACTCGTTGTTTACAGGCATCTTAGCTTCCGCAGTTACAAGGCTGTTTGAGATTGAAGCAGGCAACACAGGCTTAACCGAAACCTCAGCTGCTCGTAACCGCATTGAAGTCGTAACTGGAGCAATAAGCAGCAAAACCAAAGCAGATTACTTCCCAGGCGCCAAACCCATCAAAGTCAAACTCGTCGTTGAAAAAGAATCGCAACGCATAGTAGGCGGCCAAGTCATCGGCGGAGAAGAAGTTACCCAACGCATAAACTGCCTGAGCTTCGCTATACAAAAAGGCATGACAGTACGTGAACTAGCCAAAGCAGACACAGCCTACGCGCCACCACTCTGCGAAACATGGGAACCCATGGTTCTAGCAGCAGAAATGGTACTAATGAAGATGCGATAAACAATCTTTCTTCTCTTTCATTTTTTTCAACCTAGTTTTATTAATCTAGTTAGTGAGTAGATATCGTGAGTTAATATGAGGACCTTAATTGTTTATGGAACCCGCTACGGAGCAACAACCACTACTTCAGAGGAAATTGCGAAGGTTCTTCGTGAGCAAGGTTTTGACGTTAAAGTCGTGAATGCGAAGAAAGAGAAAATCAAGGATATCTCCCCGTTTGACATTATCATTGTCGGAAGTGGAATGCAGATGGGCAGGTGGACGGGTGAAGCGGAGGATTTTTTGAAGAGGTTCCAGAAAGAACTCGCTCACAAGAAAGTTGCGATTTTTGTTTCGTCAATGAAGACTGTATCCGAACGTGAAGGAAAAACAGAAGAGTTAACAAAGTCACGTAAGATTGATTTAGACGACAAAATTGTAAAGTACGGATTGCACCCTATCGCTGTTGGATTTTTCGGCGGCGTTTTAGACTTCAACAAAATGAACATTATTACCCGCAGAACTTTCGGTTTTATCAGGCCTCAGCTGGAAAAGGACGGCTTCAAAGAAGCGCCATCTGGAGTGTATGACTTGCGGGACTGGGAAGAAATTGGCGGGTGGGCCAAAGAACTTGTCGTCAACGCAAAGCAGTAGCTGCCATTTATTTTTTTGCAAGTAATTTGGTAGAGTGGGATTTTAAAGGAGGTATGCTTCTGTGATGTACCTACGTACGACCCATTGTGTTTGGAAGTAGTAGGCTATTTTTGCAATCGAGTTTTTCATGAGTGTTATCCAAGCGTCTTTTTGATTATAATAAGTTGGAATGATTAGGTATTCGAGCTTGCTATAGAGGTCTTGAAGCTCTAATTCACGTCTTTCGCTTTCAATCAATAGCTCTCTAGGGTGGGGTCCTATGGCCCATCCGGTTACGCCTTCGATGCAGCCTTCCATCCACCAACCATCAAGAACGCTAAAGTTTATGACCCCATTGTGGGCAGCTTTCATACCGCTAGTTCCAGAAGCCTCTAAAGGCGGCAAAGGAGTGTTAAGCCAGACATCAACACCTGAAGTAAGCTTGGCTGCAACATCCATGTTATAGTTTTCAATATAAACTATGCTAATTTGATCTTTCAACACATTTGCATAGTCGTGAATTTGCCTTATGAGTTTCTTTCCGTCGGTGTCTTTTGGGTGTGCTTTTCCTGCGAATATCATTTGAATTTTCTCTTTCCGATTGATGTCGGTCAGCCTGTGTAGGTCGGAAAAGATTAGAGTTGAGCGTTTGTATCCTGTTGCTCTTCTAGCGAAGCCTATTGTCAGGGCTTGCGGGTCGAGTTTTACCCCGTTTGTTTTTTCTACGAAAGTCAGCAGATTAGTTTTTGCTTTTGTGTGGGCATCCCAAACTTCTCGGTTGGGAATTTCGCTGGCTTTTGCAAGTAATATAGGTTCGTTGGTCCAACCTCGGATGTATTTGTCAAAGAGCTGTCTGAAGTAAATGCTTGTCCATGTATAAGAGTGGACGCCGTTGGTAACTGCACGGATGTAGCGACCTGGAAAAAGTTTTCTGGAGTAATCTACATGCGCTAAGGAGACGCCGTTAATGTATTTACTTAAGTTTAATGCTAGTAAAGCCATGTTTAGATTTTCTGTTCCTGCATATTGCTTCATGTCAGAAAGCAACATGTATTCTTTGCCTAGCACTTGTTGGACAAGTTCGTAGCTGAACTGGTCGAATGCGGCTTCAACTGGACTGTGTGTAGTGAAAACGCATAGGTTTCGAACTTTTTCTGAATCCATTCCGTTATCTTTCAAGAGTTCAAATGTTAGAAGACTGGAGTGGCCTTCGTTCATGTGGTATTTTCTGATTTTGAAGGGCAGGTTTTTTAGGACTTTTATTCCGCCTACGCCAAGAACAATTTCTTGCTTTAGTCTGCAGTTTTTATCGCCACCGTACAAAGAATCTGTGATCCGTCTGTCTTCAGGGGTATTTCCTTCCATGTCGGTGTCTAGAAAAATAATTGGAACCATTCCGCCCGTGATGCTTTGATACTCATGTAGCCAAGCTTGGACTTTGACTGGGCGGTCTTCGATGGTTACAGTGACTGTTTTGGGCATTCGGGTTAGGGTTTTCGCTGGGTCCCACTCATCTGGAAGCTCGAGCTGCTCCCCTTGCTCAGTTAATTTTTGTCTGAAGTAGCCTTTCCTGCTTACAAGTGTGATAGCAACCATTTGGAGACGTAGGTCTGCACTGGATTTCACAATATCGCCTGCTAAAACACCTAAGCCGCCGCTGTAGGTTGGCATGTCACATGATACGCCTATTTCCATTGAGAAGTATGCAATTCTGGGATCATCCTGGAAGTGCCGTCGACAATTTTCATTGCAGAAACAGTATTTCTTGCCCCCGAACCCGTCGCATGCTACTTCCATTCTTGAGAGCGGGTTCTCCGCATCTATCTGAATTCCGCAAACAGGGCATCTTAAAGAAACAGGATTATCCAAACTCGGCACCATCGAAGAAAACCCATTCTTCCCGCAATGATATATGTCTATTGTATTGAAGAGTACAAGCGCTTAGAGCCCTATAGAATTGGAATTAGGAAAAAGAAAAAGAATTAAACCGAGTTAAGTTTAACCTTACTTAACCTATTTACGATGTCCCTGGCTGAGTAAATGGCTCGGTCATACCGACCAATAATTTTCCAAAAGTGTTTATATGGTTCTCTTCTTCAGCTAAAATTTCTTCCAGCATCCGTCTAGTTGTGTAGTCGCCTACTTCAGTCGCAGCTTGAATTGCCTGCTTGTAAAGGGTTATGGCTTCTTCCTCGTTCAGCTCATCTTGCCTGAGCATTTCGATTAAGCTGCCTCCCACGAAAATAGGGTCAGGTTTTATCGTTGGGACGCCGTTGAGGTAGTCTAAACGTTCAGCGAGCTGTTCGGCATGTTTCATTTCAGCAATAGCTGTTTTGCGGAAAATATCTTCGACAACGACACCGTCTGTGCCCGTTACTTGGACGTGTTGCCACATGTATTGTATACTAACTTGGAGTTCACGGGCTATGGCTTTGTTTAAAAAATCTAAAAGCTTGTTAGAAAACAAAATTTCACCTAAAAAAAGAAAGTGGCCCGGATATTTAAATATCAACCAAATCGGCGATGAGCACACCTTTCCATGCCAAACGACCATGTGATTGGTTTAATGCTTAAAAGGAAAAAAGTCTTATCTTGATCCATGGCTTCCAACTCAATCAGCCCCTTTCAAGCTTTCTTAATGGTTTTGCTGATTATTTTCTGGGGAAGCTCCTTTGTCGTTGTCAAGGAACTCTTAGGCAACGGACTTTCGCCCATTGCCATTGCTACATTTAGGTTTTTGGTTGCAGGCGCCTTCTTCCTTCTCGCCCTTGCCGCTAAGAAACGCGTAAGCCCCCATTATAAGCTTGGTGTCCAAAGAAAAGATTTCCTAACTTTGCTGGCATTGGCGTTAACTGGCGTAACATTCTTCTTCACCATCCAATACACAGGAATCCAATTAGCAGGGGCATCAATTGCAGCAATACTTGTCTGCCTCCTATCGCCCATCCTAATCACTGTTTTTTCAACCCGACTGTTCGGAGAACATTTAAGAAAAAAACAAATCGCCGGCATAATAACCGCTGTAGTTGGCACCTTGCTAGTGGTTTCAGTTGACATTTTGAATATGGAGGGAAGCATGACTTTTTTGCTGGGCACTTTAATTCTGCTTTCGACGCCAGTGATGTGGGCAACATACAGCCTGCTTGGGGAGAAAATCATGCAGAAATATGATGCTTTCCTAGTGGTTGCGTACGTTAGCTTTTTGGGTGGACTATGCTTAATTCCTTTCTCGTTGGCTGACAACTCATTCTTTCAAATATTCACCTTAACAACCAGTCAGTGGCTAGGCATACTGTATCTATCTATCACATGTTCTCTGCTGGGATACTACATTTGGTTCTACGTACTAAAAAGCGCGGGATCAACAGCAACCAGCTTTTTGTTCGCCGAACCCCTTGTCACCGCATTTTTCGCCGTCATGTTCGCCAACGAAATACTATATCCAGCGGTTCTTGCTGGTGCCGTCTTGATTTTTATTGGAGTTTTCTTTGTGACAACTAAAAAGGCGCAGGGCAGAGCTAAGGCGGCAACGGTTTAGAGGAAAATTCTAATATGAACCAATGCAGTTTCTTAATCCAAACAGCTTAAATCAAGCCTTACATAAGCAAAAGGTGCGGGCCGGTCGTCTAGCCTGGTTAGGACGTTGGCTTTACGAGCCAAAGGTCGCCGGTTCAAGTCCGGCTCGGCCCACCATTCAATTTTGGCACTCTTGATGTTGAGACTAATCTTATAAGCACAAAACCACAAAGTCGCATTTCTTCTCAGATTGAAAACGTTTCATCCACGTTAAACGCCAAGTTTGGATTTTTAGCTGTAAAGAAAAATTGGAGGAAGACTTCAATGACGAACATTCCCATAGAATACAAAAACGAAATCATGAAAAATTGCGCCTATTTGCTGCTTCTAGTAGACCTGGAGGGTAGGCAGTGAGAGAGGCATAGGAACCAAGAAGGCGCGAAGAAAAAAAGGGGAAATTTGGCATTGAATCTTGCCATTACATTTTGGATTTTAGCGCATGACTTGCTGAGAAGAGCTCCATGTGTCCTCCACTATTTGCTCAATTTCTGTTAACACCAATGTTAAATTACGGCCACTGCTGGTTAAGCCGTAAGTTTTCGGTGTTCTCCTTAAGAAAACCAGTTTCTTGCGCTTCAAACGCTTAAGATACTTGTAGGTTCCTCGAATTCCAAACCCAGTTTTGAGTGCAAGTTTTCCAACGGAAATCCCTTCCGCCTTAGCAAGAGCATTGTAAATTTTCTGTTCTGTTGCGTTCAAGGTTTCCTTGTTTGGATCTCGCTTTGACTTAAAGAAAAATATGTACTCTCTGCCTCCCGAGACATCTATCGAGCCGGCTGAGAGCAAGCGTTTGAGGACTCGTGAAGTAATGTTTAGAGCCATGAACGGTTCCAATTCTTGAAATGTTTTAGGTCCCCAAAGCAAGGTTTGCAAAAGTGCTTCCTCATGGCATTCTGAGTGAGCAGATAATTTTAGGGCAAATTCTGGGAATCTGCAGAGCTCTTTGTTTATGCGGCAGCCAAACGAGGTTGCATAATACTCTTCGCGAGCTTCATTAGCTAAGCCTACCCCAATAAGAGGGCGAATGTATTTTTCGTTAATGGTGTCCTGGCCATAAATATAGCCGGTTTTTCTTAGTTGCCCTTGAAGCTTGCCCACAGAACAGCGCTCATGGCTGATTGCTTGCAGAATATAAAGCCGGGTCTCGCTTTTTAGCACGTTGAAAAGCTCTTTTACATAGTCAGGGTGATCCATGGTTTCGCTAAGTCGTCTTAGCTCGTTTTTTAACTTATACACTTGGCAGCGTCTTATGCAGTCTAAGGGAGTAATTGGCCTGCAGTTTCTGCATTGAGCTTCAAGCGATTTTAAAGTTCCTTGAAGGCTGCGGTTTTCTTCTGTTTTTAAGACAGACGACAATACAGTGGTCATTGCCTATCCTCCCCCAACCATAAAGCAAAATCGAAGTGACAAATACTCACAAAATCTAAAACTGAAACGAGATTAAACCATTTGCTCATTCAGCTTCCTCAACAGAACCTCCATTGCTATGATGTAAAAAGGGTTCCCGTCAAGAATTCTTGACTTAAACTTAGTCAAACTTTCTTGACTAACATTTCTGGCTTAATTTTTATAACTAGTAAGGGGTCTATCTAGGAAACTCTGGTATTGATTACAAAAAAAGAAAAAAAGGCTATAACCTAATGCCGTCTTCTTAGCAACAGAACTGCAATAATAACTACGGCTATTACTATGACCACAACAACAACTGCATAGTAAACTAAGCTCGACACGCCTGAACTGCTTGCCAATTGACCGACTGCGTACATATTGCCATCGTATGAGCCAAAGTATGCAACCCCATTAACTACAGCGGCAGATGAGTATAGGTTACCGTCAGTCTGGTAGCTCCAGAGGAACTGCCCTGTTTGCGCATTAAGAGCATATGTTTTGTTATCTAAGGAACCAACATATTCGACGTTTCCAACGATTGATGGAGCTGTAAAGATACCTGCGCCAGTCGTGTAATTCCATTTGGTAGCGCCAGTTGCAGCGTCTAAAGCGTACACATTCTTATCAAAAGAACCGCCTGTGTAAACTACTCCGTTGACGAAACCTGGAGAAGCTTGAATACATTGATCGTAACCCGTTGTAACTTTCCACACAAAAGCTCCAGTATCAGCATTCAACGCGTAGGTTTGGTTGTCATAACTACCGATGTAAAGGTTGCCATCACCTATAACTGGAGAAGATTCGACAACACTGTCTGTAGTGTAATTCCATTTTTCGGCGCCTGTTTGAGCGTCAACAGCGTAGACTTTATGGTCGTACGAACCAAAATAGACTACTCCATTCGATATAGACGGAGAGGAAATAACATATCCACCTGTTAGAAAATCCCAAATGACAGCACCATTGGTTGCGTTTAACGCATAAAGCTTATTATCATTTGATCCAACATAGACAATGCCATTCGAAACCACTGGTGAAGTCTGTACGTCGTTGCCAGTAGTGTATTTCCAAACCAAAGAACCATCAGCCGCGTTCAAAGCGTAAACATTTTTGTCATTTGAGCCAATGTAAACAATATTGTTTATTACGGCGGCAGAAGGATAAATAAAACCACCTGTCTTGAAACTCCAGATTTGCTTGCCATCCTTAGCATCTACAGCATAAACATTCTTGTCAAAAGAACCGAAATAAACCACTCCGTTGACCACAGCTGGGGAAGACCATACCTTTCCATTTGTCTTGAAAACCCAAAGAGTCTGGTTTGTGCTAGGACCTGTATTTGTTGAGTAGCCGGTGTGCGCTAAATCATAGTGGAACATTGGCCAAGATTCTGTTTGCTGAGCATTCACAGTAAAGGCAAATAATGAAACAACTGAAATGCACAAGATTACTACCATTAATATTGCGTAAAATTTTTTCATTTTCATCTAAAACCTATATTAACATAATCAGGTAGTCCCCCAAATAGATTTTGCCCCTAAGCAATACGGGATTTTTTTAAGCCTCAAATTGTCCTACGAAAATGCTACTTCAAATCGCCTAATGGTAAAGTTTAAGAAAACCGCAGGTTGACTATCTTTACGAAACGACATTCAAACTATTTTACCAATGGTTGGCACACAATGAAAAAGAAAGTGTTCATATCAGGACCCATTCTGGGCATGGAAAACAATCAAAACTACCGACAAAAAATCTCTGAAATCATTGTCAAAGCAGGGTTTGACGTTATTGATCCGTGGCTTCGGGAGAGAATTCTCTATAATGGCGACGAAAGATGCTGGTGGGATAAAGTTCCGACATTTGATTTCATTCAAAGAGACTTAGATGATGCTGCCAGATGCGACGTCATGGTAGTTTATTTGCCAATACTGTCGGCTGGGGCTTGTATGGAGCTTTTTTATGCTAAACGCAGAGGCAAGAAAATCATTGTAGTGTCGGAGATTGCGTGTTTAAGCCCTTGGATTATAGCGCATTCCGACATGGTACTAACAAATTTTGATAAGCTTGCAGAAGAACTGAAAAAATAGAACCCTAAAAATGTTTTTGCTTCTAATTATTTCTAAGTAATTATAGAAGCACTGCTTTGGCGAATTGTTTTTTGGTGTTTTGACTTATCTTATGGCTTCGTCTATTCTTGAATCACGCTTGGTTCTTGTGACTTCCTTGAAAAGCTCCAAGCATTCTTCCTTGGTTGGTGCTTCGATCCCAATGCTACCATAAGCACCTATGTCAATTCTATATTTTCTATCTCTTCTCTCTCTATCCTCAACCTGCGGTTCCGTAAACTTCTCCCCCTCTCATTAGCCCTATACGGACAGTAGATTATTAGTAAATTAATGTGTACGGCTTATAAGTTTAATGCCGTTTCACCGATAAGTTCCGCAGTCTTTTTCGGATTATAAACAATGAAAACAGCGTTCCTCATGTATCTACCAACTATGGAAACCAACCCAGCCGCGTCAGTACCAAGCTTACAAGTTAATGCATACTCAAACATGCCTAGCGACTCAGTAGCAATGACGTCTCTGTTCAACCTCGTCCGCTCAAGCACTAATTCAACCTCGCTTAGCGAAGCGCCCAAAATGATTAACCGGTCCAAAAGCGAATTCTGCCAAACTTGGATTCTCTCCAATTGCGCCAAGGAAAGTTCTGCCTGCATAACTTCTTCATTTACCTCTACAACTTTTATGCTCAAAGGTAAGTTTTCACGAAAACCATAGATTTCCGAGATTTTTTTCAAGCCAATTTTTCTGCCGTCTGCAAGTTGGGCCTGCAGATAATTTAGTGGAATTACAGCTTGAATTATCTTAGGTTCAAAAACGCCGACATCCACTCTCAATTCCTGTTTGACATCATCTATCCTAGAAATGTACCCATTCAAAACCGAAAACTTCTGAACTTTTTTTATGCTTATAGGGCAAGTGCCGATTTTCTGGTTGATGTAGCTTGTAGCGATGGCTTCATCTTCACCGCTAAGAGAAACCTGAACCCACTTGTTAACTGGAGTCCCTAAAATTTTAACATCTAAACTTAACTCGCCAAATTCAGCATTCAAAGAGTCCTCTATTTGTTTTAGATGGCGAGCATTAGAAGCTTTAACAAGCAAAGTTAACGTCGTCATTTCAATTGCCCAGTAGAGTAGTTATTTCCTCATGAAGCTTTCTAACTCTTTCAGCAGCATCTTTATGCTCAATTCGAAGCCGCTCAATCTCCAAGTCAATAGAGACTCTCTTTGACTGATCTATTAGTTTATCGGCATATGAGACAATTTTCTCCTCCAAAGTGATCGGCATATAAACGTCTTTTGACCAACCAAACCTCTCTACCTCTTCAGCCGTGATTCCGCCGCCCACATGTCGCTTAATTATGTTAACCACTTGAATTGGCAGACCTTCTGATTCAGCAATTTTGGCACCTACAACGCCATGGTCAACTTTGTTGGTTTTTGAACGCCCAAGGTCATGTAATAAAGCACCGACTTCAACGAGTTGCAGGTTGATTTTTAAGTCTTTATTCTTCAATTTACGTGCGATTTCTAATGCAAGATCTGCAACCAGTTCACAGTGACCAATAACTGGAGAAGGACAATTGTTTCTGCGTAGAAGCTCGATTGCTTGCTCCCTTGAAGGAAGCCGGTTACTCACCGAGTTCCTTCCTTAATACGTCAACTTTGTCAGATAATTTACTAATCATTTTTTCATTTGCAAAATGTACAAGAGGTTTACTACAACCTGAACAATGAAAAACTAGTTCAACAGCCTCTTCGAAAGGAACACGCTTGCATTCTGGACTACCGCAGTAATAGAAGTCATGGTTCTTTTCGTACTCCAACCTGACATTAAGTTTCTCTAGAACTCGGCGTTTTTGGCTTAAAATAAAACCTTCTAACTGGTCTGGTTGAAGCTTCCAGTGAAAAATAAACCATCCTGTTTTTGGATCTCTTGTTCTTCTCAGGCTTACAAGCGAATGATCGTAGAGTTTGTAGAGGATTTTGCGTACAGTATTAAGCCTGATAGCAGTTTTGTTGGCTATTTCATCATCAGTTATTTCATCTACACCTTTTAGGTGTTCGATAAGTACTACAGCTTCTTGATCACCTAGCGCCACAGCAACTTTCAATAAGGTTGCATCATCAATAGTCGATAACATAGTCTAATATTCCTTTTAATAATACCTATTATTGGAACATGGTTCCATAAAACCCTTCTTACATCTTTATAAAAAATCAACATCAGTGTTGACTTCTTTGCCCCGTTCCTTAGGAACAATTTTGATTTTGGCCTTCTCAAAATCTTTAGCTAACTCTTCCCCTTCAAAATACCGATCTAAGAAAATTGCAAGCGCCGAACACTCCGAATGCGGCTGGTTCCCAACAGACACATTAAAATCAGATACTTCGCTTGAATAGAATTCACCTGGAACCTTCTGGCTACCGACTAAAAGCAAAATGTCCTTCCTTAAACCTTTAATTCGAGGCAAAACGTCGCTTGTTTGTATGTTTTCTCCGTAAGCCGTTAAATGAACAACAATACCGCTTTTAGCTCGCCATTCATGAACTGCTTTTTTCCACGAGGTGCCCATTTCAAACTGGAAGGTTCCGCCCCAACGCACAGTTATCTTTCTTATTGTTTCAGCTATGTTGGGGTCTTCGACATCTGAGAGTATAAAGCCTGAAGCACATAATGCTCGGGCAGTTAAAGCGACGTGAGTAGTTAACCGCACATCCCGCTGTGGCCTATGCCCCCATCGCAAGATCACAATTCTGTGCTGGTCATTTGTTTTTTGGGGCAGCTTCGAATTTTCCATTTAAGTCTTCAACTTTTCTTTTCACTTGCTCATATAACTCCAACGGCGCACCAAACACGACCTCAATGGAATCATTGGTATAGTTTTCTTTCAAAATATCAGTCTTTTCGTGAAGCCAAGAGATAAAAGGCATACTATTACCCGTCAACGGAACAGAAAACTGCGCTTCAACATAGTTCTCAAGAATTCTCAGGATTTCCTTTTTAAGCAAATCAAGGTTCGTTTGGCATTTAGCAGATATTAATATGGGATTTTTCGTTTTGTCTTTAAGAAATTCCAATTTCTGTTCTCGTTCACCATCATTTAGCAAGTCAATCTTGTTTAGCGCAGTTATAGTTGGGATGCCTGATGCGCCTAGGCGGTCGATTGTTTCTAAACAAACGTTGTGTTTCATCTCGATTTTTTCCATAGGCTCGCTTAAATCTAACATCAGTATTATCAAGTCCGAAAAAATAGTTTCTTCAAGGGTCGAATGAAACGCTTCAATCAAAGCTAGCGGTAAACGATCAATAAACCCGACAGTATCCGTTAAAAGAAACTTGCGGTTCGAAAATTCCACCATCCGCGTAGTAGTAGAAAGGGTGGTGAATAATGCTTTGTCTACTTTGACAGTTTCTTCAGTTAAAGCATTAAACAAAGAGCTTTTGCCAGATTTCGTATAACCGGCCAGCGAAATCGTCAAAAAACCAAGCTCTGTTCGCCTCTCCCTATGAAGAACTCTTTTTTCCCTGATCTTTGTTAGTTTTTTAAGGATCGTTTGGACTTGCCTTTTAATGGCGTCACGGTAAACATCTGCTTCATAAGCTCCTAGACCCATAAAACCAGGTTGCTCGCTTCCCTTAGCCAATTTAACTTTTTCCTTAGCATGTTTAAGTTCATTTCGCACCGTTGCTAACTGAATCTGGAGTTGAGCTTCGGTTGTAGTAGCTCTATTAGTAAATATTTCAAGAATAAGCTGGAAACGATCGATAACTTCTACATGCGTTGCTTTTGCCAGATTGTAGGTTTGACGAGTTTTTAGGTTGTTATCAAAAATTACTTTTCCGGCGCCCGTTTCCTCAACCAACTGAGTAAGTTCTTCAACTTTTCCAGCACCTATTTGATAGCGTGCATCAGGCGGACGGGTTTGCTCTAAAGTTCCGACAACCATGTAACCGGCAGCTTCAGCTAATCGTTTAAGCTCATCTAAACTTGACTCTTCACGATTCAACCTACGCTGAACTATAACGGCTTTCGTTTAGTAGCTGCCTCCCCCTCGCTCTTTTCGATTTCAATCAGGTCTCCTAAAGTCATTTCTTGGTTGGAGGATCTTGAAGTTGGAGGAGGAACTTTTTCTTCTGAAATTGGAACAAGCAGCTTGATTTTTAACATGTGCTCGAGCTTTGAGGCTAGCTGGTTGTTTGGCGCCATTTTTCCAGATTCAAGGTTTCTTAAAACGGAAGCTTTCTCGTTTATTTTTTTGCCCAGTTCCTCATGGCTAAGCGCCAGCTTTTCCCGAGCCACTTTAATCTTGATTGCGTAGTCTTCAGTGATTTCTTGGGTGATATTCACTGAAGGTATCATGGTTTTTTTCTGAACCATGGTAATAGGGGCCTGCGGTTTTTTGAGGAGGGCCGCTTGCTTGGGAATAACCATTTCTGATTCATGGATCACTTTTCCATGTTTTGAGCATTCAATGCAGACGGTTAGCTTTGCCCCTTCGATAACTGCCGTTATTGGGTCATCATGAATTTTGTGTCCGCAAACTTCGCATCTCAAATAAATGTTCCCTTTTATTGTCTTTATTATAATGTTATGTTTATACTTGTCGAAAACAAAAACCTTATCGACGGTGAAAATGTGGAGAACATTCTGGGGAAAGTAAGAAGTATTGCTGACTTCCAATTCGGGAAAGGCATCGGTGCAATGCTGTTTCCTGAAAATATTGAGGTGCAGCTTTCTCCACGAACAGGAAGAATCCGCTTTATCAACTTAAACGGTGAAAGGTTAGCTACTTTGCGCCCCACCGACGGTTTACTATCTCTTAGCATTAAGGCCGCAAAATTTATTGCTGAAAATCTTCCCTTCGCAAAATGCTTTGTTTCGGTCCAAAGTGATGTTTCAAAATATATCGCCGCCGGCGGAGATGTTTTTGCAGTTCACGTAGTCAAGGTTGATAATGAAATTCGGGCTAAGGATGAAGTTATCGTTTTGGATGAAGTCGGGAAATGTTTTGGGGGTTGGAAGAGCTACGCTTTCAAGCGTAGAGATGACAGCTTTTAAAACGGGCGTAGCTGTCAAGGTAAGGCACGGCGCAAAGAAAAGCTAAGTTTATCAAACTTTTTCGCCGAGTTATTGTTTTATGTTTTTTTCCTTTCGCCGTTTAGTTTTTTTAAGCGATGGTTTTTCGATACCTATACAAAGCCAAGAAAAAAGTGCACTTGAGCCACAATGTTACTATTTTCCCATGACTTTTCTAACAGCGATTTCAATATCTTCCGTCTTAATGGTCTTTCTTCCTGCATATTTAGCATAATCAAGTGCTTCTTTAGCAATCTTCATTCCAATCTCCTCAAGAACTTTTGCAAGTTCCTTCGCTGCTGCTTCACTTACCCTGTCTGCGCCAGCTTTCTCGCACAGTCGACGCATTGGAGCTAAAGCTATTTCTAATTCTTTCATATAGACTTTCTCCACTGTCTCTTCTTATTTTTAAGGCAATATTAAGCTTTGTTATCTTTTTCAGCCATTTTCTTCAGCAAATTATAAATACAAATTCCTGTAATACATTAATTCCCGAGGTTGTTTTAATGGCAAAGAAACCAGTTAAAAAAGAAGTAAAGAAAGCCCCGGCAAAGAAAAAGTAAAACCTCGGCATAACCTACACTTATTTCTCTTTTTTCTTTTCTAAAGAATAGAACTAAAAAGAACAAAATAAATGGAGTTGGCTCAAGCTAAATCTTAGTGAGATGATTACTTTGAAAAAGTTAAGTTTATATCAAGTTCTAATGCAGAATACTGAGTGAAGTGAAGTTTATGCATAAACGTATGAATCCTCGAGAGCAAAAACGCATGATGCAACGTATGGGCATGAACATGGACTCCGTCCCAGACGTTCAACAAGTCATTATTAGAACAAGCGGCAAAGACATTGTAATCGATGAGCCTGAAGTGGCAATTCTTGAAGTGCAGGGACAAAAAATGTACCAAGTTATTGGCGGTCAGGTATCAGAGCAAGCTCCTTCTCAACGCCAAACAGCAAATGCGGCACAGCCAGTATTCTCGGAAGAAGACGTGAGGCTGGTGGCGGACCAAACAGGTAAAAGCTTGGAGAAAGCAAAGGAAGCTCTTGAGGACTGCCAAGGCGATTTGGCGAAAGCTATACTGCTTCTTCAATCTTAGTTTTTTAATGGTTATATCTTGGTTGAAGTATTAATAATTCTGAAGGAGTTTGGGCAATGCTTCAAAACGTAGATGTAGCAGTAATTGGACATTTCTCAATTGACACTATTTTATTGCCCAGTAGAACTGCCCCGTTTGTGGTTTTAGGCGGTGCTGCAACCTACACTTCGTTTGCTACCAAACGCTTAGGTGCAACCACTTCTGTGATTTCCAAAGTAGGCGGCAATTTTCCTGAAGCTTACCTATGGTGGTTAAAGCAGGAAGGCATTGACATTTCAGGCGTAACCAAACATGCAAACGAGCCAACGACACAGTTTGAGTTGACAGTATAATGCCGATTTATCTGAAAGAACCCTAAAGTTGAAAAGTAGAGGAACGCCCATTAGCTTAGACGATTTGCCTGCAGGTTTTAAAGCTAAGGCTGTTCATATTGCGTCCATTGCCAACGAAGTGTCATTCGAAGTAATTGAGCATTTGAAACATTCTGCAGATGTAGTGTCACTTGACCCTCAGGGGTTACTTCGAAGCTTCGACGAAGCAGGAAACGTAACAGAAAACACTTCTTTAGATGCCCGAATATTTAGCCTAATCAACATTTACAAGTCGTCGCAGAACGAAATCTTCAGACTGACTGGCGAGTCAGAGCTTAAGCCAGCGATAAGAGCTATTCACGACGTTGGTGTGGAAACCGTCATCGTCACCATGGGGACAAAAGGTTCAGTGCTCTCAGTTGAAGGCGCACAATACAATATTGCGGCTTGCCCATCACATGTTCTGGTTGACCCAACAGGGGCAGGAGACGTTTTCATAGGCGGCTTCTTAACAGAATTCCTACGCCAAAAAGAATCAACATGGTGTGCCTGCGTCGGTTCAGCAGCTGCTTCGTTGGTTGTCGAAGGTCTTGGCCCGACTTATTTTGGCAAAAAAGAAGAAATTTATCAGAGAGCCAAGGTCTTATACGAAAAGGAACTTAAGCAATAGCGTAAATGTAAATCAACACACTGAGGCTAGATTATGGGACGCATAGACAAAGGACAAAAATGCAGTGTTTCAGGCTGCGGCAGAGAAGCTGTACGTTCATTAACTTCTGATAAAGTCAAGGCTGCTGGTCTAAATGTTAGCAGCGGCGAAAAACGCGCTTATATTTGCAGAGAACACTACAAAGAATACAAGAAGAAAACCAAGAAAGATAAAACAATTGATAAGTGGCGTTACGGTCACTGAGAAGAGTGAAGCGTTATGCGAATTTTACAGTTGCATTCCAACTTTATAGTTTTCAAACCAGTCCAAAAAGAAATCGCCATCGCTGAGGAAGCGGAACAAAAAGAAAACCGCTTAGAAGAGGTTGTAGTTTTATTTACCGCCATTGAAGAAGGCGATAATATTGCCGTTGGGCACAAAGCCATTGATGATGTCCGCGGCTTTCTAGGAAAACAGAAAACCAATCGCATCCTAATTTACCCGTTCGCTCACCTAAGCAGCAACCTCTCAAAACCCATCGAAGCCCTAAACCTCATTAAAGACATGGAAGCCTACGCAAAAGAGAAAGGAGTCGAAACTTATAGGGCTCCATTCGGCTGGAACAAGCAATTCACCATTTCCATTAAAGGGTACCCGTTGGCCGAGCAGGCACGCTCTTATGCTCCGACACCAGTTGCGGTTGAAGCAAAAGCTGAAGCCATATGTGAGCCCAAGAAGGAAGAAGAACCTGTTTCAGCAGCACTTAAAGCCGAAGACAAGATGCAGTCATTCTGGCATGTCATCCTACCTGACGGCTCATTAGTACCAATTGAAGAGTTTAAATTTAAAGGCCACGTTAACCTGCAAAAGTTTTCTCAATATGAAATCAAAAAGGCAAGAGCCGTCACTCAGATGCCTCCGCATGTTTCGCTTATGAAAAGGCTTGAAATTGCTGATTATGAACCGGGAAGTGACCCTGGAAACCTCCGCTGGTATCCCAAAGGACGTATGATTAAGTCTTTGCTGGAGCAATATGTTACTGCGCGTGTAGCTGCCTACGGCGGGATGGAAGTAGAAACCCCAATTATGTATGATTTCAACCACCCCAGCCTCAAAAGTTACTTAGACCGTTTTCCAGCACGCCAATACGTCCTCAAATCGGAAGATAAGGAACTTTTCCTGCGTTTCGCCGCATGTTTTGGCCAATTCCTAATGGCACATGATGCACAATTCAGCTACAAACAACTACCCATCAAACTATACGAATTGACCCGATACAGTTTCAGGCGAGAAAAAAGCGGCGAAGTCGTCGGCTTAAAACGTCTGCGAGCCTTCACAATGCCTGATTGTCACGCATTCTGCACTGACCTTGACCAAGCCAAAAAAGAGTTTATGATTCGCTTTAACCTCTGTATCGACGTCGTAAGTAACATTGGATTGGCAAAGGACGACTACGAAATAGCTATGCGCTTCACCAAGGAATTCTACGATGAGCACAAGGATTTCATCGCTGAGTTCGCCAAGACTTTTGGTAAGCCCATGCTAGCTGAAGTATGGAACGAACGCTTCTTCTACTTCGCGCTCAAATGGGACCTAAACTTCATTGACAACCAAGACAAAGCCGCAGCACTCAGCACAGACCAAATTGACGTGGAAAATGCCAAACGCTACGAAATTACTTTCGTAGACGAAAAAGGCGAAAAACAGTACCCACTGATTCTACACTGTTCGCCAAGCGGCGCCATCGAACGAGATATCTACGCGCTTTTAGAGAAGGCCTACAGCGAACAGATGGCTGGAAAAGCTCCCATGCTTCCATTGTGGCTTTCACCGACTCAAGTAAGGCTTATTCCAATATCAGATAAATATATTGACAAGATTGAGGATCTTGCAGAACAAATTGCTAAGCACTGCATCCGCGTAGACATCGATGATAGCGCTTCAACTTTGCAGAAGAAGATACGTGAAGCTGAACAAGAATGGGTCCCCTACATCATAGTGGTCGGCGAAAAAGAGGTTGAATCTGGAACCCTCTCCGTTCGAGACCGCGAGCTCAAAGGTCAACAACAGACCATGACATCTGAGCAGTTAATTGCGAGAGTGTCGGAGAAGATTGCTGGTAAACCTTTCAAGGCTTTGCCGTTGCCAGTTAACATTTCCAAGAGACCGCATTTTCACGGATGATAAATGAAACATATGTATCACTGACGCAAAATATATCAAACAATTATACAGTTGAAACACTGTAAGAGTGGAAAATAATGAACAGCGAATTGGTAGTTTACATTGACGGAGAGTATTATCCTAAATCACAAGCTAAGATATCCGTTTATGACCATGGATTCCTATATGGAGACGGAGTCTTTGAAGGAATACGCGAATACAATAGTGTTGTATTCAAGCTCATAGAACATGTTGATCGCCTATATCGTTCAGCACATGCGACAACGCTCAATATTCCTATAACTAAAGAGGAAATGATCAACGCTGTCCTTGAAACCCTTCGCAAGAATAATATGAAAGACTCATACATTCGCTTAATAGTTACAAGAGGCTTAGGCGACCTTGGCTTAGACCCACGCAAATGCCCCAAACCCACAATAATAGTTATCACCGACACAATTAACATTCGAGCAGGCAATGCAAAAGAAACAGGCATCACCACCATGTTCTCTTGGGTCCGCAGAAACCCGGTCGACTCAACAACACACGAGATAAAATCGCTCAATTACCTAAACAGTGTCCTGGCGAAAATAGAAGCCAATGCATGCGGTGTTGACGAAGCCATCTGCTTAGAAAGTAATGGATACATAGCTGAAGGAGTAGGCGAAAACGTTTTCATAGTGAAAAACAGCGTACTTCTAACGCCACCAACCTCCACAGGTGCACTTGCAGGCATCACCGCTGAAGTCGTAGAGAAACTTGCAGCTAAACTGGATATAAAACTTACAGTAACTAATCTGACGCCCTTCATGATGTTCACTGCAGACGAAGCTTTCTTCACCGGAACAGCCATGGAAATGGTGCCCATTCGGGAAGTGAACAAACGCCAAATCGGCTCAGGTAAACCAGGACCCATTACAAAGAAATTGATGACTGAATTCCAGAAAGTAATCGAAAACCCTGCAAACGGCGTTAAAGTCTAACCTCTTTCCACATTTGTTCTATTAGTTTTTACCCTCACCTCTTAAATAAAAGCTCACTTTTCCCAATTGAATGGTCCCAAAAAACTAAAGTAGAAGCTGATTTCTCTAACAAAATGATGCTTCAGATAGGAAAAATAAAAAATCAATATATGCTACAATCAAGTTACTTTCTAATTGTCAAACTGCAAAGGTAGGCAGATTGTTCACGGAGAGTTTAGCTAATGAGTTTGATTCCTGACGATAAAAAAGAGCTACTTAGAAATGATTTCAAAGAGAAACTGGTTGACCCAGTCAAGATTGTAATGTTTACTCAAGAGATAGAATGCCGATTCTGCTCCGACACCCGACAGCTAGTGCAGGACATAGCTACTATAAATGATAAGATAACTGTTCAAGTTTACGATTTCATGAAAGACGCAGACAAAGCCAAGGAATATGGCATCACCAAGATTCCAGCCTTAGCCATAGTCGGAGCAAAAGATTATTGCGTGCGAATTTACGGGGTACCTTATGGGTATGAACTTCAAACCTTGATTGAAGCAATAGTCAATGTTTCAAGAGGCAGAGGCAAAACTGATTTATCCGACAAAACGAAGCAGATTCTGTCGGAAGTTAAAACGCCCGTTCACATTCAAGTCTTCGTAACTCTTACCTGTCCTCATTGTCCTGCAGCTGCGGCTGTTGCCCACAAATTAGCTATTGAAAGTGACATGGTCAAAGCGGATGTTATAGAAACGAGTGAGTTTCCAGATTTAGCGATGAAGTATAACGTTATCGGTGTTCCGAAAATAGTTGTTAATGAAAAAGTGGAGTTTGTTGGAGCATTTAACGAGGATTTATTCGCTGAGAACGTGTTGTTGGGCGCATTTTAAGAAACGGGGCAATTGGCGAGTCAAAAAAGAAGAGAACATTAATTCTGAACCTTAAAGGTTTAGCACTGTCCGCCGCAACCGCAGCTATGAGTACCTGGTTTAGCAGAACCGCCAACATATTTTGCTGGATCTTTGTCAAAGGTTGTTTTGCAGGAGGGAGCGCAGAAATAGAAGGTTTTACCGTTATAATCGGATTTTAGCTTACCTTTTTTCTCGTCAACCATCATGCCGCAAACTGGATCTTTAGCCATAATTTTTTCACCTCACATTACGATATTTTACTGTTTTAGTTTGGATGATTTAAACTTAGCCAACTTCAACAGTGCAGAGTTGCTGACGACTGTTAGGCTGCTTATCGCCATTGCCCCAGCCGCATACATGGGATTTAGCAAACCTGCAGCCGCTATTGGAATCATGATAACGTTGTAGGCAAAAGCCCAAAACAGGTTAGTGTCAATTTTACGCATGGTTTTCTTGCTAAGTTCAATGCCTAAGGCTACGTCTCGTAAGTCATCTCGTATGAGTACTATGCCTCCTGTCTCTTTCGCAATGTCGGTTCCGCTGCCAATAGCAATGCCGATGTCGGCTTGAGCCAACGCTGGTGCATCATTGATTCCGTCACCAACCATCGCAACTATTTTGCCTTCACTCTGCATTTTCTTTATGACATCTGATTTCTGCCATGGCAACACGTTTGCAATGACATTGGGTATGCCTAGTTGTTGGGCGATGGCGTTTGCTGTTCTTTCATTGTCGCCTGTTAGCATGGCAACCTGCAAATTCATCGCTTTTAGGAGCTCAACTGCTTCTGCGGCGCTTTCTTTCACTGTATCCATGGCTGCAACTAATCCGACAGCCACTGCATCGACAGCCAATATCATAACAGTTTTGCCCTGTGACTCCAGCGATGTTAAATCAGCATCAATTTCGCTTATAGAAACGTTTTGTTCCGACATTAACTTGCGGTTTCCAAAAAGCACTTCTTTGTCTCCGACAATGCATTGGACGCCTCTGCCAGGTAAAGCCTCAAAACTATCGGCTTCTGGAATCTTTACTTTATCAACTTGAGCTCTGTTGAGGATTGCCTCTGCCAAGGGATGTTCTGAGCCTTTCTCAGCGGCACCTGCAAACAGCAGTACGCTTTGCTGAGTGTAGGCGTTGTAGGTTTTGATGTCGGTTACACTTGGCTCTCCCTTTGTCAAGGTGCCTGTTTTGTCAAATACGACAGTTGTGAGTTTTCTTGCTTTTTCAACGTATTCGCCGCTTCGTAGGAGTACGCCGTATTCTGCGCCTTTGCCGACACCTGCAAGAATAGCTGTCGGAGTAGCTATGCCCAGTGCGCATGGACAAGAGATTAAAATGACGGCTAACAACGATAGAAATGCTTTTGTAAAGTCGCCGCTCGCTATGAACCAGTAACTAAATGAAACTGCCGCAACTGTCAAAATGATCGGAACAAACCATTTGACTATGCGATCAGCAAATCTCTGAACTGGAGCGCTTGAAGCTTGAGCCTCTTCAACGAGGTGAACGATTTGTGATAGGGCGGTTTCGCTGCTGAGTTTCGTGACTTTAATTGTCAGGAGTCCGGTTTTGTTGATTGTCGCTCCGATGACTTCGCTTCCGACAGTTTTCTCGACAGGAATGCTTTCTCCAGTGAGCAGTTTCTCGTCGACAGACGAGTGCCCCGCGGTTACTGTTCCGTCGATTGGGATTTTTTCGCCTGGCTTGACAAAGACTATGTCGTCTACTTTGACCTCGTCAATCGGCATGTCGGTTTCCTTGCCATCTTTGACGACGCGAGCCATTGTCGGTTGCATTTCGAGCAGTTTGCGTATTGATGCTGCCGAGCGGCGTCGGATTAATTCTTCTATGTATCTGCCCAGCAAAACGAATGCCAGGATGCCGATGGCTACTTCCATGTAACCTGTGCCGGGTTGGGTGTTGGTGGTGGCAGAAGGCAGGAAGAAGACGGTAATGACTCCGTATACCCAGCCCGCTACAACTCCGACAGTTACCAGAACATCCATGTTGATATTGCGGTTTCTTAGTGAGTGGTATGCACCTTTGTATATCTTGTAGCCAGCTATCCAGACAATTGGTGTCGAGACAATGAAAATAATTATGTCATAAATTCTTAGTCCACCGACGACATCAAGATACATTATTGCGGTGATGAGACCAAACAATGTTAGCACTTTCAAAACAAGTGCCGCTATTGCCCCAGTTAAAGTGAATGTAACTCGGCGCTGCATCGCTTTTAGTTCACGTTCTGGCGCTGTGTAGACGTCGAGGCATTGTTGGCTGCAGAAGTAGTAGGTTCGGTCGCCTATCTTGGCGCTGAGGGCTGTTTCTGTATCTACATCCATGCCGCATACGGGATCTCGTACTGTTACCATAAACCTTCCTTCGTTATGTTAGATTAACTGGCACTTTAATACTTATAAATGTGTCTGAAAAAGATATATCTTTTAGCCATATCAGAGAAGCGTATACAAAAGCATCGCCCAAACCCACAACCTGAAGCAATTAAGTAAACAAACTACGGGCCGCAATCAAAACTGCAACTACCACCGAAACAACGAAAAGCGGCAAAGAAATCATTCTAAACCTATCCGACTCAAACTTGCCATTATCTTTCAGTAGCTTGAACATCAAAACCGCCAGACTCAACCAGAAAACACCAAGCAAACCTGCTCCAAGAACATCGCTAAACCAATGAACATTTAAGTACACCCGACTAAAACCCACTGCAGAGGTTACAGTGACAGCTCCAATGCCAATTGACGTTTGAGTCCTCGCACTTTTCCAATGTTGCAAAGCAAGATAAGTAATTGAACCACAAAAAACCAGGCTTCCTGCAGTATGACCGCTTGGAAAAGAAAAACCAGAGGTAAACTCTAACCCGTTCAATGGTCTGGAAGATTCAATCAAGTTCTTAAACACCGAAACAAGCAAAGCGTCGCCGCCCATCGCGCCTAGCAGAAGTAGGCTTTCGCCTCTGCGATTTTTTAGGAAGAGGTAGGAAGCAATAACTAAGGACAATAACGCCAGAAAAGAGGTGCCAAAAACAACCGCAATGCCCTTTGCTATGTAGGTTAATGGGCTTGACTGAATTGAAGGAATCCAGATGCTGACTAATACGTCAAATGAGCGGAAACTTGGCCTAAGAATCGATATAAGGAGGAAACCTACAAGAAAAACTATGCAAATAAATGTTAGTAGCTTTTCGTTTCGAGAAAATTTTAGATTCGTCACTTTTGATTCAACTTATTCTAATCTAATATTGGCTGGGCAACTCTGTTGCAAACGCTGATGCGGTGTAAAGCATCAACTGACTGTGCAAACAATAGATTATTCTACCCGCTTAATTATGTGGTACCCAAACTGCGTCTTAACAGGACCAGAAATTTGGCCTTTTTCAAGTTCAAAGGCAGCTTTTTCAAACTCTTTAACCATCTTGCCCCTTGTAAAAGTCCCAAGGTCTCCACCATTTTTTGCGGATGGGCAGAGTGAAGCGTTTTTGGCTATTGCACCGAATTTTTCGCCTTTTTCTATTCGAGCTTTGATGTTTTTAGCTTCAGTTTCTGTTTTGACGAGTATGTGTGCACAGTGAATTTTATCTGGCATAAAAAGAACTAAGCATAACCTTGGACATATAACTGTTACCGACAAAATGAACCAAATTTGCCCCGAATACACGATTTATCACTCACGAACGATTTTTCTTAGAATATTATCGGTTAAATAATGAACTAAGCTACGCAATTTAGTTCTAACAAGCGCTAATAAAATACATAAAAACGTTAAAACGTTAAGCCATAGTTTCCCAGCTACTTCGAACTTCGAAGTAATCGCCAACATAATTGTTATAACAAAAGCAGCCATTTAGGTTGTCTATGGTAACCTCAATTCAACTTAGGAACATAGAAGAAGAGCAAATCATTGATCGGACTACAGTAGAGCAAATTGCAAAAATAATTCGGTTTCTAAAAAACATAGAAGACTAACACTGAAAAAACAAAGTTTTCAATCATTTAAAAATTAAGTTCAATTTAAAATAATAAAGAAGGAAATAATCTCTCAATTATCGATGAGAGATACACGCGTAATTTATCGTTTAGCTGCAGATTTATTCAATTACTTGAATTGCGCCTTCAGGGCACTGAGCTTCACATGCTCTACAAACCAAGCACTCACTGACATTTTTCGGTGTTGATTTGCTGTCTTTGATTTCATAGACGCCGACAGGGCAAGTATTTACGCATGTTTCGCATCCGGTGCATTTAGGGTCAACAACTATTTTTACCATTTTTGTTTACCTCTGATTTTCTTGAAAAGCTAGTGATGTAAAATAAAAGGGTTTAGGTATTTTAGCGAGTTTTTTCACGTAATCTTAGCAAGATTCCGTTTATAGTTGATTCAGCTTTCTCTTTGCGTTTCTGGTAGCCACTAATGCTTTCCTTGTAAGTTTCCAATGAAATTTCACCTGTTTTTTGGCGTGATTCAAGGCTCTTTATGTTTTCGTCAGCTTCAGTCAAGTCTTCTTCGGCAGAATCAAGCTGCTTAGCGATATCCGAGTAGAGGCTGCCTGAGTTTCGGAATACATCTTTTAGCTTATCTGTACTCCTGTTGATTGTTTCTATGCGAATCTCTATGGCTTTTCGCTGAGCCTTATATTGGCTTCTTGGAATCTTTCCTTTCTGGGCTCTTGCCTCAAGCGATTTTAATTCTACGTTTAATTGTTTTTTCTCTTCGTAGGCGTCAGTGAAATCTCGAATGTTCTCAGTAGTTAATCTCTGGCCAGCCATGAGTTTAACCTCCGTAGTCTGCTTGGTGGATGTTGCCTGTGTCGGTTCCTGGAGGCAGTTTTTTGCATTTTAGGCATGGTTGTTTCGTTTGTCTTGCGCTTTCTAAGTATAACGGCACCTACACAACCGATCACTGCAAGAAGTGAGAGCCAAAAAGTAGGTCTAAAAGAAGCCCAAACCGGGTTATAATTGTATGCGAGCTGCACAGTAATACTTTCTGGAGTGCTGTAATCCAAGTAGCTTATGCCATTTCTCATTATTGTAAGAGTTTCTTGGAAAGAATTCCTTGTTAATGTAGAAGAGGAATCAAGAGCTGATAGTTTTGGGCTTACGATTGAGGCACCTTCAGGTGGAACAAAAGTGAATGTTGCATGCTCAACAAAATAATAGAAATCTGGGAAAAGATAGAACTTTCCTATACTGTATTGGGTACCTTGAAGAGTTGCACTTGGCAAATTATATTCAGCAGTGAGAATTGTTGATTGACCGCTTGATAAGAACGTAACCAAAGTAGCGTTAATAAGTTCTGCGTTATGAGTTACATCACTACTGCCATAACTAATTGTACCAGCTACTTCCGTTTTTAATGCCCTGTCAAATGAATCTCTGATAACATTGTTGGAAGAGGTAGTAGGAACACCTAAAATAAATGATGTCATCGTAGATGGGGAGTTGTTAGTAAGGTGATACTTATCTGAAACAGCCACTACACCTGATGGCTCAATCGTAATTGTGCGATCTAAGGAACTAATCGTCGTTAACTGTAAAGTTCCTATTGATATTTGGAAAGAAGCTAATCCCACAATATTAGTATAGGGAGCTAAGTTTTGAGCTGCATAATTGTTTCCTTTAACTTCTCCATCAGTTTTACTAATGTTTAAACTCGCGGGAGAGCTTGGAAAATTTATAGTCACATTACAATTTCCAATTTTTTGTGTGAGACTTGGATAGGCTGGATAATCAAGAGTATAAATCGAACTCAAATAGGTTAAAACTAATAACATTAGAAGATAAGACAAATGCGACAGTAAAAACACTAGGTGTTTTTCCATTAAAACTTACTTGAGTGCCATAAAATTCGCTTTGGCTACCTAGTTGGACACCTAAAGTCACTGGGTAAGAATTGTTGTCATCAAATGCTACAACTTTTAGGATGCTAGCACTGTACTTTGAGGGCAAACCAATCATGAAACCATCGGTAACCTGACCAGAAACATGAATTGTATCTCGAATGAGTACTTGCCCAGAATACATTACTTCAACCTCATGATCTACCTGAGTGACGCCATAGCCCGCGCTTTGAGCGGAAACCGTTCCATTAAGCAAGAACGATTGGCAAGAAAACTATTAAAAAGAAAAACGTTACCATGAAGATTGCTAAGGCTCGTTTCACTCGTATTCACCAATTAAGTTTCTTTAATCTTGTGTTCGCCTATTTATTTACTTTGCAGTAATCTACGGTGCATTTAGACCTAAACCATAAAAACAGAAAAATCGCAAGTGCGATGCCCCTTTAATTTTTTTTCAACATTGAATAATTTCATTTGCGTATTATGCAAAGCGTTTTTTCAGCTGTCGAAGCACTAAAAAGTAAATCGTCAATGGTAGCGGTAAAAGTGGCGAGTTTTCCTTCACATTTTATCAGAGTTACAACTTTTTTCTCTTCTCTCATTGTTTTAACGTGCAGTCCAATTGGCGTTTTGGAGTTGTCTGGGGAAACAGCATTGGACACTGCCTCAGCTGTTTTCTCGTCAGCATACTCAAGCGTTATCGTTGCTTCCAAGTTTCTCGCCTTTTAATTGTCTGCCAATTAGTTCATCCACTGTTTTAATGAAACTTTCAACCTTGTCGATTGGAGTTTGAGCTCCTGCTGCAATATTGTGTCCTCCACCTTTGCCACCATTCGCTTCTGAAGCTAACCGCATAACTTCTCCCAGGTTTACGCCCTTGCGGATTGCAGCTTCTGTTGTTCTTGCCGAAAATTTGGTCGCCTGCTCTTTTTCAACGTTAGCAAATGCTATGAGTGGTTTTTCGTTATTGGCGAGTCCAGAGACGATTATAGACGAGATTGTTCCAATGATTTTTTCGTTTATGAAACTTTCGCCGTAGATAACGTAGATGTTTTGGAGCTCTCGCATTCGTTCAGGTTTTTCATTGACCCAGCCCAAATACTTGTTAATGTTCTTGCGATAGTCTTCAAGAATCTTGTTAGCTTCTTCGAGAGCTACCTTGCGGTCACCCATACAGATGGCTATGCCAAGGCTCGGTCTATCCATTCGTCCAGTTGAGTTTAACACAACTGCGAATTCTCTGGCATCCCGCAACGCGGTGTTTGGCTCTTCTTTAGTTAAAACGTAGATGTACCCAATCAAACTCTCAACCTTCAAATGTAACCCCTTAGACAACAAATGGTCAGCCAAAGCAGAGCACAACCGACGTTTTTCGTCTTCGTTTAAGTCGCGCAGCGCCCTCCACTTTTCACCTTGCTTAATGGGTATGTCTAAGCTTGCTAGGAAAGCTAAGGCTTTGTCTTCTTCTCCACTTAAGCCTGGAATAAACGGGTTAGTTGTAGTAGCCAAAGTCCGATGAATTGGCCTGGTTTCTCTGCCGAAAAACGTTAGGTCTTTTTCAACTTTAAGTATGCCAGCTGCAACGGCGTCGTCTACTATTATCTCATTTAGGCAGCATAGTCTTCTCTGTTCATACTTATCCTGCATATCACCCAAAGCGCCAACCAATGCTACTGGGGCCAAATCCACATTTGCAGAGTTTACTGCTTTGGCGACAAAGTAAGCAACACCTGAACCGCTAACATCACTTGCCCCATCAATTCCGAATAAATGAGGGTTTACCTGAACAAAATTGGGGTTGCTCGAGGTCCCATTCATCTGATGGTGATCAAGGATAAGCAACTTAAAGTTTGGGATTTTCTCGTTTAATAGGTCAAGGTTGCCGCTTCCAAAATCCGTAAAAATAACCAGCTGCGGCTTGTCAGCAACGATTTCGCCAACGATTTTCTCATCAAGCTGCTGAGTAATCCTTATCCGAAACTTTGCATCAAGGCGATACAGTGCTTTGCCCATTATACCTGCAGCTGCGATGCCGTCGGCATCTAAATGCGAAAAAACGTGTACAAGGCCATCTTTTTGAACGGTTTCCAAAATTACTTTTGATGCCTCTGATGCTGTAGCTAAGAAGCGTTCAATAGATGCTTGCTGTGCAGCCATGCTTAAGTCACTCTTTGCCTAAAAGGGGCTAATTAGATTTAAAGCTGGTGTATCAGCAAAAAAAATAAACAAAGCTAAGAAAGAACGTTTAGGTTACGGACGCTATTTTTGGTTCGTACTTCCAGTTCTTAGCGATGACGCCTTCACGCTTATAGTACCTTGAAAGCTTGTGGATTCTTGCTTCAATGATTTGCATGTTGCGTTTGTTGTGCAAATCCTTCTTGTTTTTGTCCAAGTGAACTGCGAGGCTTTGGGCTTTCTTCATTAGGTTTGTAAGATCCTCGGGCATTGATGGAGCTAAGCCTGCGCTTTGGAGAACGTCGCTTATGCTTTTTCCAACTAAGGGCTTTACCAGAGGAATAGCGTATTGATCTCTAAGAATAGTGCCTATGCTGCTGAGTGAATGGCCTTCTTTGGCCAATTTTATGATGAATGATTCTACTTCTTCAGGCTGATACTTACACCAGCTTGGAGGGCGCCTGCTGACAGGTCGCATTGAATGGGATTTTCCTTTTTCCTGCTTTGGCAAATGTTACACCTTAAACTGCACCTAAACCATAGTCCACGAATATTTAAAAGTAATCCCTTAATAGTGAAAAAGACAAGATTTGGAAAATATTAGGTCATCTTCTTTTTGTTCCACTCAGCAAATTTCCGAATAGCCATTGCCCGATGCGAGAAACCATTCTTCTCCTTGATTGTCATTTCTGCAAACGTTTTGCTGCTTCCAGTTGGCTGAAAGATAGGGTCAAAACCGAAACATGATTTCCCTTTTTGTTTGCGTTCGGTTAGGGTTATTTCGCCTACGGATTCGCCGCTAAAACATATCGGCTCGCATAAGGTTTCGTCTACATAAGCTATAACTGACTCGAACTTCGCCCGTCTATCTGCCATTCCTTCCATAAGTTTGAGCATGCCGCTGTTGTGGATAGTCTTGTAAACGTAAGCCGCATATGGCCCTGGAAAACCAGTGAGAGTATCAATGAATAGGCCTGCGTCTTCTACAAAAATCGGAAGCTTTGTGTTTTTGTATGCATTTATTGCGCTTTTTTGGGCGATTTCTTTTAGGCTATCACTTTGAACTTCTTCTCCCTTAACACGCAGCAGTGCCACTGTTAAGCCGTATGGGCTAAGAATGCTTCGGGCTTCATTGAATTTGTTGATGTTGCCCGTTGCAAAAAAGACAACCTTGTTTGGTAGAGCGAAGGTTCGATTATTGTTTTCTTTCTTCGACATAGCGGCCACGCCTCTCTATCTCCCTGATTTTCGCATAAACGTTTTCCGCCTCCTCAACTCCCAAAACCGACGAATAGCCAGATAAGACTTTCTTGAAGCATGATTCCCAAAACAAATAATGCGTACTCTGAAGCGCTCGCTTCATCAAATGCAAATCCACACCTTTCGCCTCCATTTCGCAGTTTTTTTCACCTAAACCGAAGTCAACAAAAAATATTTTGCCTTCAGGATTAAGAATCATGTTCGAAGTTGTTAAATCGCCATGGATTAAACTGTGGCTGTGAAGTTTCCCGATTAATTCGCCGATTGTGATACATAATTCATTTCGCCTTTCTTCTGGAGCTTTATTGAGCAATTTTTTGATTTGCTCTCCCTCCACATACTCCATTATAATGGAAGCTTGGGGCACGTTAACCATATAAATCAGCGGAGTCGGCACCCCAGATGTTTTAGCTTCATGAATCAACTGCGGTTCATGAACTGTACGATAACTTCGAATTTGCTCATCTAATGCAAGGGGACGATATTTTTTTGGGATTCGCACCTTGATAACAACTTTCTTGCCATGCCACTCGGCAAGATAAAGACTAGCTTCCGCTCCCTTTTTAAACAGCGTTAACTTGGCTACTGTATCCATGGCACATCCACCTTATCCACACGCCAACGAAGCTTAACATAACTCTCATTCAAAGGAGTAACCAACCCATACCTGAAAGCCAAAACGCCTGTCCAAGCAATCATTGCACCGTTGTCTGTTGCAAACTGAAGCGGAACTACACTAAACCGTGCACTATGCTCCTGTGAAATAACTTCAAGCATAGACTGTAACCGTTTGTTGGCTGCTACCCCACCAGTTAACAAAACCTCTTTCTTTTCTGTATGGGCCAATGCTCGTTCTGTGACTTCGGTAACCATTGAGAAAGCATATTCCTGAAGGCTATAACACAAATCTTCCAGGCGCCATTTGCCCTCATGCAGCCGAGCTACCGCCGCCGTCAGCAAACCGCTAAGAGACAAATCCATACCCTTAACAAGATAGGGCAAAGAAACCAAATTTTCACCTTTAGCAGCCAACTGTTCCACCGCAGCTCCAAGCGGTAACCCCTTCTTGTGCTTTAGACCCGCTTCTCTTGCAAAAACGTCCAAACAATTTCCCATGGCAATATCTAGAGTTTCACCAAAAACTCTGTAGCGTCCAGATTCAAAAGCTGTAACCATCGTGTTACCGCCTGAAGCATAAAGAGTAACGGGGTCCTTAGCGCCGGTTTCCAGTTTGCCAATTTCAATATGCGCCACAGAATGGTTAACCCCTACAAGCGGAATGTTAAGGTAAGAAGCTAAAGCGCGGGCGACAGTTGCTCCTGTACGCAAAGAGGGTCCTAACCCTGGTCCTTGAGAGAACGCGATAACCGTTAAGTCACTTGGTTTCAAGCTTGCGGCGGTTAAGGCTTCCTTCAAGACCTTACCAGCTACTTCAGAGTGGTGTCTTGCAGCTTCTCTAGGGTGGATTCCGCCTTCTGCAGGAATGTAGCTGTCTGATTTATTGGCCAGTATTTTGCCTTCGAATGTCGCTATACCAACGCCAAAATCGTCTGCCGAAGATTCTATCCCTAAACTGTAAGCTCTTTCATTGTTCTGCTGTTTTTGCCTGTTCTTCATGGTATTCCACGTTTCTTAAGGGATACATATTTTTATTTGGATTCAACGCTTATATTCTAATTGCATTATTTGGAATTGATATTAGATGCCTAAGCGTAATGACCTTGAACAGAAAGCACTCCATTATGTGGTAAACACAGGTTATCAAGGAGTGCTTCAATCAGATTTATGGCGCGAATTAGGTGCAAGTAGCCGAGAAGGTTCACGCGTCTCCATTAAACTGGAAGAAAAAGGGTTAATCCGCAGAGAGAAAGAACTGCAAGAAGGCAGATGGACTTATCGGCTTTACCCCAAAAGGCTTCCGGCATCCATAGAAACTATCATTGACTGTCCCTGCTTACTGTGTCCCGACAACGCACGTTGCGACCCAACAACTGCACTTTCACCTAAAACCTGTCCAAAACTTACCGATTGGATACTCAACTTAGGAAGAGACCCCGTCGCTGTGCCCGTCACTTCTCCAACTGAACTAGACCAGCCAAACGATCCAAGCATGGAAAGCACAGAAGAGGACGAATCAGATGCCCAAAGCTTGGATCCAAGATAGAAAACGCGAATACTACTATAAAAAAGCCAAAGAAGAAAACTACCGTTCCAGAGCCACATACAAGCTATCTCAAGCTAACGAGAAATACGGTTTTATTCGAAGGGGCGACATAGTAGTTGATTTAGGCGCGGCACCAGGTGGCTGGATTCAAGCAGCAAGAAAAATGACTGGAAAAAACGGTTTCGTTTTAGGCGTTGACTTAAAACCAATTGACCCTTTCACCCAGGAATACATTCGAACCATAATTGCAGACTTCACGGAACCAGATATCTGTGAGCAGATAAATTCTTTTCTTCCTCGAAAAGCAGACGTTGTAATTTCTGATGCTGCACCAAACATTACCGGGGTTTGGGAAGTTGACCATGCAAAACAAATCGACTTAGCAACCAAAGCGTTAGAAATAGCTCAAAACATACTACAGCCAAATGGCAATTTTTTTGTCAAACTCTTCGAAGGTGAAATGTTCAATGACTTTATCTTAACAGTAAAAGAACTTTTCGAAACAGTAAAGATAGTTAAGCCTCAAGCTAGCCGACAAAAAAGCTCTGAAATGTACCTTTTGGCATTAGGCTTGAAATCCAAGCGAAAATGCGAAGGGGAAAGCTAATTTCTTGTGTTAACTACTATTGTTAATGGTGTAGAGACTTGCGAGTTATCGGCGATTCTGCAACAGCAATATTGGACCGCTAGCTTAAACCCCTTTGACTTGTTGCTTCCGTTTCAGTAATAGTTAACCCACCTACAGAGAATCATCTTATCGTTCGTTTGAACCAATTTTTAGAGAAGTTGAAAACGGGCCTTGAAGTAACCGTCCCCATGAAGTGGAGCTTTGCAGAAGTTTACTTGATAAAATGAAAGCTTATGTCGTGCATCTGGATATGACGCTTGGCGGCGTCACAATTGAACATCTCTCGCCAGTTGAACCAACAAACCTGCTAGCGTCCTGAAGATGTTGAGAATGTTTTAACAAAGGTTAAATTTGTCGAGACGGTAAATCCTTGTGCACGAGGGTTCTGCCCTTTAGAAATTAAACCGCAATGACAAAAAAGGTTAGTAGCATGAAGTTTGATCTCTTATTTTGGAGGAATTTGCCTTTTTGGAAGAATGCGTCAAGCAAACGCAAAAGAATCTATTCAGCCATGTTTGTTTTCATCGTGATTTATTTGCTATTTTTTATCGGGTCATTGATTCCCATTAACCATCAGGATGCATCGCAACTTGTTGATCAACTTAAACAAACAATTACTCAAAATCAAGCAAACGGAACCTTACCTCAATTTATCTTTATTCAAAATTTCAGAATTTCCCTAATCTTCTTCATACCCGTCGTTGGACCAGCATTCGGTATCTTATCTTTTGTAACGTCTGGTTATGTCATCGGCGCTTTAGCTCAAGTATTTGGGATCTCCCCACTTCTTTACTCATCCCTTGAGCTTCTAAATCCAATCTTTTTGATAGAATTTATGGTGTATTCAACCGCTATATCGGAAAGCATTTGGTTGCTGCGCAGGCTTACTCAGGGCAGGTATTGGGAACTTAAAAACACAGCTATTTTAATAGGCATTTGTGCTGGCTTGCTTGCGATCTCAGCGGTCGTGGAATCTATGCTTCCATTGGTGTAAGCACCCCTAAAAAGGGTCTTTTTGCCTTTCAACAATCTCCAAACTAATGTCTAGTGCTTTAACACTGTGGGTTATTTGACCTAAACTGATGACATCAACACTTGCCGCTGCATAATCAACAATATTTTCGGCCGTGATTCCTCCACTTACCTCTAGAACGATTTTGTCCCGAAGCCCCAGCTTTTCCAACAAACAAGCTGCCTCTTTGACCTTTTCAACGGAGAGGTTATCAAGCATAACTACATCAGCCCCTGCCTTAGCAACTTCTGCTATGTCTGAAACTTTCGTCACCTCGATCTCAATTTTTTTGGTGAAAGAAGCGTTTGCTTTTGCTTTCCTAATTGCCTTTTGAGGGCTTCCAACTATCGCAATGTGATTGTCTTTAATTAGAATCATGTCGTCCAAATGAAGCCTATGGGGATCTCCACCCCCTACGATTACCGCTTTCTTATCAAAATAAAGTAACCCTGGCGCTGATTTCCGTGTGGCAGCAATTCTCGCCTTCACACCAGCCTTTTCAAGCTTCTCAGTTAATCTTCGTGTTATAGTTGCGATACCGCTCATTCTTGAAAGAAGATTCAGCATTGTTCTCTCAACTGACAAGATGGTTTGAGCATCGCCAAAAACCTCCATCAAAACCTGTTTGTTTTGGATTTCTTCACCGTCAATGACTTTAGCTTTGACTTTCAATCCTAAATATTCAGCAAGAATAACTGTCTCTTCTATTCCGGCTGCTACACCTTCCTCTTTAACGATAACTATTGCCTTCACGGTTAAGTTTGATGGAATAATTGCTGCAACTGTTACGTCTCCTTGCCCGATGTCTTCTGCAAGTATTTGGCTCAGTTTCTCTTCCAGAATTTTCCGAGGAACAAACATGACTTGTATTTTGCTGATTAAGCTTTTAAATTGCTTGCTTTTCAGGCAGAACATGGGATAATTAAAATAAACCCGCCGATCTATTCTGTAGGCGTCATGCGATTACTGCTTAGCTGTTCAGAACTTGGTTTAGGCCATGTTTCCCGTATCATTCCTTTAGGAAAACGACTGCAAAAGCATGGCCATGAAATGTTCTTCTTTTCAGGAGGCAAAGCACACGAAATGCTCCAAAAAGAGTTTTCGCACGTTTACAAATGCACGCCAATATCATGGTATGAAAACGCATATGGCATTATCACTTCCGCATCACTAATCAACCTGTTCTTTCCTCTGCCTCTATTCAACACCGAGAAAAATAGGCTCGAGATAAAAAATTCCAACGCATGGGAAACAATACATCGGTACTACGATCTAAGAGAAAACATTCGTGACATCGCACCCGACCTTCTTATCGCTGACGGCGACATAAATGCACTTAGACTCGCTCAAAGATGGAGAATCCCTTCCGTCTATATAGCTAACATTATAAGACCAAGCTACGGGTTCTCCGCTCTTCTAAATCCAGGAGAACGCTTGGTTGAACGATATGTCAAAAATTGTTCAAAAATCATCATACCAGATAATCCGCCGCCGTACACTATTTCAGAATACAACGTCGGAAACATTGCTGGAATGGGCTTAGATGGAAAAGTGGAGTTTACTGGAAGCTTTGTTGACACAACGTATGTAAAGGGGTCTAAAGAACATATTTTTGCACCTATAAGTGGACCGCCAGGTACAAGAGGAAAACTTCTAAAAACGCTTCTTCCAGTTCTTGAAAAACTCAAAAGCAAATGTGTCATAAGTTTAGGCACGCCAGGAAAAAAAGTGACAACAAAAATTGGAAATTGCGAACTTCATACATGGCTATCTCAAGAAGAACGAACAGAATATATGAAAAACGCTAAATTTGTCATTTTTAGCGGTGGACATGCAACATGCTTTGAAACCATCAAATATGGCAAACCAAGCATTTGTATTCCAACACAGCCTGAACAATTGGGCAATGCAGCGAAACTTCAAGATTTAAACTGCTCAATAACTGCTAAAAATAAAAAAGAGTTGCAGAAGGCTGTTCAAAGAATAGAGAGTGAGCAGGAATCCTTCAATCGGAACATGTCAGCGCTCAACGAGTTCTCTAATAAGTTTAAGGGTTTAGACAGGGCGGTCTCAATTATTGAAACCCTGCTAGATTAAGGCTATGGTTATTTACCAAGGTGTAATCGTTTAACTTCGCCCTTTGGAGCTTCTTCCTCAAAAATAATCGCGTGAAACTTGTAAATTTTTGCGCCTTTAACTAGCCAACTATCAGGTGGAAGCCCAGCTTTGACACAGCATTGACAAAGAAATTCTTCTTCACACCAACCCCATTCAACAGGCACCTGAGGTAAAAGCAAACCCTTAGAGTAGCCTTTTTCAATGATTAAGCCGTCTTCGCCAACCTTAATTCTGTTTAAGTACTCTTTTGGATTGTCGACGTTCACGGGTTCCGGAGGTGTTAGTACGCTTACCTCAAAAACAACCTTGCTCAATTCAGACAAAGATAGTGGCTCAAACCGTGGGTCCCGCGTTGCAGCATTAATTGCAGAATCAATTACTGCTTCTACAAGGGGACTTGTCGGGTAAGGGTAACCTATGCAGCCGCGAAGCTCCTTTTCCCCACCTCTAACGCTGTTTATTGTCACGAAAACGCCGCAGTGCTCGAAGAGTTTCTTTGGGGTTTCTTTTGGCGGTTGAATTGCTTTACCAGTTTCCAAGTATTGTTTTACTACAGTCCGAGCAAGTTGAATTAGGAATTTTCCTTCTTCCAAACTTAGTTCAAATGCCATAACATTACCTCGATTTTGAATCATGTGCAGTGGCTTGGCTGGTTGCCGTTTATTAAGAATGAAATTTGAGGAAAGAGTTTAGAACTTTATGGATTCTTCAGCGATGCCTTCCTTAGTTATTATTAGGAAGTCTATGCCGTCGCCGCTCATTGAGTCTCTGCTTATGGCTGATTTTATTGACCTTGTGACGAGTTCTTTGGCTTCTTCCGCGGTCAATGTTTCTTTGTAGCCTTCTTCGATAACGCCTATCGCTAATTCTGTTCCTGAACCTACAGCAGCGTACTTATCAGGTATTAATGAGCCTAGAACGTCAAGCACATAAAGTGATGGACCTTCTTCATCTAGACCACCGACAATTGTCTGAGTGATTAATGGTGCGTACCTACGGTTAAACAGTACATTAGCCATTAGCTTAGCTGCTGAGCGCACATTAATTTGTCTACCGACATCCATACTATAGAGGTTGGCTTGAGCTTCCATTTCCTTAGCGAGAATCTGCATGTCTCCAATAAGACCCGCACAGGCAACGCCAATTCGGTCAGTTACTTTGAATACTTTTTTGCCGCCTTTACTCATAACGAAATAACCATAAGTTACTCTCTTTTCAGCGGCTAATACTACTCCGTCTGAAAAGACAACGCCAACCGTGGTGGCACCTGGAATCCATGCATAGCCGCCTTGCTGAGCTTGCTGTTGCTGGCCCTGTTGACTTTGAGGCATATCTGGCATCTGTGGAATTTGAGGTAAGTTAGGTAATTGTGGTCCATATCCTTCCATAATTTTCGCCTTTTCCCGTTTCTATACACAAAACAAATTATTAAGCTTACTTATAACCAATTCTAGACAGAGATAATGGTAAGTTTCAAGTTATGCAAACTAAAATTCAAGGCTTTTTTCTTGCCCCTATTTGATTTTCTAAATAACAGTACTTGGAAAAGGTTTAATGAAAACTCAGGAAGAGTTGAAAATGCAAAGATAGAAGCTGTCTGTACAGAATTCAAGCTTTTACTCCAGAAACTTTTAACATAACCAAAGGTCTCTAATATGAAAATAACTAAAAAGGAAAAGCAGATGATAGAAATCTATACCCAAAACCTTGACGGTATTTGGTTTGGACTTGCCTGTTCTAAAAACCAAATTGCTGCGACATCCTTCGGTGCAAGCCAAGTAGCAACATTAAGAAATATTTTGAGCAGTTTACCATTCGACGTTCCCTTTGAGGTTTTTCATGAACCATCAATTTTCGCAAAGGCGGCTCTAAGTTTATTGAAGAGTATTTATGAGGGACAAAACGTTGAAGCAGAGTTCTCATTAGCTTTAGCTCGCTTGCCGATCTATACTCAAAAAGTGCTTAAAGCAACTAAGAAGGTTCCGCTTGGCTATGTGACTTCCTATGGGTCAGTCGCTGATGCGGTTGGTGGCGGTCCAAGAGCTGTTGGAAACATTATGGCATCTAATCCCTTTGCCCCTATTGTTCCCTGCCACAGGGTTGTAAAGTCCGATTTTGCTCTTGGCGGATATGGTGGAGGCCTCAAAGTGAAGATTGAACTCTTGGGCAGAGAGAAAAGAGGTTTTTTAACCCCGAAAGAAATAGAAATAAACGGACGCCAACTTGAGGTTTTCCCAGTTGAGTACGTTCTAAGAAATCTGTCTTAAGCTTCAAATTTTTGAGCTAACGCAAATCATAAAAGCTTGCGAGCTTAACCTCAAAGACGAGGAAGACGCATTGGTTAATCGAGGGCTCTATGTTGGCCGATTCCAACCTTTTCATTTAGGTCATCTAGGCGCCATTAAGACAGCGCTAAAGGAAATTGATGAACTCGTCATAGTTATCGGCAGCGCCCAGTATAGCCATAAAATGAACAACCCATTCACAGCGGGCGAAAGATTAGTAATGATTCGCCATGCTTTAGTGGAAGCCAAACTGAATTCTTCTAGGTTGTGGATCGTTCCAGTTCCAGATGTCCATTTGCATATGCTTTGGGTCAGCGCACTTGAAGGATACACGCCGAAGTTTAATGTTGTTTTTTCTAACGAACCCTTGACACGCAGGCTTTTCATGGAGTCAGGTTATGAGGTCAAAAACATTGAATTCTATGATAGGAAAGTTTACATTTCAACCCTCATTAGAGAAAAAATGCTTCAAGGTAACAGTTGGATGGAGTTTGTTCCTAAAAGCGTGGCTGATTTCATTAACGAAATTGACGGCGTAAACAGACTTAGAGATCTAGCGACAACAGATAGGATTTGTTAAACAACTATTTTTTCTTTAGAAGCCTTATGATAAAATTGCCAAGCGATCAGATAAACAGCTATTAAAATCAGCAATTGCGCAAAAACACTGAAAGGGTCAGCTACTAAAGCAAAAAAGTTGGTGAGTGCGTGAAGCCCGATAGCAATTAAGAAGAAAGGTAAGGGATTTTTTTTGGCTATGCCATAGGAGGTAATGGTTGCGCTTGAAGCATGAAAGATGATATGGGGTAAGCTTCCAATAATAGGAGCACCTGCAAGGAAAATATATTCGAAAAATTCTGCGATGCCGAAACCTAAGCCTATTAAAAGGCCTAATGTTACAAGTGAAAGTTCAGTTTCGCCGTGCCTGTAGAACAAGGGGAAAACTTTTGCGATCTCTTCTATAAATGGGGCTACAACTACTAATAATACAGCATATGAAACTGGAATTAAATAATTAAAAAAAGCGGCAAAAGGAATACTTACCAGTATGCCGGATGCCAAAAAGAAGGCGTACTCTTTTAGGCTAGGTTTATGAAGTGGTATAACGCAGTATTTCTGTTTTTTATCTTCCATAAAAAACACGTTTCCTAAAAATAGTGAATTTACCACTTCCTTATCAAGGTTATTACTGACCATATCGCTAAATACAGGTCTCTAATATTAAGAAAGCAAGTGCATAAGAAAATGAGCACTCTTGTTATTCTGTTTTCTATATCATCACAAGAACACCGAGAAAATAGCCAAAGTTATCGCTAGTAGTCTTGGTGCAGAAATAAAAACCCCAGACCAAATTGACCCAAACAGTCTTTCAAATTATGACTTAGTCGGTTTCGGTTCGGGGATTTATTTTGGGAAACACCATAAAGTTCTTCTTGATTTTGTCGATAAGCTTGCCCAAGGTACTAACAAAAAAGGATTCATCTTCTCTACGAGCGGTCGAACAGGTGATGTTTCTCCTAAATTTCACAAACAGCTTAGAGAAAAACTTCAGTCCAAGGGGTTGAAATTATTGGAGAGTTCAATTGTGGGGCTTTTGACACGTATGGACTAATGAAAATAATCGGAGGCATAAATAAGGGAAGACCCAATGAAGATGACCTCAAGCAAGCTGAAGCATTCGCCCAAGGCTTAAAGAAAAATGTTTCTTAAGTCTAAAGCAGCTGAAAAGTATCTGAAGTTTTAGAAGCCAGCTGTTATCGGTTCATCAGGCTTAATTATTTCTCTTAGAAGCACTGTTGCGTAGCAACCCCTAAGCAACGTGAAACTTAATTGCACTTCGTTGTCTCCGCCGCTTGAATTGGCTAAAACCTTTTGTAGCTTAAAGTCTCTGATGGGAGTAATAGCCGTTCGCAAGCCGCCCTTGCCTGCAACTCTTGTTAACTCGTTGATTCGCAAACTCTCCAATTTCACTTCTTCTTGCCTAAGAACCTCTTCTTCTATTTGCCCCATAACTCCTTGTGAAAGCTTCTGCCTTATCCCAAAGATGGGAAGGGCGACACGCATTTTTCCCGTCCCGATTTGCTCGTTAGTCTGAACCATGGTTTCTTCTGTTACTGTTTTTACCAAAGTGTTCAAAGGTAATCCTGAACGCTCAACAGCCACAACGTAATCTCCAACTTCAGCTTTACTCAAAGAGTAGCCATGCTTAATGCGCTCGCTTAGAAAACGGTTAAACAGGAAAGACTGATGTGCTTGAACAAAAAGCTGCTGAAGCTTTAAGGGCAACTGCTGGAAAGCGCCAATAAAATCAGTCTGATTATTAACCAAATGATTCAGCATTAATCTTTCAAAACGAAGCTGACGAGGAAAAATTTCCAGCGCCTGCTTGAAATCCTTTGTTGATTTAAGTTCTTGACGCGCTTGACTTGACGATGGGTGTTCATGAATGCTGGGTTTAGCTAGAAAAAGCATCGCTGCCTCCTCAAAATCGCCTTTTACAAGTGCTCTTCCCACCAAATGTGTTATTGGACGGGTTGTCCCGAAGCGTTGATGACCAAAAAAGTTTGGCATCCCTCCTAACGCTTCCAACTGCGTCATTACTTCAGATATTCTTTTTTGAACAGTTGACTCCCTGTGTTTTATCGCTTTGATTTTTATTGTAAAATTGTTGCCAAACAAATAATAAGTTGAGAGTGCTTCTCGAACATAGCCAACAGGGCTAAGTTGAATATCTTTAGCGTTAACTTTAGAAACATCCTCCATCAAACCACCCTCAATCGTCAAATATTGGGCGGTAACGGCTTTAGCGTCTTTAATACCAGCAATCTGGACACGTCCTTGATCTATTCCAAGTTGTTGTGCGATGTTTCTAACTGCTATTAGTGTGTCCCAGTTCCGCTTAATCAAAATACAGAGCAAAAATTTCTGCCTTTTAAGAGAAGATCCTAAAACTTTGGCTGGAATGGTGCCTTCAAAGCTTGCTTTTGAGCCGTCAACAAGCACTTCTTCAACCCTGAAGTCATCAATTGCTTGACGTATGACGCCGCCAACACCCAAACCCTTGGTAGCGTAAACTTCCATGCCAAGCTGTTTATCAAGCGATGAAACAGGCACTCTTAATCGCCTTACAGCAACTTTAGCTTGCCAGTTAACCTATCAATCAATCCTGCTGGAGCAGGACCAATCCCCAAGCATGTAACAGTGCCTTCAGGAACTTGTGTTAAACCCCGATCAACAATCAAAGCGTGAGGCAACCCCAAATCGTCCGCAGCCTCTTCTAACGCGCTAAGCTCTTTCTCGTCAGCAACCTTAACTGCAATCTTGCGTTGACCCTCGTACATCCAAGCTTCCCACCATTTCTTATGCTGCTGATAGGCCGCCTGAGCCGCCGAAACAGCTGCGTGTCCCGCTTGAGCTGCAATTTTTCCTTTTCCCATCTGCAAATCGGTACGGAAAACGAGGACCTGCTTGTATTCAAATTCACCCATTCATTGTTCCCGCCTATAGGTTGGCACTCGAAGACTTTAAGGGTTTGCGGACAAGTAAAGTAGGGCAAAGTACCCCATTGCCGCCAGCATTGAAGGTTTCCCCAGAACTTTAAGCATCAGTTTTCCCTGAAAATCGATTTCATCCACATCAGTTAATGCCTTGTCAACGCCTAACTTTCCGCAGAACCGCAGCATTTCATCAATTTTTTCGTCAGACAAAGAATCAAGAAACCGCCTAAGCCTAAGCATAACAATAAAATCGAAACGCAGCTGGTCAGAACATCGTTTTTGGTAAGCCTGCAGAAAATCCTAGGAAAAATCGTTCTTCTGCTAGGCTTCAGACGCGGTTTCTGCTGCGATTTTTGCGCATGTTAATCCGAAAATTACTCCCCCGCCAGTGGTTGGTTTAACTTGAGAAGCGCAGTCGCCACGGCAAGAAAACCGTTGCCGTAAATGATCTTTTGATTGGTCCACCCAACGTGATTGCGTGATAGCCGATTTGTGTTATTTTTGCTTTGCCAAGCTGCTTTGAAGCAACTGGATGCTTATACATGAGCGCACTGCGAGAAATTCATCGGGGGTTTCCTCTGGTTTGTTGCTAAACCAACTTTTGCTGTTCCATCTAGTTTTGGAATGAGCCATCCGTAAAAACCTGGAGCATAAGATTTGCCAAAATAAACTTCAACCGCGTTGCGCTCAATGTCTCTTACGTTTTCTACTTCTGCTTCAACTGCATAAACGAGCCTTTTTGGTTTAAGCGTAGCTAAACCTGCTTGTCTCAGAAGCCGTGAAGAGATGCCTTCAGCATCCAAGTGAATTTTAGCAATTAACATCGTCTTCTTTGACCGTTTCGTTGGATATTTATTCCTTTAACAAAGCCATTCGCTTTTATCAACGATTGGACACGAGCATGACAAAATAAATTGTGCACCAGTCGTTTTAGCTTGATTCAGCCAAATACTGGTCAAAACGAGCTCTATTCAAAACTGTTGTCACCGGACTGCGAAAGATGAAGCGAAAATTTTGTTCCAGTTGGCGAATAGAAGTTGGCTACACTGTAAAAGTGTTTTCAACAATCCCCTTTGGAAGCGGATACAAACCTATGTTACGTAGGCTTCGAATGCTCAGATGTCCCAGCGCAATGGGAAGGGTAACCCGATTTCAGGATGTTCTTCAAAAACTGAGACTTTAACGCCTAGTTTAGCTAAATTTAAGGCTGCATAAGAACCAACAGGTCCGCCTCCAATAACTACAACGTCTGAAGAGATTCTGTTGGTTGCAGTGTATTGCGTAATCATCGTTAAGTTACTGGACTAACTCAACTCGGCGTTTTCCACGTGCCATGGAGGAAGTTCGGATTTTGCCGCTTACTTCGAGCTTTAACAGTAAGTCGTTGAAGTCTTTATAACCTAAATCTTCATACTCGCCTTTTATCTGAGTTAGTCAGCTCATCATCGGTCATGTCGCCTTTTTTCTGGAGAATTTCCAATGCAAAAAAGTAAGAGGGTCGAGTTTTCCAAACTTTAATCTGCGGCATAAATGTTCCTTCTAAGCAACTGGTGTTGCTGGCTTTTGTACTTGTCGGACTTGCTGCATGAAACTCTTGTACCACTTCTCCATGTCAGGCGTTATCGATGGACCCATTTCTTTTAAGGCGTCCAAGAAAGTCTTTCATGATGACTTCGGTGGAGTTAACGTCCCTTCTTAATGCATGCATCGCGGCTTCTCTGCAGAGAGATTCAATGTCAGCACCTGAATAGTACTTGGTCATAGATTGTTATCTGGTTTAAGTCGATGTCTTTGCTGATTGGCATGCCTTTGGTGTAGATTTTGAGTATTTGTAAACGGCTTTTTTCGTCTGGTTCAGGCACATAAATTAATCTGTCGAATCTTCCGGGGCGTAGCACCGCGGAATCCACCATGTCTGGGCGGTTAGTTGCAGCGATAACTACGATATCTTGTAATGTAGTTATTCCATCCATTTCTGTTAGGAGTTGGCTTATGACTCGTTCTGAGACACCGCTGTCAGACATACCCATTCCACGTCTAGGCGTAAGCGAATCTATCTCATCTAAGAATATGACTGCAGGCGCTGCCATTCGGGCTTTGCGGAAAACTTCACGTATGGCTTTTTCTGACTCTCCAACCCATTTAGAGAACACTTCAGGACCCTTAATAGATATGAAGTTAGCTTCGCTTTCAGTTGCTACCGCTCTGGCTAGCAGGGTTTTGCCACAGCCTGGTGGACCGTATAGCAGTATACCTTTTGGTGGTCTAATACCAAGTCTGGTAAAGATTTCAGGGTTCTTAATCGGCCACTCGACAGATTCTTTGAGATGCTCTTTTACGTCTTCAAGTCCACCAACGTCATCCCAATGAACAGTTGAAACTTCTATGTAGACTTCACGCATAGCTGTAGGTGTGACTTCTTTGTAAGCGCCAAGGAAATCGCTCATTAAAACCTCCATCTTCTCCAGCACTGCTGGTGGAATGCGTTCTTCTTCAAGATTAATTTGAGGTAGGTATCTGCGTAGGGCTTTCATGGCTGTTTCTCTGCCTAGTGCTGATAAGTCTGCGCCTGTGTAGCCATGGGTCATGTCAGCAAGTTTTTTGAGGTCAACATCGTCTGGGGACTTTTCTGTTGTACCAGTTTTCTCAATTCCATGCAAAGGCATACCTCTTGTGTGGATTTGGAGAACTTCATATCGTCCTTTCTTGTCCGGTACGCCGATTTCTATTTCCCTGTCAAATCTTCCAGGTCTACGCAATGCAGGGTCAAGTGCACCTGGGCGGTTAGTTGCGCCAATAACTATTACGTTTCCTCTTCCGCCTAACCCATCCATCAAGGCTAAGAAGCTGCGCAACAACACGTCTTTCAACTTCGCCTGTAACTTCTTCTCGTTTAGGCGCTATCGCATCGAGTTCATCCACGAAAATTATGCTTGGTGCATTCTGCTGTGCTTGCTGGAAAATTTCCCGTAAGCGAGCTTCAGATTCACCATAGAATTTGCTCATGATTTCTGGACCGTTAATAGAGTAGAAGTTGGCTTCAGACTCGTTGGCAACTGCTCTGGCTAGCAGAGTTTTGCCGCAGCCTGGTGGACCATGAAGCAAGACACCTTTTGGAGGTTCAATTCCTAAGCGTTGGAAAAATTCCGGGTGACGAAGTGGCAGTTCAACCATTTCGCGGACTCGTTGAATTTCTTCATGTAAGCCGCCGATGTCTTCGTATGTGGTTCTTGGTAAGCCTTTGCCTTCTGGCGCTGGTTCGTTTAATATGGTTAAACGTGTTTCAGCTGTAACTTTTATAATTCCGTGAGGTCGGGTTTTTGAGACTGTAAAGGGTATGGCGTGTCCCAGCATCATTACTAGGGTTGTGTCGCCTTCCACTAATGTACGTTCCATCAAGCGGTTTTTAACAAAATTAGTGAAGTCTTCATCAACGTTTAGTCGCATATCTACTGGCGCAAGTGTTATGCTTAGGGCTGTTTTGACTTTTGCAGGTCGTACAACAACATACTCGTTTATGGCTACGCCTGTGTTTTTGCGAGTATAACCGTCGATGCGGATGATGTCGCGGTTTTGGTCTTCACTGTAAGCTGGCCAAGCAATTGCGGAGGTTGTACGTTTATTTATTATTTCTATTACGTCTCCAGCGCTTATGCCTAGTTTCTGCATTGTTCGCTGGTCTATGCGGGCGATTCCTCTGCCCACATCTCTTTGCCTTGCGTCTCCAACGCGTAATTGAACTTCGCTCATACAGAATCCTCCAAATAATATGGTGCTAAAGGTTATGTTTGAAAAGAAAACCTTTATTCCTATATAAACTTTAGAGCGTCAATGATTAATACTTTCAGGTGCTTGTGAGTAAGAAGACTGATTGAGTCTTGTCTAAAAACAAGAATTACAGCTAATCTCTGCTGCTTCTGCGGACAAACATGCATTGCGCTTGGCTGACGCCTGATATTTTTCCGAGTTTTTCCTCGAATTCGTCAACAATGCCGCTTTTGTCTTCTGGGAACTTAAGTTGAACAAGAAGCGCTACTAATCCAAAAGCTACTGGTTCCTCGCCGTATCCCTCAATTGAAGCGAACTCGGGCTTAATGTTATCAATTTGTTTTTTGAGGGCATCAAAATTTTCCACTATGTCTTCTGGGAAAACCTTGTATGTTACAATAACGCTTCCCATGTCCTATCGCCTTATGGTCCTGTAAATCCGCATTTTGGACATTTGTATAAGCGTCCGAATTTGCGGCATTTTCCATCTCTTTTAATTTGGATTTCTCCGCAGTTTGGGCAGAGGAATTTTGTGGATTCGCTGCCTGGCGGAATTGGTTTGCCGCAGCTTGTACAGGTAACTAAGGACAGTTTTTCTGTCATAATCTACATCTCTTGCGGTTTTAAATTGTAAGGGTTCCTTATATCTGCTATGCTTGCTAACTTGTCATAATCTTTGTTTAAATAGCGTTAAGCGCGTTTACGACAGACTCAAAACATTTGGCTATTCAACCGTTCAAACAACTTTTTGGTGTAGACATTGTAGGGGAATAGACCTGATTTATTGAAAAGAAACTTATATTTTTATAAAAATAGTTTTCGCAAGTTTATTAAGAAGGTTTCTTGCCTATTTTATTTCGTGGTAAATTTTGGGCGTAGACTTCAAAGATCTTGTTCCGAAAACTCCTGTTAAACTTGAGGATTTAAGCGGCAAAATCATTGCCATAGACGCTTACAACGCCATTTACCAGTTCCTCTCCATCATCCGCCAACCTGACGGCACCCCGCTAAAAGACAGCACAGGACAAATCACCAGCTCACCTGAGCGGCTTATTCTACCGCACAAGCAATCTTGTTGAAATGGGGATAAAACCAATCTATGTTTTTGACGGTATTCCGCCAACTTTGAAAGCGGCTGAAATTGAGCGACGCAGACAAGTCAAAGTGGAAGCAGCTGTACACTATGAAAAAGCTGTAGCGAAAGGCGACACAAAAAGATGCGTATGTTTGCTCAGGCAACAACCAGCATGAAAGACTACATGCAGGAAGATAGCCGCAAACTTTTGGATCTTATGGGTTTGCCTTGGATTCAAGCACCAAGTGAAGGAGAAGCTCAAGCAGCGCATATGACTAAATGGGGCGACTCAGATTACTGTGCAAGCCAAGACTATGACAGCTTGCTTTTTGGAGCACCTAAACTTCTCAGAAACGTAACTATTTCTGGCAGACGTAAACTTCCCAGCAAAGGAATCTACATAGACGTCGTGCCAGAAGTTATTGAGCTTATCTAAAGCATTAAGCGAAAGCTGGTTTAACTTACGAGCAATTAATCGATGTCGCCATCTTAATCGGCACAGACTTCAATCCAAACGGCATAAAAGGTCTCGGACCAAAAACCGCTCTTAAACTAATCAAACAATATGGCACATTGGAGATTCCGCCATTCCTAACATAAAAAATGCTTCTTTTCCTGTTGAACCAAACTGTATTAGAGCCGTCTTTTTGCATCCTGAAGTTACAGATAACTACAAGCTAGAGTGGAAAGAGCCAAATGTTGAAGGCGTAATTGACTTCATGTGCCGACAAAAAGAGTTCTCTGAAGACAGGGTTAGAAAATCTTTGGAAAAAATGATGGAAGGCTCTAAGAAACAGAAAGCAAAATGACTTTGGAAAAATGGTTTGGTTAGCCCTCGTTTTAACCTTATGTTTTTTGCTTTAGAATTAGCTTAAAGAAGAAAAGAGTTACTTCACAGTAACACACTTCGCCAAGTTCCTTGGCATATCAGGATTGTATCCTTTCTCAAGCGCAACATAATACGCTAAAAGTTGTAGGGGCACTGCAAAAGGAATTGGCGACAGAACACCCGGAATTCCTTTTGGGACCTCAATGTAATCATCAGCCAACGATTTGATATCCTCGTCTCCTTGTTCGACGATAGCAATTATGTGAGCGCCTCTGGCTTTCATCTCCATAATGTTACCAATCAGCGTCTTGTGACAATCATCTTTTGGACAAACGAAAACTACTGGAAAACCATTTTCAATAAGACTAATTGGGCCATGTTTGCTTTCGCCTGCTGGAAACGCTATTGATGGAATATATGCAATTTCCATCAGTTTGAGTCTGCCTTCGTAAGCAGTGGCAGTGCTGATTCCTCTGCCTAAGAAAAAGAACACTTTAGAATTCTTGTATTTCTTCGCAATTTGCTTAACTTTTTCCTCTTGCGTCTTAACTATTGTATCAGCAATATCAGGTAATTTATCCAAATTTTCTTCAAGACTATCCATTTCATCTTGAGAAACTTTACCTCTCTTCTTTCGCTAACCTAAGTGCAAGTTGCGCCAAAACCGAAAGCTGAGACGTAAAAGTTTTCGTAGCTGCAACTCCAATCTCTGGACCAGCCTGCGTGCCAATATAAACACGGGAAATACGTGTTAAAGTTGAGCCGATAACATTAGTTAAGCTTAGAATCGTGGCTGCACGCTGTTGGGCGCAGGTAACGGCTGCTATAGTGTCGGCTGTTTCTCCTGATTGACTAACCGCTAAAATGGTGCTGTCAATGCTTACCGATTTGCCATGTTGTTCTATGAATTCTGAAGCATAAACTGGGTAAGTAGGCAAGAAATGCAAGTTTAGAAAACATGTATGAAGCCGCTAAACAAGCATGATAGCTTGTTCCGCAAGCCACGAGAAAAACCTCGTTTGCGCGATCCAAAAAAGTTGACATTAAATCCAAATAATGTTCCTGCATTCGCAGAGTGTTGCGCAGAGTTTCAGGCTGTTCATGGATCTCTTTGATCATGAAGTGTGGGTAACCTTGTTTAACAGCCATTTCAGCTGTCCACTCAATAGTTACTGGTTCGCGTGTGACAGGGCTGGAATCTTGAATTCTTATAATTTCATAACCTTGGGCTGACAGAATAACAAGTTCACCATTATTTATCATAACTGCCTTGTTTGTCACTGGCAAGAAATGCTGGAATATCTGAAGCGCAAAAAACACCTTTACCGTTGATACCTAAAACTAGTGGGCTTTCATTTCTGGCGCAGATAATTTTGTCTGGCTCTTTTGTTGAGATTATGGCAAGGGCGTAGGAACCTTCGAGTCGTTTGAGGCTTGCTTTAACTGCATCGACAAAAGAGAGTTTCGGGTTCTCCTTGAGGGTTTGCTCGATAAGATGTGGGATTACTTCGGTGTCTGTTTTGGAAACAAACGTGTGATCAAGATTTTGCAGTTCACTTTTCAGTTCCATGAAGTTTTCGATGATTCCGTTGTGAACAACCACTATTTCACCTGTGCAGTCCGAATGTGGGTGAGAGTTAACTTTTAAGGGTGCACCATGTGTTGCCCAACGTGTATGACCAATTCCTATGCTGCCTGGCAAGTCATCAAGATTCACAATTTTGTGAACTTCATCGATTTTTCCCTGATCTTTTTTGAGAAAAATTTTTCCATCAGAGAGTGTTGCTATCCCTACTGAATCGTAGCCTCGGTATTCAAGACGTTTAAGTGATGAATGTATTAAGGGTGCAGCATTTCCTTCTTTTAAAACACAACCAAAGATTCCGCACATTTTTGTAGTCTCGCTATTGTTAATGTATGCCTATGGAAGATTGCGTTTTGCTAATAAGGATTTTTAGAATAAAGTTTTGACACTAAAAACTTTCTTTTAGCAGTTTATAGCTGGTTCCTTGGAATAAGCGCTAACTTGTGCAGCAAGCATTACCTAAAATCTTTGAACCATTATAAATAAATTTTTTATAGTACTTACAAGTATTATTCCTCTGACTACGCATGGACAAAAAACTGCTTCTACAAGATAACGGACAACATTCAAGAAGTAAAAGAAATCAGCATAATCGATGATTCACAAAAACTAAAAATGATACTCGGCAGCTTAAGCTGGAAAATCCTGACACTCTTATCCAAAAAAGAAATGTACCCCCTAGAAATCGCAAGACAGCTAGGCATGCATGAGCAAAAAGTCTACTACCACATCAAGAAAACTAGCCAAAGCAGGAGCCATAACGTTGTAACGAGAAGAAAAAAAGAAAGGTGCAACAGCAAAATACTACAAAACCGTCTCACCAGCCTTCGGAATAGAGTTCCCTCATGGCTACAAACCCATCCAGAACCTCTGCACTTTGGGCATTGATAAGCAACTTCAAGCGTTTCTTCAAAGAATTCATCAAAGACGGCATCTTTGACGGAAAAATAGTTGTAGGCAGCCCTCAACCGCATGGACCATTCAAAACCAGCGCCCGAGATGGACACTATGCAGCTCATTTGGCACTTTTCCTTGGGCAATTTGCTAAAATGCCAACTGAATTTGCCGTGAAACTTGACGTTGATGTAAAGGTAGAGAAAGAGGAAAAAAACAATTTAATCCTTGTTGGTGGACCGGGAACAAATCTTCTTACACAGGAAATTAACGAGTATCTACCCATCAAGTTTATAATGCAGTCATCCGACCAAGGATTCTTGCTAGGTGGTTTATCATCTCAAAAAAGACTACGCAAGTATACACTTCAGATGTTTCAGGGGTGATAGCTAAAATTGTTAATCCATGGGATAAAACCAAACGCATTGTAGTTTTAGCAGGAAACAAAGCAGTGGGAACAAAAGCATGCGTTTTAGCGTTGACTAATTTTTGGAAGAAAACACTGGAAAAATACAAGGGCGAAGACACGTTTGCAGTTGTGATTCACGGGTTTGATTTGGATGGGGATGGCAAAGTGGATTCCATTGAGGTTAACGAGTAATTGAGCCAAGAATTAAGAGAAGTTATCGTTGCATTTGGGCATGAAAATATTCAAGCCATTCACCCTTCAACCTTAATGTTCACAAAAGAAAAACATCTGTCCAAAACTGGCGACTGCATAATCGCTGTTGCAGCAGATAAATCAGCAGGAGATTTAAGCCAGGCATTTAAAGATAATCTCAGAAAGCCAAACGCTAAACTAACCATAATCATTGAGGCTGGATGGTATATTTGAGAAAATTAATGCATATGGTTCTCCTAAACTGATTTTAACTCACCCAACCGACATAGTGATTAGAAAAAGCGATTACATATCAGACCGAACCTTGGCAATCCACGCAGATAAATCTTCAAACGATTTGTCAAGAGAACTTTTGGAAAAGCTGAAAAATCCAAAACAGAAAATTAAAATTACACTCATCATAAGTGGCTAAGCAATTTTGGCGTCTAAAACAATCTGCGACTCAAATGGTGCAGTTTCCCGAATGCTTCTCGCATAAAGAAATACTTCTACTTTCCGCCCGGTTTCCTCTACTGCTTGGCTGAAACCGAAGTTTTTGGTTTTCTATTGAGTCAGGGGAACGAATGAAAGCGTAAAAATGGATTATTCCGCCTTCTAGGCTTGATTGCTTGGCAAGCGGCATCAACAAACTCAATAGCTGTTTCAGGCAAATTCATTATGACTCGGTCAGCTATGCCCTTAAGTTTACCTGAGGCAATTTGCCTTGCGTCTGCCAAGAATTGGGAAAACTCGGTTTTCAACCCTGTTAACCCTAACGTTAACTTTAAGCAAGTCAACGGCTTCAGGATTAAGGTCAACAGCGTAAACCTTCACAGTTGGATTCTTTTTGGCGATTAAGATTGAAAAGGGTCCAACTCCTGCAAACAAGTCCACCACATCTTCGCCCGGTTGCACAAGCGACGCCACCCGTTCATGTTCATGCGAAAGGCGTGGCGAAAAATACGCTTTAGCTAAGTCAACATGGTATTGGCAGCCATATTCCCTGTGGATTGTTTGGGTTTTGTGTTCTCCAGCGATAAAAGTGAAGTTGCGAATTCGGTAGGTGCCACTTATTGCGCCTGCTTTTGCAAGCACCGTTTTGATGTTTCTATGAGTTTTTAGAATTGCTTCTCCGATGAGGTTTTCGTAGGATTTCAAGTCAGTAGGAATTTCGATTATGGCTATATCCCCTATAACGTCTAATGCTTGAGGCAAAATATTCAGCAAATTTGGAGGCAACTTGTCTTTAAGAATTTGGATAAGTGATTCTGCAGCCACATTTTTTTCAGTGAAAAGCTTGGTTCTCAACTGGCAATCTGGAACTTCTGCTTTCAGCATTGCTAACTCGTTGTCGTCCGGTTGCTTTACTAAGGGAATGCAAAGGCTGTCTTTCATCCCTCTCAATTTCCAATGATTTATCGATAAGATCAAGTTTGCTGGCTAAGGTTATGGTTTTTTGTCCTTGGTTTTTTTGGACTTTTATGCAGATGGTTGTTTTAGGCATGTGAATCAGCCGTTTTTTCTATCTTGATAGAGGTTGTCTTCTTTTTTAATGGTGAATTTAACGTTTAACATTTTTTCCATTAGCCAAATGTTTGATTCAATATGCTCAGAAATTGTTGTGGCTAAGAAAGCTGATTTGCCCTTTGCCAGTGCCATATAGGGAATAAGCATATCTGCCAAGTAAACATCAACTGTTGGCTTAACAGATAATTCCTTGATGAGTTCTTCGGCGGCTTCTTTTCCAACAGCTTCACTCATTTTACGCAGTTCACCTATTGCATCAGAACCTATGATTACGCCTGTGTCGGTTTCAGCCCACAGAACAATTGAGCTACCTTTTTGATACGTGTTTGACTTGTCATTTACGATTTTAATGACGGCGTTGAAGCCGTTTTTAGAAAGGTAATCTTGAGCTGCTTTCGCTTGCCGCTCTGCCACATGCCTATCCGCTAAAAAAGTGCAAACAGAAACCCCTTCTATTACCTTTAATGTGCCAAAATTCTCCAGAAAGAGTGGTTTTAGATTGACGTTAGGGTTAACAGTCATTGTTGCTTCGCCCATACCTTTTGGATAGTAACCATATTTTTGTACACTTATGGCAGCGTCAACTCCCATTTGTTTTAGCGCTGGCAAAAATATGTTCCGAAGGTAATTGATGGTTGGTGCATGAGTTGTGTCTGTTCCTCCTTTAGCCACATGCAAACGCACAGGATTATTAGCGAACAAGCAAACGGGCAGAGTTGCCAAAAGGAGCATTGGGATACTTCCCGCGGTTTGAATTTCTGCCTCGATATTGCCTCCTTTTATTTGCTGGGGCGTAAACCAGAGCTCCCTTGAACCTAAGGTTGCTCCTTGCAATTTGGCGTTGCAAAGTTTAGCGGCCGTAAGCACGGCTTCTAAATGCTGGTGTTTTAAACCTGGTTGCGGGCGGTTTTGTCTTATATTGAAGATGTGCAGTGGCTGTTTAGTTATGGCTGCCATGGCTATAGAGAGGCGAAGTATTGTGCCGCTTCCGCTTTTTTGGCTTCCGTCAATTTCAATCATGACTTTCCTTCCGAGTTTAGGTTTTGAGGGATTTATGAAATAATTAATAAGCGTGTTGGGTTATTTAGGAGTTTGAGGGAGCGTTCGGGATGAGTACTGACAAAGAAAAGTTGAATCAGTTGTTAACAAAAGTTGACGAACTTGTTGTAACCTTAAGTAAAGTTTCTGAAGAGCTACGTTCCGTTTCTGCTTCCATGAAGTCTCTGGCAGTAGGTCAAATTACTCAGCCGCCAGCCGCCTTCCAAGTGCAAGCAACCCAGTCACGAGAGGTTGGCTCTAAGCAGAGGTCGCTTGATGACATTCGCATGTCATTTCCTGAAGAATTGGAAGCCCGATTAAGTTTTGAAGAAAAAGGTGATTACATAATCATCAAGCCTAAGCAATTTTTGGGTTCAGAAAACTTTGCCAAAATAGCATCTGCAGTTCGAGGGATGGGTGGGGAATACATAAGCGCAGGCAAAGATTCTCATTTTAGGGTACCTAAGAAAAAAGCATAGCTCATTATTTCGCTTCAAAATCGCTAAATTCTCCACGATAATTTTCCCATGTAACATCAATGTCCGTTACTTTCGCAGAAGAAGGACCATGATGGCAATATTCTACAAGCGTTTTAACTGCTTTATCTTCACCTTCAAAAACAGCTTCCACTCTGCCATCAGATAAATTGCGAATCCAACCGTTAACACCATAACTTTCAGCTTGCTGTTTGGTTTTTTGCCTAAAAAAAACACCTTGAACTCTACCGTTTACAAATACGTGGGCTCTAGCTTTAACCATTGTCTCTCTCAAGTTAACTTAATAGGTCAAACTAAAAAATCTAATTTTTTGAAAAAAAAAGAAAAATGTTTTCTTAATCCCAAACGCTGATTTTTTCTCCAACAGTGTACAAGAAAAGGCTTGCTGAAGGTGGACCTAACCACTTGAATTTGTTGACTAAGTCTGAAACCACTTTTGCATAGTTGTTCGAATTATCCAGGCTGTCCAAGTATTTCTGGAATGATCCGTACTGTTTCTCTATCGTTTTGAAGTTTTGCGCATTTTGTATGATTGCTATAATTTTTCCTTTATTTCTGATAATTTCGGGGTCGTTCATGAGCCTTTCAACGTCAGCGTTGGTGAAACATACAATTTTGTCGACGTTAAAATTCGCAAATGCTTTCTTTATTGCTGACCATTTATTGTCGATTACATGCCAGTTTAATCCTGCTTGAAAAATCACTCGACACATGTTCTCAAAGTAACCTTCATCATTGTTAGGTCTTTTTTCTCGGTACCACCATTCGGGCATTTGCCAGTGTTGGTCTTGCATTCAAACCAGTCCTGATAATTACTTCCATTCCCAAATTGTAACGTTTAACTCCATCCACATTGGGTCTAGTGCTTCAAAAGTGACAACAGCAATCGTGTCGTTTAGCCAACCTATTTTCTCTGACATCGTCATGAAGGTCCATAAGCCCACGCTTGTTGGGTTCTTACCCATCACCATCTTCATCAGGCTATATCCTTTCACAATGCCCATATCCCCAGTCATCGTCATGAGCATTCCTTGATCTTTCGATGTTGCAATGCCTTTAGGAGGAGTCATACTCATACCTGTCACATTGAGGTTGCAGTCTACGCCTTTAGCTTTTCCCATTCCTTTCATTTGAGCCGTCCATGTATACATAGAAGTTACGCCTTCCATTCCGACTGATTTTATGAAACTTGCTCCACTTTTGCCTTTGCCTTCCCAAAGTTTTTCGCCAATAACCATTTTTTTTCACCTCACTAATAAGAATTGATTTTTTCTTAAGGATTTAAGCAGTTGTGGTTGCCCGTACGCAACAACAATCTTTGGTTTTTACATTCACTTTCAGTCACCCCTCCCCTGCTTGAAAGGGTCGTTTCTGAGCTTGTTTTAAAAGAGTTATTGGCAGAGTAACTATTTGCTGGTATGCTATGTTTAAGTGGAATTGTGGGAAACTGATGGTTTACGCGTCAACTGGTGTTCCACATAGGAAACGGTTGGATTCCGTTAGAACTGCCGCGCAGGAAACGGCTAAACGATTAAATTTGGATTTTGAAATGGTAAAGCTGGATAGGGCTGGCTCACCGATTTATGTTTACTACGAAGAAAGCGGCGATGAAGAGCCTATTCCGCTTTATTGTGATGAAGGTAAAATGTCAGATTTAGAACAGATAAGTTCAGCGTTGAGAAGTATGATGTTTGTTTTGTCTTTCCATCCTAAGCATTCAGCGTTGAGGCAAATGAGAAAAGAAATTCTCAAACTTTCCTAAAACGGATTGCTTGGTTTTCCAGTATTACTTCGTAAACTTGGTTTACGTCAAAAGTTATGCCAAAACTGTCGTATTCTTGCTCTGTTAAGAACAGAATTATTTTTGGTGTTGCCATTTGGGTTCTCTGCGGCAGGAAAGGCATTTGCTGCTGCAGTGCTTGCATAATGTCTTGTGCCATTTTTGCTTCGTCTGATTGTGGTCTTACGATGTAGGGGTTGACTTCTCGCTCTTCAAGCAATTCAATTCTTTTTCCAAGGTTACCATCTAAATCACGAGTTGACTCAATTTTGTTTACTCTAACGCGGAACATCAGAATTCACTTCTTAATTAGGAAATACTATGTCACACATTTAATTCTTTAGACTAATTGCTTCTCAGTTTCCTCACAAGATAGCAAACTGGGCTGAACCCTCGTAAAAATCGCACGTTCGCTATGTTGGCGTTGGTGAAGACTCACGGGTCGAATATTTCTTGATTTCTTTAATTCTCTTGTCGATTTGTTTTAGTTTTTGCTGCATCATTTTAACCGTTTCGTACGCGTGCTTTCGTTCGATGCTCAAGCTGTTTGAGGTTTTCTTCGCTGATCTGGTTTTTCTTCTAGAAAAGGTGTAAAGAGGGAAGGCATTTCGGCATAGGAACTTTTGCTAATTCAATGTTGAGAACGTCTCTGGCAAATTCCTCGGAAAAGGCTGCCTATGTTATTTGAAGATTTCCGCTTGTTTTACGATTGCTCGTCTGAGAATAAGTTCTCCTGATTTAGTAATTTTGTAGACTTTAAGTTTGCGGTTTTTCTGAGTTTGCCATTCGCCTTTGATGTATCCAGATTTTTCTAGGTCTCCGAGGATTGGGTAGACGCCGCCTGCGGTGGGTTTCCAGAAGCCTTTGGTTCGGCTGTTGATTTCCTTCATGATCTCGTAGCCGTGGGCAGGTTTCTTGTTGAGAAGGATGAGGACTCCCATGCGTATGTAGCCTTTCTGGGCTTCTTTCATCCAGCTTGAAGTTGTCTTTTCTTCGTTTTCTGCTGCCATTTGTCTTTCAAATCTATTATTGTATATAGGCAATACTTATATTTTACCGCTATATATTGCACTGAATAATATTGCAAAATTAAAGTGGTATCACAATGGCAAACGAGTCCATAATTGAAGTCAAGAACCTAACGAAAATGTTCAACAAATTCACAGCGGTAGACGACATCTCATTCGATGTTAAAAAAGGCGAAATCTTCGGTTTGCTGGGTCCGAACGGAGCAGGCAAAAGCACAACCTTGCGCATGCTCTCCACACTTAGCGAGACCTACCAAAGGAACTGCCACCATCGGCGGCTACGACATAGTAAAAAATGATACAGAAGTACGCAAACTAATCGGCATCGTTTCTGAGAAAATGATAATGTACAATCGCTTAACCGCTAAAGAGAACCTCTGGTTTTTCGGCAGCCTCTTCAACATTCCTAAAGACATCTTAAACAAAAGAATCGACGAATTTCTGGAGCTGGTTCAGCTAACGAAATGGAAGAACGCTCAAGTAGGCACGTTTTCAACAGGCATGCGACAAAGAATGAATGTAGTTCGCGCCTTGCTAAACATGCCTCAAGTGCTGTTTCTTGATGAACCCACGTTAGGTTTAGATCCTCAATCATCGGTTGAAATAAGAGAGTTCATAAAGAAACTCAACCAGGAAAACGGCACAACAGTTATCATAACCACTCACATGATGGTTGATGCTGACTTGTTGTGTGACCGCATAGCCATTGTGGATCACGGAAAAATCGTAGCCTTAGACACTTCAACTAATCTTGAAAAAGATAATTTCAGGAGCGGATACAATCAATAATTAAACTTGAAATTGCCAATCTATCATCCGGATCTTAGTAGACGAATAATTCAAGCACTCAAATGCGCAGATGCTGTTACCCAAGAAAACTCGACGGAGCTCAAAATTTTGCCCACGGCAAAGAAGCATTTGACAACATTATTGATGCTGTACGAGCGAAAAACGGTGAAAAATAACTTCTATGGAAAACCTTCAGCCAACTCTTGAAGATGTGTTCCTGCACATTACAGGTCATCAAGTGCAGAGATAGCGCAGACCAAAAAATTCCTATGGAGCAGGTCGAAGCGTTTTGGTGCACCACAAAGGAGAGGCAGGTGATTAAAAATGACGCAAAAACTCTGTTTTCACATAGCTTGCGAATTGCCTGGAAAGACTTAACTGAACTGTTCAGAAACAGACTTGGCTTAGTTTTGCTCATAGTCATGCCGCTGTTCATGATGGTTATGGTTGGCTTCATCTATCCATCCAACGGAACAGTCAACTAACTTACAAGTTGGCTTGGTCAATGAGGATTCAGGTTTCAACAATTCAACTGTTCCAAGTCAAAGCTTCATTATGGGTTTGCAAGCTTTTAACACCCAAACCCACATGCTAATCATCTCCAACGTGTCCAGTGCAGCTGAACCTCAAAGATATGGTTCAGAGAGGACAACTTGAAGGCGGCATAATAATACCAAGCAACTTCTCCGAGAGCATCATGACGGGGCAGCAAGGCTACTATAATTATCGTAGCGACGAGTCAAATCCGCAAATCTCCGCAACTATCCAAGGCGCTCTTGACCGCTGTGTTTGACGCAATGGGAACAGCCACTTGCTCACAGAAAGTTGAGCCTTTGAACGCAACAAACCCACTTGCAGTCGTCAAACCCTTTACACGTGCAAACTCAAGGCGTTGTCTCAGGAACCCCGAGCTACTTTGATTTCATCGCTCCAGGCATCATGGCCATGACCGTTATGATGAGTGTCATGACTGGATTGCCAGTGGCTATTTCACAGGAGAAGGAAATCGGCACAATGGACGGCATGATGGTCGCGCCAATTAATAGGCTATCAATTATTCTGGGAAAAACTATTGGGTCAAACTGCCAGAGGCTTAATCCAAGGAGTCATCATACTCGTGTTGGCTATTGGCATATTCGGAGTCGCCATTCAAGGAAGCATCTTGCTCGTGTTTGCGCTGCTCCTGCTGGGCGTATTTTCGCTTCGTCGGCTTAGGCATAGTGATAACTTCCTTCACAAAAGACCAAGAAACCGCACAGATGCTGATGATGACGCTGATGTTTCCAATGATGTTCCTCAGCGGAGTCTTCTTCCCCATACAGCAGATGCCATGGTACATGCAAGACATCTCAAAGGTCCTGCCACTAACCTACGCTTCGCAAGCTCTACGAAAAGTCATGGTGCTGGGCGCTGGAATCCCTGCGATATCCACTGAACTCATAGTGCTGATAGTATTCGGAGCAGTCATGATTGCAATTGCAGTGCCAGTGTTCAGAAGAATGATGACAAGATAGGAGACCTAGAGAAGAAACTTGAGTACACTTTGCTCCAAATGCCCTTTCTTTCAACTTGCCCCATTTAATAAGACGAAAAAACGCACGCAAAAGATGCCGCATTGAACCACAAAGACAACTGCGAATCTACGAATGCAAAGACTTCCCTGAAAAAAACGGACTTCATCATAAGGTAAATTTTTCATTTTCTTGCCTGTTTTGATACTTTTTTGTCAATTGTGCCCGTTACGGTTTTATATTCTGCACGCATAGAAGTGCAAAGAAGAGAAACCAGCTATGTCAGATACTGGAGTTACCGTTAAGAAAAATCGAAGACTTCTCCGAATGGTACGTAGAAGTTGTTTTGAAAGCTGGACTTGCAGATTATGCGCCTGTCAAAGGCTGCATGATTATTCGTGAAGACGCTTACGCTGTTTGGGAGAAAATCCAAGAAATCCTAAACCAAAAAATCAAGGCTACTGGACATCGAAATGTGTATTTTCCAATGTTTATTCCTGAAGCGTTCCTGAAAAAGGAGGCTGAGCATTTTGCTGGTTTCACACCTGAAGTTGCATGGATCACCATGGGTGGTGACACGCCGCTTGAGGAAAGACTGGCTGTTAGACCAACCAGTGAAACAATAATGTATGACACCTTCAACAAGTGGGTACGTAGCTGGCGTGACCTGCCAATTAAAATTAACCAATGGTGCAACATTGTAAGGTGGGAAACAAAAGCCACTAAACTGTTTTTGCGTACAAGGGAATTTCTCTGGCAAGAAGGACACACCGCGCACGCTACAAGTGAAGAGGCAGAAGCTGAAGTCATGTATGCACTTGGCGAGTACAAAGATATAATTGAGAATTACCTTGCAATTCCAGTGCTGGTTGGTACTAAGAGTGACAGCGAAAAATTTGCTGGAGCCCTCTATACGACAGCGTTGGAATCGATTATGCCTGATGGTAAAGCTCTGCAGATGGGAACTAGCCATAACTTGGGGCAGCATTTTGCTAAAGTGTTTGACATCAAATACATTGGCGAAGACAAAGTGGACCATTATGTTTGGCAAACCAGCTGGGGCATAACTACACGGCTAATTGGCGCCATGATTATGGTTCACGGTGACGACAAGGGCTTAATTATGCCGCCAAAAGTTGCGCCTTTCCAAGTTGTTATTGTTCCGATACTCTTCAAGGGTGCAGAGCCAGAAGCAATCAAGGCTAAAGCCAAGGAAATCTCTGAACCCCTAAAAGCCAAAGGCTTTAGCGTTATTTTGGATTCACGGGATGAGTATACGCCAGGCTGGAAGTTTAACCAATGGGAACTCAAAGGCGTGCCTATCCGCATTGAAATTGGTCCACGTGATCTCAAACAAGGGCAAGTTGTAATGGTTAGACGGGACACAGGTCAAAAAACGCCAGTTAAAGAAGCAGACATACCAGTCACCGTCGAAAAGCTTCTGCAGGAAATTCAGGATAACCTTTTTGCCAAAGCCAAAGCTCTAATGCAAGAAAAAACCACCACTGTGCAAAGTTATGAGGAGTTCAAAGCGGTCATTTGTGACAAAGGCGGCTTTGTGAAGGCAGCATGGTGTGGAAGCGCTGATGATGAAGCAAAGATTAAGGATGAAACAGGCGCAACCATCAGAGTTCGTCCTTTCCAACCAGAAGAGCCAACAACCAATTGTATCTACTGTGGACAGAAAGCTAAAGAAATGGTGTATTTTGCTCGGTCATATTGACAAGAGGTTACTCTCTTCAAGTTAACGTAAGTATTCAGTTGTTTAGCTTCGTGGGCTAAACCTAACTGGTCTAAAGTGGACTTTCGTAGGTACTCCACGTTCATCCCATCCCCTCTTCTGATAATAGCTACTTAACATGCTGTTGTATTTCTCTATATTAAGCAATGAGCCTTTTAATGCGCCTTCAGTCAAGGGTTCTTTAAACCACCTCATAGGTGGCACATCCAAGTTCCGACTCCATTTTTCCCTGTATTCCCGCACCCAAAAAGCCCGCATCAAATTAAGGATTCTATCGCTGATTTGATTTAGCTGCTCCAAAGAAAAATCCATTCCAGTTGCAGCTTTGAGGTATTTCTGATACCATTCAAGTTCGAAGCCAAGTGAGTTGTAAGGGAAACGGCAGACAGTTAATGCTTCAAAGAGTCCGCCACGGATAAGCTGGGTTTTAATCAGGAAATCAACTTTGGCTGAATCGTAATTCTCTCGACCAGCTTTAATCTCCCATGTTATAAGCCAAGCATCTTTGTGGTGAGCACCGATGGAGTTTGTGCCGTAAGCTAAAGCCATACCTGGTGCTGCATGGCAATCGTAAGCGGAGATTTCTAAGCCTTTAACGTGCATTGCCCAATCGCTTGATCCGTTACCAATCACTTCGGAAGCAGAACGTACGCCTTCAGCTAGAACTACGCCTAAACCCCGCCTGTAAGCAATATCATTAATGAGTACCTTAATTTTTTCAAACTCCCCCCAGCCTATTTTATCCGTTATCAATCCTTTTTCGGAGGCTTCCATGGCGAATCCTATTGACGTTCCCAAGAGAGATAGCGTCTATCCCAAGCTCGTCAGCCATACGGTTCAAAGTGGCGACCTGTGCAAGATTACCCATGCCAATGTTGGAACCCAACATAACAACATTCTCGTAATCCAATTCTGAATCTTTCTCTTCATTATCCTTTAACAACGTTTCCGCAAGTCATGTTGCATTGTGGACAGCCACGGTTTGAAACCTTAATTTTTTCCATAGCAAACCCGCCGATCTCCTCAGCGTTATCAAAAACAGCTTGCCTATAATTGAAAGTGGGAAGTGCACTGTTTTCCTGTGACCACTCTACTGTTGACATGGTTCCTTGCCGCTTCCAAAACTGGTAGAGTGGTTTAGTTAGGATTTCTTTGTAGCCGTCTGCTGCCAACTTTTTCATCTCATCTGGATCAGCAATGGGGATTTGCCCAGTGCCTTCGATTACGATGGCTTTCAAGTTTTTGGAGCCCATGACAGCGCCCATTCCAGGTCTTCCGCCAGAGCGTCCGTCTTGGGAAACAACGGTTGCAAACTTTACTAGGTTTTCTCCAGCTGGACCTATTGATACTATGCCTGCGGTGCGGGAGAATTTTCTTCTCAACTGCTCGTCTGTTTCGAAGCAGTTTAAGCCCCAGAAATCTTTAGCGTCAAGGAACTCACAGGATGTCATCAATAACGTGAACGATAATGTGCTTTGGTGCTTTGCCTTCAACAACCAGTGCGTCGTAACCAGCCTTGCGCATGTTTACAGCCGCCAGTGTTCCCATGTTTCCATCGCCGTAACCGCCAGTCAAGGGACTTTTTGAGGCAACAACAAGTTTGCCGCTGTTAGGTAAACCAATGGCTGTTAACGGACCAGTGGCGAAAATCAGCTTGTTCTCAGGTGACAATGGGTCTATTCCCTGTTTTAGGGTGTCCCAGAGAATCTTGACTGCAAAACCTCTGCCGCCTAGAAAATTCAACGCTAAGCTTTCACTGTATTGTTGGGATAAAGCTTTGCGTTTGGTTAAATCAATATTTAGAAAATTACCAGTCCAGCCAAACATCGTTATTCACCAAAACTCAGGTTACATCAGAAAGGGAATCGAAAATAAAAATATGCCGAGAAATAAAAGGCATCCTTTCTTAGTTGCCTTAAGACTGTTGATTCTGTGCAGCTTAGGAAGATTTATTTTTTCGCATTAGCAAGTGTTGTGGTTACAGGTAACATAAATTGGGCATCAAAGTAACAAGCAGAGCATCGAATATAGAGTATGCCATACGAGATGTAATAGTACATACAAAACAACTAATAGAAAACGGCAAAAAAATTTATTACCTAAACATCGGTGATCCCGCCGCATTTGATTTTAAAACTCCTAAAAGTCTTAAAGATGCTTTATGTCAGGCAATTGCGAAAGAGGATAATTATTATTCACCTTCAGAAGGACTGCTTGAACTTAGAATAGCCGTGGCAAAAAAAGAGAAAAAAATTAATAATGTTGACATTTCAGCGGATGATGTACTGGTAACTGAGGGCATTTCAGAAGGGATTCAAATGCTGATGGGTGCCCTCGTTGAGAAAGGCGACGAAATCCTTTTTCCTGGTCCAACTTATCCACCTTACATTTCATATACTAAATTTTTCGATGGAAAACCAGTTGCTTACGAGACAATCGAAAATGAAGGTTGGCAGCCAAACATCGACGACTTAAGAAGCAAAATAACCAAAAAAACAAGGGCAATAGTCATAATTAACCCCAATAATCCTACAGGCGCGGTTTATAGTGAGAAAACAGTTAAGGAAATCCTTGACATAGCAGGCGAACACAACTTGCCTGTATTATCTGACGAAATTTACGATCAATTAACATATGAAAAGGAATTCGTTAGCACTGCTTACCTTTCAAAAGATGTGCCCGTTGTCGGGTTAAACGGCTTCTCCAAAGTTTACCAGATGACAGGCTGGCGTTTAGGCTACATATACTTTAAAGGCGAGGGTAAAAAACTGGATCAATTAAGAGAGGGAGTGGAGAAAGAGTGCCGAATTCGCATTTGCGCCAACACACCCGTACAGATTGCGGCAACAGCCGCGCTTAATGGACCACAGGATTTCGTGCAGGATATAGTTGATCGGCTAAGACAAAGAAGAGACTTCGCTTGGAAACGACTAAACGAAATTCAAGGAATAAGTACAACCAAACCAGAAGGAGCATTCTACATTTTCCCAAAAATTCATGATGTTGGCTCCATTTGGAAGACAGACATGGAATTTGTCGTTGACCTGCTAAAGCAAACGGGTGTCCTCATTGTTAATGGTTCAGGCTTTGACCCAGTTTACGGTAAAGGACACGCTCGCGCAGTTTTTCTGCCGCCAATTGAAGAGTTGGATGAAGCGTTCAATGCTTTAGAAGCGTTCATGAAGAAAAGAAAAAGCAAAAAACTATAGCAATCATGCCTTCTCTCGGTTCTTCGAACCAACATTCAACCTCTAAAAAAATGGCATCTATCTCCCACCACAAGTAGGTAGAGAAAATTAACTAGATAATTGAAGATTCCCACTTCCCATCTCTAAGTAATCGATAACAATAACAGATCGAAAAAATTCTCGAAAACACAACGCATATAAACGCTTGCAACAATCAAAACTTAATTCTTACGTCTTCAAATTTGGAGTGAACAAAACTATGGTTAATGTTGTTTTAAAGGATGGAGTTAACTGGGTTGGCGCTGTTGACTGGAACATAAGAGACTTCCATGGGTACAATACCAACAGAGGAAGCACATACAACGCATACTTGATAAGAGACGAAAAAACAGCGCTTATTGACACAGTTAAGAGCCAATTCTGTGACGACCTAATAGCGCATGTTACTGAATTAACAAGTTTTGACAAAATCGATTACATAATAGTTAACCATGTGGAAATGGATCATTCCAGCAGCTTACCCGCAATTTCGAAGCTTGCAAAAAACGCCAAAATTCTGGCTTCGGTGAGAGGCAAAGACGAGTTAATCAAACATTACGGTCATGACTTTGATGTGGTTGAAACTGTGAAAACTGGCGACGAGCTAAAGCTTGGAAAGAAAACGCTACGGTTTTTGGAGGCACCTATGCTTCATTGGCCTGACAGCATGTTCACCTATGATGTTGAAGATAAAATCTTGTTGCCCAATGACGCTTTTGGTCAGCACCTTGCCAGTTCAGGGAGGTACGATGACGAGGTTGACGAGCCATGTCCTGATGGAAGAAGCAGCCATGTACTACGCTAACATCCTGATGCCGTTTGCACCTTTGATAACGCGCAAGATTCAGGAGGTCGTCGGCATGAAACTTGAAATTGATATGATCGCGCCAAGCCACGGAATAATCTGGCGAAAAGAACCAATGAAAATCATTAACGCGTATCTCAAGTGGAGTTCAATGGAGAGCAAAAATAAGGTTGTCATAGTATTTGACACCATGTGGCACAGCACGAACACGATGGCAAGAGCCATTGCCGACGGCGTAATTAGCCAGGGCGTAGAAGCTAAACTCTACAAGCTACGCTCTTACAGCATTTCAGAAGCCATGACCGAAATCCTCGATGCAAAAGCGGTTCTTGTTGGTTCACCAACACTTAACAATGGAATGTTCCCAACCCTTGGCCAATTCCTAACGTACGCGACAGGATTAAAACCTAAAGGCAAACTCTGGGCTTTCTTCGGCTCCTACGGATGGGGAGGCGGCGCAGTGAAAAGCATGGTTGACATGGCGAAAAAGGCAGGCTTTGAAGTACAAGAACCAGGCGTTGAAGTGAAGTTTGTTCCTGACAAAGAGGATTTGAAAAAGTGCTTTGAGTTTGGGCTGCAAATAGCCCAAAAAATCAAGGCTTAATTTTTATGCTATTTTCATAAATTTCTCTTTGGCCGTTGCGCAGATAGGGCAATTATCGGGTGTTGAGCCTTCAAAGGTGTTTCCGCAAACTGGGCACACATAGTAATCCGCATGTGAAGGGTGCATCTTGTTTTTCAATGCGTCAAGAGCTTTCTGGTAAAGAGTTGCATGGATTTGCTCCACTCTATTTGCGTAGTCAAAGCTCAATTGGGCAGGTTTATTTGCATCTTTTTTGGCGTCCTCAATAAATTCAGGGTACATTTTTGAATTCATAGGTTTCGCCAGATACGGCTGTACCAAGGTTGTCAGTAGTTGATTTCACCTGCTTCATAACTCTTAGATGGTTGAGGGCATGAACAGTCTCTGCTTCAGCTGCGGCTTTAAACAACTGGGCAATCTGAGGGAAGCCTTCTTCTTCAGCCTTCTTAGCGAAAGCCAAATACAGTCTATTGGCTTGGGATTCTCCTGCGAAAGCAGCTTTAAGATTCTCATCTGTTTTGGTTATAAAAATCAATAAAGTAGTAATTTGCTGGAGGGTAATAAGCTATACTAACCCAGCACGAAACAAGGTTTTGCAACCAGAAGATTTGATCTGGCTTAAGCGACTCTTTTTTGCTATGGACTCGTTTCTTGGAAGCTTTCGTCTGAATTGCAAAAGAAATAACCGGCAATTATCGAAGCAAAAACTGAGGTTAAGAGTATCAGCCAAGGATTTGTTAAAAGATACATATCAAGTGAAGCTTTGATTACAACTACATTCATAGCCATTGGCGCCATAACTGAAAAAATAACCAAAGCCTGATTTCTTTTTCTAAACGCCATTAAGCTGCCCAACGATTCCAAAAGCGAATGTTAACATACCTAGCAGTGAAAGTGGAAGCCAATCAAACGTGTGCAAAATACCCTCTAAACCAACCAGTCCCCAATACAGGCTTATGAATGAAGTAGCTATCAACAAGACCCCTCCGAAAAAGGGAAAACTCGAATGATTAATCATACCCGAATTGTTTGCTTTCCTGGATTTAGAAAAGTAAATCATTACTGCGACAAAAGTAAACACTGAACCTAATCCCACTGCGTATAACCATATTTGCTGGTTTGCATTTTGTGCAAAGCTAAAACCCGCGTTTGTGGCGGTCCAGCTATCTTTTGATACCTTAACGTTGACGTATGCGGTTGGGAAAAATGTTGAGCTGTTTGAGTAGTAAATACCTTGCGTTTGTGATTTTTGGGCTTTCTCACCGTTAATAGTTACATTTGCGCCTTGAACGGTTTTTGGCAACAAAGTTTGGTTATTATATGTGGCCCATTCAGGCAAGGTTAATCCTTCCTCAGGAAGCAACAGATAGGTAACATTCACTGAGCTACCAATGTTTCCTAAGTTGCCAGTGTCAGAGCTTACTAAAGCTACTTGGAAAGTATCCCACCAAATAACCGCCGATTTAGATAGCAAGCCATAAACATTGTTTGCTGAATCAACAAGCCCGGCTTTCCATTCTTTGCCATCTGATGTCGTCAATTTTGTTGGTGTGAAAGTCAAAATGTCAGCGGTTGATGAGGAATGGTTGAAAATGAAAGTTCCGATAGTAGTATTAAACGATAAAGTTTCTAATAGTTGGTTTTCGCTATTGTGGACTTGAATTGTTGCTGTAGCATTAGAAATGTTCTTTCCATCATCTGCACCGTAACTCCAAAAGGATTCAAACGAAACTGTCCAGTTTCTGTCTACTGCTGTATACATTGGTGAATCGGGGGTTGTAGGCTCAATTGTTATGTAATAGTTGGATTGCGTTTGAGCAGAAACATTACTGATGAAAAGCGGCAGAACTAAGAAAACGCCTATCAAAATTATCCATGCCAGAGGCTTGTATTTCAAACGTAATCTTCCCCCTCAATAGTTCTGTTATGGTGGGTTTTGCTCAATATACTTTTGGGATTTATATTAATCGTTTGGGAAGGCCAAATATTGAAAAACTATGGTATAGGCTATTTTTGGTTTTAAGTAAAGTATATTAGTTGTTTTTAGCTTTGGTTTGGTTGATTTTTAGGTGAATTTTATGGAGAAAATAAAATCGTTTAGTCTACCTAAACTACCCTATGAGTATAATGCTCTTGAACCATACATTTCAGAGCAGCAACTTAAACTTCATCATGATAAGCACCACCAAGCCTACGTGAACGGGGCAAACGCGGCTTTTGAAAAAATAGACAAAGCACACAGTGAAAACGCTGATTTAGATATGAAAGCTACACTAAAAGAATTATCCTTCAACATCGGCGGGCATCTTTTACACTCAATTTTCTGGGAAAACATGGCTCCGGCAGGCAAAGGTGGAGGAGGACAACCAAGTGGAGCAGTGGCTGAAATGATTAACATGGGATTTGGAAGTTTCGAGCGGTTTAAAAAAGAGTTTACGATGGCGGCGACAAGCGTCGAGGGTTCGGGATGGGCTGCACTGGCAGTTCACCCATGCATCAGCAGACCCTTGATAATGCAGATTGAAAAGCACAACGTGAACATTTTCCCCACATTCAACATATTGATGGTTTTAGATGTTTGGGAACATGCTTACTACGTTGACTACAAAAACGAGCGCCCCAAGTTCATTGAAGCCTTCTGGAACGTTGTCAACTGGGACAGAGTAAATAAAAACCTAAGCCTCGTAAAGTAAGCCAGACGCTTACCTTTTTTTACTTTTTTGTAGTTAGTTTATAAAAATAGGAGCGCCAGAGCAAAAGCGCTGGTTTGATATTGGTTTTCTCTTATGGGGGCGGTGTAATTTTAATAGCTGCAGCGGGGCACTGCATCTCGCAAGCTAGGCATTGTATGCAGTCTTTTTCGCGTGCTGGATCAGATTTCCTCTCAGAAAGTGGATGACCAGGGGAGTCAGCCCAATCATATAGTGAAACTGGGCAGACGTCTATGCACACACCGTCTCCAATGCAGGAGTCCCAGTCTACAGCGCTGGATGTTCCATGAATCCCAAGTTTCTGTGGAGCTTCAACTGGGCCCCAAACTTTATGTCCATTATGTTCACTGACGATTTGGCGTTTTGTTTGAAAATCAGGGTCGATTGGCAAAAAATTCACCATAATAAATTCAGAAACCCCTGAATATTAGGCTTTCTCATTACGATTTTCCGCAAAGCATTTTGGGACAACTATACTATTTCTAGATGATTCCAAATGCCTCAATATAACCTGCCTGTCGGTATGAGATACGCCACTCTTGGGGAAAGAAACCAATTTTACAGCTCTGAGTTTAACCTCCAAAATGTAGCTGAATGGTTCAAAGGCGAGCTTGGTAAAACTAAGTTTGCAGTAATAATAGGAAGGCACACAAAGATTTACCCCCAAAAATACAAAGATGACGCTTCAACAACAATAATAATCGATGAGTATTCAAACTTAGAAGACGTAAAAGGGCAAATAATTGATTTTTTGCCTGAGGCTGTCTACTATGACCGAAATGTCTACGACGAAGGCGACGTAAGAATTGGTCAAGAGCTCGCTTTTGACCTGGATCCAGAGAACATTACTTGCCCAGTTCACGGAAGCTTGGCAGATAAGATAAAGCGGCGTCAGGGTTTAAGCTTCTGCGAGTTAGAGTTGGAAATGGTTAAGAAGGAAGCATTAGACTTGTATGAGTTTCTTGCTGCTCGTTTTGGTGGTGTCAGAGCGGTTTACTCAGGCAGAGGCTTCCATATGCACGTTTTTGACAAAGAAGCCTATCAGCTAAGCGCCCTGCAAAGGCTGGAACTATCGCAGCAAGTAAAAAAAGAAGGTTTTCACATCGACGAGTGGGTCACATCAGGAGAAATGCGTTTGATACGGTTACCATACAGTCTAAATGGTTTAGTTTCAAGAACCGTGTTACCACTAACAAAAGCGGAACTGCAAAGCTTTGACGCAGTTCATGATGAAAGAGTGCTGCCAAGGTTTCTGGATAAGAAAGTTACTTTTTAACTTCTTTAGCTTTTTTCTCTTTCTTTGCATAATACGCTTTCTTTTTCTTTTCCTCTTCTGCTTTTGTCAGTTTGACTGGTTTTGCCATGAAAATCCTCAATAAAGTTATCTACGCGTTGCATAAAAGATTTTCCAATCCCTAATTTTTTTGAAAAGTTTATTTGCTTTTAGCGATTCTTTTCAAGGTGCCATTGAGGTTGATTTATGGAGCGCTTTGACGTAATTGTGATTGGTTCAGGCTCAGGTATGCTTGTAGCTTCAGCCGCCGTTGATCAAGGCTTAAGAGTCGCACTGGTTGAACATGGCAAAATGGGTGGCACATGCATAAACGTAGGTTGCGTGCCGTCAAAGATGCTGATTTACCCTACAGATGTTATCGCCACCATTAAAGAGTCAGCCAAGCTAGGTATTCATGCAACTGTGGATTCGGTCGATTTCAAAAATATAATGAATAGAATGCATGCGCTGGTCAACCATGACTCAGGGCATCAGGCTAACGCGGTTGAAGCCACACCAAACCTAACATGGTTCAAAGAGACTGGAGAGTTTATCTCCGATTACACCATGCAGGTGGGCGCACACACGATTACTGCGGAGATCATTTTTATTGTTTCAGGCGCACGACCAGAGACACCATTAATCAAAGGAATAGACAAAGTAGATTACTTAACCAGCGACACGGTTCTGGATCTGCAAACTCCTCCTAAAAGTATACTTATAGTAGGCGGAGGCTACATCGGCATGGAATACGGTCACTTCTTCTCCGGCCTCGGCACAAAAACCACTATACTTCAAAGACCAAATCGAGTGCTGCCTGACGAGGAACCTGAAATTTCCGAGTTGTTAAAAATAGAAATGGGACGGCGAATGGAAATATACACAGGCTATGAAGCTTTGGAAGCAAAGCAGGAGGGTACAGTTAAAACAGTTGTTGCGAGAAATCGGCAAGATGGCAGTCAGAAAGAGTTCTCAGCTGATGCAATAATGATCGCCACAGGCAGAGTTTCCAACGCAGACACACTTAAACTGGAAAAAACAGGCGTAAAACTAGACGAACACAATTTCATAGAAGTAGATGATTACCTACAAACAAGCAAAAAGAACATTTGGGCTTTCGGCGACGCCATCGGCAAATACATGTTTAAGCACATAGCCAATTACGAAGCAGGCATAGCTTGGCACAACGCTTTGCATGATCAAAAGGTTAAAGCGGATTTTTCAGCAGCCCCACACGCGGTTTTTAGTCATCCGCAAGTTGCCAGTGTAGGCTTAACAGAGGAGGAGGCGAAACAGCAAAAACGCCAAGTCTTAATTGGAGTAGCACTCTACAGAGACACCGCTATGGGCGCCGCCATGGGATATGTGGATGGGTTCGTAAAAGTTTTGGTTGACAAAGAAACAGGAAAAATTCTCGGTGGACACATAATCGGTCCTGATGCATCAATTCTTATTCAGGAAATCGTCAATTCAATGGTTTCCGGAAATGGAGGTTTTGCTCCTATCGCTCAAGGTATGCATATCCATCCTGCTATGTCCGAGGTTGTTCAGAACGCTTTCGGCAACCTTCATCAGCACGAGGAGCTAAGAGTACACATTTCAGTAATCTAAACAGTTATATTTGGCTTAAACCAAATTTTAATAGTGAGAAATATGCAGTTCTCAAAGGTTTCTGGTAAAAAAAACGACCATAAGGTCACGTTGTATGCTTTAAGTACTTGCGTTTGGTGCAAACTAACAAAACAGTTTCTAAATGAAAATGGCATTGAATACGAGTTTGTTGATGTGGACTTACTTGATGATGAAGAAAAAACGAAGGCCCATGAAACAATCACCAGCAAAGGCGGAATGCTAAGTTACCCTACAATAATTGTCGATGATAAAGTTGTGATTACAGGTTTTCGTAAAGATAAGCTCAAAGAGGTACTTGGTGTTTGACAACATTAGAGGAAACTCGAAGACGAGCAGAAGCTGACGCTAAAACCTTCGGATACTACCTTACACCTCAACCCGAACTTTTAACGGCGTTCCTTGAAGGATTAAAGACAAACGAAGACCGCTACGGTTACCCTTTATGCCCCTGCAGGCTTACCTCAGGCAATTTCGAGTATGATCGAGATATAATTTGCCCTTGCGACTACCGAGACCCAGATGTCACACAATACGGAGCATGTTACTGCAGACTCTATGTTAACAAAAAAGTGTACGAAAGCAAAAAATTGCCTGAAGTTCCAGAGAGAAGACCTCTCGAAAAACAAGTGAGAGCCTACGGACCCCAAGCGGTTACTAAACAATCATCAACCGAAGGTGTACAGCAAAAGACAACACCCGCGCCAACAACTCCTCAACCTGGAAAGGCTCAACCAGTGGTTAAAAAGAAGTTGTGGTACTGCAAACAATGTGGTTACGTAGTATTCAGGGAGGACCCGCCGTATGTCTGCCCAATATGCAAGGCTAAAAAAGAGTTGTTTGCTGAAATAGATAACAAAATTGAATTTAGTGGCTAACAACAAACTATTGTTGAATTTCTATCTCGATTTTTTTCCAATCCGATTTTATCCCTTTAAGAGAGCCCACAGCACCAGTTATGGTTCCGTTTAAGATATTTGACACAAAATCATTTAGTGGAATTTCTTTTCCATCAACTTTAAGTTTTAAAGTCAAGCTTATTCACCGTAGGTTATGCATAGTAAAGGTGAAGGGTAAAAAAGTTTGTGCAGCCTTAAATGAAGTGCACTGTTCCAATCAGGTTAAGGAACATCGTTGGATAAATTCCAACCAATATCACAAACACTGCAAGTACGATCATGCCTACCTGCATGAACTTGGGAACATTGAACGTTTTAACTTCAGTTTTCGGTGGTCCAAAGAACACGTTTGAAATGAACCTTAGCGAGTAACCCAATGATAGTACTGTCGCAACAAGCATAAGAGCAGTTGGAATGATGTAAAAGCTGCCAAGCCCACCTGTAGCCATTATCACTTGGAAAGCACCGATAAAAATCAAAACCTCGCTTATGAAGCATGCAAACGGCGGCGTTCCCGCCAAGCTCAACGCGGCTGTTATGGATGAAGTGGCAGTCCTTGGCATTTTTCCCGCTAATCCGCCCATCTCACGCATGTTTCGGGTAGCAAGTTGACTGCTTATGGCGCCCGCAGTGAGGAAGAATAAGCCTTTGCTTAAGCCATGAGTTATTACTTGAAGTACTGTTCCGTTTATTGCCATTGAAACTGGCGCTCCATTGGAGACGGTAAAGAAAAGAGAAAAGCCAAACATGATATAGCCCATATGGGAAATGCTCGAGTAAGCCATTACTTTTTTGATGTCCGTTTCCCTCAGTGCAAGGAAGGAGCCGAAAAACGCTGAGATAACCCCTAAAATGCTTAATCCGTACAGGAAGTCGGTTGCGAAAGCCGCGCTGTTAGCTACAAGCGCTGGCAGAACAACGCCAAGTGAGATCCTTATAACGGCATATGCCCCTGCGCTGGTTAAGACTCCGGCTAATAGGGCGGACATTGGAGCGGGTGCTTCCGTGTAAGCGTCTGGTAGCCAAGAGTGCAGTGGTACGATTGCCATTTTAACGGCGAATCCAGCGGTCACTGCAATAAGTATCCATTTGACGATATCAACAGTTGGCGGACCTAAGCAATGCTTGCAGCTTTGAACATGTCTAAGCTGCCGGTGAGCATGAAGATGCCTCCAATACCTAAAATGATGAACACAGCACCTGCATGGGTGTAGATGAAGAATTTGAAGGCAGCTTTGTAGGATTCTTTGTGCCCCCAGTTACCTAAGATAAAGTATGCTGGAACAATCATCAGTTCCCAGAAGAAATAAAACAACAGCAGGTTTTGTGCTATGAAGACGCCTACTAAGCCCACAGTTAGCAGCGTCATTAACGCGTAATAAGTTGGCAGGTTCTTTTTACCTTCCATGTAGTTTATTGAGAAAACTACCGCCGCTAAAATTATGACTAAAGTCATTATAACCATGGATAGGCTTATGCCATCAACAAAAAGCGTGAATTGAGTGTTTAAAACCACTGGAATCCAATCATAAGATTCTTGATACATATTATGATTAGCATTATTAAGGACGGCTGGAACGGTTGTTAAAATTAGCGTTAAATCCACCATAGCAATTACAGCTATTGCGAGTGCCGCAATCCTTGCGGATTTCCTTCCTGCTAAGTAAACGAATGGAAAGCCTAAAGCAGGTATTAACAGTGCTGCGAGGAGAGTATATCCCATTTTGCTTGTGCGACCTTAACCCATTTGAACGTTTCTTCAATAAAAAACTATAGGAAGTCTTTAATGTTTCTTTTCAACGGCTTTTACTAGTTAGTTGTAATATTTTGATTTCTCTTTTTTCTTGCAAGTGCATACTCAACAAACGAGAAAGCTAACGAGCCTACTCCTGCAACGCCTACAAGAACAATACTAAAGTCAAACATCGCTTCGCCTCCTAAACGGTCATTTTATTTTTTTTAATGCTCCAATGCAAAACAGCTCATTCCTTATAAGGTTATTTGAGAAAAATTCATAATTACGTCGAAACTCAACGTTTGTTTCATCCCAAAATAGGGAATAAGAGAAGAACCTGGTTAACGACCATTACCTTGTTTTCTCACGCCTTGGTTGCTGAGCAGGCGTCTCTTCTTCTCCTCGTTAAAGCATATTCAGCAAATGATACAACCAAAGAGCCTGTGCCAAAAGCACCTATTACAAGTACTGTTGTGTCTATCATGCATATCATCTCCGTTAATTTCTGACTTTATCACCCAAATAAATTGATGAAAATATAAATATAGTTGAGATTTGTTCATAAAAATTATGAATTATTAGATAAATAATCTGTTAAACAGCAAAATAATGAACAAATTACATTTTATATTTTAGAGCACACTTGGTTTAACAATTACTCTGAGCTTAGTCAAATTCTCTTTTATCTCAGCTTTAACGCCCATAGCTGCAAAGTATTCTTCAAGAAATATTCTGATGAAGTCTTTAGAAGTCTCAGAAACCAAAACTAAGGTGTAATCGTTTGGGGCATTCTTTGTTAGCCGGTAAAAGTTGCATATCTCAAGTCTGTTCAGCAATTCTTCAGTTGAATGCACCTTTGTTTTAAGCTGTTCCCAGTGAGCTCGAGCAACTTCTTTATGCTCACTCCAAAACTTTTCACGCTCAGGAGACGTAGCGATTAACCGCAAGAACATTAGCCAGTGGTCAACGTCAAGGATAATGTGTTCGCCGCTAAGAAGCATATCTAGATAAGCGTGTATCTTTTTCCTGGTTGCAGGATCTTCGAGAACCTTATTTTCACTGTAAAATTTTAAGGCGCGACGCATGACTTCGCTTTGTGATACCTGCCCTTCAGTGCTTATTTTTTCTAGTAAGTCGGCTGTTGTTTTGTCGAATGCGACTGTTACTCTTGTGGGGTTCACCATAATAACCACTTTACCCTAATTCAACACATTTCCAAATTGTTGGAAATTATATAAGCATTACGCATAACAAACAAAGAAAAAAGATTACAAATTTAAAGTAATCCAGATATTTTATAAACAAATGTTAAGCGTTAACTACACCAGTTAAACTTTTATTTCTAGTTCAACTTACTCATTTCATGACGACTTTCCTAGGAGAAACACGGATGAAAAAGCCAGAAATATATCTTGAACCCAAACAAAGAGCCGCAAAAGTAATCGAACTCCTTGAAAAAGAGTACCCCAACGCAAAAACTGCCCTCAACTATACCAACCCCCTTGAAATATTGGTAGCCACGATGCTTTCTGCCCAAACAACCGACGAGAGAGTCAATATAGTTACAAAAAGCCTTTTTAAGAAATATCACAAGCCTGAAGATTACGCCAACGCAGACATAAAAGAGTTAGAACAAGATATACGATCCACCGGCTTCTACCATAACAAAGCCAGAAATCTACAAAGATGCTGTCAACTTCTTGTAGAAAAGTACCATTCTCAGGTACCTAAAACAATGGAGGAACTGATTGAACTTCCTGGAGTCGCAAGGAAAACCGCTAATATTGTCTTAGACAATGCTTACGGCGTAATTGCGGGCATTGCAGTGGACACTCACGTGCGAAGGCTTTCACAGAGGCTTGGACTTACTGTGCATGATGATCCTGCTAAAATAGAATCAGACCTAATGGAAATAATTCCTAAAGAGAAATGGATGAAACTGACTGACCTGCTGATTTTTCACGGCAGGCAAGTGTGCATTGCAAGAAGGCCCAAATGCGAAACATGCGTGCTAAATAAGATTTGTCCATGTGCTTTTTCTTTTGGCTAGAAACGGCAGCAATTTATATACCCTCCAGCTTCTAGAAATTGAGGACTAATCTTATGTCAGCTAAAATCAAAGTCGGAGACACGTCACCAGACTTCACATTACCCGACACCGAAATGAAAATCAGAAGCTTAAAAGAATTTTTGGGGCAAAAAATCGTTTTGGCATTTATTGTTGGAGCATTCACCACAACTTGCACGAAAGAAATGTGTGAATTCCGTGATTCTATGGCTAGGCTTACCGATTTGAAGGCTCAAGTTATCGGAGTAAGCGTCAATGACCCCTTCAGCAACAAAGCTTTTTCAGAAAAAAACAGGCTACCTTTTCCAGTACTTAGCGATTACAAACGCGAAGTCATCAAAACTTACGGATTAGAATATCCCAATTTTTCAGGTCTTAACGGTTATACGGTTGCTAAACGTTCGATTTTTATCTTGGATTCAAAAGGCGTAGTTCGGTATGTTTGGGTTTCTGATGATCCCTCCGTTGAACCAAACTATCAGGAAATACAAAAAGCTCTAGAACAAATCACCTAAAACCTAATAGCTTCTTTTTCATCCTCAGTGAACATCCATCGCCCGTCCAATTAAGGACATAGTCGGATATTTTTTCTGCTCTCAGCGAAGAACCCCATTCTTTGTAGCGCACAATAGTTATTAGCTTCAACAAAAATTAGTTGGGTATTCCTAACGGTGACTATTTGAGTGTCGTTTGAAATCCAAGAGTTACCGGATGTTATTCGTGTTATTGTTCTCTTAAACCTAAGCAAAGGCGATAAAATTAAAAAATCAACCCTAAAGAACCGCGTTAACAGCGTCTGCGTTAGCTACGCATGTGTTGAAGTGTCTGAGTTGGATAGAGCACTAAAAGAAATGTCGGCTGAAGGGCTTATCATTGAAAGCGATTACATGGTGCAGTTAACGCCTCAAGGTCAAAAGCTAGGCAAAGAATGGGAAAGCCTTCTCTTAAAGAAAGAACCCATAATTGAAGTCGTCGGCCGGTTTAGTTGATGGCTCCATAACAAGTCTAGTCGTTATTCTTTCAGCCTTCTTAGCTACATTAACTGCTAACACAACTTTTTTGGGGAACCCTAAAACAGTCGTTTTCGCCGCTCTTTTAACGCTAAGCGCAGTTGCAGTAACTAACTTCTCAAGTTTTCTGCTTGGCGGAATCACCGAAGACCTAGCCGATATAATGACGCTACAAAACTTGATGAATTACAGCTTAAGCGACATACCAGACAAAAAGGAACGAGACAAGTCCTTGCTGTTAGTACAGAAACTGTTTACGTTACTTGGAAAACAAATACACAGATCTAACCTTTATGGGGCAATAATTTCTGGAACAACTACTTTCTTAGCGGGAATCGTTCCAATAGCAACCTACCTAGTTCTTCCTCTCTACTATAACATTTTTGTTTCACTCATTGAAGTTACCGTCATCTCAGGCGTATTTCTGGCGAGATACCGTTCAAAGAAGACCCGGGTAAACTGGAGAGTTACACTTGCGGAAACCATAGTAATCGTCATAATTGCAACAGTTGTGTCCTTACTACTTGGTGCAATACCTGGCTAAGCAAAACTATGATGCTCTACCATCAAACATTTATCCATAACGACAACTAAACCGGCTTTCTGAGCTGCCTCAGCAGCCTGCTCATTAACTATTCCAAGCTGCATCCAAATAACAATTGGATGACCGAACATCTGCTTAAGTTTAATTGCTTGCTCAACTATGGGCAGTACATCTTTTGGTGGTCTAAAAATATCGATTATTTCTATGTTTTTTTGAATTACAGGCGGAATATCAAGCAAGCTCTGATAGCTTTTTTCGCCAAGAACTTCATCGGCAAAAGGGTTGACGGGTATAATGTGGTAGCCATGTTGTTTTAGGTAAGCGCTGACTTTATAGCTATCTTTCTCAGGCTCTTTAGATAAACCGACTACTGCGATTACCTTGTATTTTTTTATGATTTCTTTAGTCTGATCTTGACTCAACCAACCCTTTCCTCATTGTTATCTTATAGTGCATCGCTTAGTTTTAAGTCAAAAAAGTGTTCCCGGCTATTGCGCAATGCAAGAATTCTAACCATGTCGCCAATCTTTCTCTTCTGAATCTCTTTGACCAAGTCCTCGATTTTGTTTGTTCCTACACGTGCTATTTCCAGAATGATATCTCCTTCAGCCATTCCAGCAGCTTCTGCAGGACTTTCATCAGCAATTCTGGTCACTAATACTCCACGGTTTACTGGTAAGCTATTAGTAGAGTGCAATTTCCCGACTTAAAGTTAATCCAATTATGCCCAGCCATGTGTCTTTTAGCGCCTCTTTCAGTGACAATTTCATCGGTGCAGCTTTTCGCAGAGTTTATAGGAATCGCAAAACCTATGCTTTGAGCAACTGGAATAATGGCAGTGTTTATTGCAATCACCTTTGCCTGTTACGTCTACAAGTGGACTACCACTGTTTCCAGGATTAATAGAGGCATCAGTTTGAACAAGATTCTCAATCAAGCCTCTACCTGATTCTATTGTCCTATTAAGGGCACTAACTACTCCTGAGGTTACGCTTAGAGCCACCTGCTAAGCCGAAAGGATTACCCAATAGCGGTAGACCCTTTGCCCTACTCTTATCTTATCAGAATCTCCAAGTTCTGCAGCTTGAAGATTTCTTTCATTACCGTTAATTTTGACAACAGCTACGTCGTGAATGGCGCATGACCCGACGATTGTTCCTTCAAGAACCTCGTTGTTGCCTAAGGTAACATTGATTTTTTGTGCTCCACCAACTACATGGTTGTTTGTCAAAATTAGCCCTTTGGAATCGATAATGGTACCAAAGCCATGCCTCTAATAGGCACCGCTTGGTAGAAAAGATTGTGAACAAGTTTTACAGTGCTTATGTTAACTGCACTTTTGCTTGCTTTTTCAATGATATCTAAAATAGCATTCTCATCGTATGACAAGAGAATTTCCTCAAAAAAAAGGTGAACTCCGTTTTTAATAAATCTTAATCGCCTTATTCAACGACAAAACAAGCAGGTTTCCGCCCATTCTTGAGGCATTTCTTTTTGGCAGAGAGGGCACATCAATCCTTTTTCTCTGATAGCTCGGCATGTTTGACAGAAAAGTGCGAAGATACCTGATCTATTATTTGGCTCTTTTATGAGGGAAATTACCATTTGATCGATAAGGGCTAAAATTTCAGTTGAACCCTCGATCGCTAACAGGTTTCCTCTTTCTTTGCTCAGGTATCTGCTTATGGCGGATTGTGATAGCCCCAAAAGTTTCGCTGTTTTTTGTTCGTTGAATCCATGTTTTTCAACGATTTGTCTTGCCATTACAGCTTTTACTGCAGGCAAAACGGTTTTTACTCCCACTTCGCACGGTAGTATCAAGTTTTACACCAATTACTCTTATTTTCGGGGGAAAGTTATTTAAATATGACGCTTGTCATAGTTTATGACGCGTGTCATGATGGGATACCAACAACAAAAAAACAGTTTTGCACTGATCACCGCTACTACTCTCTCACCATCAGGCAAACGTCAAAAAGGAGAGTAATAACAAATGGGCAATGTTCTATTACCCACACCAAAAACAGAAAACAACCACGATTTAGTTGGAATGCTTAAAACACTTGACGCCGAATGCAGAAACTGTGCTCCAATATCTCCCCTGCAATGCATAAACCGCTGTCAAGTATACAAGTTGAAAAACGAGCTAAGAAAACTTCGAGAAACTATGGATAACCCTAACTATGTAAAAGAACTTTTCAACGTGCTAAAAAATGAGACAAGACTACATATTTTACAAGCAATCGTAAACGGCAGATATTCAGTAAGCCAACTACAACAAGAACTAAAAAAAACTGGACACAACCACAGCCAAGACACGATCAGCGAAGAATATTTAGGCCCATTAATAGCTGTAGGCTTAGCTAGCGAAGCACGAGATGAATATTATGCTACAACTTTCGGTGGACGATTAACTGAGCTACTAGGTTGCTTTCCAGAATTTGTTGAAATGCTGCCCGCTCACTCGGAATGTTATGAAGAAATAATCCTACAAGCTTTACTTATCAGGTCCTAAAACCTTCGAAGAAATTGAAACCGTCATCTCACCAAAAATCGCTTCAAGAATCCTCAAACGTTTACGTTCAACGGGATTAATAGAAACCCCAATGGAAAGAGATTACATATTTTTCTTTAAATCAAAACGAGACAGTAACAAGGAAACACTTACCAGCACCGAAAGAAAAATTTATTACACCATCGGTGAGGAAGGAATCTCTGCCGGAAAGCTCGCAAAAGAGACAGCACTTTCCATGAGAAGAATCTACAAGTATTTAAGAGGCTTGAAAGGCAAAAAACTTGTTTTCATAAGGAAAACACCCAAAGCCTACGGTTTAACATGCAAAGGCGAGATGTTAGCATCAGTACTCAAAGAGCTACAGCAAATTGTTGAAGAAACATGGACCTCTTCCGAGCAAGTTATGCACGACAACGCTAATTCTTAGCGCACAAGCTTCCTTTTTTTATTATCCGCCGCCAGGAGCTCCATGAAAAGGCGCGTTTTCCCAGAGAAGCTTCCACCAGTCATCCTCAGTTATTGTTTCTCCCTTAACAATTATCTCCAGCACCATCTTTAACATTTCATGATGTCTTTTCTCATCAGCCAATATTGAGTTCAAAAGGAACACGACTTTCTTTTCCTCAATTTTGGGAATCATTTCCTCGAGTTTAATGATTAATTCTGCTTCTATCGCAATGTGTTTTTCCACTAATGCCCTTTGTTCATCAAGATGCTCTTGCGTCAATGCTGTGGATGAACTAGTCAGCAGCGTAACAGCGGCCATGTAAAGTTCTGCGTGCTTGATAGAATCAAGCGATACACCCTTCAGCACCCCTTTTACAGCGGGATTTTTCATACCGGCCAATGGCTTCTGAAGGGAAGCGACAATCTGTTTTTCGACTTCTATCTGATTTCTTAAAAATTCAATAAGATTATTGTTTGACTTTTCCATAAAACTTATCCCACTCGTTTAATGTAAAGTCCTGTTCATCAAGTTTTCGGAAATTTGTTTCCCCAAATCTCTGCAGGCGCTAAGCATTTTTTCATCAGGAGCATATTTTACCAGCAATGGTGGTTCAATCACCTGCATTTCAAACTTGTTTTTCATGATTTCCAAGATGTTTTTTGGTGCTTCACCGCTCCATCCGTAAGAACCAAATGTTGCGCCTATTTTGCCCTTCAAATTGATTCCCTTTGCCGCGGCCTCCTCGAAAAGGTTTTTGAAATCAATAGGCATCTCATGGTAATAGGTCGGTGACCCAACCACTATTGCGTCAAAGTTCCCCAGTTCATCAGGGTCAACATGAAAATTTAAATCAACTTCAATCATATCGTTAATCTTTGTTCCTGCAGCGACAGCTTCTGCCAATCGCTCAGTATTTCCGGTTCGGCTATAATACAAAACAAGAATTTTCATCATACAACCAAATTAGATTTAATATTATTTCAACATTTTGGGATAATTGCCAAAAGACTGACAAGTTAGAAATCTCGTTATTCACGTTTCGATCTAAATACTCCTCCCCTTTGCTTTCTCATTATTCAGTGATTCAGTGCTTTTGCTGCTCCTACTTTCGCCGCCTTTCCTACTAATTTGCTTGTAGAATGGGGATCCTCGCTCTTCAGCAACTTTTTCTCCTCCTTTTCTGCGCCTATCTCTTTGTTAAAATTCGGACCCTCTTTCTCAAGCCACTTTCTGGTCACCTTTTCTACCGGCTTCTTGACGGGTCAGTTTTTTTCTTCACTCTCAATCATCAAAATCATTCACCTCCAACTATTTCCGCAAAAAAATACCCTATTGTTTATGCGAATGTTAGTCCTTAAGCTTATGTGATTTTATTAAGCAATCACAAGGCTACCAGACTAACTTCATATGTCTATCAGTCTGTGGATCTATAATAGATAATTAGAAAACTGAAATGAAATAAGATTAATGTTGTTTCATGTTTTATTCTATTTTACCGATTTCCTTTGTAATGCCTATTGGCGAAGCGTACCTTTCATTCGGAATCTTATTTATTAAATCAATTACGTTGACTGGCGCATCCTTCTTTTGTTCGTTATCTAACAGTTTCTTCTTTTCAGCAGGATAATTCATGCCGGCAAGATATTTCTCGATGATTGCAGGGCTGAGGTGACCAGCTCTTCGGCGCTTATCGGTATACTAATGTCTTGCCCCTTTAGCTTGACCAATTCCTCTTCGTCTAGTAGCTTTGGTATCCATACAGTCATCTTACTTCCCTCTAAATTCCAAACAGGTTAAGTTAAAAAAACAACGAATTTATCATTCCTCTTCATGCTCTTTTCCTTCTTGAATAAGTCTGTGAACCCTCTGACCGCCTTTGATTCCTATTTCACCATAAAATTCTGGACCATGAGTCTGCGAAGTCTTCAATCCAGCCTTACATCCAGCTTCTTCCACAATCATTTTTCCTCGATTTATTTAAACTACAATAAATCGCCTCAATTAAAATTTAAAATTAGGAAAAGTTAAAGTTTGAAATAACTATCGCCCAACAACAATCCGAAGTGCAATTGTTTGGACACATTTTCTACAGTTATGTTTTGATTCTTTCACAGGATGTACCTGTTATTTGATTTTCGTAATGAAAAGGCTCGATAAAAAATCGGTTACTCCTCATGTTCTTTTCCGGCTTGAATGAGCCTGCGAACTTTTTGTCCCCCCATATGGCCAGCCTCTTCTAAGCTAGTTTTTCCTCTTGCTTCCGGTGACCCTTCATGTTGCTTTGCACGTTTGGAACCACCTTTGCTACCTATTGCGCTATAGAATTCCGGACCATGAGTTTCAGACGTTCGCTCTCCTCCTAATCGCCCAGCCTCTTCAACGGTCATCTTTCCTCGCCTTTTCTCTTCATTCAACAAAACCACCTCCATCAAACTGTTATCGCTTTTTTCTCAATTTTCTAGCCCAAAACATGACTTTTAAACATATGTGGCTGTCCCTACACAATAACAGTGAGGGAAATCCCTCAGTTCCCATAATGATCTAATTACTGAAATGAAAATTTTACATACAGAAAATTATGCACTAATGGTGACAAATCCTATTTCATCTTTTATTGGGTCTATTCTTCTTCATGCTCTTTTCCCGACGCCACAAGTTTACGGACTCTTTGCCCACCTTTGGGTCCTCCGATCTTTCCGCCTTTTCGTCCTATTTTACTATAGAATTCTTCTCCGTGCGTTTGAGCTGTTCTTAGACCACCCTTCCTACCGGCTTCCTCAACCGTCATCTTGCCCCTTTTTTCAGACAATTCCTTCCACCTCCAACAAAAAGAGTTACTTTCAAGAATCACGAAAGAAAAACAACAAAAAATAATCTAAAAATTCAATTTGGTTGATTTGTCTTATTCTTCTTCGTGCTCTTTGCCTGCTTGAATTAGTTTTCGGACTCTCTGTCCACCTCGGTGACCTGCTTCCTCCAAACTTGTTTTTCCAATAGCTTCAGTTGTGCCTTCATGCTGTTTAGCTCGCTCAGAGCCACCTTTGCTGCCTATTTCGCTATAAAATTCTGGACCACGTTCCATAGAAACTTTTTCGCCGCCTTTTCTTCCTATTTCCTCATAAAATTCTTTTCCGTGAGTTGAAGCGGTTTTTTCTCCACCTCTTCTACCTGCTTCTGCAACGGTCATTTTGCCTTTTTTACTTTCCTCACGCATACTCAAGAATATCACCTCCGCTGAAAGTTCCGAAAAGCTAACAAGATTAATGTCGAATAACGGCTCATAAACCTATGTGGTTGTAGCATAACAGTAACACATTCAACTAAGCAAGGCAGTAATTTACTGCGCATGAAAAAAATAAATAAGAAAAAGATAGCTTCAAGCAATGTTCTATATAATATTAATGTTGATTCAGCTTAAATATGGCCAGAGGTCAAATTAATAATCATTGGGTAACCTGAATGAAAATACTTCTCATTAATCCACCGCAAACATTTTACCCAGGCTCTGATCAACCTGCGGGAAACCTGCCTTTAGGCTTAATGTACATTGCAGCAGTACTTGAAAAGTCAGGTTACCAAACAGAAATTCTAGATGCCTTCATGACTGATGACGAGTTCCAAAAAAATGGTGAAATCACAAATGTTGGCATGTCTTTTGAGCGGATAAAGCAGGAAATAAACAGGCACAAACCAGACATTATTGGTATAGCAGGCCCATTTACTTGTCAAATTGACAAATCAATCAAAATAAGCAGCTTAGCCAAAGAAGTTGACACAAACATTTTAACTGTTGTAGGCGGTCCACACGTTACTACGGTGCCAAAGGAATTCCTTGAAGAAGCAAAAAAAGTTGACATCGCAGTGACAGGCGAAGGCGAATATGCGATGCTAGACATTGCCCAGTATTTTGAAGACAAAAAACAGTTAAGCGAAATTATGGGAATTGCCTACCGCAAAAATGGGCAAATCATTGTAAATTTGCCAAGACCATTCATTAAGAATTTGGATGAGCTTCCCTATCCAGCTTACAACTTGGTCAATATGGAGCAGTACCTAAGCCCCAAAAAAATAGGCTACCGCAGCTTCAGAAACAGAGCAATATCAATGATCACAAGCAGGGGCTGCCCATTTAAATGCTGCTTCTGTTCGGTTCATTTACATATGGGAAGGGAATTTAGAGCAAACTCTGCAACCTACGTAGTAAATCACATTCAATACGTTGTTGACAAATTCAAAGTCCGGAACATTTTCTTTGAAGACGACAATCTGACTTTCGATATTCCAAGGTTTGAAGCTATTTGCGATGGCATAATCGAGAAAAAAACAAAGATAGGTTGGGAAACGCCAAACGGGGTCCGAGCAGACTGCCTAAACCTTAATTTACTTCAAAAAATGAAGAAATCAGGTTGCCAAAGCGTCTTTTTCGGCGTAGAATCAGGCGATCAACAAATTCTAACTAATGTAATCTGCAAAAGCCTAGACCTAAACCGTGTAGTGGAAGTTGCGAAAATGGCTCGAGAGATTGGTCTAAAAACGGGGGGATTTTACATTATTGGGTTTCCAGGTGAGAAAAAGGAGAATATGTTAAAAACCGTTGATTTTGCCTTAATGCTTAAGCGTAATTTTGATGTTGGTATGCACTTGTTTATTGCAACGCCTTCGTATGGGACTAGGCTGTATGAGGAGTGCAGAGCGAAGGGGTATATCGAGGAAGACTTGACGTGGAATTCGTTTGCTGAAGCGCGTCAACCAAAAGGCATGCCATTGATTTCAACAGAAGATTTTACTTCTGAAGAAGTGAAAGAAATAGCTGCTAAGGCTCTTGAGGAGTATAAGAAATTATCGTTAATTAATCATATTAAGAACCCAAGAAAAGCTTTGGAAACTGCGTTTGCCCAGCCTCAACTCATCATGAAGTACGTTAGGAACTTGTTTAATTAGAATTATGAAGCCCCAACTTCATGAAAATTAACAAAGCGGGCCCGCTGGGATTTGAACCCAGGATTCTCGGCTCCGGAGGCCGATGCCTTATCCGTACTAGACTACGAGCCCGCAACTGCCAAACAAATATGACTTTGCGATTTAAAGCTAACCTTGCTATTCTTGAATTAACTCTTCGTCTACCCACCAGGCCTTCTTCTTGCCTGACCTTTCTCCTGCGTAATACTCGATTATAGATTTTCCAATCTGTTTTTTGGAGGTTTTCTCAATTTTCCGAAGCCTATTTAGAATGAGCCACCTGTTGGTTTTAACATAATCTGCCAATTCAGGTGTTGTTGCGCTTTTGTAATGAAGCAGATACTCCATTATTTTATGATCCACGTCATCAATACAAAAAGAGTGCGGGTTAATCTTACCGTGCTGAAACGTAAGCAACTCCAAATCAGCAAGGTACTTCCTTAGTTGACCAAACTCCACCTCAATTTTGCCCATCCTCTCTAGCAAAGCTAAAAGCGTGTCAGCCTTAGGCGTTTTCTGCAGCTTCTCGCTTATAGCTTCCCTGACAAAGTTACTCCTATCACCTTCCGGAATACGCAGAGCCATTTCATTGTAGACATCTTCTGGAATTTTTACTGAAATGATTCTAACTTCGCTCAACTTAGGCTCCTCATCAACGAGATACTTACGTTTTGATATTTCTTTTTTTCCATACTTGAAAATCTGAATTATGAAAAACTTAAATGCGCTTTGTTCGCTTCGGTTTAAGTGGGGTTGTATTTGGCCAAAAAAGTGACAATCTCCATAATTAAGTGTGAGTGGGCTCTTTGGCTGGGCATCATATTGTTCCCAAACCTCTTTTTGACATAGCCGAAAAAAAACTTGAAAAAGCCGTGAATGAAGGTATAATTAATAATTTTTTTGTTTTCATTGCTGGCAATGATCTTGAATTGCTCATGGCTCATGAAAATGGGGAGCCGCATAGTGACGTTCATAGGATTGCTTGGGACACTTTTGAGGAAGCAGCGAATAAAGCCTTAAAATTGAAGCTCTACGCTGCAGGGCAGGACCTTCTAAAAGACGCGTTCTGCGGGAATGTTTGTGGAATTGGCCCAGGAGTTGCAGAAATGGAAATTGAAGAACGCGCTTCAGACCCTATTGTGGTTTTTTGCTGCTGACTAAACTTCAGCTGGTTCCTTTAATTATCCATTGTTCCGCATATTCGCTGATCCATTGAATACGGCTGGGTTAGTAATTGACCCGAGTATGCTTTGTGGCTTCAAATTTGAAATAATTGACACGTTGGAGAATAAATCTATAATCCTTCAATGCCCCTCTGAAATGTATGAGATGCTAGCGTTAATTGGAACTGTAGGCCGCTATGCCATCTCTCGGGTCTAGCGAGAAAGTGATAACCTAATCTGTGCTTCAAGCAGTGTATCTAAACCGTCGTTGATTGCTGGTAAATACGTTGGAAAGGATGATCCTGTTTATGATTGCTCGCAGTCAACACGGGCTTCCTGTAGTTGGAGAAATTCCGGGACCTTTTATGCACAGTCATTTTGTTCAGTGCTGGATGAGGGGGAGCCATTGGGGTCCACTTATGCCAGTTGGCTTAGAATCATTCGAAATGCACTGCTTTTGATGGATACCAAGGATTGTTGCTTTAGGCTTTCAACTTGCAAATGGCAAAATCTCAAGCGATGATGAAGGGAAACCGCTTATAGCTGACCTATTTGATGATCCGGCGTTCTCTGTTGCCAGAGGTGAGGCGGTCCAAAACGGTATCACCTTAAGACAGATGGGTGAGTTTGAACCGGCAAGGTTAAGCGCTGAAGATATGAAGTACACAACAATCCAACAGGTTCTGCAGAAACTGGAAAAGCGCTTTGCACCACTTGCAAGAAACTAAATTTCTTCGGTGTAAACAGGTTGGTCGGCTAATTTAGCTAAGGCTATGTATCGTTGCTGAACAATTTCATGTAGTTGGTTGCGCAGTTCCTCTCCAACCACCACATTTCTTTGCTTTAACAATCCAATCTTTTTGACTAATTCAATGTCACCAATTCCGTTAATCCACGCTTCGAAGTCGCCGCGTTTTGTATGGAACTCTATTGACGCAAGGTCGGCTTTTGTAAGTTTGTTCGCAAAATCTCGAATGTTATGCGCATGCAAATTTAGTGGTTTGCCAACGTCCAAGTAGAATTGGAATGCTTTATCATGCGGCGCATAAGCTAGTATAGCTGTTGCTTTTTCCTTGGTTGTTTCAGGTATACCGAGAGCGTCTTTTCCTTTTTCAGCAATAATGTATTGCCCTTTTTCAGGCGAACTGACATATCCCATGCGGATGAGCCCCAAAAGATGCATCATGACTTGAGGAAACTCTTTTTTGGTTTCCTTTGCGATTTCCATGGCTCTCATTGGTTTTTCGTTAAGAAGCATTGATTCTAGTATCTCTTGTTTGAGAGGTGATAAACTCATTTTCGGCACCTTGCCTGTTAGTGCTATGTAATACCATCTAATCAAACTTTGCTTAAATTTCGAATTTTTTTTAGGTTTTCAAGTTGTGATGTTCAGATAAGTAAAGCTTTAGTATTGATATTCCTAATGCTAATGGTAAATTGGTGAATGCTTAGCATGAAACTGGCTGTTTTCGTTTACGAGTATCCGCCTAAAATTGTTGGCGGATTAGGAACTTATGCTGCCGAGATAACAAGAAAGTTTGTTTTGGACGACCATGATGTAACTGTTTTTACTATGAATGATGATGCAGGTTCGTTGCCTACTAGAGAAATTTGGCGTGGAATAGAAATTCATCGTCCACTACACATCGACATTTCAGATTCGCTTCCAGATGTTATTGCGGAAGACATCAAAAAATGGGGTAGAGGCTTGCATTTTTTTGGCAAGCTTATGGTTTATAATTATTTGTCAGCGGCTAAATTGATTAATGAATTAATTAAGAAAGAAGGCATGAAATACGACATAGTTGTTGCCCATGATTGGCTTTCAGCAATGGGCGGAATTACTGTGAAAAGAGAAACTGGTTTGCCCTTAGCTTTTCATGTTCATTCAACTGAGAAGGGTCGAACCTTAGGAAACGGTTCAAGCGTCGTTAGCAACATTGAATTGCGTGCGGGTAAAATGGCGGATTTGGTTGTTACAGTATCGTACGCTATGAAAGATGAACTTATACAGCTTGGTTTTCCGAGAGAAAAGATTCAAGTCAGCTATAATGGTGTTGACCCGCAAAAATATAATCCCGAAAACGTGTCTCCTGAGGACATTAAACGAGTTAGGAACAAATACGGCATCGGCGACGATGAACTGATGATTCTTTTCTTAGGCAGACTCGTAGGCGTCAAAGGTGTTGATAAACTCATAATGGCGATGCCTCATATTCTAACAAAGATTCCTAAAGCAAAGCTGGTAGTTGTAGGTGTAGGCGACCTTCAAGAATACATGACAAACCTAACCAGAACAATGCGCCTTGACCAATACGTAAAATTCTGTTTCGACTTCATCCCAGAAGAAGAACGAATACGACATTACGCTTCATGTGACCTAGCCGTTTTTCCAAGCTACTATGAACCCTTCGGCATAGTTGCTCTGGAAGCAATGGCAATGGAGAAGCCAGTTGTCGTTGGCGCAGCCGGCGTTAGCGGAATGCGTGAAATCGTTATTTGCTGTGGTGAAGAGCAATGCGGCTTCCACGTAGACCCGAATAATCCGTCTGATATTGCGTGGGGAGTCATTAGTGCTTTAGAAAGTCCTGAGATAACGAAAGAGGCTTGGCAAAAATGGTACGGAAACGTGTGTTAGCTGAGTTCACTTGGACTAGGATTGCCAAAAAAACTGTTGCGCTTTACGAAACAATAGTGAAACGCTGATAATAGTGCTGGTGACTAATTGACCGCTGACTTAAATTATAGAGTCGCTAGGGAAGCAGCTACTTTACTTTATTTTGGAGCTGAAAAAGAATACAAGCAAGCTAAAGTGAGAGCTGCAGAAACTTTGGGTACTCATTTTTTGCCTTCTAATCTTGATGTAGCTCTTGAACTGGATAAAATAGCTGAAGAGAACGAAGGGGCACAGAGAAAAGAGCGTTTAGTTCAAATGCGAAATGAAGCCCTAAAAATAATGAAACTTTTAGACGCTTATTATCCTGTTTTAATTGGGAGCGTTTGGCGGGGAACAATTAGGCATGGAAGCGATATTGACATCGCCGTCTACATAGATGAGCCAGAAGAAATTGTGAGAATTCTCAAAACCCAAGAAATAAAGGTTTCAAAAACGGCTTGGACAAAAGTTAACAAGCGTGGATTAACCTCGGCGTCGTTTCATATTTACGCGGAGACTTCAGCTAAACTTGGACTTGAGATTGTTGCTCGAAGCTCGTGAGGAAGCAGGGAAAAAGAGAAAATGCGAAATTTTTGGCGACGAAATGAAAGGCTTAAAGAGCTCAGGAGCTCGAAAAAGTTCTCAAAACTAACCCAACCAAACAATTTCTCCCAACTTAATTATCAATAAACCTTGTTTTTCCATCAAAAAAGCAGATAAATAACGCGTTCAATATTTATTTCTTAAACAAATTGATGCAAAATGGCAACGGATAAGAAAATCGCTCAAGAAAATGTTCCCACATCTCTACAAGGAACTTGAAACAAGCGAGAATCAAAGTTCCAATTAATGCAGTACGTAAAAACCCGCTTGAAGCGAGGAAGCTGCTGAGTGCGAAGAGTGTGAAGAAGAGGAATTTGCTGCCTGCAATGAATTGCCTGATAAGCTTCGCCACTTTAACCCTTCCGCCGTAGATTTTATTCGTCGATGTGACACAGAAGCGCAAGCTGAAGAGATAATTGCTTATTTGCAGAAGAAAGGTGAAGTAACCAATGAGTATGCTGAGGAACTGCGGTGCCAGCTTAAACGTGATGGAGTAAGAAGCTTTGGCCCTAAGAAAGAAGAATACTATTACTTTAGAGAAGGCGGAATTTTCTAAGTATCCAGCGTCTTTAAACAACTAAGAAATAATTCTGTGAAGGGTTTGCTGCCAAAGGTACCCGCAATTAAACTGCTAATACAATTTTTTTAAGCACTTATACATTCGTACTACCTATTGGTTTGCATTGATTTGCGTCGGAAAAACTAATAAGGATAAAGCTTGTTGTAGAAAAACGGAAAACATTGGTGATATTATGGCAATAAAAGTAGGAATTAACGGATTCGGAAGAATCGGAAGACTTCTTTACCGCGCAGCACTTGAACGGAACGCAAAAATTGATTTCGTAGCAATCAACGATCTTGCAGACGCCAAAACAAATGCTCACCTTCTTAAGTACGATTCAATCCACGGACGTTTCCCCGGCAAAGTCGAAGTTAGCGGCAACGACATTATCGTCAACGGAAAAACCCTCAAATGTCTCAGTGTAAAAGACCCAGCAGCACTGCCATGGAAAGACCTTGGAGTTTACTTAGCGGTAGAATCCACAGGCTTATTTACTAACCGTGAAGGTGCAAGCAAACACTTCCAAGCAGGAGCAAAGAAAGTCCTCATCAGCGCACCAGCAGAAAACCCAGATGCAACCTTTGTGTTAGGCGTAAACGAAAAATCATATGACCCAGAAAAACACAATATCCTAAGCAATGCTTCATGCACAACAAACTGCCTAGCACCAGTCAGCAAAGTATTATCTGATAACTTTGGCTTAGAAAAAGGCTTCATGACAACCTGCCACAGCTACACAAACGACCAAAAAGTCCAAGACATTGTCCACAAAGACCCTCGCAGAGCAAGAGCAGCAGCAATCAACATTATCCCAACAAGCACAGGCGCAGCAAAAGCAATCGGCTTAGTTTTGCCAAGTTGCGCTGGAAAAATGAATGGCTATTCACTGCGTGTACCTACACCAGACGTATCCATTGTTGACTTAACCGCTATATTAGGCAAAGAAGTCACCAAAGAAGAAATTAACGCAGCTATGAAGAAAGCCGCAGAAGGCCCACTTAAAGGCATTCTAGAATACACTGAAGACCCAATCGTTTCAACTGACGTACTACACAGCACTTACTCAGCAGTCTTCGATGCTCAATTAACCATGGTTTTAGGTGAAAAAAGCAACTTCGTTAAAGTCTTCGCATGGTACGATAACGAATGGGGCTTTAGCAACCGCATGGTTGAATTCATCGAAATGGTCGGCAAAAAAGCAGGATTTTAAGCCAGCAAACAAGCTTAAATCCTTCCTATCTTTTTCTTTTTTGACTTAAACACAGAAGTGAAGATAATGGCCAAATACAAAACCTTAGATGATTTTGAAGTTAAAGATAAAGTTGTCCTTGTCAGAGTAGACTTCAACTCAGAAATAGATCCCGCAACAAAAAAAGTCACAAGCGACGTACGCATAAAAGCACATGCAGAATCAACACTTAAAGAACTAGCTGAAAAAGGCGCAAAAACCGTTGTCTTGGCGCATCAAGGACGCAAAGGAGACCCAGATTACACACCTCTGAAAGAACACGCAGCAATCTTAGGCAAAATCCTCAAATGCCCAGTAAAATACGTTGATGACCTTTTTGGTGAAAAAGCAAAAACTGCCATCAAGAACCTGAAAGGTGGAGAAATTCTTGTTCTTGAAAACGTGCGTTCCTGGGACGGAGAAACCAAAAGCGGCACACCAGAACAACACTGCAAAACAGAACTTGTCCAAAACCTTGCACCGCTTGCAGACTTATTTGTTAACGATGCTTTTGCCGCAGCTCACCGCGGACATGTCTCCATGGTTGGCTTCACCGCAGTATTGCCAAGCGCTGCAGGACGCATAATGGAGCGAGAACTAAAAAGCTTAAGCAAAGCATTGGAGAAGCCTGAGAAACCCTCAGTTTACGTTATGGGTGGAGCAAAAGCCGATGATAGCCTTGAAATCAGCAAGTACGTTTTAGGCAATGGCATAGCAGATTACGTGCTTGTTGGCGGTGTAACCTCACAGTTGTTCCTTGCAGCTAAAGGCGTTGATTTAGGCAAGAAAAACATGGATTTTCTAGCAAAGAAAGAGTTAACAGGCTTAATTCCAGGCATAAAAGCATTGATGGAGCAGTATGGCGATAAGGTTGTTGTGCCAGTTGATGTTGCCTTAGACGTGAATGGTAAACGCAAAGAAATCCCTGTAAGCAAGTTGCCGACTGAATACTCAATCTTTGACATGGGCGCAAAAACCGTCGAAAACTATTCAAAAATTATCTTAAGCGCTAAATCAATCGTTGTCAGCGGACCAATGGGAGTTTACGAAAACAAAGAATTCAATTATGGAACCAAAAAAGTCTTCGAAGCCATCGCAAACAGCAAAGCCTTCAGCCTCGCAGGCGGCGGAAACACCATCGCAGCCATACAAGAATACGGCTTAACCAAAAAAATCAGCTACATAAGCACAGCAGGCGGAGCACTAATTGAATTCCTGATGGGCAAGAAACTTCCAGGCGTTGTGGCACTGGAAAATGGCTACTAAAACAAAGAAAATCTAATTTTCTTTTTATTTTTTAGCCTTTATTCTGTTTGTTGAATTTGTAATTTCAGCGAAGACTTTACGAATTGATCCTAAGGTCTCTTGCAATGAAATCTGGTTTTTGTTGGCTGTCTAATAAGGTCTTTTAATGTGTTGAATTGTGATGGAACAAATACTGTTTTTAGTCCTGCTTGTTTTGCACCTTTGATGTCTTCGATTGGGCTGTCGCCAATGTAAACCGCCTCGTTCGCTTGACACCCAGTCTGTTTAGGGCGTCTTGGAATATGTGTCTGCTTGGTTTTCGCCAGCCCACTTCTTCTGAAACCACAATCACGTTGAAGAACGTCGTTTATTCCTAGTTGTCTAAGGCTTTTGTAGATGACTGGTGCATGAGTAAAGTTTGAGATTAACCCGACTTTGCATTGCTGCCTGGCTTGTTTGATTAGTTTTTTTGCTCCTACTCTTAGCTCCAACGTGTCAACGATAGTCTTTGAAGAAAACGTTCAAGGCACGCTTTAATTCGGGAATCATCCGCCGTCACCTTAAAGCCCAGATTGCAAAGTGCTTCTGCCACCCAAACCGCGTTAGTTACTTCTCTTAGCTGTTCATAGCGTACTTTGCGGTATTTCTCATGCGCCACAATATAGGCTTCCAAGAAACTTGTCTTTGGCAACATCAAAGCCTTCAACAGCCAATGCCGTGAGAAGTTTTTCTCTTGAAGCATCCATGGTGTAGTTTCCGCAGTTCACCAAGTGTGCCGATGTAATCGAATATCACTGCTTTAGCGCATGTCATCTTATTGCTCTCTCTTTTCCGCCAAAATCATGCTTGTCGCTATTTGTCCGATTTTTTTGCCAAGAGCCGTCTTGAGCAATTTGGCTTCGTTGCCAATGGCGTCTTCTACCTGTGGGTCATAGGGGATTTCGCCAAGGTACTTCAGCCCCAACTTTACTGTTTCCTCTGCGACGTCTTTTGCCTTGTCCATTTTCATGTTTTCCACTATACCGATAATTGGCATCTTCAAGTCGCACAGCAGCGCTACCTGCTTCTTAACGGTTTCAAAGGCCAAAAGCGAAGACGTCGTAACAATTAGGAATTCTATGCGTTTAATCAGCCTTACCAAATCAAGAACTGCATCGCCGATTCCTGGCGGCATGTCAATTACGAGAAAATCAAGGGTACTCCACTGGGTAATTGTTAAAAGCTCAATTAGAGCGTTTGAAATGTCGACTCCGCGCAGAGGTGCTGGGTTATCGCCGACGAAGTAAACAAGGCTCATGTATTCTAAGCCGTTGACCGTAGGCGGAACTATGCCTTTTTCTTCTTTGGGCTGGGTGTTTTTGGCGCCGAGGATCATGTGGGTTGATGGGCTTGTGAAATCAAGGTCAAACAAGCCTACTTTGCAGCCATTATGCGCAAGAGCTAACGCGAGGGTGGTTGCGACCATGCTTTTTCCAACGCCGCCTTTGCCGCTTGAAACAGCTATAATTCGTCTTATTCGGCTTAAACGCTCGTTAATTATGCTTGTCCGTGGGTCAACCACATTTATTTGGCTCCTTTTATGTTCTCAAGCCAAACGCCTCGTCCACTGACGATTTCAAAATCAGGACTGCCGCATTTAGGGCACTTAACAAAAGTGTGCGCTACTTCTGGAACAAAATGTATAGCCTCAGCCGTGGCTTTATCAAGCTTTTTCGGGTTAAACTGCCAAGTGGTTCCGCAAACTCTGCACTTGAGAGAAGACTTAGCCTTCAAAATTCGGAATTTAGTTTCTTTAAAGGTATCGGTTTTCATTTGCAAGAGAGCAAACCGCAAAATTTGAGGCTCAACTTGTTGAAGCTCCCCAATCCTAATCGTGACCTCTGTAACTTCCTTCAATTTCTCTTTTTCAGCAATCTCCTTCGCTGAGGCGAGGATTGCTTCAGCTAGTGCCCATTCATGCATAAACTAACCTAACTTTAAGCGTCTTTAAAAGAATATTGTGGCAAAATAACAGTTTGACGAAAAAATAATCAATATATGCTAAAATAGTAATACAAAAACAGAGGAACATGAATAAGAGGCATAACTAAGCCTTATGGTAAAAAAAAAGATGGTACAGAGCCAGTAAGATTCCAAAAATGCGGAACCCCACTAGGATATGTTACTGTTTTATCAAGAGGATTGACATCTTTTCAGCAACCAATCCAGAATGTTAAGATAATTGCTATCTGCATGGAATGTGCTCATAAGAAAAAATAGATGCTGATAAAACTCTGGATAGTGGGTGAACACTAGCTTTAAATCTGCTACATTGCTTGGAATAATAGGGTAATTTCTATAGAAAAGCAATTCAAAATTCTCGCTTTTGCTGGAAGCCTAAGAAAAAACTCATTCAACAAAGCCTTAGTTCGGGCTGCCGTTGAACTCGCGCCAGAAGACGTCTTGATAGAGATTTTTGATTTGGAAGGAATCCCGCTCTTCAATCAAGACCTGGAAAACACTCCACCGCAAAAAGTAGTTGATTTCAAAGAGAAAATCAGAGACGCCGACGCCCTTTTAATTGCTACCCCAGAATACAACTATTCAATCCCCGGAGTTTTGAAGAACGCCATTGACTGGTCTTCAAGGCCAAAACAAGGCAATCCTCTAGCAGGCAAAACAGTTGCCATTATGAGTGCATCCACTGGAAGGTTTGGCGGAGCCAGAGCACAATATCACTTGCGACAATCTTTCGTGTTCTTAAACATTCACCCAATTAACCAGCCTGAAGTCATGTTATATGCTGCGGGTGAGAATATTGATAGTAACGGCAGGTTGACAAACCAACAAACACGGACACTTATTCGACAACTTCTTGAAGCTTTGGTGGCGTGGACTTATAGACTAAAAGGTATAGCACAGTAATATTATGAATTAGGGTTTTGTATTCTAACGCTGATTTCGCGAGCTTTAAAATGTCATAGGAAGCACGTTAACCGTGAGGCGTTGAGCTTTTAAAGTCAGAGCTGACCTGTATTCCCCCATGCTATCATCTTGCAGATTATGAAATGGTAGACCAGGAAAATCCCCTTATTCCTAACTACTGAGGATCTTCCGAAAGAAAAGATAAATTAAGGAAAGATATTGACGACTTACTTAGCGGACTTTTTTAGCTAATTAATCGACTTGTAGGAACATCTATAAAACGTGAGCTTTCAACTATAGACCGAGACAGTGCCCAAACGATAAGTGGGAAAAGAAATGTGACTCGCAGATTCGCTCAGCCAACGTTTTGACCTAACTGACGACAGCTTTTTTCTGAATTCAGCCAGATCACTAAGGGGAAACATTGGGGGTAACTATGACGTTTCCCCACATTCCAGCCGCGAAATGACCAGGCACTTGGCAGATGTAGTAATAGTTACCAAACTGGGCGGGTGTGAAAGTTACTGAACCGGTCCCACCCCCAGATATCATGTTGACCTGAGCTCCAAAGACGACGTTCGCTGTCGCTGATTGAGCATCAACCATTGCCCAGTTGTGCGAAGTGGAGAGGGCAGCGTTGATTAGTGTTAAGGTGACGTTGTCACCGACTTTGAACGTGAGAGTTGGTCCCGGGCTCTGTATGGTGGTGTTGCTGTCTCCGAATCCAAGACCTCCACCGCTGCGGCTGCCCGCATAGATCGTCACACTAACTTGTGAGACGACAAGCGTGGGAATAGGCGTAGGAGTAGGAGAAGGATATGGCGTAAACGTAGGTAAGATGATTTGCGTTGGTATTGGCGTCGGGGTCGATGTAAGTGTTTGGGTTGGGGACGGTGCCAGTGTTTCTGTAGGTATCGATGTAGGTAACTTTGTGGGTGAAGGGGAGGAACTTGGTGTAGGAGTTGGGGCAAGTTTTGTGTATGCGAAGACTCCAGCCGCGGCTATGAGAATAATTGCGATGGCGACTGCAAAGTATCGACCTACTCCGATTCTTTTATTCGGATTAGGTTCTGAAGCCAAAATCTTTCGTCTCCGTCAAAAACCCTTCTTAATACGCCAACCTAAGTATCCATCAGAGCCCACGTCTTAAACACATGTGATTGCTCGGGCACAGTCACATAGACAAAGCTAACTTGCATCCCCCCACACCGCAAAATTCTTCAAAAATCTTGAGAGAAATTTTCGCTGATACTCATATTAAGAAAAAGATAAAGACTATGATAAAAATTCCACTGCATCTCACCCTAAGTTCTTTACCCGTGACTTAGTGAATACTCTTTCAACAGTCGCATGTGGTTTGCCTAAATATTTTTTTCAAGGATAAAGTCTGAAGAATATACTTATCGGATGAATATGATATTTGATTAGAGCAACTTCAGATTTGATTATCGACACGACTGCCACGTTTGGATATTATCCTTCAAGCACGGGTTTGAAATTTTATCGCAAATATCGGAGTGTGTTGAGTATAACTACTGTAAAAACGCTAAATAAGCCAACTCTTAAAAGCTTAAGCCTCCGAAATAGAACGCCTAAAGAACAATAGCTGAACTATTCATTCAGTTTAAGCTTGAGTATAAAGAGGAACGTGATCTAAATCCGAGTAATCGCCGACCTGCACATTCACGGACGCTACAGTCGAGCAACAAGCGAGCAAATGAACATTCCAGAAATTGCAAGATTCTCAAAAATTAAAGGTTTAAACCTAGTAGGCACAGGTGACTTTACCCATCCTAAGTGGTTTAGAGAAATCAATGAAACCCTAACACCTGAACATGACACAGGACTATTCAAGTTAACCAGAAATATGGATGCTCCTGTTCGCTTTATGCTTACAACTGAAGTTTGCACAATCTTCGATTATAAGGGCGAATCAAAGAAAGTTCACCACGTAATATTGACCCCCAGCAAGGAGACCGCTCTTCAAATCAATGAGCGACTTAGAAGCTATGGCGATTTATCTTCAGACGGCAGACCGATCCTAAACATAGCCGCCCCACAACTCGTTGAACAAGTAATGGCTGTGTCAAGCGACAACATGGTTTTTCCAGCCCACGCTTGGACACCGTGGTTTAGCATTTTCGGAGCCTTCAGCGGCTTTGACACTGTTGAAGACTGCTACCAAGACATGACAAAGCATATCCACGCCCTAGAAACAGGGCTCTCTTCTGACCCTGCAATGAACTGGCGAATAAGCAATCTAGACCGATTTGCGTTGGTTTCAAACAGTGATTGCCACAGTTTTTGGCCATGGAGAATAGGCAGAGAAGCCAACGTTTTCGAACTAGAAAAGTTCAGTTACCAAGAAGTTACAGAGGCTATAAAAAGCAATAATCCAACGCATTTCAAGTTCACTATTGAAACAGATCCAGCCTATGGCAAATACCATTGGACGGGACACCGCAACTGCAAAATATCCCTTGCACCACGCGATGCAATTAAATTTGGCAATATTTGCCCAGTTTGCCGAAGAAAACTCACCAAAGGCGTAGAACAACGTATAGAAGAACTGGCAGACCGCCCCCCCGACTTCAAACGTGAAGACGCACCAGGGTTTTTGCGGTTGCTTCCACTATCCGAAATAATTGCGGCGGTATTAGCCACTGATTCGCCCTCGACGCAAGCAGTTTGGAAAAACTATAATTCACTAGTTGAGAATTTTGGCGATGAATACACCGTTCTGATTGATTCGCCCATAGAGGCTTTAACAGCTGTTGTAGATGCGCCGATTGCCCAAGCCATCGTTAAAGTTAGAAACGGCACAGCCAAAGTCACGCCAGGATACGATGGCGTTTATGGGCAACTGGTTTTAGGCGTTGAAGTCCCAGCGGCTAAACCTAAACCAACTCGTGCAGCAACGGTTAAGCAGACGAACATGGCTGATTTTTTTGGGAAATAATCAAGTTAGTGTTTTTTGGCAATGAGAGGAACAAAATGATTTAATTCCTTCAAAGAAATCTAGATAAAACGTTTAGCTTTACAGGATAGAGTACTCTTGAAAGACCTTCTAACCAAAATCAACAACATAGCCACCCAAAAATTCGGAGCCCAATACGCTGAAGCCCGAGCCCAAAAACTCTTCAAAACAATTCTTACCCTAAAAGAGAAACGTGTAGAAACCACCAAGCAGGGCATTGAAAACGGCGTTGCATTGCGTGTTCTGGTCAACGGCGCGTGGGGTTTTGCTTCTGTGGGCACTTTGGATAATGATATTTTGGAGGGCGCAGTTTCGGATGCTTGTAGAATGGCTAAGATGGCTAGTTTGCGGCTGAAGACACCAATTAAACTTGCCAAAACTAAAGTGGTTGAAGGCCGCGTTGTGTTGAAACCGAAAAAGAACCCGTCAGATGTCTCTGTGGAGGATAAAATAAAGACCGCATTGACAGTAACTAAGACTGGCTTGCGTTTTGATAAGCGCGTTAAGAGCTGTACAGTAGATTATTTTGATTTAACTGGGACAAGCTTTTTTGTGAACAGCGACGGCACCAGCATAGAGCAGGACAAGTTGTACGTTTGGGCTCGAATAACCGCTTCAGCATTAAGCGAGGGCGTCTACACTTTTAGCCGAGAAGAAATAGGCTCCACTACAGGCTACGAAATATTTGACGAGCAGCTCCCCGAAGTGCTTGGTAAAAAAGTTGCAAAAAGAGCTACCGAACAATTAAACGCTAAATCGCCAAAAGGAGGAACACTACCGGTTGTTTTAGGTCCAAACGTCGTAGGGGTTTTTGTTCATGAAGCATTTGGACATCTGGCTGAAGCTGATTTAGCCCTATCAGGCGGTATATTAGCTAATAACATGGGAAAGAAAATCGGGTCAGACTTAGTAACATTTTATGATGATGGTACAATCGAGGGAGCTTTTGGTGCCTTCAAATATGACGACGAAGGAGTTCCAACCCAGAAAACGCTTCTCATAAATAACGGAGTTGTTACTGGGTTGATGCATAACCGTGAGACCGCCCAAAAATTCAATGTAGAAGCCACAGGCAACGCAAGAGCTGAAGATTTCCGTGTAGAACCAATTATCCGTATGCGTTGCACTTACATGTCGCCAAGAGATCATTCTTTTGAAGAACTAATTGAAAATGTAAAAACAGGGTATTACTTTAAGAGTTTTAGAGGTGGGCAAGCTAATCTTGATGGCACATTCCAGGTTGGCATACAAGAAGGTTACGAAATAGTGAACGGAGAAATAGGCGTACCAATCCGCGATGCATCAATAAGCGGCAATACCCTTGAAACTTTACATAAGGTTGATGCAGTTGGAAAAGATTTCCAGTTAGATCAGGGAAGATGTGGGAAAGGCCAAACAGCCTTCATCAGTGATGGTGGACCACACATTAGAATTAAAGAGGTAGTTGTTGGTGGCAGTTCTTAAAAAAGAAACAATGGTAAATTTAGCTGACGACGCAGTAGATTTAGCAGTAAGAAAAGGAGCCTCGGAAGCTGAAGCGTATGTTTACGAAGGGCAAGCAACAAACATCGGCATCGAACTAGGACAAATCAGCAAAACCAACAGGATAATTGACAGAGGCTTAGGCGTGAGAGTAGCCATAAACAAAGCGGTAGGATTCGCGTACACAAATATGGTCGATGAACTAAACGCGGTTGAAAGCGTGATTGGTAGGGCATTGAGTGCTGCAAAAGCAAGCAAACCTGACCCAGATTGGAAGGGTCTGGCACAAAAGAAGCCTTACGCTTCTCCTGAGAACACTTTTGACGATAAGGTTATTGATCTCAGCTCGGAAGAACTGGTTAATGTAGCTGCAACAATGCTGGACGCCGCAAGCCAAGTGGATAAACGTGTTTTTCCAATTGAAGGCGGAATAGGCAGCGCTTATATTTCCAATGCCATCGCCAACTCGAACGGCATCACAGGTTTTGATAAAGGCACAGTTATTGAATGCAGTATAGCGACAGTAGCTAAGGAAGCCAACTCCGTTACACCAGTATGCTTCGAGTTCAATGCCTCAAGAAACTACAATATTGATGCAAATTGGGTTGGAAAAGAAGCTGCGAAAATGGCGCTTTCAGCATTGAAAACAAAACCAGTTGAATCTAAAACTTCTACACTCATTTTGACTCAATTTGCCCTCCAAGACCTTCTTGCTTACACGCTGACTAACGCTGTTAGAGCCGATAATGTACAGAGGAATCAGTCACCCTTTAAGGATAAACTTGGAGAGAAGGTGGCTTCAAAAAACCTCACTATCTATGATGACGGCTTATTCCCCGGTGGATTGCGTACATGGGCTTTTGACGGCGAAGGAGTACCACATCAAAAAACAACAGTCATAGAGAAGGGAATACTTCACAATTTCCTATACGATAACTATTCGGCAAAGAAAGAAGGGAAAGAAAGCACTGGGAACGCTGGCAGAGCAGGATACCTCTCGACACCCAGCATTGACACCACAAACTTCCACATTATGCCAGGAAACAAGAAGCCCGACCAAATGCTGAGCGAAGTGGACGACGGATTAATAATCTATTACCTGCAGGGTGCGCACAGCAGCAATCCAGTCAGCGGCGAATTCTCTGTTGTTGCAACTCCAGCTTGGAAAATAAAGAAAGGCGAAATAGTTCATTGCAGTCGAGGTGTAATGTTAGCAGGCAACATTTTCGAAGTACTCAAAAATGTTAGTGTAATAGGTAGTAATGAGCGACAGATGGGCCAGTTGATATCGCCGTGGATTCAAGTTGAAAATGTACGAGTGATCGGAAAGAGTTAAGCCCAAAAACTTTTTGAATATTCTCCTAAAACGCCCTCGTAAAGACGTTTAGTTTGCTGAGCGATTCTTTCCCAATCGTATTTTTCTTGAACTGCTTTGTAAGCGTTTTCTCTAATGCGTTTTCGGTAATCTTCATCGATCAAAACCTTTGTTATTCCCCAGGCTAAGGAGTCAGGATTATTCGGGTACACTTTAACTCCTGTTACGTCATGCTCGATGATTTCTGATAAGCCCCCTGTGTCGGATGCGACGACTGGACTTTTCGCCGCCATGGCTTCTAATGCAACAATTCCGAATGGTTCAAAAAGCGATGGAACGACGGATACGTCAGAACATTTCTGAAGTTTAATTAAAGTTGGTTCATCCAAAAAACCTTCAAACAGCACTTTATGTTCGAGCCCCATGCTGCGGACAATGTTTAGTAGTTGTTCTTTCATGTAGCCGCTACCAACAATTATGAATTTAGCGTTGACCTTTTGTAAAATCTTGGGAACTGCATTAATCAATACATGAATTCCTTTTTCGTAAACCAGTCTTCCAACAAAGAGCACTATTTTTTCTTCTGGCAAGGCGTACTTGCTCCTGAAACCGATTAAATCATCGTCAGGGCCGTCATAACAATGAACGTTTACACCGTTTGGAACCATCACAAGCTTATCGTTTGGAAGTCCGAAAGCCCATTTAACGTGTGAAATCATGTAGTTGCTGCAGCAGATTACTCTCCAAGCTTCATAGGTTAACCAAGCTTCAGTTTCATGAATCATTTTTTCAGTTGTTGTGTGTAATCCATCTCTTCTACCTATTTCGGTTGAATGCATAGTTACTAAAAGGGGTTTTCGAAAAATATGTTTGAGTCCTATGCCCGCGTTTGCAACTAACCAGTCGTGTGCGTGAAAAACATCTATTTCGTTTCCAATTTTTCTCGCCATGGCAGCTGTTTCTTTTTGCATATTCAGGTTCATTAAGTAAACCCAAGAAGCAAAATCAGGTGCAGGATTTTTGTAAGAGTCAATACGGTATACTTCTACCCCATCTATTACTTCATGCGAGGGTGTGTCTGGAAAATCGCAGGTTACGACATAAACCTTAACGCCTTGTTTAGCTAAACTTTTTGATAAAAAGTAAACATGAGGCGATATACCACCGATTACTCTTGGGGGAAATTCCCAGCTAAGCATCATTACGGTTAAGTCGTTTTTCATACGTTCTTTAAACCTCCAGTCACGATTTTGTATAGATTAAGGACGCCCGTTAACCAGAAATTTGGATCTGTGGAAATAACGACTATTTTTTCTTTGGGGACTTTGTAAATTCTAACAATCTCATCTCGCATCCACTCAGATTTAACGCTGATTTTTTTTGCTTCGTAACAACCCAACCATTCAATACTTTCTATTGCCATATTATATGGAGTATTCAGAGCCTTTGACCTATGATCTTCTAGGCTTTCTACAGAATAAAGGAACGGTATTCCAAGTCCACTTTTTAAGGTGACTGCTGCTGGAATGAAATGCCAATCATAAACGTCTATGAGGTCAATTTGTTTCTCGGCTTGATAGTAAATGTTGGCTGCCGCTCTTTCAATTTCTTGGTTTAATGTTAAAACCCACGTTAAAACCCCGACATGAGTTCGAACAGGGTTTGATACCCTCACGGTTTTTACTCCTGTGGGCTCTTGCTCTACACCAGTTATATGATCATTGTAGGTTACAACGTTAACCTCTATATTTTTGGTAGCCAGTTGAGTTGATAGGGCTTTTATGTACTCAGAGAGTTTGCCCACCACTCTTGGTGGGTACTCCCATGAGAAAATAACTATACGCATGGTCCCACTACGTGAAAAGCGAGCAGACCTTAATTATTCCTCTTGCATTAAGATAATACCGTTTTTTTCCCTCATTATCAACGAAGCTTTCAGCGAAACCCTCAGACTTGTACGTGTCCAAAATGTTTTCAATCTCATTTGGGTCTTTCTCCATGAGTCTCGCTACTTCCTCGCCTCTTCTTGCCAAATCAGCAGCTGTGGCACACAAATTATGGAGGGTTTGCAGCACTTTATCAGGGTATGGAAGCTCGTCTCTCATTTTAACGCACCTAACCGTGAAAACAACACGGCAACTTATCTTATAAACGCATACCTGATATCTTCCTAGAAAAGCTGAGTTGCAGTCTGAATTTGTTTATTGAAGATGACGTACCGCTTTTTTGAGAAATCAAGCATTGTTTTTCTTAGAGTTTCACCTTCTTGTTCTGAAGTCCTTATCTCTCTGAAGTCTGACGCTAGTTTTTGGTCCTTAAGCGAGTTTTGAGCCCAGCTTTCAAAGTCTCCATTATAAACGTGAAATTCTATGGCCTTAATGTTAACTTCTTTTATTGCTTTAGTGAATCCTTTTAGGCTCCAAGCCATGATTCCGGTGTAATATTCTTTTCCAAAACCAGTATAGAATAGAAAAGGCTCGTTAGCCGTTAATATCGTAATCCTTAGTCTAGCTTCAAAATCGTTTAGAAGTGTTTGCGCTACTACAAATGCATCCATAGGTGATTCATATGGGCTGAAGTAAGTGTGAACTTCCCCAGGTCCACCGCCTGCCGTGAACATGTAGTACAAGTGGTCGCTTGTTTGGAAGTCACGCCAAAGTTTGAGAAAATCAGGATCATCCGCTTCTTTTACCAATGGCTCCAATCGCCTCAGTGTTGTATAGTATGCCCATTGCATCACGTTGCCAAGCCACCCCGATTGGTCTCGTTGTATATCTGCCCAAGAAACAGTACCTCCTGCTTCAGGGACATCAATTTCTCCTACTGGGGGATGCGTAGCCACAACTTCAGAGGGCGTGGCCATGCTCAACTCCTCACAACGCAGTATCTCTTCAGGAAGGTGTTGCAGGAAGCTATGGATACCCGTTTCGGGCCAGTGATGTTCGCCAAAGGTTTCATAGTCAGGGAATATTGTGATGCATTCGCCAGGTGTAGATGCTAACCAGACTGCGTATTTGTCTGCGGTCAGGGGCCATTCAGGCCACCATCTTGCTGAAAACCTAAACCCTATGTCATCTGTAAGTTTATAATTCCGCAACAATACGCGAATTTTCTTTGAGCCTTTTGGCGTGTAGATGTGGTTAGGTGATTTCTCGCCAAGGATTTTTTCTACGCCTTCAGTGTAAATGCCTTTGTATCCTAAGGATTCAACGGTTTTAGCGATGGTATTGTTGTACAAAAGTTCGGTGTTCTCGAAAATTGTCGGTGTATAGCCAAGTAAGTCCTTTATGGTTTGCTTGTGCATTTTTACCTGTTCAATAAACTCTTCTTTGTCAGGGTACAGGCCGGCGATGGAATGATAATAAGTCTGGTCTAAGAATTCAACACATCCCGTATTCACTAACTGGTTAAATGTCTCAAGGAGGTCCGGGGCAAACATTTCACATTGCTCAAGAAACACTCCCGATATACTAAATGATAATTTGACCTTCTTACGATCACGCTTGTGCTTGTCCGCCAGGTCAAGAAGTATCTGATTCGAAGGAAAATAACATTTACGTGCAGCCCGATTAAAGATTTCACGGTCAACCTCATGGTCAAAATAATAACTGAATAATTCTTCCTTCTTTACGCGTCTTAAAACTTTGCCTTCCCAAAATAAGCTCCGCTTAAGCCTATGAGGCTGGTGAACCTCAAAGACAAACACGACATCTGTCATAAATCTCACAATCTAAGACAGAATATTAAGAACCACATTTATTTCTAATTTGCTTTTTATAGAATACAAATGCTTTTCACCCATAACGAGACTCAATCATTTTACCGGTCGAATTTAGCAAAGCTTAATCATTTGTTGCTATTATCTTGAATCATTGATTAAATTGCATTTTAACGTAAGTCTTATATTACAAAACCTAATTTAGTGTCCGTTGTGACCTCAGATGGCTCAAACTAGACCTCCATTGTACATGGTTACTTGGCGTTGTACTCGAAGATGTGTAGGGAACTGCGTCTATTGCAGTTATGTTCCCAAATTTGCTAAGGATAGCGAGGTGGACACTGCCACAGGTAAAGAAATTGTAGATCAAATGTATGATTTTGGTGCAAAATGGTTCGGTATTAGCGGTGGCGAACCATTAGTTAGGGAAGACATTTTTGAAGTTATTGCACACGCTAAAGAGATTGGGATGGAAGTTAGCTTAATTACAAGCGGCTTCGCTTTTTGATCAAAAACGCTTAGACAACCTTGCAAAGTATGACGTTCATACAGCAGTCAGCATAGATGGTAACAGAGAAGCAAACGACAAGATTAGAGGACAAGGAAGCTACGACAAAGCCATTTTTGCTATGAAGAAACTTTCAGAAAAAGGCTTGCTGGACTGCATCGTAACAACTATGACCAAATACAACATTAACTCACTAGAACATACTTGTGAATTAGCCGCTGAATTTGGCGGCAAAATGGTTGTTTACCACAATCTTGTACCAGTCGGAAGAGCGAGCGATAACATGATTGATTTAGCACCCACAGCTGACCAATACGAGGTAGCACTAAACAACCTTTACGACTACGAACAAAAATACTCGCACAACAAATCAAACAATAAGTTCAGAGTTAACGTTTACTCACCATTCTACGCAAGAATTGTAAAGCAAAGAAACCCAAGTAAATTCTGGGATTGGTTCACCAATGACTTCTTAGGCAAATGCACCATTGGCGGAGACTACATCGGCGTCACAGAAAACGGTGACTTCAGACCCTGCGGCTTCCATGAAGGATACAGACTGGCAAACATAAAAGACAAAGGCTTGAAGCAAACCTGGGAGGAACTCCAACGCAACGAATTACATCTCAAACTCAGAGACAGAACTAACTTGAAAGGCAGATGCGGCGTTTGTGAGTACCGAGAAATCTGTGGCGGATGCAGAACACGTGCTGAATTCTACACGGGCGACCTGTTCGAATCAGACCCAGCCTGCAGCTATACACCCAAATTGCTACGTGAGAAATAATCGCCTAATTTTTTCTTTATTTTTTCCATTTATCGTAAGGTTAAATAGCTGATTTTGTTAGTTAGAGAATTACTCCGTGTGAGAAAAATGTTAGATATCAAGCTTATTCGTGAAAATCCAGATCTCGTAAAAAGTAATTTGGCAAAACGCGGCAACCTCAGAATGCCTCCAAATGCTTGAGGAATTAATCGCTGTTGACAGGGAATGGCGATTAAACCTAACCAAACTAAACGAGCTTCGCCACCAGCGAAAACAAGTAACCATAGAAATTGCTAAACTGAAAAAAGCCGGCAAAGAAGCTGACAACGAAGTTCGCAAAGCGCAAGACATTGACGTTAAAATAAAAGATACCGAAAAACAAGTAACTGAGAAGAAGAGAAAACTCATGCTTACCTCATGCAGCTTCCAAACCTGCTTGATGACACTGTTCCGTCTTGGAAAAGACTCAAACGACAATGTCGCAAGTAAAAACTTGGGGAACAATCCCAAATTTCAATTTTCCAATAAAAAATCACATCGACTTAGCCTTGGATTTAGATCAAATTGACATGGAAAGAGCTGGAAAAATCTCTGGCGCAAGATTTTTCTACCTAAAAAATCAAGTGGCCTTTTAGATATGGCTTTGATGAGTTTTGCCATTGAAGAACTAACAAAAAAAGGCTATACTCCGATTATTCCGCCATACTTGATGACGCGTGAAGCCTATGAAGGAGTAACGGCGCTGGGCGACTTCGCTGATGTCCTCTACAAAGTGGAAAACGAAGACCTATACTTAATCGCCACTTCTGAGCATCCTATGGCTGCAATGTACATGAACGAAGTTTTAAAAGAACAGGACATGCCTCTGAAACTTGCAGGAATAAGCACTTGTTTTAGAAAAGAAGCTGGAGCACACGGCAAAGATACTACGAGGAATATTCCGTACACATCAATTCAACAAAATAGAACAATTCATCTTTTGCAAACCTGAAGACTCAGCAAAACTACATGAGGAACTGCTGCAGAACGCAGAAGAATTGCTTCAAAAACTTGGATTGCCATACCGCGTTGTCAACGTTTGCACAGGTGACATTGGAACAGTAGCAGCCAAAAAATACGATATTGAAGCATGGATGCCAGCGCAAAACGGTTACCGCGAAGTAGTTTCATGCAGCAACTGCACCGATTACCAAGGAAGACGATTAGGTATTCGGTACAGGGAAAAAGAAGGCGCAGCACACAAAAGGATTTGTTCACACCTTAAACTCAACAGCCGTAGCTACTGGTAGAACCATAGTTGCCATATTAGAAAACAATCAGCAAGAAGACGGAACAATAAACATACCTGAAGCTATTAAGAAAATACATGGGTAACACAGATGAAAATATGACAGAAAACGCTAAACCTTTTAATATTTCCTTGAGAATGTTGATGCACGTTTGGAGAAATTAATTTGTCTTCAAAAACTAAACATATACGCGATAAATGGCGTGGAAAAGGATGGTATATGGTTGTTGCACCGTCCTTCTTTGGCAACGTTGAGTTAGGTGCCATACCAGCTCAAGAACCAAAGCAACTCATCGGTAGAGTTGTTGAAGCAACACTATATGATATTACAGCTGACTTTTCGCATCACTTTTTGAAAATGTTTTTCCAAGTAAACGAGATTGACCGAAAAACCGCAAAGACCCTTTTTAAGGGTCATGAATACTCACGAGATTATCTTCGAAGCTTGGTTAGAAGAAGAACAACAAAAGTTGATTCACTTAATTAACCTAACCACAAAAGACGGATACAAACTCAGAATTGCAGTTTCAGCCTTGACGCTTTCCAGAATAAAGACATCACAAGAAAAAATAATCCGCAAATTAATGGAGACAACAATACATCAAAAAGCAGCGGCATTATCACTTGACCAGTTTGTTCAAGAAATGGTTCTTGGAAAAATCGCTTCAGACATCTACAATCAAGCAAAAGAAGTTGCACCTCTTAAGACATGTTGGCATAAGAAAATCAAAACTTACTAGCAGCGCCAAAGCACTGCAACCGCAAGCAGCACCCAAAGAAGAAGCACCAAGTTCAAGCATAACCAAACCTTTTTCTAATTCATATTCTTTTTTGGAGCAAAATACTTTAAAGCCGATAGTCTAAACTACAATTCTTCCAGTTAACAGTAGGAAGTATTTACTTGTCGGCAAATGCTGGAGTACATGAAAAAGGAACCTTCTCGGCTCAAGATACTATAAACAATATTAAAAAAGACCCCAATTACCATAAAGCTGGTGCAATAGGACTTTTTATCGGTGTAGTAAGAGGCGAAACTTTTGAAGGAGAAAAAGTTGAAAAGCTAGAACTTGAAGCTTATGAAGAAAAAGCAAACCAAGTTCTCACTAAAATCTGCGATGATCTAACACAGAAGCCTGGAATAGTTAATGTTCAAATTCACCATTTACTCGGCGAATTTAATGTTGGAGATGACTTAGTTTATGTTGCGGTTGCTGGTTCTCACCGAACAGATGTTTTTCCAGTCCTAAGAGAAGCAGTAGAGAGATACAAAAGTGAAGCACCAGTTTTCAAGAAAGAACAAATAGTCAGACGAAAAAGGCTCTTCCGTCTGAATATTGGGTTTCAGAAAAACACAGACATTAACATCTAAATAACCCGATGTGAAAGCTATGATCACAGCTTTAGCAGGTGGAGTTGGCGCAGCCAGATTTCTAACTGGGTCTATTGAAGCTTGTTAAAGAAGATGACGTTTCAGTGATTGTGAATACTGGCGATGACATTGAAATGTTTGGTTTGCATATTTCGCCAGACATCGACATTGTAACCTACACTTTAGCAGGCATTGTTGATGAAGAAAAAGGTTGGGGAATAAAAGGTGACACTTTTCAATGCCTTGGAAATGCTTAAAAAACTTGGCTTAGAAACATGGTTTGCCTTGGGCGATAGGATTTTGCGACCCATATTTTCAGAACCGATTTGTTGAAAAAGGGTTTTACGCTTTCACAGGCAACCGAAGAAATCTGCCACGCTTTAGGGCTTAAAGTTAAGCTTTTGCCGATGACTGATGACAAGTTTGAAACAAGGATAAAAATTGAAGATGGCTCGGTTCATTTTGAAGAGTATTTTGTTAAAAGAGATCAAAAGAAAAGGTTTTAGGCGTCGAGTTTGTTGGCGCTGATAATGCGAAACCATCGCCCTAAAGTGATAGAGTCAATTTTGGATTCAGAAGTGATTAGTTATTTGCCCTAGCAACCCCATAGTTAGCATTGGCACCATTCTTTCGATTGATGGAATAAGAGAAGCGTTGAGAAAGACAAGCGCAAGAGTAATTGGGATTAGCCCTATTGTTGCCGGTGCTCCCATTAAGGGTCCTGCAGATAAACTACTGCGTGGTTTAGGTCTTGAGGTTTCAGCTTTTGGTGTTGCTAAACTTTACAATGATTTTCTAGATACATTTGTCATCGATGCCAAAGATGTTCGAGAAAAACAGCGATTGAACATCTTGGAATTAAAGTGAAAGTTACAACACAATAATGAAGAATTTAAGTGATAAGGTTCAATTGGCAAACGTTGTTCTTGAAACAGCTTAAAACAACGTCTATATAGACTAACTATAAACTAAATACTATTTTGAGAGCTTAAATAAGCTACAAGAACGAAATACTTCTCAAAAGGGTTTGCAAATAAAAAAAATAAAAAATCATCATACAAAGCCAAAGCGCCATGGTACGACCTTCATTTGTAAAACGCTGTTCAACAAAGTTAGGTAAAGGGTAGAATTATGAAGGAAAAAATGAATCGTAAAAGGAAAGCGAAGGCTAGAAACGCGGATCTTTTGGATTGGCTCTTGGCGATTGATTCAAGCTTTATGTAAAAAACTCCAGAAGCAAATTTGACGAAAAAGCTATGTAGCATGAAGCTACCTTAAAGCTTAGATAGAAGGGTTATATTTCGAAATAGCCCAATAATGTAAAACGGAGATTGACAATAGTGGAAAGAAAAAGTTACGATTGGTTTGAGCAACGCCGTAAAACCAGAGGATTAGAACTTGCTCATGACCAAATAACAAAAGCTTTTGACACCGTAACTTGGCTACATAAAGCAACTAAAAGCTTTTCAGAAAAAAACTTCAAAGAAGCAAAAAAATACATTGAAAACCTGTATAAAACTGAAGAAGGCGTTGACACAGCTTCGAACAGATGTCTTTATGGAGTTATCCAAAGGTGCAGCGCTTGTCGCAGATTACCGCGAAGACCTATTGCATCTTGTTAAACGATTAGATACATTGGCAGATCACACTAAAGACGCCGCAAGATGCCTTGAAATGCTTGCTGACGCAGATATTCCACAGGAATTATGCGACAAAACCGTTATTATGACTGGAAAACTTGTCGAAACAGCTCAAACATTAAGAAGCAGTATAGAAAAAATCTCATCTAACCCAACTGAAGCCATAAAAGAAGCAAAACAAGTCGGCGAAATCGAACACGCAATTGACGTTGAATACCTAAAGACTAAAAGCTTATTCGTAAAATACGGCGCAAACATAAACTGTGGAGCCATGGTAATATTTGATGACCTAATAGAATTCATTGAGCAAGCTGCAGACATGTGTGCTGACACAGCAGACTACATCATTATACTCTCAAGCAGAGAATAAGCATCAACTTTTCTTAATTTTTAACTTTTTATTCCTAAATTGAATCTTTTACATTCTTAAGGGGTTGCTGAAAATCTGGCTTTTCGTCCCTTAGGAAGCACTCATGTTTTTTTCTTTGCTACTAACCAGCAGTACCAACCCAAGGAAAACAAAAACCAAACACCACAAATTCACATTATGTGGTGGACCTATCATTTCGTACCATACGTTGGGATGGGGTGCGTATCCTCCTGTAAGGTAAAAGTAGAGTAAGTTAAAAATGAAGTAACCACCGAAAGACATCATTGCAACACCCAAACCTCTCAAAGATGTTTTGCTGTCTTGCGTCTTTGAGGCAGGAAAAGTAAGTTTCAAAATAAAGAGGGCTATTGCCAACAGACCCAAAACTGTTATAATAAAACTTGCGAAGTTTATTGGCTCAAATAGGAAGCTCCATCCATATTGGCCTCCAGCACGGTCAAACGGAACCATGTTTCCTAGCCACGCCATAGAATAGCTAAACCAAAACACCACTAGGAGCATAAGTAAAGGCAGTTAGAGAACTCCATTTAACGATATCTTGAGTTGAACCACCAACGACTTTGGATCTGAGTTTAAACAGGACAATCGGGACAATCGTAACCGTCGCAAGTGTAGGGATAGCGGCCACGTACAGCAAAATCAAAGGTGGAGTATGGTCAAAATAGAAGACGTTTCCATTAGCGAAATAATAAGCAAAAGCTGTGATTGTAGAAGGAATTAAAGATAAGAAATATATTCCTTCCAAAGTTAAAACAGCACCGACTTTCCCTTTTACCACCGAAAGGGCATTCTCTTTTTTCCACCAAAACAGAGCAGCCGCATAAAATGCAAAAAAGCCTGCCACAGCACGAATAATCAAACCTAATGTTCCGGCAACGCCTTCACCGGAGTAATATAGGACCATCCACCACAGGGGTCCCTGCGAAAGCTGTTGGTAAACGTAAGAGTTTGAAATGTAGCTAATGCTACCGATTATTCCTTCAATTGCCCAATATAATGCTAAACCAAAGTAAACTGAAACAGCAATTAAGATGCCCAGCGGGATAGTTTTTTTCATCAGGCTCACACCAAGACGCAATTATGGGATGCTGCTTTTAGTTCTACTCAAGGAACAGTTTGTTCCTAACTTGGAACAGCGTTTTTTGGCAACGCTTTTGACTATTTACTATTTACTCATTTCTTTGTTTTCGACCTTGCCATGGGTTCTTTCAAATCTTTTTTTTCATAAGCGCGCTTGCATGATTTTAGGGCTTTGTCCTTGTGGTTAAAATATCTGAAGTATCCAATTAGGAGCGTATGTTGGAGTACCTTGTATTCGTTGCCGCTTTTGGGTCGTTGTTTGCCGCCTTCGTTTACGTACGTTCCATGCTCAAGGGTGAAACGAAACCAAACAGAGTAACTTGGTTTATGTGGTCAATTGCTCCTTTTGTAGCGACAACCGCCGCTGTTTCCAACGGTGTAGGTTTAGCAGTCATACCAGTATTTATGTCTGGGTTTTCCCCATTTATAGTGTTTACGGCTTCATTTTTTAATAAGAAAGCATACTGGAAACTGACCAGGTTTGACTATCTCTGCGGAATACTATCAGCTCTAGCCGTCGTTCTATGGTTTCTAACCAATAATCCAAATTTAGCGATCATCTTTGCGATTGTAAGCGATTCACTCGCTGCAATACCAACTCTTACTAAGGCATGGCACAACCCAAAGACTGAATCCGCGTGGCCTTTCATTATTGGTGTATTTAGTCCAATGACAAGTTTTCTTGTGGCCACAACTTGGGGATTTTCCGATTTGGCTTTCCCGCTCTATCTTATAGTGATAAACCTCCTACTTGTCTTTCCAATGTATAAGAAAAAGTAGTGATTCGTGCTTCTATTTTGATTCATAAATGAAGTACTACGCAAAAGTGGTAGCGGGCCCGCTGGGATTTGAACCCAGGATTCCCGGCTCCGCAGGCCGATGCCTTGTCCGTACTAGACTACGAGCCCTAACTTTTTTTAGCCCAAAAAATTAAGGGCAGAATAGTAAATACTTTGCTTAAACTTAAAAATAGTGGTCTGGATGGCATTTGTTGTGTGTTTTTTTAGGAAAAGCTATTTTTGACTGATTTATTTAAAAGAAAGAAGCTTTGTCAAGAAGAAGCTTCTATAGAAAAAGGCGTTGCATAGAACCATTTTAGCAATAGGTATGACGGGCATGAATAGGGTGTATAAGAGATAATAGATGAATCTTAGCAACGCACGGTGTTATAATCTAATTTTAGACATGTCAGTTTTGAGTTCTGAAGACAAAGACTAAAATTAAGAAAAAAAAGGTTGGAAACTTGGCGTTTAACCGAGTTTATGGTCTTTTTCTGAGTAGTAGCATACCCACTATAGCTATAGCGATGATTATTGCGATTGTTGAAATCGCAAAGTACAATTCCATTGGCGGTTGACTGCTTTGTTGTATTTGTGTTGGTGTTGTTGAAGCGGTTGGGGTATCAACGACAGTTGCGTAGGCCTGTGCCCATGAGCTTCCATATGAGTCATCACCTACGAATGTTGCCGTTATCTTGTAGTCACCTGCAATAGTTGGTTTCCATGTGTAGCCATAAGTGCCACTCATGTCGCTTGTAACATCAGCGATATGCACTGGGTTTCCGTTTGGATCGATAGCGTCAATCGAAACTGGTACACCGGTCACGTCTGCAGGTATTGAATGTTGCATATGTAGGTATTCCATCCATTGAGTCATTGATTTGCTGCTAACGCATGGTGTGCCTGATTGTGCTGGTGATTGGTCAAGAACGGTTCCGAAAATTACTGCCTTTTGTCCAATTGTTATTTCTGTTTGCGGTGCTGATATGGTGGTTGAACTTTGTCCCTTACCGTAAACATACATGTAGCCATCATAGGTGTTTGATGCGGTTAAGTAACCATCCGCAACGCCGCCTGGTGATTGAGGTCCAGTAATGTTCCATATGCCCAAACCGCTTGTGGCATTAATGCAGAAGAGTCTCCAGCCTCTGGTGATAGGTTGACTTGGTGTGTGTTCAGTGTTATATGTGAATAGTTTTCCATCAGCCACTGTTCCGCCCGCGTTGAAGGAATAACTGCTTTCATTTCCAGTATTGTAAGGCGTTTCGAATGCGTATATAGTTGGATCTTTAAAGTGCCAAGCTATTGTCCCATCGTTCCAGTTGAAAGCATAGACACCGTCATAGGATTCCCTATAGAATAAGCCGTAAGCAGACTGTACAGCATAGGCTCCGAAGCTTGATCCACCCCACGGATAGGCCATTGCTTCGCTAGTCCAAGCAAAGTTTCCTGTTGCTAGGTCCCATGCCTCGTAAACACCGTGTTCCATCAATACAGCGACTTTTCCGTGGTCAGCAACGTTACAAGATCCACTGTATGTAATGTCACTAGTCGTTTTGTTCCACAGTATTTGTCCCGTTGTAATGCTTGCACCTAAAAGGTTTGTTCCTGAACTGACTCCCGTGATTGATGATGTTAATCCGTTCACTTGTACAGCGACGCCTGCTTCATAATCTACCAGAGACGGCAAGCTACTCCAAGGCCATGTTATGTTGCCCATTGTCGTAAATGCATAGTCGACTCTGTATCCTGCTGATCCTGCGCCAACTGGTCCGGTTACCGTCCAGTTGATTAGATGGTATCTATTTGCACCTGCCGCTGCTCCTAGGTCTTGCACTGTTAAGAAGTAATTGTTTTTGTAGCATGTTCCTGTAGTGAATGGGAGAGAAACGTTTTGAATCACTGCGCCTGTGAAAGGATCGAACTTTATCCATCTAGCTATTGCCGACGAACAAAAGCGAAACTGCTAAGCCACCAATGTTTGCTGCTGTACCTGCGGCCGATGTTCCTGTCCAGATTTCTTCACTTAATATCATGTTGGGTGCTGCCGCTGGCGGTGAAACTGTTGGTCCAAAGGTCGTTTGAGTGACTGCCAATGGTACTGGTTGGTCCCAATACACTTGACCTGTTCGTAAATCATAGCATTCCCAAACGCTTGTCGGTGAGCCGTTAATTACTTTGGTTAGTGTTTGGTAGCCTCGTCCAGCATAGACAATCAAAGGATTGCCGCCGCCACTTGATAGTGATTTTTGGCCTTCTGTTCCGCCGATGAGTCCCGATACGGAGCCTTGTCTTTTCCAAACTATATGTGCAGTAGATGGTGCTTGAACGTAAGGAACGAAGTTGTAGTTGCTCATGTATTTGTTCGTGCTTGCTGGCCAATATTGATCGCCTCCTACTACACCAGTAGACGGATAGTTGCCTGCGATTGGCCACCATTCGCGATTTTCTGGTGATATCGGTCGCGTCCAGTAATCGGTTGGAAGCTGAGAGACTGGCCATGAAGCAACCACATCTTGCAGTACTTCAAGGTCTTGCTCGCTTGTTGATGCGGGTTTGTAATAGGCTGACTGCGTGAAGCTAACGTTTTGCGCGCCAACGAAGGTTCCAGCGTCTACAGTGTAGTTTCCTGCGGGGAAGTAGGCACCTGGGAAGTCTAATTTCACTTTCCATTTACCTACTTGATCTACCTTGTAAGTAAACCATGCTGTTGTGTCTCCTTTGTATGAGTCTATTGGACCGATAGTCTGTTTGGTTCCGTCAGGCTTTGTGAAGATAACAGTGAATCCTTTGAGTATTCGGCTTACGTGAACCGGAGGCTGCATCCATAAGTTTACGAGTAATTCTTGGTTAAGCCCTATTGGATTTGGCGAAAAGCTAAGGTATACAGTAGCATCAACTTGAAAATCAGGGGTAACTCCTGAGGGCAGCGTTGTTGAACCACCATCCCGCACATTTGTAGGGGTCACGCCCGAAGGCAAAGTTGTTTGAGCATCAATAGGGAGTATCATTAAGTATGCAAAAGTCATCATTAGTATTAGAAACATTGAAACGGCTATTTTCGTTGATAGCAGTTGTTTTCTATATGTTTTAGGTTGCATGTTCTTTTCTCCTTTTTGTAAGCGAGTACTCAACCATTCCCAAATATAAAACTATGCCAAAAATATGGAAGCAAAGTTATCCGGAACAATAAACATATTCCATCTAAATCAAATAGTCTATACGTTTGCATAAACGCTTTGATTATTATAGCGATGGCAGCAAAAAAGCTAGCTCAGAAATCAAAAGACCGGACCATACATGTTGTGGAGCGGAAAAGGTGTATAGGGAATATCTTTGGTTCCGAATTATTCGTATTTTCCACACTGTTTAGGAGCTTAAGGAACCTAATTGGCAGACATTTGTAGTTTGGCATTTATCGATTAACTCAACTTGGTGGTCTTTAACGGGATGCTATAATACAAGATATGTTTCAATGTCTGCAACTCGCTTTAAAAACTTCAAATTGTCAGATTGTCTTAGGAGAAAGGTGAAGGTTTCTTGAACTTGTTTAAAAAATTGCGCGAGGTCTGACTGTTCTTGCGATGCTCCATTGTCTGGGCTTGAAAAGAAAGAGATAGACAGACGACTTGACGAGCGACGGCGGCGTTGGAACAAAAGCATTAGTTGCCACTTTCTTTTGACGTTTGATGACTTTAATTGATGTTTATTGACTCAACCTGCAAAGGTTTTGAGCTGGTTTCAAAAAAGCAACCAAGACACATAGCTTAAAACTTCGCCGTAAGCCGTAAACAACCTCATATTTTGGATAATTATGATTGGAGCATTCGCCCGAAAAAAAAACAAGTATGTGTTTACAGTGTTGTTGAGTTCCAATAATAAATCTTCGAGTAATTTCCCTCAAGAGGAAACTGAGGGTCATCGTACACAATGTCCAGATTTGGAAAATAGCGGGTCAGTAAAGTCTGGGTTGTATTCCAAATTTGTGGCGATTTATCATCTGGTCCCCATAGGCCCCATATTTTATCATCCGGACTTCGCATTCCCCAACCATAGTCTTTGGGCAGAATTAGGACGTTTTGGGCTGAATAACCGTTGGATTTGCAGTCGGTTTGAATTTTACTCCAGAATTGTTTGAGTGCATCGAAATGTTCCTGCCTTAAATCTCCAAAGCTGTTCCCTGTAATTGTCGGATAATTAAAGACTATTACATATTTGGCGCCGTTTTCATAAGCCAGCGTCATATCGTCGTATAGTTGCTGCCCAGTTTCCAAGTAAGGCTGCTTTATCGTAAGTCCACGTCATTATTGCTCCCCAACTCTTGTTCTGAACTTTAGCGGCGCCTCTAACCAAAGCGATATCTTGTGCGCGACTATTGTTCCAACCAAACTGTGAAAATACAACATCATAGCCACATTGATAATCAAACCAGTAGAGAGCGTAGTCTGAAGTAAATGTTGTAAGAGGAACAGGTCTGGTTTTAATAGTTTCTAACCCAGGCATAGTGCGCCAGCTACTTATGAGGAGATTAGCCATTTCATCGTAGTTTCCTGGTTTGTATGAAGCGAGGACACTTGAATTGGTATCCAGTAGGCTTCCGGCTGGTTCATCAAAAAAGTAAATGCCAAGAAAATAGCTGCCCCACCGTTGTTTTGCCGTGTCAAGCCAAGGGACCTGCCAGGGTTGGTCAAACTTGCCAAAATAGGCAATTATATGCAGTCCTTGGTTTACAGCGTAATCGCATATTTCATTTAGCGCTGTTTCGTTTTTGCTTACAGGTCCTGAATCCACAACTAGGAGATTTGTGTAAGTTTTCACTTTTTCTATAAGCATTTTTGCTTCTACCGTTGTATTAGAGCTAAAAGTGACGCCGACATAAACGCCGTTCTTATTACCTTGGATCGATAAATTTGAGGCGGGTCTCAGCGCTATGAAAAGAGCAATAGCAATTATTATGATTAGTGCAACTGCGATAACCCGCCTCACTCTCTGGTACCCCTTAAACATGAGGGCAAGACAATCATATGTACCTTAGCAATTTTGGCTTCTATTTAATGCTCTTTGCAGTGCAGCAACCACGTTTTGTTTGCCCATGGTCAACACATAAGGACCCAGACGTGGACCTTGAGGCGCCCCCATCAAAATTTTATACAGGATCTTGAAGAAGCTGCTGGGTTGGATGCTGTTATCTTTTGCTGAGTTATAGATGGCGTTTTGAATTTTATCTGGGTCAGTTTCAGCTTCAAGCCTTGTGATTAATTCAGCAATTGCTTTCTTCTCTTCATTGGTAAGGGTCACATCGGTTTCTTTGATTTCTTCAAAGTCCCTAATCCAGTTTGAAGCGAACTCGATACGTTGTTTCAAGTTAGCATCCAAAGCTTCGCCTTTTTGAAGGTAACCGTAGCTTTGAAGTTTCTCAAACACGTAATCCTGTTGACATTCTTTAGGCGCCATTTTGACGAGAAACGCCATTAAATTATATGGCACGTGAATGCTTATCTTCGCTGGCGGCTTCATGACATAGCAGTATTCGAATAAACCTCTAAGCCGCGTGGCTTCTTTTTCGCCGATTTGCTTCTTGCCGAAATAAACATCCTCAAGAGAATCAAGCTCATTCATGTAAGCAGGAATATCAGACACGTCCAAAGATCGGGTACCAACAAACCGTTTAAGCATCAGCAACAGCAACGATTGTGGAGAACCATATTGGAACCAAACCTGCGGGGTGAAAACATTGCCTGCTGATTTGGAAATCTTCTTTCCACCTTTGTCAAGGAACATCTCATATTTAGCGTGGGAAGGAGGTTCGAAACACAGAACTTCACGGCATATTCGATCGTTGATTTTTACTGAATCAGCGATGTCTTTGCCATAAGCTTCAAATCGGATATCTAAGGCTTTCCAACGAGCGGCGAACTCGCCTTTCCACGTGAGTTTTCCCTCGCCCTTCTTGATGTCTGCTTCGCCTTCATGCCCGCAGCCGGCAATCAGTTGACCGCGGATTTCTAGCCCTTCACATTTATAGTGAACTTTGTCAGTTTTAGGGTCAAACGAGTAAGCCCTTGTTGTGTAGATGCGTCCGCATTTTTCGCAAACCGCAAAATAGGGCAATACTTCAATGTAGGTGTCTTGTCCGACTTCTTCTTTTACTATTTGGCCGACTTGTTTGGCGTAAGTGAGGATAGTTCTAACTTCGTCCAGTATGATTCCTTTCTCATAAACTTCTTTAGCTGAAAAATAGCGGTATTCAATTCCACATTTATCTAACGATTCAAGCAGAAGCGAGCTCATATGTTTGCCATAGCTTTCATGGCAACCAAACGGGTCAGGAATACTTGAAACAGGATATCCAAGATATTTTCCTAAGCCCTCGTTTGAGAGTCCTGCTGGCACCTTGCGTAAACCATCTTTGTCATCACAATAGGCGACTAATTCCGAGTTAAATTTTTGGTCGTTGAGGGCAAGCGTAACGGTGTATGAGCGTGCAGCGTCGCCTAGGCTGCCGATGTGTGGGAATCCGGAGGCGCCAAGACCCATTTCGGTTCTGATTTTGTCTGTGCTTCTGCCAAGTGATTGCTCCCTTTCAATAACTTTTTTGGCCATCAAGTCATACCATGTGCCACGTCCAATAGTTTCTTCACTCATAACTACTGCCTTCAGAGACATGACTGTGCAGGGAAATAATAAAATGTTTAGAGCCAAAAAGGCTCATTGGGTTATTTTCTTAGGGCAGCCGCAATAGCCATGAGACCTAAGACAAGCAGTATCAGCGCCACTGAGTATAACCAGCCAAAGCTGAAGACATACCACGCTGCGCCAAGAACAATCAAGCCTCCTCCCATTGCCATAGTGCTAAACGCGCTGCGCTCATACTTCCGCGGGTTTACATTTCGCATTGCCGCTAAAGCTACAATCCAGATCCCGAAGAGCCCAAGCACCAAGGGCACAAATAGAGTCCAAGATAAAGTGTTGGTGGCTACAAGCAATATCGCGACAACTAGGATTATGAAGAAGACGCCTATGGAAAGCAGTTGCTTTCTACTTTCAGACATTCATACGCCTTCTACTTATGCTATTGTTGTACCGCACTCTGGGCAGAACTTGGAGCCTGCAGGAATATCGTGACCGCATTTCGGACATTTTATGGTTGCTGCCGATGGTGGAGTAAGTGAGGTTCCGCATTCAGGACAGAATTTTGATGTAGCTGGAACATGTGCGCCGCATTTCGGACATATTACTAGCGCGGCTGTTGGGGCTTGTGCCTGAACCTGACCTTGCTGATTCATAATTTGAGGTATCAGCACCATTCCTGTGCCTAAGCCTGCACCGCCACCGCCTGATTGGCCAAGTGACGCGGCTGCGCTCTTGACTGTTTCCATGCGTAGAACTGTGTCAGCTGGAGTTCCTCCAGTTTTAAGCCAAAAGAGTCTTTCTCGGTATTCGGGTGTTGTGTCGATGCCTTCGAATCGCAGGTCAGTTAGTTCGATGCCTAAGCGTTTGAAGTAGTCTAGGACTGAATTCTTAACGATAATCGATGTTTCTTGGAGACGTGTGAAGACAGTTACCAGGTCATAGTGTGAGAGTTCTGCAATTATTTTTTCGTTTAGAAAGCCTCGAAGGAAGTTGTTTACATCTTCCGTTGTAAAAGCGTTTTGTCCACCGACAACTTCGTTAACGAATAATGTTGCGTCTTCGATTTTGAATAGGAATTGCCCGAACACTTGAAGTGGAGCTAACTCAGTTGTTTGTGCCCTAGTGCCCCATTTGCCGTTGAAAACTTTGGTGCTGATGTACAGAACAGCTGCTTTAAACGGTTTGTTGCCGCCAAATCCTGCTATGCGTGTCAGCAAACTGGTAAGTAATGGCAAATTCAATGTTGTCAGTGTATGCCTGCCAGCTCCAAAAACATCATAGGCTTTTCCATCTCGGAAGAACACTGCAATTTCGTATTCATGTACGATTAATTGTGCGCCCCATGTGATGTCTTCGTTAGGGTACTTGTAGATTATTGCATCTGGACCTGCATTAGTCCATTCTATTACTTGTGGCATTTTAACTCGCTCCTAAGATTACTTCATTACGTTTATCAAACGTATCTTCCAAACTTTCAAGTCTGTCAGTTACATTTTGAACCCTCGTTTTGAGGTTTGCAGTGTTCCCTGTCGATAGGTCTGCTTTAAAGGAGTCGATTTCAGTAGCCAATACATTGATGCCTTCAAGAAGCTTATTGTCGAAATCTATCATGTTGTCAAGGTTTTCCTCTTTAACTTTGACAGCATCGAAAAAGCCGCCGTAACCGTAAGAAGCATGATTAACTTTCTCAACTACGCGATCCATCTTTGCCAATAGACGATCCATGTCAACCATAACGTCGAAGTAACGACGGTCAGCCAACTTTTGTGAGATTTCTCTAAGATCAGTTTTGGCCGTGGACAATTGAAGGGTCAGATGATTTCTGACTAATCTGTCACTTTCACGACGAATTTCTTTCTCTTTGTAGCCGCGAAAACCTGGAACAAAAGCGGCTATGCGCTCAGAAAGGCGCATTTGACCTTTTACGTCTGAATATACATCGTTCTTCTCACTCATTTTACATATCCGCCTTTTCTTAATATTCGTTGTAAATAAGGAGTCGCTTTTAAAGTTTTTTAGAGCAAAACATGCTTAGAATCTTGAAGCAGGTATGTCGCCTTTTAAAGCTGTTCCAGCGGTTCCTTCAATTAATAACTGGTAATCTTTACCTTTGTAGTCGTATTTTATGAACCACACAGGGGCATGCAGATAAACAATTTGTTTGAGGGTAACTTCCGTGTTTATTTCAACTATTTTATCTACATCTTGTTCAAGAAGGAAACGGTGGTGATCCTCGATTTCTTGCTTAGCAATGTTTAGGGCATCTTCACGGTCTATTTCGCTGTTTAAGAGCTTTGCAAAGCCTTCGATTTTGCGAAAGTCAAATGGGATTTTTCCTTCCAATGGAATGTCGTATTCATGTGTAGGGAACTCTGAAGCTTCCCGCGCCAAAACTAACCAATCATATTCCTTGGAGATTGTGCCTTCCTTAACTATGGCGGGAGCTATGCGTTCAAATATGCCTTTGTAAGTGCTCTTAGCCTCTGCAGAAACCACCCAGAAGGGTAAATAAACCAATTCTTTTAAATCAATCTTTGATTTCTTAGCCAGATCGCCTGGTTTTAAAAAGCCGCCACTCATCCAAGAATGAATCCGGTCATCTATACTTTTCTCGTCAAACTTGTTAAGAATAAGCGAATGCTCAAACGTGAATGCTTGACCAGTTTCGATAACGGTTGTAAACCCACAGTATTTGCATGTAGCAATTATCTCTCCTGGTTTAAACTCGACTGGAGCGCCGCAGTGGCTACAACGGATTTCTTGGGCAACCGCATTCATAGTTAATGCCTCAAATGTTCACGTTTCAAAATCTCTCTTGCAACGATTACTCCTGATGCTGAAGCTTGAATTAAGCCTCGTGTTACGCCTGCGCCATCGCCGATGGTGAACATATTTTGGATTTTTGTTTCCAAACTATTGGTTAGTTGGAGGTGGGATGAATAGAACTTGACTTCAACGCCGTACAGTAGCGTTTCGGGTGAGGCAACGCCGGGCGCGATTTTGTCTAGTGCTTGAAGCATTTCCCGGATATCAGCCAAGTAGCGGTAGGGTAGAACAAAGCTTAAGTCGCCTGGAGTGGCATTTTTCAACGTCGGTGTTACGACGCTGTGAGATAACCGTTCGGGTGTGGAGCGACGTCCATGATTTAGGTCGCCTAAACGCTGAACCATTACACCTCCACTTAAGAGATTTGAAAGGCGAGCAACATATTTGCCATACGCAATAGGTTCTTTGAATGGCTCAGTGAATGAAGTGCTGACTAGGATAGCGAAGTTGGTGTTGTTCGTTCTTGTTTCAGCATGACTTCCGCCGTTAACAGTTAAGACACCATCGTACGATTCAGTAGTGACTTCGCCGTATGGGGAAACACAGAAGGTACGAACCATGTCGTCAAAATCCCGTGAGAAATACACCAATTTAGGCTCGTAGAGCGCTTTTGTCAGTTTTTCCATGACAGAAGCCAAGAGCTCAACCCTCACGCCGATGTCAACTGGGTTGTTTACAGTTTTTAACCCGCGGATTTGCGCTTCGGTTTGGAGCCATTCTGCCCCGCTTCTGCCAGGAGCGATTATCACGTATTTAGCGAGGAATTTTTCACCGGTTACGGTTTCGACTCCTTGGATGTTGTGGTTTTCAGCGATTAATCCCTTCACTTCGGTTTTCGGTAGAAAAGTGATTTTGCCGTTGAGTTCTTTGCGCATTCGCTGGAGGGTTTCAAGACACTTGTCGGTTCCCATGTGTCTGACTTCTTGCTTGATAAGTTTTAGACCCGCAAGTGATGCTTGGCGTTCAATTTCGTCTATTTCCTTGTTTTCTCCGCCGTAAACTTGCTCGCTTGCGCCGAATTTGAGGTAGATACTGTCGACGTATTTTACTAGGTCGTGGAGTTCTTGGGTTGAGATGTACTGGTTTAACCACCCGCCGACTTCGGTGGACAGGGTTAGTTTGCCGTCACTGTAAGCACCTGCGCCGCCCCAGCCAGAGAGAACTGAACAGGGTTCGCAGTGGACACATTCAAAGCCTCGGCTTGAAGGGCACTTGCGTTTGTCAATGTCTAGCCCCGATCTAGGATTAAGACGTTAAGATTTGTTTTCTCGGTTAGTTCTAGCGCTGAGAAGATGCCTGCTGGTCCTGCACCTACAATTATCACATCATATTTCATGGGCACTCTCTCCGTTGGAACCCAAAAGTAGATGCAATAAGTGGCATATATCTGTTAGTGCGTTTAGGCATAAATGCAGATTCACTGTGCCTTTTTGCTATTGTCGCATAGATATTTTTAAGATATATCTAAACAACATTTATAATAGAAAAAAATCAGTATATGTATGAAGAAAAAGATGGCTGACAATTCAAAAACTGAAAACATTGATGAATTTATTTCTGATTTCTCGCGCTTCTACATACTCACCATACTCTACGAAGGACCAGCTCATGGTTATAGTATAATCAGCAGGTTTAAGAAAAGAGTCAAGAAAGAAGTAAGCCCCAGCCTAGTTTACCCCTTTCTACAACAGCTTGAGGAAAAGGGTTTAGTTAATCACACAAAAAGGCCAGTAGGCGAAAAAGAAAGAAACATTTTTGAGTTAACACAATCAGGAAGAGAGTTATGCACTGAACTTTTCAAACGCTTTGCAGAGCTAGTATCAATCGCCATAGAACCCAGCCTCTACGTCTGCGCCCATTGCGGATGCAAAGTCTACGAAGGCGGCTACAGAGAAATCATCGATGGCAAGGAGACTGCGTTCTGCTGCATACATTGCGCCGACTCTTATAAACAGTCAAAGAAGCTGGCTAAACAACTAAATGCCTCTGACAAACAAGAAAAGTTTAGCTGAAGTTTTTCTTAAATAAATATAAAAAGAGTTTTTTGAAGACCACTAGTCTTTTATTGCTTCTATAAAACTCATAACGTTCCAGAGTTTAACCCGTGTGTAGGCCGGCATATTTGGGTCTTGCAAAATCTCATCGAGAAGAGAAACAGCATTTGAAGCACGCACCGCCGGTGTAAATTCACCGCTTTGCAATGTGTTTATTGCATCTTTTGCTGAGCGTCTAATGTTTCTGGGCGTTGTGCTGTCTTCGGAAACTTCTGCAAGGACTGTTAACGCTTGCTGAATTTTAGCTTCATATTCTTCGGCTTTTTTCTTTCGAACCATAAATATATACGACCTACTGCAATTTTTTGCAGCAAGCCAGTTATATAAGTAATCATACGTATTTACTTTGGGGTTCTGATTGGAAGAAAAAAAAGATAACACTCCTATTAAGCGAATGGCTGATTTGCTAGTGAAAGGCGCTACTTTAACCGACTTGTCCTGTCCAGCTTGTGCTTCTCCATTATTCAGGCTGAAGGATGGCACATTGTGGTGTGAAAAAGATGAAAGAAAAGTGGTAATAATTAAAGAGGGAGAAGCAGAACCGCCAAAACCATCACCAAACACATCATACGATAAGTTAGAATCAACCTTGTTAACGAAAATTCAAGGGCTCGAAAGCAAAATCGAAAAAACTGACGACCCCGAAGAGCTACAAAAGCTAAGCTGCACAATTTCTCAGTTACTAAATACACTTGAAAAAATAAAGCAAACAAAGAAAACCTGAGCGAGACTCGTTGGTTCTGGGTTTCTATGAAAATTTTCCCTCAAGCATTCATTTGCTTGATACCTTTAGTTCGGTTCTCTCAAACAAACTGCTTCAGCAAAAGTTAATTCATGTATTTTTTGAGGCAAACAGAAACGAATTTAGTTTTGAAGAAGTCGCTAACCCAACCGTACCTGACGCTAAGGTGATTTTTGAGTTCGGATTAGCAGATGGGGTAGGGTTCAATTACATTGATGAGGAAGAAACAAAAAAAGCAGTTAACCTTCTGGCGAAAGAGAAATTGCATACGATAGATTTCTTTTGCTCCATTCGCTACTATAAATACAAAGCAGAAAAAAAGACCCCGCTAAAATTTGATTATTATCTTTTCAGAACAGTCTACGGCAAGGATAAATTTGAAATTCAAGTTCATCATGAGAGGGGACCAAGATACATTTCACCTAAAGATTTGGTGGCATTTATTTTCAATAAGATAAATGAGGATTCAAATAGAAAGATTTTGAAAAAGTCAAACGACTAATGGCTATGCAGCAAAAGTATTTATTTAGCCCTCGCTTTGAGGTGAGCTAAAATGGAACTTTTGGCAGGTTTTCTGACTCAATTGAAGATCTCAGAACTTTATTTGACTTTTATTGACTTTTGCTGACTTCTATTGACTTTTATTGACTCAACCTGCAACCACTACAAACCCTAAATCAAAAAAGCAACCCAAAACACAAAGAAAAAAGTCTACACCAAAAACCCGTTAATAATGTCAAGGCAAAAAAATTAATTTAATGCCGCAATGAAAGCGAGATTTCTTGTCTATTGAAAGGTCAGCCAAATAATGTGTATCCACCTCAGTTTAGAGCCGAAACTTATATTTCTCTCAACCTAATAAAAGCAAAAGGCACAGCAAAAATAACCCCTAAAAAGGAGTAGATACAGTGATTCCAATTGAAGTTTCTTCGTTAAAAAAGTGTTACGGAAGCTTGAAAGCCGTAGACGGCATTTCATTTACCGTTAATCAAGGCGAAGTTTTCGGTCTTCTAGGACCTAACGGCGCAGGCAAAACCACAAGCATTGAAATTTTGGAAGGCTTGCGGGAGAGAGATGGAGGCGACGTGAAGGTTCTTGGTTTTGACCCATGGAAAAACGGATACGAACTTCACAAGAAAATCGGCGTTATACCCCAAGAATTCACTTTCTTTGAAAAAACAACTCCTCGGGAAGCCATAATCTACTACGCTGACCTCTTCAACATTAAAGTAGACCCTGATGAAATCTTAAGAGAGGTCCTACTTGAAGAGTCCGCTAAAATCAATTTTGACAGTCTCTCTGGTGGCCAGAAACAAAAAACTGGGCTTGCACTCTCACTGGTTAATTCGCCAGAATTACTTTTCCTTGACGAGCCTACAACGGGATTAGACCCCAATGCACGAAGAGCAATCTGGGAAGTCATACGAGGATTAAAAGCAAAAGGCAAAACAATCATTTTAACAACACATTACCTAGATGAAGCCCAACAATTAGCTGACCGAGTAGCAATCATGGATCACGGCCACATAGTTGCCATGGGAACATCTGAGGAAATTATCAAAGAACATGGATCAGGCGAAAGATTGGAAATTCACGGAAGCCAAAAGCTAGCAGACTACATCAAAGCAAATACAGAACTGCAAGTTGATTACGACGTGGCTCGAGGAGAAATATTAATGCCACTAAGAAAGAAAATTGATGCTTTAGCTGCGTTGGCGGCTGCTGAACAGTCAGGAATGGACTGGGGAGAAATCCAAACACGCCAAGATAGCTTAGATGACGTTTTTGTTAAGCTTGTCAGCGGACAAGTTAACGAAAAAGGAGAAATCGCAGGCCAAGAAAACGAGGCAACCCCTACAAAAAATAAGCGGAGGGCCTAAAAATGGTAAGTGGAAAAAGAATTGTTTCGGACTTCAAAGTTTTCAGCCGTGGCTACTTAAGAAATAAATTTGGATTATTCTTCGGATTAATTTTCCCAGTGATTTTGATCTTGATTTTCGGAGCTATCTTTTCCGGAGGTAGCAATGGAACCATAAATGTCTATACACAAAACAACGATAATGGACCTATTTCCTCAAATTTCTTGACCGCAATCAACCAATCAACTACAATCAGAGTTATAACTGTAAATACGACTGACTTTTCAAAATATCTAGCTGATCACTCAGCCTCTGATGGCATAATTATTCCGCAAAACTTCTCTGCTGATTACCTGGCGGGTCATCCGGTGAACTTGACAGTTTATGGTAATCCAACTTCAAGTTCAAGCGGCATAGTAAGTGGAACGGTTGGTGGATATGCGAACTACTTCAATCTAAACTATTTCCAACAAAAATACAAAGATACAACGCCACCAATCATAGGAATAGCATCAGCAACCGTTAATACTCAACAAACAAAATACATTGACTTCTTAATTCCAGGCTTAATCGGCTTTTCAATACTTACCAGCCCAATGTTCTCATTAGTTAACATTTCTTCAGAATACAAAAAGACAAAACTGTTCAAGCAGCTATCACTCACCCCGCTAACAAAGATGGAGTGGCTAACCTCTAAGGTACTGTGGTACATCGTTTTAACAATCGCTGGCTTCCTTCTAATGGTTGGAGTCGGAGTCTTTGCTTTCGGTGCACACGTTGCATTAAACGTGGGGTTAATACCCTTCCTCGTCTTGGGTCCAATGCTCTTCGCAGCGCTCGGCATGCTTGTTGGAACGGTAACAAAGAATCCTGAAACCGCAGGCGTAATAGGCAACATAGTTACGTTCCCAATGATGTTCCTTGCTGGCACATTCTTCCCCATCAGCATCATGCCAACCTACCTGCAAAGCATCGCACATGTATTGCCGCTATTCTACATCGTTGAAGGCTTAAACAACGTCATGGTCTACGGAAATACCGCAGGAGCATTAATTGACCTTGCAGTCGTAGCAGTCATAACAGCCGTAATCTTCGGGTTAGCAGTTAAACTCTTCAAGTGGAGAGAAGACTAAACTCTATTTTCCCTTTAGTTTCTTCTTATTGAAAATTAACAGATTTTAACAAACTTAACACTTTCGAATACAGAGCTTCAGCCACTACATTCTTGGGTTTATCGCCATCAATCAGAACAAGCTCGCCCTTCTCAACAAACTTCATGTAAACTTCTCGAACTTTCTGCTGAGTTTCCAAAGTTTCCATAACAGACTTCTTTCGCTGCAAACGCTCCAGCACCCGCTCGGGAGAAACATCGATAAAGATAGCGAAATCTGGCTGCAAGGCACGAGCATTGATAGTTTTAATCCAATCAAAGCTAAGACCAGCGCTGCCTTGGTAGGCTAAAGACGAGTAAACGTAGCGGTCGCAAATTACCATTTTTCCCTCATCCAAAGCAGGTGATATTTCATTTTTCATATGTTCAATACGATCTGCTGCGAAAAGCAAGGCTTCTGCTTCTGTTGGAAGACGTTTTTCTTCGTAGAGACAGCCTTCACGGATGAAAGTGCCTATTTTGCCGTGGCTGGGTTCGGCCGTACAGAAAACAGTGTAAGTTTTTGAAAGCTTTTGGCAAGCAAGTTTGCTTGTGTGGTTTTTCCGCTTCCATCTAAGCCTTCGATAACGATGAAAATGCCTTTCTTACTCATTTTTTTGACCTGGCAGGTTAGCGTTAGACATTATAGGGAGATACATAAATATAACTTGCAACTGCGAGGCTTGTTTGTGCCTAAGGCTTACTGGGGAGAAATAAAAGATCCTGTACACGGATACGTGTACATTACCGAAGCAGAAAAAAACCTTATTGACTCATATCCAATGCAGCGGCTAAGACGGCTGCGGCAGCTGGCAGGTTCAGAATACGTTTATCCAGGCGCAAATCACACACGCTTTGAACATTGCCTTGGCGTTATGTATTTGGCAGGCAAAGTTTTGGATAACCCGCACATTTCACGGGTTGTAAGTGATGAAGAAGTTGATGTATGTAGGATTTCAGCTCTGCTTCATGACTTGGGACATGGACCGTTCTCTCATGTTTTTGAGCAGTTGCTGATAAAAGATTTAGAGAAGACACATGAGGACATTACTTCATGGATTGTTGAGAAGAGCGAAATTGGCGATAAACTATCAAAGATGGGGTATAATCCTAAGGAAGTAGGAAAACTTGCGGTTGGAAAACTGCATAAACCAGGCAAAGCATTTCTTGACCAGATAATAAGCAGCGCCGTAGATGTTGACAAGCAGGACTTCATAGTTCGAGATACCTATCACACTGGCGCTGAGTACGGTTTCATTGATGTTTTCCGCTTGATTCATGCGCTTGATACTTTGGGTGAAAATTTAGCTGTTGAACTTGGTGCACTATCTGCTTTTGAAGCCTTCATGATTGCTAGAATTGAATCGTTTAAGAGCATTTATTTTCATCGTGTTGGCAGAGCAGCGCAGATTATGTTGGCAACCGCCATGGAAAAAGCAAACAGTGAGTTAGGATTGACAGCATTTAAGACGCCTGAAGAGTATTTGGCGTTGGATGACTACACAGTTTGGTCAGCCCTCAAAAAATGTGAGACATCTAAAGGAATTATTGCTGACTTGGAGCGTCGCAAAATGCTGAAATGTGCTTACGAACGAACCTTCTATGAGAAGGACACGATGATTTCAAACATTTTTGGTCGAGAATCATACAGACGACAAATGCAAAGTGAAATAGCCAAAGAAGCAGGCGTAAACATTGAATCAGTGATAATTGACGTACCCACAGTGCCCTCCGTACCTTATCATCACGCCGTGCTCATGGAGTCAATGGAGATTCCAGTATTCACAAGAAGAAGCCAATCGGGAGAGAAAATGCAGCAGCGACTGAGTGAAATTTCAAAGATTTTTGAAACATTAAAAGGTTTCATGAACATACTGCGCGTCTACACTGACGTGGCTGACCGGGAAAAAGTAGAGAAGGCAACAGCAAAAATCTTGGGCAAAGTTCCTTCTGCAGCTAAAATATCGTTTTAAACTTTTTTCTTAAATACTAGTGACACTCTAAGAAGAAAAGAGGAAGTATTTCATAGCAGTTGAAGGGATGCGTATGGAGAATAACGCTGAAGACAAGAAAATTATAAGCGTGAGAATAAAAAAAAAACCGGAACCAAAAGTAGAGCCAAACATACTTTTTGCTCCACAGGACATTCACAAATTCGTCACTGAATTTGTTGCTTCCTGGATAAGAGGAGACATCACAATCCATTTCCCAACTGCGGCTGAATTAGCAAAAAAAACCCCTCTGAGCATTGCTTTTCCAACCGACCCATCAGTAAATGCAGAACTGAAAATTAAAGAACACTACGTTGACTTGTTATCGGTTATTGCAGGAATAAAACCCGCATCCGCTAGCGAGCAAGAAAAAGCAATTTCAGAAGTCTTCAAAATGCTGCTTATGTTTCGGTCCGCAAACAGAATTGAAGGCAAAATCATTTCAAATGACCTAGAAAAAAGAATTGAAGAACTTGAAAAAACCTCGAAAAACCAGGGTAAACTTGTTGATCAGATAACTGGATTTTTATTTAAACCGAAAAACCCAATTAAGAAAGCAGAAGCTAGCTAAAAGTCTAATTGCTGAAGGGTAAGGTTTATTCGAAGGAAAAAGCATTCTGCTTGATGCTTCTAAAAAAAGCGCTCCGGTAGTATAGTCCGGTCAAGTATACTGGCCTTTCGAGTCGGCGACCCGGGTCCAAATCCCGGCCGGAGCACCAATTATTCATGCCTTCTAATTTGGATTTTTCTGAGTTTCCTTAAATCTGTTCTGTGTTTCGGGGTTTTTGCAGTAAAATCAGTCCATAAAGCGAGAAAGCAGGTCTTAACGTATGTTCTCCAGTAAGCAAGCCAAGCTGTCGCTTGTGGTTGAAGTAAAAAAAGGATTTAGGAGTTTGTTACGCCTGCAATGGTTTTCCACAGTTTGGGCAAAAGGTGGCATTTGGCTGTACTGGTGCGCCGCAGTTTGGGCAGTATCGTGTTGCTTGTGTCGTTTGGTATGGCGGCTGTGTTGGAGTAGCATAAGTGTATGGTTGTGAGGAGCTCTCTATTGAGAAAAAGCCAATAGTTGCAAATATCCAAGCGACAAATATCAGCAATAAACCAATAGAATTATCGTTAGTATTGCGCCTATCCAAATAAATTCCAGCAGTTTCAAAGGAGTGTTCACCTGTTTTTTGAGCAAGCAAAGAGAATGCTCGTCTAAAGTACATTGCCGCTAACACGTAGAACATGAAGACAACCACTAGTGCCGCGAAAACGCAAATAAGCCAAATCCTGCCCGTAATCCCAACGCAAATACGCTGAGTACCCGCCTAATATAATAAGGGAATACCTGCCGTAAGTGCAACCAACGAAATGATTCCAAAAATGAGACCCCATAACGCGTTTTGGTAAATGCCTGGTTCCTTATAGTCTTCAGACAGCCCTTTCATGCCAATGAAAACCAAGATTATGCTACAATGCCTGGTATTGGGAATATAAGCAGTATTGCGCCAATGCCAGCTAAGTTTTTATTTGATTCGCAGCTGCTCATTTTGTTTTTACCTCAATAAAACCGCTTTTATATTGTTGGAATAAAAGCTTTTGTAATCATATTAGCGATTGTCAGCTAAGAAAAGCTTGTCGACAAACAGAACAGTAAAAAAAACCTCTTCCTATAAACAATAAAGGAGAACCGCATTTGACTGCGAGTCTAAGTTCGGTTTACAATGATCTTTTATCGAAAATCAAAGATGTAACGGTACTGGGCACAGCTGAAGGCATAATTCATTGGGATATGGAAACAATGATGCCTCCAGGAGCAGTGGAGCAACGAAGCGAACAACTTGCATTACTGAGCCGTATTCACCATAAATTCGCCACTGACCCAGAAATAGGAAACCTCCTAAACACCATAAAATCAAGCTCAGAATACGAAAAGCTGAGTCAAGTGGAAAAACGTAACCTATACCTTATCAACAAAAGCTACCATAGAACAAACAAGTTTGCCAGAAAAACTAGTAGCTGACCTTGCCAAACAAGAAGCCATAACCGTTAACGTTTGGAAAAAAGCCAAAGCCCAAAAAAACTTCAACCTTTTCAAAACTGACCTTCAAAAACTTTTAGACTTAAGCAAACAAGCGGCAGAAATCCTCATGAAAGTTAAAGAAACCAAAACGCCATACGAAGCGTTAATTGACAATTTTGAGCCTAAAATGACTGCTGATGAAATTACGACGACTTTTAGTAAACTTCAGCGGGGCTTAAGACAACTAATAAGTAAAATTCAATCAAGCTCAGACAAACCAGATACAACCATGCTTTTTCAGCCTGTTCCAATAGAGAACCAACGTCAAATCGCACAGCTCTTAACCCAAACCCTAGGTTACGATACTGCTTCGCCGGAGGCGCGTGGAAGAATTGATGAGACAGAACATCCCTTTACCACAGGCTACTATGACGATGTTCGAATAACCACCCATTATCACCTAAACAATTATGCAAGTTCAATCTTTCTCTGTGCTTCATGAAAGCAGGACATGCACTCTACGAGCTAAACCTGAATCCAAAATGGAAATATCAGCCAATTGGCTCAACATGCTCCTATGGCATACATGAATCGCAATCTCGTTTCTATGAAAACGTAATTGGACGCTCAAAAGAATTCTGGACAAGCTTTCTGCCAAAACTCAAAAAAGTGGCTCCAAACCTTGCCAACCTTGAATTAGACAAGTTTATTCAAGCAATTAACAAAGTTGAGCTGTCAAAAATCCGAATTGAAGCTGATGAAGTAACATACAATCTGCACATCATAATACGATTTGAAATTGAAAGAGACCTCTTCGCTGACAAAATCTACAGTCAACGAGCTACCACAAGTCTGGAACCAGAAATACTCACGATTATCTTGGTGTAAAAGTTGAAAATGACTCTGAAGGAGTAATGCAGGATACCCATTGGGCAAGCGGATTATACGGTTACTTCCCAAGCTACGCGCTAGGCAACATTTACAGTGGACAAATAACTGCATGCCATTAACAAACACCTTGCCTAGACTGGCGCAAGTATCTGGCATTAGGAAAACTTAGAGCACGTTAATGATTGGCTAAAAACAAATATTCACAGTCAAGGCAACCTCTATGACCCAGAAGAACTTATAAAAAAGGTGACTGGAAGAAACTTGGATTCTGAACCATACCTAAAATACTTGAATGAAAAATACGGTAAGCTTTACGGTTTTTGAACGGGTCGTTTCTTAGTCAATTCCTTATACATGTATATGATAAGGTAAGCAACAATTGCGCCGATGAACAGGTAAATGCCTGAGTAACCGACAATTGCATTGTAAGTGTTGGCGCCATTAGGAAGAAGCAAAAATCCCACATATGAATATGCCTAAACATGTCCAGTCAGTCCAAGACATCGGATTGCCTCATAATGAGGCATTCAATAAAACCTTAAGATATATAGATTTACCGATATAACCTATTAAAGAAAGTGCGACAGCTACCGCAAAAAGAATAAAAATATTAAACAACTACTACTAATAAAATTAACATCCTTAATAGTTTTTCATGATCTTCCGACATTTTTATATACAAGATAAACTAAGAGAGCGCTGAGGCTAAAACAAATGTCGGGAGCAGAAGTTAAAAAGCCAGAAACAAAAGAAGAATTTATCAAAATGCTAACTGAAGCAGCAAAAAAAGAAGTAGGCTCAAAAAATAAACCGTCAAAACCGACAGTTGTTGGAACAGCAAAAGAAATGGACATTCATAGAGACACACTTTACTCTTGGCTTAAAGAGTTTAATGTCGATTTCAAAGAAATCGTTGATCGCATGCCGACAATCGCTGACGATGTGGAGGAAGATTCAGGACCCACCTACCTAATCGGTGAATCATTGTTAGGGGAAGGAAACGAAGTTGCACACATTGACCTGATGATAGGCGACAAAAACGGACCTGTCGGACAAGCATTCGCCAATGGCATGTCACAATTATCAGCCGGTCACACACCAGTTCTTGCAGTAATTAGACCTAACCTGCCGCCAAAACCACACACACTAATAGTGCCAAAAGTCACCATCAAAAACATGGAAGACACAGGCAAAATTTTCGGTCCAGCACAAGCAGCAGTCGCAAAAGCCATCGCTGACTCAGCCGAAGAAGGAGTTATCCCAGCAAACAAGCTTGACAGCTGGGTTATTATTTGCAGTGTCTTCATTCATCCAAAAGCAACTGATTTCCGCAAAATATACCAATACAACTATGGTGCAACAAAAATGGCGCTACAACGAGCCCTAAAGAACTACCCATCACTAGAAAAGATCATCTACGAAAAAGACCGCTCAAAGCATCCAATTATGGGATTCAAAGTTCCACGTCTATGGAGACCACCATACCTACAAATCTCGCTTGACGCACCCTCACTTGAAAACGCCAAGAAAATCCTATCTCAACTTCCAGGAAGCGACAGAATCATCATTGAAGTTGGCACACCCTTAATCAAACGCTACGGAACACGAGTAATCAACGACCTAAGAACAGTCGCTAGAGACTTCTTCATGGTTGCAGACCTGAAAACCCTTGATGTTGGAAAAGTTGAAGCAGACATAGCTTACGAAGACACCGCAGACGCAGTAGTTGCAGCAGGATTAGCACCACCAGAAACCCTTGACGCATTCGTTCATGAAGCCAAAAGGCTTGGAATATATGCAGTCATCGACATGCTAAACGTTGAAGATGTACTTGGGAAACTTAAATCACTAAAAGACTTCCCAGACATCGTCATATTGCACAGGGGCATTGACCAAGAAAGCGGACGAACCTGCGGACTTGAACGTATAAAGATTATACGTCAAGCATTCATTGGCAAAAAGTTCCTAATTGCAGTCGCAGGCGGAATAGTACCAGAAACAGCTAAAGAAGCATTAGAACAAGGCGCAGACATACTCATAGTCGGCAGATACGTGACCCAGTCAAAAGACATTGAACGTGCGATAAGAGACTTCCTTGAACTAACACCAAGCATGCGCGAAGACATCGACCTCTTCAGAGTCCACACAGAATAAACTCAAGTCAAGCCAAAAGTTCGACTTAATCTTTTTTTCTTTTTTATTACCGAAATATTTTTAGCGTTATGAAGGCAGCTAAGAAAACCACAGCGGCAATAACGAAAGTTGGAAGATAATTCAAGTTATGAGCAAGGAAAGGCCCAAGGAAAGCGCCTATTGCTGCTCCTATACTCACCGTTCCATCGAAAAAGCCAGCTTTTCCTTCAGGTATAAGTTCCATTGAAAGTGAAAGCATCATTATGTAATACATTGCATAAACGAAGCCTATGCATACCAAAAGAATACAAGTTATGATTGTAGGTGCAATAGCAAGCGAAATAGCCGCAACCAAAGTGAAAACAAGAAGACTTCGCAAAAGTATGAATCTGGGCATTTGTTTTCTTATATTCATCGAGTTTGCTCGCTCACGAATCAAGAAGTAACCTGCTGTTGCACCAACAGAGTTGAGAATGTAAGCCAAATACACAAATTGTTCTTGCCCGCTAAAAACGTCTCTAAGATAAATTGGCAGAGGCGTAAAAAACAAGCTTGTGGCGAGAGCAAACAAAACTATTGCCAAAGCAAATCCTCGAAAGCTGTCTTCTTTGAGGGAACCATTCCAACGCAATCCATCCATAAGTCTAGAAGAACCTTCAACCCCACGATGCATATTGTCCAGCTTCCTTTCTATGCCTACCAAGCGTCTTTCAAAAACTATCAATGGATCAGCTATGAGTGCTAAAGCCAGAACGAATGCAACTACGCTTAAGCCGCTACAAAGATAGAAAGAATAGTTTGACAAAACAGCAAAGCTGAGAGATGATGCAAACAAGAACATGCCTGCAGCTAAACCAATAATAAAACCAATTTCAGTAAGTCCCTCATAAAACCCGAAAGATTTCTCCCAGTCACAGCGACTATAGTGCTCTGTTACAAGCACGTTTTTGGGTGATTCATGCGCCACATGGAGCATCTGCATAACAACATACAAGGCAACAAAAACGATTAGATTCTGAGCAAACGGAAGTGTCATAAGGAAAAGAAACACAGCCATTGAAGCGAAAGAAAGAAGAATAAATGCTTTGTAGTGGCGTGTTTTGTCGCAGAGGTATCCCCAAAGAAAAGAAGCCGGGATAGAGCAGAATATAGCTATAGAAGTCATAACACCTAAAGCAAGAAGCGGCCCACCTAAGATGTTGGTGTTCTTGAAAACTACCACGTACAATGGTATGAAAACCGTTAGCAACCCGAACGCCATGTCGTGGAAGAAGAACCCTAGCCGCCACATAGCCAAAGGAGCACTTCAAAGTTAAATTAAAACTTTTACCTGAATTATCTTAGTTTGGAAAAATGTGCATAGAACAGAATATTTTTCATAAATCCTTAATAGAGAGTGCAGCCAATTTCATTCTCCGCTGGAGAGTTAATCAGCAAATGGCAAAATTTAAGGTAATAGTTTCAGATCCCAGAAGCAGGAACGTCAAAAGTTGTTGAACTTGAAGAAGTACGTGCAGCCCCATTTATCGGTAGAAGACTTGGAGAAATAATAGACGGCACAGTAGTAGATCTACCAGCGCATAAAGTGCAAATATTGGGCGGTTCCGACAAAGACGGCGTTCCTATGAGGGGAAACGTTCATGGTGGTGTCCGCAGAAGGGTTGTGCTTAGTGGTGGAGCTGGCTTTAGCCCAAAGAAAAGTGGTGAAAGAAGACGCAAAACCGTGCGCGGAAGCACAATAACAGATGAAATTGCACAAATTAACATGAAAATCGTTGAAAAACCATTGGGCGTAAAAGCCCCTGAAGCTAAACCTCAACAAGCCACGACATAAGCACCAAGTTTGGCAGAGTTCATGCTTAAAACTTATAAACTGCCAAAGTTTATTCATTCATAATTCATCAGGTTTATGTGAATAACATGAGTAGCACGAACAAAGCCTTGCCTAAGCAGCCAGAAGTCAACATTGGCACTATAGGTCACGTTGACCATGGAAAAACAACCTTGGTACAAGCATTAACTGGTGTCTGGGCGTCCCGACACAGTGAGGAACTCAAAAGAGGCATCACCATAAAACTTGGCTATGCAGACATGCCTATTTACAAATGTCCAAAATGTGAACCACCAAAAAACTACACCATAAAGCCTTACTGTGAAACCTGCAATTCAGAAGCAGAATTTGTTCGAGCCATAAGTTTTGTCGACGCACCAGGTCACGAAGCATTAATGGCCACCATGCTTTCTGGCGCCGCCATTATGGACGGCGCAATACTAGTTATTGCAGCAGATGAACCGTGTCCTCAACCACAGACACGGGAGCACCTTGCGGCTGCAGAAGTTAGCGGCATAAAGAATATTGATTATTGTTCAGAACAAGATCGACATTGTCGATGGAAAAAGAGCTCTTGAAAGTTATAAGGAAATCAAAAATTTCATTAAGGGTACAGTTGCTGAAAAAGCACCAATTATTCCAATCTCAGCCCAGCGAGGAATAAACATTGACATCCTGCTTAATGCTATTGAAACAATTATTCCGACACCCCAAAGAGACGAAACCAAGCCACCGCTAATGTACATTATACGCTCTTTCGATGTTAACAAACCTGGAACCACCATTGAGAATCTTGAAGGCGGAATCATAGGTGGAACCATCGCTCAAGGAAAATTTGTTGTTGGAGAAGAAATAGAAATTCGCCCAGGCATCAGCATCGAAAGAGAAGGCAAAACCGTTTATGACCCATTAATCACCGAAATAGTAAGTCTGAATGCTGGCGAACAAAGTGTCAAAGAAGCCACTTGTGGAGGATTGATTGGAGTTGGAACTTGTCTTGATCCTTCCTACTCAAAGGCAGACGGTTTAACAGGCAGCATCGCTGGAAAAGCAGGAATGCTTCCGCCAACATTAACAGAGCTAACTTTAGAAACACACGTTTTAGAAAGAGCAGTAGGAACAAAAGAGCTTTTGAAGGTTGAAAAATTCAATCCTGAAGAAGTTCTGCTGCTTCATGTAGGTGCAGCGGTTAACGTTGGCAAAATATTGTCAATAAAACAAAACGTGATTAAAGTTAAGTTAACTAGGCCAATTTGTGCATTGCCAGGTTCCAGAGTTGCCATCAGCAGAAAAATTACTGCTCGTTGGAGACTTATTGGGTATGGGCTAATAGTAAAATAAGAAACTTATTCTGTAGGTTTTATTATTCCATTTTTCTTTAGAAAATCTTGAGCTTTTTGAAGCGTATCCTTAGCGTTTTTGAAAGTCAATTTTTCCATGGCATGCTGATAATCAAACCAAATATAACCTACATGTTCAAAAGATAACTTAACTTTGTCAGTGTTTGCTTCCATTAAGTAGAAAACGACTTCTTTGTGAACCGTTAAGCCTTGCCTTCGGTAAAAATAAGCAATTGGTTCTCTGAAGTCATCTACAAATTGGGCATCAGTTATGCCTGTTTCTTCTTTTAGTTCCCGAACAACCGTTTCTTTTTCAGTTTCATTAGGTTCAACATTGCCTTTAACAAAATCCCAATGTCCCGCAGCATAATTAAGAAGAAGATATTTTGTCAAATCATCTTTTTTAATGAATACAACTGCGCCACAAGATTTCTCGCGAAGCATACATTCCACCTGACTGTTGCTCAATTCATTTACTTATGGTATTTAAAGTGATAGCAAGTTTTAAGGCTATACATTGTCGAGAACTTTATAAATATTTTAAGCCTGCAAACAAATTTTATAAGAATAGGAGCCATACAAGTGTTGGCTTCACCCCAAAAAAGAGAACGTTAAAAATAATCTTAGATTCAAACGCATTGTTTGTTCCGCTTGAGTTTAAAATAGATATTTTTGTTGAAGTTGAACATTTATTAAATAGAAATGTTGATTTTGTTTTGCTTTCTCCAGTTAAACATGAACTTGAACTTATTAGCCACTAAGGAGTCTCCTAAAATTCGAAGAGAAGCTGCTTACGCATTAAAGCTTGCTGAAAAATGCAAATATGTTGCAATTGAAAACGATGAACAGACTAACCACTGATGATATCATAGTTAAGGTGGCTAAAGAGTGGAATTCTCCCGTATTTACCAACGACAGTCAACTACGAAGGAGGCTAAGAGATATAAGTGTGCCAGTGATTTATGTGAGACAAAAATCTCGTTTAGAGATTGACGGATTGATATAACCATGTTTAAGCTCATAACGCTTCAGGACACTATCCGCATTCCTCCCGAAACTTTTGGTAACCCATTAGAAAAAGTTGGTCGCGAACAAGTTAAGCAGAAATACGAAGGAGTTGTAGATGAGGAATTAGGATATGTAATTGCAGTTACAAGTATAGAAGTTAGTCCCATCGGTAAGATAATTCCAGGTGACGGAGCAACCTTTCATAAAGTCTCATTTTCCTTGTTAACGTTCTATCCGATAATTCAGGAAGTTGTTGAAGGAGACGTGGTTGAAATTGCAGACTTCGGTGCTTTCGTACGAATAGGACCAGTAGACGCTCTGCTTCATGTTTCACAACTTATGGATGACTACATCTCTTATGACGAAAAGCAAGGAGTACTGCTCGGAAAAGAGACTAAACGTAAACTCACAACGGGCGACCAAGTACGAGTTAGAATAACAGCGGTTTCGCTTGGCAGAGCTGGAAGCTCGGGAAAAATTGGCGTTACAGCAAGGCAACCATTTCTAGGTAAACTGGATTGGTTAAAGGAGACACCTGCTGCGCCTGAAAAGAAGTCAGTGGAAGGCAAAGAAAAATCATAGTAAACAGGAGTGAATTGGAATGAGTGAGAAATCGTGTTCTAACTGTCATTTTATAACTAAAGAAAATGTTTGCCCAAAATGCAGGTCTACAAGTTTTAGCGAAGATTATAGCGGCTTAGTTGTTATGTTTGACCCAGATAACTCAGTTATTGCAAAAGCCATGAACATAAAAGAGAAAGGAAGATACGCGCTAAAAGTACGCTAATCCTTTAGACATTGCATAATAACTCTATATAGAGCTAAAATAGAGGAGCAGTAAAGTTGAAAAAATGACCGTAGTTTACACTATAACATCTGCTCTTCGAACGAAATTCAAAGAACCTTTTGGCACCTTAATTCAAGGCTCATTTGACCAAACAACGGCTAAATTGGAAAACCTAATAAGAAAAGAGAAGCCGTCGAGGGTAATTTCAGTGGGAGACGTGGTTTCCAACAATTTGCATGAACATAGCATAAACCCACAATTGACGATTATTGATAACAAATTTTTGAGAAAACAAATCATACCGGAAAAAGCTTCCCTTGAGAAAACAATCCAGGTGAAGAACCCTCAAGGAACAATTACCCAGGAAGCGATTCTAGCGGTCAAGCAAGCATTAGAAGAAAATGAGCATATCCATATTGTTGTAGATGGCGAGGAAGACTTACTCACACTTATAGCTGTTTTGTACGCTCCAGAGAACGCTGTCGTAATTTATGGACAGCCATATTCAGGCATAGTTGTTGTAAAAGTTACCACAGAAAAAAGGGCTGAGGCGGAAAACTTCCTGAAAGCAATGAAACCCTTCGAAAAGCTAAATAGGAAGAAAACTGTTTGAAATTACGCCTTAAGTGAATATTAATGCAAATCAAAATAGAAACAACCAAGAACAACCCGCTTCTAAAGCGCAAAGAAGTGGGCTTCACCATTATTCAAGGTCCTAAAGAGAAAACTCCTCCAAGGCTAGAAGTCAAAAAAGCCATTGCCATTGAAATGAAAATTGCTGATGAAGTAGTTTTTGTTAAGAGAATGCACACAAAAACCGGAACAAGCATCACACAAGGAGAGGCTAACGTCTACCAAACAGTTGAACAGGCAAAACTAGTTGAGCCTGAATACATCAGGAAACGCAACAGCCCACCTGAAAAACCTAAGGAAGAGGCTGCAGCATAATGTCTAAAAAACCACCAGTAGCAAAGAAAGAAGAAGCCCCCGTTGCGCCAGCAACAACAGCGGGATCAGCAGCGGCGCCAGCACCAAAAAAAATAGAGAAGGGAAAGAGGGAAAAGAAACACAAAGAGGAAAAAGGAGTTCGCGCCATGTACAAAAATGAAGGCGAAAAAGTTACCAGGGCGCGTCCAACTTGCGAGCGATGTGGACCTGGATACTTTATGGCAGACCACCATGACAGGTACACTTGCGGTCACTGTGGTTTTACTCGTTACAAGCAGAAATAAACAGTTTTAAATTCTCCCTTGTGCGATTAGGTTCTGATGACCACTAATGCTTAGGGTAAATGTAGTAATAACCAACATATCAGCCGAACGCTTCTGGGACGTAAGAAAACCGATTCCGCCCATTCAGATAAACACTAACATTAATGTTGTGGGTATGGAGAAGAAGCAGGATGAATCTTTGGAAGTCCCTTTTGTTTTGTCAATTGGGTTTAATCCATCTATCGCTCAAATGAGCCTAAAAGGAATGGCTTACGTTAACGGCGAGCGAAACGAAGTTGATAAAGCGCTCAAAGACTACGAACAGAAGAAGCCTCCGCCACAAATAGTAATTCAATCAATATCAAATGTGGTCTTCATTGAAGCAGTACTAATATCTAGAATACTTAATATTCCACCGCCGATTCCGCTACCGCAGATTCCTGAAACAGGAAAACAGCCAAGTTCCAAGCCTGAAGGAAGAGACTACAGCGCGTAGGAATGGCTGACTTGGTCGTTAGTGAGCATAATTCTTGAATCCCCAATTCCATTGTTCACGTTTAGAGAACTAAAAATCCATCATAGCGAAATCATAAAATCACAGTGAATGTGTTAGACTTTTTTAGACCTTTTCAGTCTTTTCCAGACCTTTCCAGACGTTTCTAGACCTTTTAGGACTCAACCTACAACTGAATCAAGTTTTGAATCAAAAAAGCAACTCAAATTAAACTGAACTAAAAATGAAAAAAAAGACTGTTGTTGTTCTTCTTGAACTGAAAATACACTCCTACTGAAACCCTTTGAATTTCCTTGCTGCCGCATCAGCAATTCTTAATTCGATTGGGAATCCGAAATATCGGTGTTTCCACCGGTACTTTGCGATTCGATTCAATAAACTATATGCAATTTTGTAAGCAAGGTCGTGCTCCATTATTCTGGATTGAGGATAGAAGGCACATCGTGTAACTGCTGAAATCGTATGCAACTTATCAACACGCTCTTTGTCATGCCATGGCGGGTCAAAATGAAAAACTTGTATGCTTCCCCATTCTACGAGCGATTGTGGCGCTTCGAATTGTGGTGGCAAAAATTGCATAACTGTACTTGGAAATGGTGTGTAAACAAATATGCCATAATGTTGGGTTTTAGGATTTACCTGTCGCATTTTGTCCATTAAATTAAAAGTTTGATTCAAATCTTCATCTGTTTCGCCAGGAAGACCACTCATCCATGATACGAAGGGTTCGATGGAAGGTGCCCAGCGCCGTAGATTTTCAACCGATTGCATCATTTGTTCTGCTGTAACATCTTTGCAAATTAGTCGTTGTAGCCGGTCTGAACCTGATTCTCCCCCAAAATCTAACTCAACGCACCCAGCTTTCTCTAAAAGCTCAAGAAAATCTTTGTCGTAGGTGGATAAGTAATCAAACCGACAATTGCCGCGCCATTGAATGGCTAGTTTTCGGTCTAAGATTCCTTGGCAGATTTCCTCAACGCGTTTTTTGTCGACAAAAACGTTATCATCTATTGGGTCAATTATCTTTATGTTTGGAAACTTGCTAAGTATATACTCTATTTCATCTACTACATGCTTAGCACTTTTGCCTCTCCATTTATTTTTGTTGAAAATGGTATTGTAACAGAAACCGCATCTGTGTGGGCACCCACGGCTTGTCTGAATATGAAAACGGCCGGATTTTACCGACGGATACTTATCCATATGTAGTAAATCGTAAGGCAAATCTATTGGTTGAGCATCCAAATCCATCACTTTGCCGTCTGGGTTGCTTTTGAGTAATCCGTCAGAATTGTAAGTTATTCCTGCAACTTCTTCGAGTGTTTCGTTTGAAGCGAGTGCATTTGCCAAATCTTTAATGATTAGCTCACCTTCTCCACGAACAACAATATCCACAAAGTCGTTGCGGGCTGTTTGTTCAGGTAATAAAGTTGGGTGTACGCCTCCCCAAACAATTGGGCATCGAGGACTTTGCGTTCTTACGTAACGTGCAAACTCCAAGGCATATTTAATTTGTAGTCCAGTCATGCAACTTATCCCTACAAAAACAGGATTACCCACTGCATAGTTGCGATAATCTTGAAGTCTCATGTCAAGAATGCGTACTGCAAAACCTTCTTCCTGCAGTGAAGCAGCTAAGTACAAAAGCGAAAGAGGAACCTGCGGATCGGGAGCTTTAAACTTCCCTGGAAATACTAGCAAGACATCTTTCCCATTGGTACCAGTGTAGATATTGCAAAAATGGGTCAGACATGTCTGTTGACTAAACAATCCGAAGAAACCTCATTAGTGAATTATCTGGAATAGTTTTTAATCTTTCGTAATTTCATAGAATGAATTTTAGAAAAAGAAAACGCTAAGAATTGTGTATGGAAAAAAGAAACAAATCAAGGAAAGGTTATTTCAATGGCACATACATTGATGAGCGCGATGCGCCTATACCTGGAGTACCATGCCTAACAGGCTTGTTAGTAATTGCAAATTCCCCAAGGTAATGCCCAATCATTTCAGGTTTCATTTCGACTGCAACGAATTCCTTGCCGTTGTGGATTTGGATTTTTACTCCAACCATCTCGGGCAGGATGATAAGGTCGCGTACGTGAGTTTTAAGGTTGACTTCTTTGCCTTGTTTTTGGGCTTCTTTAGCTTCCCGCAGCTTCTCCAGCAGTATGCGTTGTTCAGGGGTTAAGCCACGTTGTAGGCTTCTTCTTTGTCGTGATGGAAGCAGATTTATGAATTCGTCCATAGACATGCCTATCAAACTATTCAAGCTGTGTCCGCGGTAACTAAACTCTTTGGGCATTTTTCATCTTCACCTTAAACTCATTCTTAAACGCTATAAACCTTCTGTCAATTCTTAGCGAATTGCGCGCTTCTTCTTCTGTCCTGGGCCTCTTGCAGCGATCAATCCGACTTTCTGTCCTGGTGGAGCACCGTGTGAAGTTGTCGTGCATCTGCGAGCGCTTCGTTTGCTGCTACCGTATGGGTGGCAAGCTGGAACCATTTTGCGACCGCTCGTTCTCGGGTATTTGTGACCTTTAGCTTTCATTAAATGGAACATCGAGCCTGCTTTTAGGAAAGGCTTATCAATTCTTCCAGCTGCGGAGACTACGCCGACAGTTGTTAAACAGTAATCATCAACGTATCTTGTTCTTCCAGAGGGCAAGCGTATCATTGTACCTTGTGGGGTGTGACCGACAACGGTAGCGTAAGTGCCTGAGGACTTTGCCATTTTTCCTCCATCACCTGGACGGAGTTCTAAATCGCAGACTATGGTTCCTTCAGGTACTTTTCCTAAAGGAAGAATGTTGCCTATTTCAGCTGGAGCTTTTCCGCCGTAGCAAATTTGTTGTCCAATGAAGACTCCTTCAGGGGTAACGGTGTAGCATGATAGACCATTTTCAAATTTAATCAAAGATATTGGTGAACCGCTACCAGGATTATGCATAAGATTTTCTATTTTGCCTGACAAAGATGCGTCGAAAGATTGTTTGGGCGCTATAGTAGGGTACTTTGCAGGAGCGACTCGTTTGTGAGTAGAAGCCCGCCAGTTTTGGCCCCCGCGACCACGTCTTTGAACACGGATTCGTTTTCCCATAAGTCATGCCTTCTAATAATTTAGAGTATTCCTAGTTTGATTGCGACATCAGAAGCCTTGAATTCAGGAGTAAGCTTGACAAAGGCTTTTTTCACGCCTTGAGGGGTAATAAGCAAGTTGACTTTGCTTACTTTGACTTCGTAGAGCTCTTCAACCGCTTTTCTTACATCACTTTTGCCAGCTTTCAAGCTGACAATGAATATGAGTTTGTTGTCTCGTTCAACCATTAAGCTTGCGGATTCTGTCATTAATGGGTAAGAAATAACTTCATTCGAGTTCATTATTCAGTTTCTCCTTTGCAGTATAGTTTACCTAAGGATTCAATTGCTCCATTTGTCCAAAGTGTTAAACGTCCTGGATGAGTCCCTGGCGCTAACATTTCAGTGTTAAGGTTAGTGACCGTAGTGACTTCAACTCCTGGAACGTTGCTTGCAGCATTGGCTAGACTTTTACTCTCAACTACAACAATTAGTGGTCCAACAGCTTGCTTCATTTTTCTGCCTCTATGCTTGCCTTTGCCCGCACGGACATTTCGGCTGTCTCGCACTCGGGTAATATCTTGTATGACGCCTAAGCGTGTAAAAGCTTCCTCAACATCTTTAGCTTTGGTTAAACCCTCTATCGCATTGTCAATTATCAACGGTATCTGAAGAACATCTGCAATTCTGTGACCACGCAAAGCTACTGTATCTTTCTGTGCAGTAGCTGCAATCGCTGAAAATAACGCCAATTTAGCTTCTTTCTTTGGGATGCTTCTAAGAATTTTCTTTTCGGCTCTTGGCGGATGAGGCTGTCTTCCCTTAACTGTGCTTGGTGCAAAAGCTGCTCGACCGCTGCCGCCTTTTATGCGGGGAACTCTTGCTATCGCCATGCCTGTTCCACGTGATTCTGCAGTTGTTCTTTTTCCAGCCATGGGGTCTCTTCCTTGCGGTTGAATTCTACTGGATTGGATGGCTAAGACTGCACGCTTTATGACGTCTGGTCTTAGCGGTGTGGAGAACACACTGGGAAGATTGATTTTTCCTGTTGGTTCTCCTTGTAAATCGAAAATTTCTGCTGTCTTTGATGCCATGGCTATTCAACCTATTTTCCTTGTGGAGATTCTAGCGACACATAAGTAACTTGTGGCGCTGCGTCTGGGATTTCTGTGGGTGGACGTGCAGGAACACGCAAACGAATTTGGCGTTTTTCTGTTCCCGGAATGCTGCCTTCCATAAGTATATATGGCCCTTTTACTTCGCCATATCGGATGTATCCGCCTTTAACGGTCACTTCCTTGCCGTCTTTACCGATTTTTAGTATGCGTTTGTTGTATTCTATGCGTTGGTGATAACCCATTTGTCCAGCTCTTGGGATAGAATACATGAGGTGGTGCGGGTTCCATGGTCCCAAGGTGGCGATCCCTCGTTTTGTTTTTCTTCCCTTATGCTGAAGGCAGGTTACTCCCCAACGTTTAACTGGACCTTGGAAACCTTTGCCCACCGTGATTCCGCCTATGTCGATGTATTGGCCGTCTTTGAAGACTTCTTCAGGCGTCACGGTTTTTCCTAAAAGTTGTTTAGCATATTCGAATTGCTGCACTATTGTTCCGCCGCCTAGCTGGATTTCGCATGCTTCAGGCTTCTTCTTTGAAAGACTGGTTTGCGATGGTTGAGTGGCGGTGATAACTCGAACTACATTTGTTTGTTCGAGGTTTTGCTGCAATTTTTCAAGCATGGCTTCAGTGTTAAAGGCATCAGGCAAAACCAGAAGTCGACCAAGTATGGCTGGTGGATCTTTCATCCATGCTTCTGATATGTCTTTAAGCCCATATGGCGTTTTAGTGTATGTTCTAATGCCACAAACAATGATAGGTGGCGTTTCTAGTATGGTTGCTGCTCGCATTACTTCTTTACCAAAATTAGGTGAACGTCTACGGTCTTCGATTGTAAACACATAGGTCATTCCTGCTTTGTACGCTGAAAAACCTAAAAGCTTTGGAGAATCTGACTTGATTTCTGGCCAATATCGGATTCGGGCTGTTGGTTTCTTAGCGCGATGCCTTGGTAAGTAGGCTAATGAACCATGTTTTGGAGCATGAGTTTTACGATGTCCCATTGTACTTCAGCTTCGCGCCTTTAGCAAATATAAAAAGGAGTTATAAACGTTACCATCAGAAATGAGAAAGCGAGTGCCATTGCTATCTGAATGATGTTTGAGCCTTTATCTATCCAGGTTAAACCAATATCTTGTGTGCCCTTATGCTTTGCGGTCGAAGCCTTTAAGATTCGAATTATGGATGCAAAAGTTGAGACTTTCCTTCGAAATTTTTTTTCCAGATGCTCGCTATTACTCTTAATTAGTCAATTTTTGGAGCCTATCTTAATTATTCTTATTTGAATTGGGCTAATGACGCTGCAGTGCAATATCGACTGTTCTCTTTGGCTGGAAATCTTTTTTACACTGTTGAGGCAATGGTTTATTCAAGCCGGGGTGGCGGAGTGGTTATCGCGCCAGCCTCGAGAATTGTAAAAAAGAGGGCTAAGACCGAAAGGCAAGATAGCTGGTGGGCTTCGTGCTCGCAGGGGTTCGAATCCCTTCCCCGGCGCCATCAGCATACTTTTGGACAAATCCTCGGCGTTTGCGTTATTTGGGTTTTCTGAAGATTTTTCCTCGGTCGAAATCGCAGATATATTGGAATCCTACTTCGAGTAGTCTGCATGTTTCTTCGAGGGTCCACCGGCAAGAACCAGTATAGTTAAGAAATGGTTAAATTTGGTTAAAAATGATGTTGAAAAGATAACCACCCTCTTACAGATAGAACGTTGTACAAAACACTCGCCTGACTGTAGACAAAATTGTCTAGTTTAGGGGGGACCCCCCTTTGGGCTTACACTTGTTCATTAGACGTGAACCATGCTAAACTCAATACAAATTCTTTGACCCATAAGCCTACATCCTATTGCAAGAATAAAATTTTATCTCTCTCTTATTTTGTTAGGCATGTTTTTACAATACCTTTTCAACTTATTACTGAGAACTGAATCCTTCATTGCTTGAAGGATGAGGCTTCACTACTCTTCCTGGAGGAGAATGCCTCAAGTTGGGTGTTGCATTTTTGGCAAATTCCATAAACATCCATGCGTTGTCCAGTCGGCTTGAATTTTGTGGCTGCTGCAACCCTCCTTGTTATTTCTTTTACAGTTGTATCGTCTAAGTCTGTGATGTTGCCGCATTTCAAGCAAATCAGGTTTATGTGAGGATTCATGTAAGAATCAAACCTTGCTTGCCCTTTGGGAAAATTAATTTCTTGCACCAAATCTAAGTCCCTGAGTACTTCCAAAGTCTTGTAGACCGTCGCCAGACTAACAGTCGGATGGATTTTCTTAACCTCATCGTACACTTGTTGGGCTGAAGGGTGGGCTCTACTGTTCAGCGCAATTCGGCAGATGGCTATTCTCTGCGGGGTTGCCTTGTAACCTTTGTTTCGCAGAGCTTCAATTGCGGAGGCGTCGGATTTCTGGGAGGTATCATACGGATTATTAGATAATAACAATTCTTAAATAAACCTTTTGCGCTAGTACCTATAGTAGACGAAAAGGAGATTTTCTGAAGATGAAAGAAAAATCACCTTACCACAAATCAAGGAGTTGTATTATTTTGAATGATAAAAAGGGACTAACTAGCCGCACGCGTAAGTCAAACCGAGACTGGTGGCCGAACCAGTTGAACCTGAATATTTTGCACCAGCATTCCTCCCTGTCCAATCCGATGGGCAAAGAGTTCAACTATGCTGAGGAATTCAAGAAACTCGACCTGAAAGCCGTGAAGAAGGACCTCTATGCGCTGATGACCGACTCGAAGGACTGGTGGCCGGCCGATTACGGTCACTACGGGGGGCTCTTCATCCGGATGGCGTGGCATAGCGCAGGCACCTACCGCAAGGGCGACGGTCGCGGGGGGGCATCCTCGGGCGCGCAGCGTTTCCCGCCTCTCAACAGCTGGCCGGACAACGTTAACCTCGACAAGGCGACGCCGTTTGCTTTGGCCAATCAAGCAGAAATACGGCAGGAAAATCTCCTGGGCCGACCTGATGATCCTTGCCGGCAACTGCGCGCTTGAGTCGATGGGATTTAAGACCTTCGGTTTCGGCGGTGGACGCGAGGACATCTGGGAGCCGCAAGAGGACGTCTACTGGGGTTCCGAAACCACCTGGCTAGGTGACAAACGCTATTCAGGGGAGAGGGACCTCGAAAATCCGCTTGCTGCCGTGCAGATGGGTCTAATCTACGTCAATCCGGAAGGCCCAAACGGCAACCCAGATCCGCTTGCCGCTGCCAAGGATATCCGCGAGGTCTTCGCGCGCATGGCGATGAACGACGAGGAGACGGTGGCCCTCATCGCGGGCGGCCACACCTTCGGTAAAACCCACGGCGCTGGCAATGCGTCACTGGTGGGTCCCGAGCCTGAAGCCGCCCCCATCGAGGAACAGGGCCTCGGCTGGAAGAAGCAAATTTGGCACGGGCAAAGGCGATGACACGATTACCAGCGGCTTGGAAGTCATCTGGACCAGCACGCCAACTAAGTGGAGCAACAACTTCTTGCGGAACCTGTTCGGCTACGAATGGGAACTGACCAAGAGTCCGGCCGGTGCGAACCAATGGAAGCCGAAGGGTGACGCAGGCGCCGGTACCGTGCCGGATGCGCACGACCCATCAAAGCGTCACGCGCCATCCATGCTGACCACTGACCTCGCCCTGCGGTTCGACCCGGTTTACGAGAAGATTTCAAGGCGCTTCTACGAGAATCCAGATCAGCTAGCAGATGCCTTCGCCCGAGCGTGGTTCAAGCTTACCCACCGCGATATGGGTCCCCGCTCGCGCTATCTCGGTCCGGAAGTCCCAGCGGAGGAACTGATCTGGCAAGACCCGATACCAGCAGTCGATTATGAGCTAATTGATGAGCAGGACATCGCAGACCTCAAGGGCAAAATCCTTGCCTCAGGCCTGTCAATCTCGGAACTGGTCTCAACTGCCTGGGCATCAGCGTCCACGTTCCGTGGCTCCGACAAGCGCGGAGGTGCGAACGGGGCACGCATCCGTCTTGCGCCGCAAAAGGATTGGGAAGTCAACCAGCCGGCTCAACTGAAGACTGTGCTGCAGACCCTTGAGGGAATCCAAAAGGAGTTCAACAGCGCGCAGTCAGGCGGGAAGAGGGTTTCGCTTGCCGACTTGATTGTCCTGGGTGGATGTGCAGGCGTCGAGCAAGCTGCAAAGAATGCCGGTCACGATATAACTGTTCCTTTCAATCCGGGACGCACAGATGCATTGCAGGAGCAAACCGATGTGGAGTCATTTGCCGTTCTTGAACCGGTTGCAGATGGGTTCCGTAACTATCTCAAAACCAAATACGCCGTATCGGCAGAGGAACTGCTGGTTGATCGTGCGCAACTGTTGACGCTGACCGCTCCTGAGATGACGGTTCTGGTTGGTGGTATGCGCGTCTTGAATGCCAACTTCGGGCAGTCCCAGCACGGTGTATTCACCAAGCGGCCAGAGACGTTAACCAATGACTTCTTCGTGAATCTGCTCGACATGAGCACGACATGGAAGGCAACCTCGGAAGACGAAGACGTGTTCGAGGGTCGTGATCGCGCAACGGGCAAACTCAAGTGGACCGGCACCCGTGTCGATCTCATCTTCGGTTCGAACTCTCAACTCCGGGCCTTGGCGGAAGTCTACGCATGTGAGGACTCCCAAGAGAAGTTCCTGCACGACTTCGTAGCGGCATGGAACAAGGTAATGAACCTTGACCGCTTCGACCTCGCCTGGTCATAGCAAGAGGTAGCTAGCGATGACAATATGGAAGGCACCAGACTCAAATCGGTTCGAGCCCGGATTTGCTTCCAGCTCTAAGTGACGACATCTCCCGTCACCCATTTTTTCCTTAGTGTACAGATGTTATGTTCGAAAATATGCAGAGTCCCATTTGAGGAATTAAAAACTCGAATTAAATATATATCCCAAACCGCACACTAAAACTGATAAGAATCACAACAACGAAAAATGTGGAAGTATGATTATGAAAGGGTATTCAACAGCAATCGAGAAAGAGACAAAGAAAAACTCTGATTTCAGACGAGTTCTCTACACTGGCAAATATAGTCAGCTTGTTTTGATGAACCTTAAACCCATGGAAGAAATCGGGATGGAAACCCACCCCAACATAGATCAGTTCTTTAGGTTTGAAGAAGGCGAAGGCAAAGTTGTTATCGACGGGGTTGAGCACAAAGTCAAAGATGGCGACGCAGTCATTGTGCCAGCAGGCGCTAAACATAATGTTGTGAATACTTCTAAAAAGTTGGAGCTAAAGCTTTACACGATTTATTCGCCGCCAGAGCATCAAGACAAAGTTGTACGTCACACAAAAGCAGATGCCGAAGCTTCTCCCGAAGAATATGATGGTAAACCTACCGAGTAGGCATCAAATTCCTCTTTCTTCTCCTTTTGACTAACAAAAGCACGCTCTATTTCCCTTTACCGTTTGTTTGCTTAAACTACATTTGAGCCACATGGCAATCCTCACACCAAATCCTACGCAACTTCGCGACAGATGTGCCCTGATAAGACGCGTTTTTTTGCCCTGATGGCAAGTACAAGGGAGTTGAAAACTGCGATGTTGACTCTTTAATTTGAACAGTGAAAAAGCTTTACGATCATACTCTGCATTAAGGTGGAGCACTAAATTATTTCAGATAGTTTTTAAGATTTGTTTCTCTGTCATGTCAACTTTCCAACGTTACACTCGTAGAGGTCAGCTGGAAACGCTTTTACGCCTCTGTGAAAGCGTGAATTGTTAAACCAGTCTCTGTACTCGCATATTTGGCCTTTGAGCCAGCCAGGAAACTTCCGTAGTGGATTGATGAACTCTCGATTGAGGTTTTGAATACACCGCTCAACCTTGCCTTTATCCTGAGGATAAGAAGGATGCGCAAAATGCGCCTCAATGCCATATTCACGGCACCAGTCTTTCCATTGTTCTTTAAACTGCGATCCATGATCAGACAAAATAGCCTTCGGAAGCCTCTTCTGCCGCTCCAACACCGCTACTGTTTCAGCCGTCGTGAGCTCATGATCAAACTGCTCCGCCGCTATAATGAAGCGGCTGTAATCGTCGATGCAGACCAGAAACCAGTACTTCTTGCCCTGAACCGAAAATGGACCCTTAAAGTCTATCTGCCACAGCTCATCAGGCGCCTGTGCCCTAAAGAACTTCCAGCGCTTAAACTCACGCTGATACCCATTTTGATTATTCCTTGTAAGAACATTGTTTACGGTTTCTCTGGAGAGCTCTACTCCTTGAACGCAATGTATAGAATCCAGCATGAAGGGTGGCAGCTTGTAGAGGCCTTGTTGTATGCGAGCGGTTCCCCATTTGAAGGTAGTTCTCAGTTTGAGGATAGAGAGTTCAACTTCGACTGTGACTTTGCTTTCTTTGGTTTGTCTGGGTTTGTCTTTGAAGGTTTCTGTTCCACGATGCTTGCCTCTTGTGAGCCATCGATACACGGTTTGTCTAGTAGTGCCGAAGAGTCCTGCGATGTTGGTGACTGTTAAATCTGTCTTGGCAAGCTTTCTGAAGGCTCCCCTAATGTCAGGAGATAACCTCACAACATCACCAGACAACCTATTATGCCTGCACTAAGGATAAAAGGTGTAACGTTAGAAAGTTGACTTTACATTCTCCTATCTTAAGCTCAGAAAACGTCGCAATCAGCTGTTTTGCTAATTCAACTAGGTATCTTCTTAACTCCCTCTGTCTTCTCAATATCAATCTTGGGATAAAGCCTAACGACAACTCCATCATCTCTTCCAGATATCATTGCAAGAAAAACTATCTTCTTGTCAACATCAATAGCTAATGAATCGATAAGTATTACATTTTTTTCCCGCTCAAGATAAATATCCGTTGTTTTTAGGATGCTGTTTTCGTTTCTGATAAACAACGGTTTTAATTCTTCAAAAATGTTTTCGACTGAAACTTTCCCATTTAAAACAACATGAGGCACAACAACTCCTCCCCTTACTCAAATGATTAGGGCAAGCAAATATTAGATTTTCCAATTTCCCAAGCTGTTTAACCAGTCTGCAGACATCCAGGAAGCTACTTTGAAATCTGGACCGAAGACTACTAAACCTATTATACCAACGACAAAAAGACTTAAACAGACAGCCTCTCCTTTTCTTAATTATCCACTTGCAGTATTCCGAGGGCGCTAAATGAGAGAGTTCCCGAAACCATTTGTTGTAGTTTCCAAATGCATCACCTTCGAACCCGTCAGATGGAACGGCCAAATAATAGCTAGCAAATTCGTGGAAAAGCTTAAGCCCTACATAAATTTTGTGCCAGTTTGTCCAGAAGTTGAAATAGGACTTGGAGTGCCCAGAGATCCTGTCCGAATAGTATTGGCAAACAGAGAAAAAAAACTCCTGCAACCAGCAACGGGTTTCGACTTCACAGATAAAATGAAAAAGTTCTCAGAGTCTTTCTTGGATTCTTTGGATCCAGTTGACGGTTTCATACTCAAGAGTGCCTCTCCTAGCAGCGGCTTCAAAAACGTAAAAGTCTATCCAAGCATCGAAAAAGTCTCATCAATAGAGAAAGCCCCAGGCTTCTTTGGAGGCGCAGTTCTCCAGAAATTTCCTAATCTGGCAATTGAAGATGAGCGCCGCCTGCTTAATCCCAGGATAAGGGAGCACTTTCTCACGAAACTATTTACTTTAGCTAGTTTTAGAGAAGTAAAAAAATCCGGGAAAGTCAGAGATCTAGTGAAATTTCAAGCCGATAACAAGTACTTGTTCACGGCTTACAATCAGACGGCGCTCAGGATCTTGGGGAAGTTGGCGGCAAACCAAGAGCACAAAGCTTTTGATGAAACAATGAAGAAATATGAGACGCAATTGTACTATGCCTTAGCACGTACTCCAAGTGCCGGCGCAAACATAAATGTCATGTCAAAGATAATAGGTTATTTCTCTCATCAACTTTCAAAAGATGAGAAACTCTTCTTCCTATCTTCAGTTGACAAGTACAGGGCAGGTAGATTGCCCTTGAGTGCATGCTTGAGTGTTTTGAAGGCTTGGATAGTGAGGTTCAAACAAGAATACTTATCGAGCCAGACTGTGCTAGAACCTTACCCAGAACAGCTTACAGAACTTGAAACTGTCTTCTCAGAGGTTGATGGAAAAAACTACTGGAAATAAGAAACCGTAAATACGACTCGCGATAGAGAATAAACTTAGAAAACTAAAGGGTCCGAGTTATTATTCAAAAAATTTTGTACTCGCCAATCTCTGATTGACAATTCAATTGCTTTGATGGCACTTTTTTCTTTATCTTTGATCTCCAGCATTATATCGAAATCGAAGGGTTCAGTTTGTTTCAATAACAGTTCAAAATCTTCTAGCTTAATTGCCTCGGAATGCTGCCTTGGTAATCCATTAGGTTCTTGAGAGCTGTAGTCAACCATTGGGATTCCATCGCTTTTTTCATTCCATGTCTTTGTAGTAAGCTTGAAAGATTCTTCTATTGTCTGGTTTCCCGAATTGTTGAGTTTATGATGAAAGACATCAAATAGAATCGGAATTTGGATTTGCGCATTTATCTCAAGGCAGTTCTTCAAATCAAACAATTTATCATCATTCTCAATTACCAAGCGCCGAATTATTGAACCATCAAGCTCATTGAATCTTGTTACAAATCTCTCAATGCTCTTCTTTTTGTCTCCGTAAGCGCCGCCAATGTGGATTTGAACTTTTGCCGAGGTATCCAGTTTCATTAAGTCAAGTATTTGGGTGTGATATTTGAGTTCATTTTTGCTTCTTTCGAAAATTTCATCCTTAATTGAGTTAATTAGGGTGAACTGGTCTGGATGCATGGAAATTCGTATTTTATTTTTATTAATGAACTTGCCGATTTCTTCAAAATCTTCTCGGAAATACTTTTGCCAGTTGAACCTGTTTATTGGATGAGAGGCAAAGGGAACTAAGTCTGAGGAAATTCTAAAAAAGAACAGCTTGTGCTCAAGATTGAACTGCAAAATTCGTCTCAAACATTCCAGGTTATTCTTTACTGTTTGTTTAACACGGCTTTCAGTATAAGATTTTAACCTAAAAGTGCTACTTGCGGTACAGTTAATGGTTCTATTGATGCAAGGATAACCTATTCTCATTAATCATCCACATAATCTAATTGATTATCTTGTTTAAATCTCGCTATTCTCCCCGTGATTGCGAATAGTTTGTTGGGTGATGACAAGCTAAAAAAGGAGAAAGGACACCATAGTAGTTGGTGGTGCCAGAAGTGACAGAAGAAGAGATGCCAAAAATGAAAGAAAACGAGATCGAAGAACTAATTAGAGAACAATTCCTTTGTAGAATAGCTTTCAAAGGTGACTTGCGGCCTTACATTGCGCCTTTTCAGTACGCTTATGTCAAGGGCATTCTTTACTTTCATTTCACAGATTACGGTAAGAAGATGAGTTTTTTTAAGCAAGAAACCCCAGTTTGCGTAGAGATTGAACGATATACTCCAAATCTTAGCGAATATGGGTTTGTAGTGCTTACTGGAAAACTAATATTGGTGGAGGATCACGAGGAAAGGAAAAGGGCTATCGAAAAGATGGCTGAAGGGGGTAAACAGAAACTTTCGGAAAACTTTCTTTTGGCTCATGGCTTTTCACGGGGCTCCAATTGGGACGATTTTACTGCAGACAAACCGATTTTGATAATAAAGCTTGATGAAGTTACTGAAAAGATAGGGCTCAAGTCGCCTTAACTTACCACAAAAACTATTGCTTGCAGAGGAAGCGGGAGATGTGAAAAGAGCATTTGACGATTTCTCCGCAAAGCGCGCTAGATAAGCATAAGAAATATTAGAGTATCTGGAAAGCAGTAGATAAGGAGAAAACAAAAATGACCAAAGGAAAATTAGAAAAAACAATTGTCGATCCATATTTACCTAATAAGATTGTTCCTCCTGAGTATATTCGAGACGTTTTGCATGAAGCAAATAAAGATTTTCCATCAATCGAGTTTGAATATGAACTACCTCACAAATGGCTAGACGAAGAGTACAAGAATCGATATGAGGAATTGGAGCGCCAAATGATGGAAGTTTTAAACTGGCGATCTCGCTGGTTTGGAAAGCTGGATGCAAACAAATAGATGAAACCCCTCTTTGTTTAAACTCCGGCCAATATGCTTAAAGAAATCAGCTCAAGTTGAGTGTTTGCCGTGGGCTGAAGCCTATTTTTTTCAAGGACATGTCGATGAATTCAATCTTCTCAGGGTCAACTTTTACTATTTCTACCCCGGTCTCGGGGAATGTCTTAAGGCCAAGTTCCTTAGCAGTTTTTTCCCATTGATATGCTGCCAGGCCTTCTTTAAATTCGGTCGAGTTCTCTCTGGAAATTATCTTTGCTTTTCCGGTGATTTGTGCCCCTTTGGTGCTGTCCCAACCTGTGTATGGGAGGAAAATGCCGATGCTGACGTTTGGATTCTTCTTCATGTTTTCCAGTTTTGTGCCTGGTTCACCCACAAAGTAAATAGTGATTCCTTTAGAGTGATACTCAATCGGAGTAGCTCTAGGGAGCCCATCGCCAATTGTCGCGAGTACACACATATTCTGTTCCTTAAGAAACCCAATGATTCGCTCCTCCAAAGCTTTGGCTGGCATGGGTTTCTTATCAAATGTTTGATCTCTTGATTCAGAACTCATAACACTGCACCTTATGTTTTCTTATTAGGGATTTTCTCGATTTATCGGTATTGGTTTCAATTAAACTAACGGTTAACTGTTACCATTGAATGCAGAAAAGTTGTGGCAACAGAAGATACTTAAACGATGGACAACAAACCAAGGCTTCTGCGCCTAACTCAATAAAAGTAAACGTTAAGTATGTAAATAAATACAATAAATAAAGGAGAGAAGCTTTTTGAAACATTACACTGCAACCTGTATTGTAATAGTCACTTTGATATTAGCTTCTATTATGTTGCCCCTGGTTGCGGCTCATGCGCCCCTGGGAACAGGTGATAACGAGTCAATAGATAAAGCCACCGTCATTCCAGACCCTACTAAGTCTTGGGCTCTATATTCAGCGCTGAACAAAGACGGCGATGCCCAATACTACACTTTTAACGTCACCGCGGGTCAAACGATCCATGTAACCATGTATAAATCGATGAGAGAGACCAAGACGTAACCTTTTTCCCCAGACTGATTATTGTTGGACCAAACGCTACAACACAAGGGAATATCCCTTCAAAAATAACTGTTCCATCAGGCCTTAACGCTCAACTGGTAAATCAGATCGCTCCCACGCCAACTTTTGAACCCTTCTCCCCTGGCACATTTACCGGATTAGCAGACACCACCCTTGAGAACCCAACTCCAGGCAAATACTACCTTGTGGTCTTTGAGCAATCGGATGCTCCTAAAGGCGGAAACTACGGTTTAGCCATCGGTGACAGAGAGACATACACCATTGACGAATGGATCCTAATTCCTTTTAACCTCATGAACATCTACCAATGGGAAGGACAAAACCTTGCGCTGATTCTAACACCCATGATCACTACATTGATCGTAGGCGTCATTCTTTGGGCTTGGCAACTAAGAAGAAGATGCGGTCTTGCAAACCCATTGGCTTGGCTAGGTGCTATAGCTGGTCTCACATTCATAGGCACATCGGCCACAACGCTAGGCGAGCTAATTTCTTGTGCAACAAAAGTATCGGTTGGAGTAGAAGCTGTGATTACTCTGATCTTTGCACTCGTTCCCTTAGCCTTGGGGCTCGTTGCGGTTAGGCTATCAATTAAGAACAGCCAAAAAGCAACCTTTCGAAAACGCATTTACTTCGTAATCTTGGGAATAGCAGCACTGTTCATTTGGGCTGGACTCATTGTTGGGCCAATACTTGCGATCATAACAGCCGTAATGCCAACTATTCTGAGGAAGAAAAATTAATCAGGATTATTTGCATTGCTAACATATTTGAAAATAAAAAAAGTAAATAGACACTGAATCATTGTATTGCAAGGGCTGCTACTAAAAGCGGCCTTTTGACTTTGTCGGAGCTTAATGCTTTAGGAGAAATGCAGTTGCGTAGACGCTACATAATATTGATAATTGTTCTGCTTGTCGCCTTAGCGATTTTCACAGGGTTTATTGTTTGGGCTGAAACCCCTCCATCGCCAATGCAGCAAGCCATCAACGCATTAAAATCCGACTCAAACGTCATAGTGATAAACGGTCAATGGTTGACTTTTAAACCCACAAATGCCAATCACGCCACCGGCTTGATTATTTATCCAGGTGGAAGGGTAGATTACCACTCATATGCACCTCTTGCTCATGCAATAGCTAATGAAGGATACTTGACAGTTATCGTGCCTATGCCTCTTAATTTAGCGGTCTTTGGAGCTAATGCAGCAAACGACGTAATCGCCTCTCACCCAGAGATTACCTCTTGGGCCATTGGCGGACACTCGCTTGGGGGAACCATGGCTGCGCAGTATACCTATCAGAACCCATCGAAAGTACAAGGTCTTGTACTGTGGGCGGCATATCCTGCATCGGGAAATAACCTGTCAAAATACACTCTGCAAGTAACTACTATTCACGGTAGTAACGATGGGTTGGTGAGTACTTCCCAAATACAGAATTCTCTAGAAATGCTTCCCCCAACAACAGTTTATGTTGAAATAGCGGGAGGAAACCATGCGCAAACCTTCGAGGAGAGGTCTGCAGCGGCATCCTGCGATTCCTCGGGGCTGCCGTAGTAGATACCCGCCAGGTCGTCGTGTCCCTTGACCACCAGGCTAAAGCACGACTTGGGCATGTGGACCAAGCTCCCCGCGCGGTCGATCATCCTGCGCGTCTGGGTGTTCTTGCGGCCGATGATCTCCCCGCTGGTCTGAGGGCCCCCAGCCGTGAGAAACATTGATCACATCCGGCCCCGAGATGCCGGGGAAAAAGTACTTGTTGCCCCCCGAGAACCCGGCGATCTCGTGTGGGAACACGGGACCGACGATGATCAGGTGGTCGTACTCTTTGATGCGCGGGTTGATCTGCACGGCCACATCTTGCACCAGCTTGCCCTGGCTCATCTCGGCGATCTCGGCCGCGGGAATGGTGCCGATCGTCTCGATGTCGTTCTCCCAGTCGTGGTTCAGAAAACCGATCTTCGCGTAACGGGTGGCGTGCTCCTGCGGCGTGATCCCCACGTGTCGGCAGATATGCTCCTCGCTCATGGGCATATGCGTGCCCAGCGCCATCATGAAATCGAGCTTGGCGGGCGCATCGCCCAGGATTTCCGTGATCAGCCTGAAGCAGAGCCCAAAGGGCCCGCTGCGAGTGCCATCCGGGATGATCACCAAAAGCTTCTTGCCCTCGGGTTTGACCTCGGCCAGGCCCTGCTCGAACACCCCGCGCGCCTCTGTGGGGGTCAGAAAGCAATTCGCGTAACCTACACCAATAACCATCTTCTCTCCTATTTCCTTTTCCAGGGGGGTGCATCGGGCAACAATTGATCGAATTCAGCCACCAAGGACGCCTCGTAGGCGCCGGCATACGTGCCATCGAAGAAGCGAGCTAGCCCCTCCTGATAAAAGCGCTGCCAGCTCTCGTCCTCGCGCCCGGGGTTGATCGGGAAGAAGAGCGCGTTGTTGTCGCGCGCGGCCTTTAGGTCGCCGGGCGCGTCGCCGATCATCAGCTTGTGGTCGTCGGCGTATTTGCCCTGCGCGGCGAAGCGGATGTGCTCGCTCTTGGTGCCCATCTCCTGGCCGGCGATGACCGCTGACCGCTGGTAGTGCTCACATGCGATCGATGTTGTGCTCTTGCCACTCGCGCACCAGCGCCTCGGTCGGCGTCTGCGAGACGACGATGATATCGGCTCTGGCCTATCAGGCCGCAGGCTCTCGCGCACGTACGGGAAGGGCGGCACGCCGTGCACCATGTCGGCGATGGTCGCGTTGACCGCCTTGCTCCACGCGAGCGCCTTGATCAGCTCCGGGTCCCGCGTCTGCTGACCACGCGTCGGCCAGCGATCGTTGCTCAAGGGCAGCCCGACTTCATGAACTCGCGAATCTTGGCGGGCCTCGGGATATGGGCCTTGCGTCGCTGCACCTCGGGCCGCTCGCCCAGCAGGTCGAAGACCATCACCAGCGCCGGCCAGCGGTTGATGCCGCGCCACTTGCGAATAGAGGTTGACGAACTCGCACGCCTCGCGCGCGTACTTGCTGACCGCCTGCAGGTCCCAGTGACTTGATGATGTTCGGGGTAAAGCACTCCTTGTGCTTGATCTCCATGGTGTCGAACGCGCACCCGTCCGAGTCAATGCCCACGAAAAAGACATGACGAGGTTGCAGATCCACCAACGGACGCGCCGTCTCAGGAATACTGGCCACGCTGGCAACTCCTTTCTACATCAGATGCACTGCCCTGGCGCGGAGTCATCTCCGATGGGTTCCCGCGCCGCCCAACCTACACGCCGCTAAAGGCGCAGAAACCGCCATCCACAACGACAGTAACGCCATGGACAAAGCTGGAGCCCGGCGCCAGCAGCCACAGCACCGTCGACATCAGCTCATCGGGATCGCCCCAGCGTGCCATCGGCGTCTGTGACAAGATCGTCTGCCCCCGTGGCGTCACGGCCCCAGTCCTCTCGTCGGTCAAGAGGAAGCG
>CAWHSP010000020.1:0-7386 GCA_963831865.1 Candidatus Bathyarchaeota archaeon | reverse complement strand
TGCCACTCAAGTTGCTTCTGTACAGAAAGTAGAATCACCAAACCCTGATCTGGTTGGCGTTAAAATTCTTGAATCTTATCCTCTGGTTGAACCTTTTGCATATGCCCACGTAGTTAAGGATATGGACAGGGGAAACATCAAATATGTAGTTGAGGAACCTAAACTTACCCCCGAAGATGAAGCCAATCTTAGACGGTTAAAAGAGATCCTTAGCCAGATAATTACGATGAAACCTTCAGATCTTCAGTCAAAGGAGACTGCGGGAAAATATCTTTTCCAAAAAACAAAAGAAATTTTCGCTAATTACGGCTTCAAAATTGACAACCCCACTCAGGAAAAGTTGCTTTACTATATTGTAAGGGACAATTTGGGTTATGGAAAAATAGATTCCTCTAATGCATGATCAGCTCATTGAAGATCTTTCTTGCGACGGGATAAATGTGCCTCTTTTTGTTTGGCATCGCAAGTCTGAGTCTATTCCAACAAACATACGTTTTGAAACTGCCGAGGAGCTTGACTCCTATGCTTTGAGGCTTGCCTATATGTGTGGAAGCCACGTTTCGATTGCTCAGCCTCTGCTTGACGCCAGTTTGCCCGATGGCAGCAGACTAAATCTTACCTTCGGCAGCGAAGTCACCCGCAAAGGCTCTACGTTCACTATCAGGAAGTTCAAACTTGATCCGTTCACGGTAACTGATTTAATTACTTTTGGCACAATCTCGGCTGAGATGGCCTCGTTCTTGTGGTTTGCCGTGGAAAACCGAGTATCTATTCTTGTGGCAGGGGGAATTGCTGCTGGAAAAACTACTCTCTTGAACTGTCTGAGCATGTTCATTAAACCTGACTTGAAGGTGGTCTCCATTGAGGATACACCTGAAATTAATCTTCCGCATGAAAACTGGATTCCCGCAGTTACCCGAACACACTTTGGCATAGCTTCGGATTCAGCAGACGTTACATTGTTCGACTTGCTCAAAGCCTCTTTGAGGCAAAGGCCCGACTACATTATTGTGGGCGAAATCAGGGGAGCAGAAGCCTATACGCTGTTTCAGGCTGTCAGCACCGGCCACTTGGGAATGTCAACTGTTCACGCCGAGTCAGTTGAGTCCGCAGTCTATCGTTTAGAGTCAGCTCCGATGAATATTCCCCGAACTTTGATTGCGGGCATAGATATTATTCTGGTGCAGAAACGTGTTGAAATAAAAGGCAAGCCTGTGCGAAAGACAGTTGCAGCGTCAGAAATCGTTGGCTTGGATCCTCGTTCAGGCGAAATATTAACAAACGAAGTGTACAGGTGGAATTCAACGGATGGAACTTTCGATTACACAGGACGAAGCTACATACTTGAGAAAATTGCGGAGAAAACTGGCATAAGCATTGAGCAAGCTGAGGAAGAATTGAAAAACAGAACCAGAGTAATAAATTGGATGGCTAAGAAAAATATCCGGAACTACAAAGATGTCTCTAACGTAGTTCGCACATACACTGAGAACCCTGCGCGCATACTTGCGGAGGCTTTGAAAGACGAATAGGCATCTGCTGACTCTGTTTCTTAAAGTCTCAAAATATGTTCCAAAGTATTTCGTTTCAGAATTTAAAAGCCTGCAAGATAATCTTTCAAAAGCTGCCGTTAAAATTACTTTTCAAGCTTATTTAGGCTTGATGGCATTTGCCACAATTTTGGCTTTAGTTTTGGGTTTTGGCGTTTCTTTTCTGGTGCTATCGGTCAATTTCCAATTTATTGCTGCCTTCATATTTTCAATAATAGCTGGAATGATAGCTGGTATAGCGACGTTTGGTGTGTGTTATGTCTATCCTGTTCTTACGATTTCCGGGAAGGTGCGCAAGATAGATGCCAATTTGCCTCTCACCGCTAACTTTTTGGCTGTTTTGGCAAGTTCCGGTATGCCTCCTGAACGCATTTTCAGATCTTTAGCTAAAGTGGGTGACGAATTTGGAGTGGGAGAAGAAATGCGGCGGGCAATTGCTGACACCGAGTTGATGGGTTTAGATTTAAACGACGCTTTAAAGAAGGCTTCTTTGAGGTCGGCTTCAAGAAAGTTTGGTGCCTTGCTTGATGGCATAGTAACGACTTCTCATATGGGTGGGGACTTGTCTTCTTTTTTGCGTGATGAATCTGAAAAGTTCAAGAAGCTCCGAGTGACCTCCATGAAAAGTTTTCTTGACAGTCTAGCTGGCATGGCAGAAGTTTATGTTAGTATGATGATTGCTCTGCCCTTGGTCCTTGTTGTTATGCTTTCAGTGATGTCCTTCTTGGGTGGAGGTTCATCGATGCTAGGTGGATTAGATCCGCAGACAGTTTTGCTGCTTGTTACTTTCATTGTTACGCCAGCTGGTGTAGGCATTATGCTGCTCATGGTTGATTCACTAACGCCTCCGAGGTAAAACGTATGCGCAAAATCTCAACAAAAATTAGGCAAATAACTGTTGGCGTTTCTCTGTTGGCGGTTATCGTATTCGTAGCGCTCATTGCAGTGGTATCGCCAACTGTGTTTTCAACTTATCTTAACGAAATCTTTTTCGTTAGTGCATTGGTCGTGTTGGTTCCTTCAGCCATTCTTGATCTTGAGCATCATCGGTGGTTATCTTCTATCGAAGATCAGATGCCTTTGCTTGTGCGGGGAGTTGCTGAATCTCAGGAGACAGGAATGACTCTGGTTAAGGCGCTTGAGAAAGTTGTTGATAACAAAATGGTCAGTGGTCCCCTCGCGAAAGAGGTGAAACAGATGGTTGTGCATATGGCCTGGGGCGCCTCATTCGAAGGCGCGCTCACCAATTTCAAAAATCGTATTAATTCTCCTATCGTTAATCGTTTCTGCGTTTTAGTTTTGGAGGCCAGCCACTCAGGTGGTACTATCAAAAAAGTTTTCACGGCCACCTCCGGATTTATGGAGGAAATGAAGGATATAGACCGAGAAACTAACGCACAAATGAAACCCTACATAATCGTCATTTACGCTGCTTTCGCCGTGTTCATGGTTACGGCGATTCTGCTCGTGAGGTCGTTTTTTTCGCCAATGGAGGGTGCTGCGCAAATCGGCAGTAATATTGCAGTCGGCGGCACGAGTGGGTTTAAGGATTTCTTCTACAAGAACATGATGGTTTCTGGATTAACCGGCGGTTTAATGGCGGGCAAAATCGGAGAACGCCGCATAGCCGGAGGACTCAAACACTCAATCTTGCTTGTAGTTTTGGGTTATCTGATATTCCTGTTTACCATACCGCCAAACTGGATGTGAAAACATGAGAAGACTCAAGAATAACCGCAAAGCTGTGTCGCCCGTAATCGCAACTGTGCTCATGATCCTCATCGTGATGGCAGGAATGACCATACTTTTTGCTTTTGTCGGATCTTTTTCTCAGAGTTTCCAGGCTGGAAGCGGAAGCTCCGTATTAGAGTCATTAACCATCGAAGATGTTTGGTTCAAAACTTCCGACAACAATTTAGTAATATCGGTTTACAACACAGGAAAAATCGAATTGACAATAAATTCAATGTACATCAATAGCACAAAGGTAAATCCTACACTGCATGACTCAAGTAACAACCCGATTGACTCCAAAACTTTAGTGAGAATGGGCGACCATGTTCAGATTCAAATTGCAAATGGTCCTTGGACAAGCTGGTGACAGCTACGCTGTAAAAATAGTTACTGGTAGAGGTTCGGGTTTTGAAGGAACCTATCCAGTATAATTGGGGGAAAAACAAAATGCTAAGAAAATTCCTAAATAACCGCAAAGGAACAGCCGAAGTCATTGGCTCAGTTATGTTCATAATCATAATAATATTCTTCTTTTCGAGTGTCTACCTGTGGCATGACCAAGCAACTCGCCAAATGAACACGATGCTATCGGATAAGATGAACTCCCCAGTTAGCATAAACTGGGTTGGCAACACATTATTTGTGAATAACAGTGGGGGAATAGATGTTGTTTTGTCTCGCCTTTGGGTGACTAACGACGTAAGTCATATTCCTGTCGAATTGGAGACAGGTTCAGCCAATCCGATAGTAGTAACAGCCGGAGGGTATGTTCCGATAATCTAGGGTAAATAATAATAATGAAATTAACTCTGTTTCAATCCTAGGAAACCTGCATTTTTTTACTCCTTTTTCACCGAATGATGTTACATTCAAAATTCTTACCACGCTAGGCAACACAGCAAGCTGCTCATATCCATCAAGTTCGGGATCCGGTGGATCAACGGGACAGGATCTTTCGAACGTGATTGGCGATTTCGTTCCAGATTATCATTCGGTGGCATGGGCACAGCTTAACACTGCGACGAGTCAGATCGGTCCCTGGAATCCAGGTTGGATCATTCCTGATCCAAGTGGATCATGGGGGGACTTGAGAATAATCTGGAAAGTTGACATGAAATATTACGGCTCACAAGATATCACAATGGCTGACAATACTATGCTACTTTTCGTGCAGTACGGAGGGACAGCTCCCTCCCAGCAATACCCTACATTTCAGACTTATTTAGTCCATATTACCGATAAACTTGAAGTTCAACCTTACGATGGTAATGAACAACAAATTCTTCATTCTAGCCTTGGGACACCTTTAACCCTATACTTCGGCTCTGAAATAAAGGGAACAGGAAATGGGGGAATGTCAAACTCGTTTCCACACCCACCAAGTTTGGATCGCTTGAGTGAAGCAATGATGAGTTTAACAATCTACAGCTCCCTTCCAAGTACTTATGCCCAGTCATTTCCATTATTCGCCATATCAGCCACTGGGACATCATTCAGGACCTTCCCACAACTAGATGGATCGCAAACAGGATCTACAACTGGCAGCTCGATTTCAATTAACCTGCCAACTGCAAGAAACAATGAAGTCCTGTATCTGTCAATTGTAACCCAAAATGGAGTAACTGTCAACAGCGTAACAACAGCAGGCTTAACTTGGACACGCCGATCAAACGTTCAGATGGCTAGTTCAACAGGTAACCTTGAAACATGGTACGCAGTATCACCAACGAGCGGAACAAAATCTGTCGCAATCAGCTTCACTGGAAGCGGACACAAAGTCGCAATGGGTTTTGGAGTCAGCGGTGCAAACATAGTTTCGCCATTTAGCGGAGGGTCAACGACCGCTTCTGGGCAAGGGACCTCAGCAAGCTTGTCAAAATCGACGAACACCGTCAACACCATCTTGATTGGAACATTGGGCTTAAACAATGACAATTCATTGACAGTAGGACCTGGATTTACGTTAATTGGAACGGGCTTCTGCAGGCAAAAACCAGATTGTAACATAAAACGAGTACCAAATACTTGCGACAGCTCAATCGAGTACAACCGTAAGCTATTCGTGGACAGGGACTTCGCAGAGTTGGGCATTAATAGTAGATGCCATACAAGGCTAAAATTGTGCGACTTCCATTATGAAGGAAATAAAGCGGGCAACCTCTTGTTGAGTAAATTATCCCTTAGCTTTGAGGAAGTTTATCGTGAAACATTAGGTAGAATAGCTTACGAATTCCATTATTTTCGGGATATTTGAGGCACGAATTGCTTAATTTAGTATTGATATAGCCCGATTCAATTTTCACTGTTGCTCCTTCTCACTTTAGTACTGAGGAATGCAGAAAATGAATTGCGTCCTTTTCTCCTTTAGGAGGGATTACAACGGTTGCTATAGTTAGCTCAAAAGGCTTTTGGATAATCAATGTCTTTTAAGGTAACTATTTGAGAAGAAATGCATCCCTTTAAACCAAAAAAATGGAAAATGAAATATGGGTTAGGATTTCCGACCCTAGATTAACAGTGTAGGCTATTATCGGTTCTCCTTCGTACGGCATTTGGATCTCGATTTTACGGTAAGTGCCAGGAGCCACTGAGTCGATCGGCAAGAATGAGTCTATGGTAGTGCTGTTTCCGTTTTTGATGGCTGAGACATGGATAGTACAATTGTTTGGATTTCCTGTCCCCACGTTAACTACATATCCCGTGACTTGCAGAAACGGCGCATTGGGGTTTGTCCTGTTATCTTTGTACTCCATGCCAACGGTGATTAATTTGGGTGTGGGCGAAGTAATGTTCGTGACTTGCATTTGAATATCGGCTATTTGGTCGTTTAGTGTTTGAATCTCTTTATTTTTGTTGCTTACTTGTGACAAGTTAGTTATTATTGAGATGTTTAGGGCAACTAGAGTTGCAACGCAAAGAATGGCGAAGGCTATTGCAACTTTTCTGGGTATCATTTTGGTTGTTTGGGTCATGCTAATCCTTCCTTTATTTGGTCTTTTAGATATTTTTTGTTTTCGTTTTGTCCGATGCGGGCAACACTTTTTCGAATAAACAAAGTTCTTTTGGTTCATTTAGACAAATAAAGCGTTTATATTTTCTGCGTATACAGCTTAGCTTTAAGAAAAATTGACTCAAACAAAATAAGAGAACTGGATGATGAAACCCTGCTGAAGGATTTTTTTCAGAATGGATTTGACCAGCAGAAAATTCTACTTCACAGCGTGAAATACGTTCAGAGTTGCTCTGAAGAATCCTCCAGAATGAGAAGGAAAAGAAGATCTCAAAGTCCAAGGAGAAAAATATTGTCTAAGAAATCCGGAACTGGAGTCATGACTGAAGAGTCTGAACGTGATTTCAAGAACCTCTGCAAACCAGTTAACTCAATCAGCGAGTTTGATAAACTTCGAGAATGGGCTGAAAAACAGAAATCCAACTTCCGGATGCTTCAACAAAACCTTATTGCTCACGAAAGTTAATTGACCAATTGCAAAAAGCAACTAAACTTCTTAACTTTGCAAACAGATATCATGCATGTGACACCATTTTCAAGGACCTCGAGAAAAGAACAGAAAGTCTGACGTAAAAAAGAAAGATTAAGAACAGACTAACTGTGAGTAGATATTTTTGGAATTTCCAAACTATCAAGAGTGCAATAGACTGCTTTTTTCAGATACACACTGAAACGATTAAGCCGCATAGTTGTAGATAAGTCATATTTTCTTATATTGGATTAAAATTATGTTAACTCGGGAGTGTAGTTTTTTGTTTAATCAGGTTTAGAATACATGCGTATCCAGAATGGTTTTGTATCCCTTTGAGGCGCCAAAACGAGGCTGTTTACATCATTCAAGAACGAGTACTTCTCAGGATTATTCTTGTTTTTGAAATATCCTTCTTAAGGTTGTTTTCCCATGCAATAATTAGAGGTAGGTTTAATAAAAGTGCAGGTGTCGTTCAAAAAGAACGACACCCCCAGCTAATGGGGAAACAGCAGGCGCAATCCCTGACTCACCCGCACCAAAACATCAAAAGTGACATCACTAACTGACCCCCGCACCATTGAGTCTGTAACTGTCTCTTGAGGTCGTCTTGTGTTTGGCTT
>CAWHSP010000019.1:0-8836 GCA_963831865.1 Candidatus Bathyarchaeota archaeon | reverse complement strand
CATGAGAGCTTTGAGTTGATTTCTAAAAATAAAAGCAGAGTTAACTACAATATAAAAGCCAAGTTTCTGGTCATCGTCAAAAATTAGGAAAAAAGAAGAAATTCTGTTGTTTCTATTGGGCTTTGCTCTGAATTGGAGTTTGTGCTTGGTTTTTCTTCTTTTTTCGTCTGCGCGCTGCCACTAAGAGCAATGCAAGCAGTAGCAGAGCAAACAGAATGAGCGCTGATTCGCCTACAGTATATAAGCTTGTTGATGGAATCGACCAGGTGGTTGTCTCGGTAATGGGGTTATCCATGGTTACCGACTGGGGTGTTCCGGCGCCCGTGTATACGCCTTTACCGGTTCCGTTCCATTTGAAGAATTCTACTTGGTTGCCTTTGTTGTCAGTGGCGGATTGGGTTACTGTAAACTTTGCTGTTGAATCTGAATTGTACCATCCAGTGCCAGCTGTGTATCCCCAGTCGGAGGTAACGTTGAGGTAGTATTGTTCTTGCCAGTTGAAGATTATCTCGTGTGCCGATTGGACGTTTGTGAATGTGTTGTACCTGAAGTGGGTGCTGCGTTATCGACGGAGTAGCCAGTGGATATCCATCTGTGGGTTTCGTCACGATTGGGGTTAGTAACTGTTGCTGTGAAACTTGCGCCTGCCGTAACGTTTGCTGAGGCAGTAGGTGAGCCGCGGGCGCTTATTACATTTATCTCGAATGTTGGTTTTGCCGCTAATATTGTTGAGATATAAGATGAATTCCAGATAAACAAACCTTAAGTAGAAAATGAAGCATCTTCAGAAGGTAGAACAAAAATGGCAAAAGTGAATTCAACAACCGAAACAGAACAACTTTTACTCGGCCTAGAAGACATAGTAGATGCAACTACTCACGAATCGCGCAAAGACAAGGTCGCAAAAGTTTGATGGATTCTTAATTGAAGCTATTGATGAAGCATTAATCTCGCTAGGAGAACCAGTTAAAAACACATTATATTTCCAGTTAGAAAACAGCTTTGGCATCCCGAAAAATGAAATTCCTAAACGAATCGATGATTTTATCGTTATCATACACAAAATCTTTGGTTTGGGAGCAAGTCGTCTTGAAATTAGATTTATGAAAAATCTTCACGCGAAAATAAACGTCACTGTAGAATTTGCTCATTATGAAAGTCCCTTGTCTAAGTGGATAATAGAGGATGTATCTTTCATAGAATATGTTCAGAGAATGCGTGAAAGCTATTGCAGTTGCAGTGAAAACTATGAGACAATTACAGGACCCCAAAATGGTACCATGTAATTGGTGTTATTTGATAATAAATTGATGTTTTGGTTTGCAGGAATTGAGAGGTGAAAAAGTTTGGAAAAAAATCCTAGAATCATAATAGTTGATGACGACGAAACCATAAGGAAAACTATGAAAGCAATACTTGAGGATGAAGAATATAGTGTAGATTTGGCGGCTACTGGAAAAGAAGCCATCGAAATGACTCAGAAAACAGCCTATAACGTTGCCCTATTGGACATTCGATTGCCTGATATGGAAGGTGTAGAATTGCTGAACCGGATAAAGGATTATGTCCCGAGGACACGAAAAATAATGGTGACAGGATACCCCTCGATGGGAAACGCAATTTCAGCCCTAAATAAGAATGCCGACGCATACTTGATCAAGCCAGTTGACGTTAAGAACTTGCTCGAGGTAGTAAAAAAGCAACTGCAATTACAGGAAGAAGAGAAGAATTTTAGTGAACTGAAAGTCGCAGAATTTATCGAAGCACGAGTCAATGCAATATAAGAAACTCAGAATACCAGGAATAACAATTTTTTTATTTCTATTTTTATCAAGAAAAGATAGTTTAATTAATCAACTGGAAGTTTTGTACGAAAAGCTAATCCAAATATCTTGAATGCGAATAGGCTTTCAGGTATCTCTGTTTATTGAATTTCCTAAAGTTGTTGTCCTAATAATCTTGCTTATGCAACTAAGCCAAAGATTGACCGAAAAGAACCTCGCCACCGCATGAAAACCAAAGATAGGGTCCCTACTGCAAATTTTTCCAACAAGAAAACAAGATGCGGTGGCGTTATTTCTTTCCTATCCCTGTTAATTTATTTATGAATGAATTTTTTGACTTATTTTCAGGCTTCTTGTTTTTAACTTCGTACTCAATTAATTTCATTTCAATTCGCGAATCTATTTGCTGTATTATTTTGTCGATACTTTCTTTTTCATCTGCAGAACCTTCAATCAAAAGAATCTCATGACCTTGCACAATTTTTTTGGCAGTTTCACTTAGCTTAGGCATTGCGACAAAAACTGGAATATCAACTTTCACTTCGGATGTTTTATAGATGTACAGTATGACCGGTGACGCTTGAACCTCTGATTCGCTTATTGCATGATCAAGAGCTATATTTATTTCGTACCCTTTGATTTGTTTTTTAGCTATGAGGCTGAAATGATGAGTCATTCCGCTCTTTTGTCCGGTTGCTAATCCGGGTATTTCAACTTCAAAGCCCATGCCAACCAAGAGTGCTCTAATGTTTTCTAAGCTTGCTACGTTTTGTCTTATTTCTTTTTTTCTCTTCAAGTTCAATGAAAACTTTGGTATTTCTCCGACTTGTGCCTCCTTTATCGTGAAGTTCTTATTGCAGTTGCGACAAATTAGGTCATATTCCGGGTTCTCGAATTTTTCGCCGCATTCCTGGCATACGTACCAGCGGCCCATGTTTCTGAATTGCCCTTCAAGAAGGGGTTGTTCGCATTTTGGACATCGATTTTGTAAGTATTTATTTCTTTGGTCGATGTATCCACATGGAATATGTTCAGTTAAGCTTGTTTTTTCGACGTTGTGGCTTTTGCATTTTGGGCATCGATTATGCAAGGTCAGGTTTGTTGATTCGCAATTTGGGCAGGTTGATACTGAATCAAAGAATCTTTTTTGAAGTATGTCTAATTGTACAAGGTTTTCTAAACATTCTCTTGAGAGTTGATTTACTTCGTTTTTAGTTTGAAGCATTTCCAGTTACTTGGTAAACAAATCCTATTCCTGAACTGTAGATGGGAATTATTTCTTCTTCATCTCCATCTTGTAATAGTTTTCTAAGGAGGTCGCGTGTTTCAGGTTCAATATATGCTTCTCGTCGTTCAAATTCTATTTTGTCTTCGGCATCAAAAGCTTTGATTGTGACCTTGTCTTTATCTGAAATTATGCTTGCGTTTGGTTGCTCCGCTATTCCTTTCATAACTGTTTCCTGTTCTTGGGTTTTTTTCATTGGTTTTTGCGACTTCTTTTCAATGATGTTTTCTAATTTTTCTTTATATTGGTTCGTTTAACGGAGGAACAAATAGAAAGCTAATCCAGAAGAAATAGCTAAAATAGCTACGTATTTTAGTCCGTCAATGAATGAATCTTCGTTGATTTTTCCTGCGATTAATCCTCCGAAGAGTGCTTCTAGTAAAGAGGCGTGCAGAAATAATCGACGTGATGTGTCTTGTGTTATTATTGGCTTAATAAAAGATGTGGTTGTTCCTGATTGGCTTAGGGGAGTGAACATCATGTTCGAAATTATAATGATTATGAATAAGAATATGAAAACTGAGAAGAAGAATATTAGAACATAGGGTTGTGTTTGCTGTTTTCGTTTTTGAGTCCAGGAATTGATGTTTTCAACGTATTTTGCGGTTGAGTCAAATATGTCTGATAGGTCCCCTCCATGTTTTCCTGCTTCATTTATCAGGACGGTTGCTTTCTTTATCAGAGGTATGTCTACTCTGTCACTAAATTCTATTAGGGCTGCATCGAAGTTCATGCCCCAACTCATGTGTGCTACTAATATTTTCAGTTCATGTGTTAATGGACCGTATTGGCGCTTGGAAGCATGTTCTAAAGCTACTTGCAAGGGTATTCCAGTTCTTGATGCGGTAGCTAAGTCCCTAAGAAATTCAGGGGTTGCCCTTTCAATTTTAGTTCTCCATCTGACGTGTATCATGCTTGCGATGCTTGCAGGTATCACACCTATTGCTAAGAGCGATTACCAGCATATAATCTAATGTTGGGGACAAAAGGTAGAAAAATGAAGCAGCAATGAAAAATATTATGGCTGCAGCTACAGAAATGATGGATATTCGTTTCATTGTTTTTTTGACTATTCTCATTTAACTCTCACTTTTCGAATGTTGACATTATAACCATCATTATTGCACCCATGATTGGGTATTCCAAGGTACGTCAGTAAGTAAAGAACCAGTGACATGCTCATGCCGCCAATTGAACCGCTTCCAATCATACCCAATGTAACAAAAAGAACTATGAAAAGTAGTGGGGCAGCGACTAACATCATGATGTAGATTTCTGCCATAGCTGAAAGTGATTCTAACATCATGTCTAGTTTGCCTAATCGGTCTTTTGTTACTGTCTCTGTTGTAATTTTCAGATATTCTGTTGGGTTTCCACCTGTTCTGACTGTCGCTACGTAACCTTCGAGGATTTCACCGAGTTGCGCATTGGGTGTTAGTTTGGCGTTTTCGACAATTGAGGTCATGAGGTCCTTGCCAAAAATGCTAATATCTCGTATAATGTTGCTAAATTCCAATCGGACTTCTTTGAGGGAATCGATTTTGGCCATCGATTCGAAAATAATGCTCGGGGGAACATTTGAGCTTGAGAGAAGAGTTAGAAAGTTGGCTATGTAGGGCAAGTTTTTATTTATTGGTCCGTTTCTGTTGCTTGCTTTCATTCCGGGATAGATGTACATTACTAATAACGTTATTAACGCTGCTGATACTGCGGTGACTAATGTGAATGAGAAGTTCATTGCTGACAAGTACGGAATGCCGGTTAAAAGCGGTATGAGGATAAATGAAAGGGGGATTGCGGCTACAAAAACGACTTATCGACATTAGTACCATGAAGGCGATGTATGCTTTGAATGCAATTAGCACGCCGCCTTTTTTGAGTTGAATATGGATCTCTTGAAATTGCGGGTATATCTTCTAGCTTCTTGTTTAGAAGGTTGTATGCTGTTGTCCAGGGTTCAAATTTCATTCTTAGCTCACTTTTGCTTTTCGGTATATCTGTTGTGGGTCGGAGAAGTAATCTAATACTAATTTGGAGACTTCTTCGTATGAGCGTATGTGTTTTCTAACCATGTATTCGAGAATTGTTTGTCTCATTTGTAGTTCTTGATCTATTTCTTCTTGGGAGTATCCCCATTGGGCTGCTATTCTATCAAGAAGGGGACTTCTTCACTGTCTTAGATGTAGATGTCTTTTTCGACGTCCCATCTGAATATGTCTTGAATTTTGAAATCGTTTCTTTCTTTGTCCCAACCGACCATTTCTGATACGCTTATTGTTCTTCTCAAGGAAACGTTGTTTACGACTAGTCTTCGAACGATTGAGATGGCGTTTAAGTTTTCAACTTGTGTTTGTGGAATGTTCATAGGTTTTGTTGTTAATCTATGCAGGACACCTTGTACATGTTCTGCGTGTATGGTTGTTAAGCCTAAGTGTCCAGTTGCCATGGCTTGGAACAGTGCGTATGCTTCTTCGCCTCGTATTTCTCCTACGATAATGAAGTCTGGTCTTTGTCTTAGGGCGGCCCTTAGGAGGTCGAACATGCTGATGCTACCAATTCCGGCTTCGCCAACTGCTCCTGCGCCTGTTCCTAATCCTTGTCTTGTGACCATCATTTCCCAGTTTTGATGGGGTAAGCGTATTTCTTGTGTGTCTTCTATGCTGACAATTTTTAGGGTTGGTCTAATGAACAGGCTGATTGCATTGAGCATCGAGGTTTTTCCTCCACCGATGTCGCCGCCGATCATAACTGAGTGCCTGTTTTCTATTAAAAACCAGTAATAAGCTGCGATTTCGGTTGAGAGAGCCTTGTATATTATTAGATCGATGATAGTGAGAGGGGTCTTTTTGAATTTTCTGATTGTGAAGGTGCTGCCTTTGGGTGTCACTTCTGTTCCATATGTTACTTGGGCTCTGCTGCCATCTGATAGTGTTCCGTCGAGGATTGGTTGTGCTATGGAGATATGTCTACCGCAAAGGTATGCAAGTTTGAAAACAAAGTTTTCTAGTTCCTGATCAGTTTCGAATTTTACGTTTGAAGGTATGGATTCGTATTTTCTGTGCCAAACAAATATTGGCGAGTTAGTGCCATCGCAAGAGACATCCTCAATGTTTTCGTCTTTCATTATGCCATCTATTTTTCCAAACCCTAAGAAATCTCGGGTAATATAATATTGATATTTGCTAAGTGTGTTGGCGTCTACATTTATGCGGTATTTTATTGCCGTATTCAAAATTTTGTATTTTAAGAATTCTTCTGCTTCAACTCCGTTTTTAAAAGTTTTTGTGTTAATTGAAAGCTCATCCCAGAGAATATTTTTTAGCTCACCTAGCAATTGTTTATCCAATTCTGTTAATGTTGGCTCAAGAAGAGAATATTTTAATTCTTTTTTTTCGTCTTCAACAATTGCGGCATATGAAAATGGAAGTAAAAGAGGATAATGTTCTTTGTATGTTTCAGAAATCTCTGAACCCCCCGTAGTGTCAATGTGAGCTTCCACAGCAGGACCAAGCATAGTCTCATCTATGAGAGAAGCATTCTCTGTTGGTAATTGTGATTGCTCGGATTTTTTTCCGCGTTTCCAAATCTTCAAGCTAGCGACCACACGATTAATTACCTAAGAGTCAATATAAACCACGTATTTTCCGAATTGCCCCGACACGTTTTAGGATATTGGAAAAGAAATGGATAAGGGGGTTTGGATTAAATTTGGATTTTATGGCGTAGTGTATGTGCAGTAGATACTGTAGTTATAAGTTGCAATGCCACTGCTGCTAAACGTGACTGGGCTTGGCCATGAGCTACCGCTTATGTATGTTTGGGATACGAAGCCGCCTGTTCCACCTATAGTGTCATAATAAAGGAAAGCGGTTCCTGAAACTGAGTTTGACCAAACTACTAGGTAATAGTTAGTGTTTGCATTCAGAGTAACACCGCTTGCGAAATAAAAGGTTACCCAGCCATCGTTCGAAGTGGTAACCGTTACATCCGATGTAGACGTGCCTGTCACTAAACTTCCGCTTGCCGTATAAATTGCAGCTTTGATTGTGTGGTTACTGCTAACTATAATGTAGGCACTTATACTTTGAGCTACCGCGTTAGTGGATGAAGGCGTTGTAAAACTCGAACCGCGAATGTTGTTCTCTAAGTTCCCGTTAGTGCGTGTGCCAACTGTGTGGTAACCAAATTCTCCGAGCACAGTTAGAGACGTTGCAGTACTGGTAGCACTGTTATAGTTGCCATCACCATTGTACACTACTTGGAACTGATAGCTGTCAACTGTTGTAGGAGTATAAGTCGTAGATGCCACGCCATTCACCAATGTAACAGCTGAACCAATTGTAGTAAACGAGCCAGCACCAATCTTAACCTGGAAAGTAGCAGTTCCAGTCGGAGTAACGCCTACAACACTAGGAACGGTCACGGAAACCGTCACAGCATGACTAACTACAACAGGGTTAGGACTGACAGTTGGAGCGGGAACCGTCGGAGTAAACTTATTAACGGTCAAAGCCGCGGCAGCCCCAGTAACACCAACGTATGTGCTATCGCCACTGTACACCGCTCTCAATCTGTAGTTAGTGCTTACTGCAAGAGGAGTGTAAGAGTCTGAAGTAGCCGAACCACTAGTCAAAGTCTTTACTGCACCAAACGTGCTCCATGTAGTGCCACTGTCGGTTGAAACTTGGAATGTAACTGTTCCAGTAGGAGTACCCGCAGAGCCAGTTACAGTCACTAAGGCCGTTACAGAACCGCCTAAAGTGATAGGACTAACAGGATTCAAAGTTGGAACTGGAACGTTTGGATTTGCCTTAACGGTTAAGGTTCCTGATGCAGCACCTGTAGTACCAGAATTATAGTTGGTGTCGCCTTCATAAATTGCTCTGAAATTATAGGTGGTTATGGTTGAAGGAGTGTACGATGTGGAAGCAGAGTCCACGGACAAAGCAACTAAGAACCAAAATTAGCATAAGAACCACCATTGATCGAAACTTGGAACTGAACAGTCCCAGTAGGAACCGTAACGCCGACAGGGCCACTAACAGTCACAGAAACAGTTTCAACAGTACCCAACCCAATGGGACTAGCAGGAACAAACGATGCAGCACCAACGGTCGCAGTTGTCGCACTAGTATCTAATGGCTCGTCGCCATCGTTGCTCTGAGAACCCATATAATTGGAGTCACCAGCATAAATAGCTCTAAAATAGCAGGTACCTACATCTGTAGGTTTATAGTTAGCAGAAGTCGCGGTTCCAGAAGTAAGTGTTTGAATATTATATGTAGTCCATGAACCGCCTGAAGTCAAAACCTCGAAATTAACAGTTCCGGTAGGAAATATAGTGGTAGGTATCAAAGCAAAGGCTCTAACGCCCCAAGAACGGCACTGAGTGGTAATTGTGTAGGACCCGCCAGAAATCGTTCCAGCAGAAGGCATAGTTGCAGTTTGCAATTGAACTCCTCCGCCAGAACCCGTATCTATTTTATACTCTCCAACTGGCTCAGCCCAAGTTCCTCCTGAAAAAACATTAAGAGCGTTGTTAGCAGTATCGAAAACGAAGGAAACAGCAAGACGATTAACGCCAGTAGTCGTTACTGACTGAGCCGAAATTGTGGTTCCACTATTGGTACCAAATCCGCCGCCTTCATTGAAACTTGAAGCAACAACATTTCTGAAATCATACATCCTTGCCACCTTCAGATTTGCGCCCACAAAAGTCACAGCCATAGACCCAGATTCAGCTCCAGAGGCAAACTTGTAGTAAACC
>CAWHSP010000018.1:0-133331 GCA_963831865.1 Candidatus Bathyarchaeota archaeon | reverse complement strand
GGTCTAGGCTTGTAGACTTGGGCTCTATAGACTCCGGTTCAAATCCGGGCAGCCCCACCATCAGACTTAATTCTGTAACTATTTTAATGGTTACAAAAGTTTTCAAATAGCAAAAGTATGTACGAAGTCTTATACCAAGGACCTTCTACTTCTCAAATCTGGGCATTTGACCATGCCGACTTTTTTTTACCGCAAATCTTAAAACTAAATCAAGTTTATTCTTGATTGAGGAAATTCTAATGGTTTATTGTAGCAAATGTGGCACTCAAAATCCTGATACCAACACCATATGTTCAAACTGTGGCGCTCCACTGTACACGGTTGGCCAACGCTACCCTGGAAGCGACCGAGAACACTACCGTCGAGTAGAAAACGAATGCTTTGGCTTACCAAATGGCGGCATGATTGCAGGCATCGTTATAGGTGTTATCATAATCCTTGTCGGGTTAGGCTTGTTCTTGCAAACTGCTTACGGCATAACGATAAATTTCTGGCCATTCATAATAATTATATTCGGCATTCTCATCTTGCTAGGCGCCCTTTATAGACAAAGACGATACAGCGAACGCCCCTCTAACCCGCCCTAAACGCATCGCCCACATGCCATACAGATTCGTCTATTGTTCCATTCTGAGAGCAAAATCCTAAACCACAACATAAAGATGATTAGTCCAAGCACATACGCATCAACCACCAAGCTCTGCCCAGCCAAATCCGCCGAAACCAGACTAATACACGAGCCAACCACAAACAGAGCATTCATCGACATTTTGATGTAACCTCTCATCTTTATTTGAGCTAATCCCACAAGCATCAAAACTTCCCCCGCCGCCAGAACCCAAAGGTGTCCAGCTCCTAAATCAAAAAAGCCTAAAGAAAACAAAACTGTTCCCTCCATAGCCACCATTGCTCCAATCAACAGGCCACTGCATGCAGCGCAAAACACTGAGCTTCTGATTATAATCCGATTACCTGAAAACTTTTCACAGTCTGGATGGTGCCCTTTCATCTGTACGGCTGAAGCAGATGGTGTACTAGAGTTGGAGGAAAAGTTCGGTTTTTGGAACATCATGCGGCACTTGCCCGGACAATACACTACAACTATACCTGCAATGCAGATTACAATGTATATAGAGCCTACGAGTGGACGTCGAAAAAGTGACTGGTCTCCTTGCAGGTTAGACTGAAGCAAAAGAAGCGGCACAAGCGCCAACCCAAAAACTGAAACAGCCACCAAAAACAGCAAGAAAAACTTGGAAGGTCCAGATTGCGGCAAAGTTATCGCCTAGAACATCGATTTGATTTTGCCCAGCACGCCCCGCGCTGCCATGTGCCTGAACGTACGTCGTTTCATCGGATTGCTCGAGAACAGTCCATGGAATCGCCTGCCCCAAGAGCCGTAGAAATCGCGGTAGCAGCCATAGAGCTCCTCTTGTACCTGCCGGGTCGAAAGCGTTTCAGTTGGCATGATAGCATGAATCATATCATAGTGGTTCCAGTTGCGATCCTCGATCCATTCGTTGCGTTCTGCCTCGGCGTAAACTTCTGTACCTGGAAAAGGCGTTAAGATGCCGAACATAATGAAGTCGGGGTCTAAGTCGTTGGCGAACTCTCGGAGTTGGAGGATGGATTGTTGGGTTTCTTTACGGTTGCCAATGATGACCATGGCATGGGCAAAGATGCCGTTATCATGTAGCAGCCGCACCGCCGTCTTTGCATCATTAGGGGTAATCCCTTTTTTGAAGTAGTCCAGCGCGGCAGGACTCGAATTCTCCACCCCTAGCAACACCCAGTTTAACCCTGATTTAGCCAACCTTGGAAGAACGTCTTTATTTTGGATAATATCGTCGCATCTAGCCTGAACAAACCACGTCACTTCAGGTAACTTTTTAGCGATAATTTCTTCGGCAATTTCTCTGGGGCGCTGTCCAGACCCAAAGTTATCGTCAGTTAACCAGATCATCTTACTTCCAAACTCTCGATTACAGAAAGCCATTTCATCCGCAATACGCTTCGCTGGTTTGAGACGCCAGCAGGCTTGCCAGTGGCGCCACTGGGTGCAGAAGGTGCATTGGTGGTTGCAACCACGCGCTCCTTCAATGAGAGCATATGGCGCTCTTTTGCCCGCCATCACAGAGAAGTGGTATTTGGGCATGTTGTTTTTGACAAGGTGGTAGCCTGGAAACGGCAAATCCTCCAAGTTTTCAATTAAAGGCCTCGAAGGGTTGTGTACGACCTTTCCTCCGTTCCTAAATGATATACCTTGAATGTTTTGGAACCCTGCTCCGAGTTGTTTAGCTTTCACCAATTCAGCTAAAGTTTGTTCCCCCTCATTGCGGATGATAACATCGATTTCTGGGTAAAGTTGGAGACTATCTTGAGCTGTCGCAGTGAAGTGTTGTCCCCCTGTTACAGTGAGAGCTTTTGGCGCCATACGTTTAGCGGTTTCAAGAGTTTTCACGACAGCATAAGTGTTGCATGTAGCCAGCGAAGCACAAGCCACCACATCCGGGTTCGAAGCGGCAAGACGCTCCTCCATCTCCCTCCAATCAACTTTCTCTGCGTTGCAATCTAGAATTTCTATTTGGATATTCTTAATTTCTCTTTCCAGATAGGCGGCGAGTTGGACGATGCCATAGGGCGGCGGAAGGTATTCGCCCATAACAAACCATATGTCTTTGGGCGGCTCGATAAATAGTACTTTCAAATGCGGGTCTCCTAAGCCACAGATTGGTTCATTGTACTTATTATAATGTCGTTGAATTTCTAAAACTAAATCTTCCACTCCGGTTTAAATCTAGGAAGCCTCACCAATTTAACAAATTAACGCTTCTGCCAATTTTTGCTGCAATAAACTATCACTTACCCGAGTTTTCCTTAACGCGATACTTTACAATTTCCTTAACTAAATCAAATGGAATTGGTTCGTCGATCGGGAATCTAATTGTGCCCTTGCTTGTTTCGTAGGGCGCCAATTTCTCTTTGAATGCTTCAACACCTGATGCTGTTGGAAAAAATCCAATGTGTTTTTTGAATGCGGCGAACCACACTAAGATTCCGTTTAATTTGAAGGCAGGCATTTGGTAACTGATTATCTCTTGGGCGTGAGGCGCTGCTTCTTGGATAGCTTTCCTTAGCGCCAGTAAAATGTCCTGTGTATTTTTGGGAAAAGAAGCTATGTATTCATCGATGGATTTGAAACCTTTAGGCTTCATAACAGGTACCTGTAAATTATCGTTTCTGCATTCATCTATTCGTTAATTAGAATTTAAATTTTAATAGAGAACTCTTCTATGACTGCAAAAAGCTTTCTTATTTTGTGATTATAAAATTTGGAAAATAATCATTAATTACGCGGTTTGACTTATTCTACCGCTTCAACTTTCTGTATTTCTGGAACTCTCTCTTTAATAAGTGCTTCAACACCCTGTTTGAGAGTCATCGCCGCCATGGGGCAACCTGCACAGGCGCCGGTCAAGCGGACTTTTACAGTCTGCTTTTCAACAGCTATTAGTTCTACGTTTCCCCCATCAGCTTGGATTTGTGGTCTAATTTCTTCTAAGGCTTTTTGTACTCTTTTTTCTACAGATTCAGTCATGTAAATTCACTTTCCTTTCTTGAAGAGAATTATTGATTATAAAAGTTCCTGTTGTAAGTTTTGGTTTGAAAGGCATACTGGCATGTGAATGTGATTCAATGTATTATTTTATCTTCCGAGTTGTTAGATAGCTACGTTTGCTTTAACCGAAATGTTAAAATTGGCTCAAATTCTCCTTTTAAATAGGTGAATTTTTTGCCAATTAAACAAAAAGGAACAAAAGACGATCCTTGGATACTTAAAACGCCTCCCGGCACCTCTGAATTTAAGGCATACAAGGACGAAGCCTCCGACCCACCAGCGATCGTTGTTTGGGTTGGAAAAACAGAGCTCAAATATCAACTTCGCGCCCTGGACGATTTGCATAAAATGTTGAAGCAAAAAGGCGACTGGATGCCACTTGGCAGCGCAGACGAGCAGAAACCAGCTACGGAAGCAACGGTTGAAGCTTGGGGCAGATCATCAAAAAACCCCGTGGGTGGGTGGTACGGACTCAAGAAAGGCTTGCGAGGGCGATTTGCAAACTATATACCTCCAATCATGGAAGAGTTAGGTTTAGCAGAAGTAGAACATAACCCTAAAAACAATCGAATGCGAGCAATCTAATTTTTTCTTTTTTTAACGTTGTAGAGCCCAAAGTAATGTCCCGATAATATATAAAGGAAAAACTATTTGATTGAAACGTTGTTCGAATACGATTTACGGGATCTTTTCTTGCAATTTGGGAATTACATTGTTTATCCATTCAGCTTTTGCAATGTATTCTTCGCGTAACTGTGGCTGAGTGTAAATGTTGATTTCTTTACTGCCTGCAGCTAATCGACGTTTGGTTCCCTTAACCTTGTTGTTTCGTTTTGGCTGAGTTTCTCTTTTTGATTTATAATTTTTGCGATTCATGTTTGATCAACGTTTGTTCCAACCTTAAATAAAGTACCAATCATATAGAAGTTTCGTAGCATTTTTGATTAAGACGCACACAAAACTACTTTTCATGCCCATAGTGATTGAACGAATGGTTTTAGAACGTTTGAAGAAATGAAGTAGTGCTCGCTATCTAGTAGCAAACTTAGTTTATGTTGGTTGACAAAATCTGTAATAAATTCAAGTGCATTGCTGTTAACCAAGTGTTGTTCAATGCTTAAAACAATTCCATCTTTTATGGTATCAAGCATCTTTACGTTTAAACTACAGCCTGATCCAATTTCTCTTTTATATATCATAGCCTCAGATATTTTCAATTTGCCTTCATCCAACCAATTTTGTCGCACAAGTTAGCCAAAAGTATCTGGACAAATATGCTAAAACTGGTTAATAATAATAGTGACACGAACACTCTTAAGGACTTCGCTTGAGGAAGAACCAAAAAACCATGCTTCTCGCCATATACCAGTTATTCAAGTACGGCCAGTGTTGATTCGCAAGCTATTCTTATTTAGGTTGTTTGGTTTCTAAAATCATGTGTGTTTTGAGAAAATTCATCTTGATTTTTTATGTAAACTTTCTTAAGTACATATATTTCAGTGAAAAAAACTGTGAATACCGAGAGGAAACTTATGGCCATCGACATAGAAAAATAGTCATCAACTTGCTGTAAGCTAGGAATTAGAAAAATCTCCAAAAAGAGCGTGCCACTAGCAATAGCGCTTACTGCAAAGACAACCGCTAGTGCAGTCAATCGTAGGACAAGACTGTTTTTTATCTTGTAGCTGTAATAGATAATTAATAAGCCAATGGCAAGAATTAGCGAACCGTTAACGATATGTGCCAAAACCTCTACTCCGCCAGCATAGCCGAAGAAATTGAAGGGCGAGTTAAGGGGGACAATTATGAATAGGTTATTGGTCATGCCCATCCAAAACTGAGCAAATAAAAGGACAATTTCAACAATAAAGAGCTTAAATAGACGCATAAAAACCAAGATAGAAATGAGATTAACTCCCCTAAAAAGTTTCTTCGACCTGCCTTGATTACCAAAGTAAAAAACCCGGTTTTTTCTATAGTTATAATAGGACTTTTTGGATTAATGCTCTTCAATTATTTGCAGTATTTTTCAAGAGCCTTTCCAACAGCATCTTCGATAATTAGTTTGTTAAGAATCATTGGTTTCTTTGGGTTTTGGTTGTTTTATCCAAACCTTTGCTTTGTTTTGTACTCTTACTCGTGCCTCTGTCTGCATTAGCTTAACCTGTGCCTGAATCAGCCTATCGTCGCTTGTGGCGAATTCTTTTTTTATAGCGTCTTCAAGCTTTGGTAAATTGATGTGTTCAATTGCGCCTACTATGCTCCAGAAATTCTGCTGAATTTTTTCTCTTTTCCTAAGCGCTTCTAAATCCGACACATATCTCATTCTAATCGGAAAGGGTTTAGGATCTAGTTGATATCAACATTACGCTTTAAGCTCTCAAATGCTTAAACTTTCAAGCAAGAAGTATTCCCTCTCCACCAATGTCGATTTAGCAGTTGAAATCTATTATCAAAATTGATACCTCATCTGCCCCCAACTCAATTACAGTAGAGGCGAAAAACAAAATTGACAGTTTCTATTCATAACTGATCGCGAACTAAAATAAATGGAAAATTAACCATATTCTCTTGCGCAGAAAGGTATTTCATTCTTTGCTTTGTGGAAAGTTACACATTCTTGACAGTTGCTGTGGCGTGGACAATCCTTTTTGGGGCAGGGACAATTGGGAGCAGACATAACAAAAGTAAATCGAAGCATTCCCTATATTAGTTCTTTTGAGAAAACTATAGAAATATGCTTGCAAATTATGGGTAGGAAGAATTAAGATGGCTCGTGCTGTTCGTTCATTACAAAGGCTCGTTCTTTATCTAATAATTACCTTAATCCTCACTATAATGACGCTTTATATTTTTCATCAGTTCATAGCTACAACTATTAGCTTACCCGTCCTGATTGAGGAAGCTGTAAGAATACTAATTATCATTATTTTTTCGTTAGCCGCAATATCCATCATTCGCCATTTTAGACCCCTTTTGACCCAGCGAATTGGAAACCAAGCCTCAACAATCCTGCAGTACGTTATACTCGCCGTAACATTTGTAGCAATGATCTTTGGCATACTAAACACATTAGCACCAGGGTCTGCTTCTGAACTTATAACAGGAGCGGGAATTATTTCAATCACTGCAGGTCTTATCATATCCACGTTTGTTGGCAGCTTACTGTCAGGTTTCCTAGTTTTCACCAATTACCATTTCAAAGTAGGAGATGACGTAATGTTCAACAATATTCCTGGGCAAATTATAGAGATGACAGCCCTTGTCATGAGAATACAAACCGATGTGGGACAAGTTACTATTCCAAACAGTGCGATCGCTTCAGGTGGAGTAATAATAACCGTGGTTCAAAAATATCCAGCGTTAAAAGAAGGCAGATTACACTACAGAATAGGCGACAGAGTAATAACCTCTTACTTGAACGAGCAGGGAATCATCAAAGAAATAACACCCTTAAACACCACAATCCAACTGGATTCAGGAAAAGAAATAACCTTTCTCAACAACAGCGTCCTTTCCGGAGCAATACCAATAGCAAAAATTTCAGGTTCATCAAACGATAAGAAAGAGCAAACAACGCAGGATTAATTAGCAAGCGAATGATTTGGCTTCAAACTGTTAATTAACCATGACCGTTGCCCACTTTCAAGCACAATAGTCTCCTTGGCTTGATTCCCATGTTTTCCTATTCTTCCATGCATTTCTAAGCGGCAGAGGAAAAAACCGTTTCCATCCAATCTCAGCAGTAACTGCAATTTCATGGGACCTAATCCTATCCATCGGCTACATGCTGTATTGCAGTTTTGGTGGAACAGTCGTCGGCTCAACCATTCAGTTAACACCAACCTTGGATGTTTAATTCGGAATTCACTGAGTCATTGCAGTTTTAGTTATGACTCTGGAAGTTTTAGTCCTCGCTATTGGTGTTTCAATGCTTCGGCAGAAAAGCACAACCGGTGGCACGGAAAACTAACCAAAGATTCTCTTCGGATTTTGGTGGTTTGCTTTTCTCTCGGGAGAAATATTCTACATAATAATGTACGTGCTATAATGTCGTGCAAAATGCCTGCAGGTTATGTTTCAAATTTAACTTGAACACTCATTTGATTCCAGTAACGGCTAAATACTGCAAAGCCTAATTCCGTTGATGACTTAAGCGTGGGGAAGAACAAAAAATGGAAAAGTTCTCAAATCTAGTCCTAAACCTTCTTGAAGCAAGCCAGCAAACATGAACAGTACCGCGACAAAGAATGCATAAACATGATTGCAAGCGAAGGACTCAAATCGCCAGCAGTCAACCAAATGCTTGACCTCTCACATGACCTTGATGCAGATATGCAGAAGGAGAAAACGACCAGCAAGGGCACGTTAAAAAACGGTATTATCAAGGACAAAAATACATGTCCCAAATTGAAGATTATGCAACCGACATAATGAAAGACCTCTTCAAAACAGAATGGGCAGATGTTCGATTGGTTTCAGGCACCCATGCAAACCTAGCCACATTCAAAGGTTTATCTTTAGCCATCAAAAAACAACAAAATGGTTGTCACACCCCTAAGCTGCGGTGCCCACATCTCACATGATTACACAGGATTAGCAGGCAACATTTTGGGTTTAGATAACATTAATCACGTATATAACATAGACGAATTCAACATTGACCCTGAAAAATCAGCCTATGTTATCCGCGCTGCAAAACCAGGCATAGTTACTTTCGGCGGTAGCCTCTTTTTGTTCCCACACCCAATTAAAGAGTTGAAAGCTGTCTGTGAAGAAGTAGGCGCATATCATAGCCTATGATGCATCACACGTATTGGGCTTAATTGCAGGCGGCAATTCCAAGATCCCCTGCGTGAAGGCGCAGACTTTATCACTTCTTCAACTCACAAAACTTTTCCAGGACCCCAAGGTGGCGTCATCATGGGAAACCCAACCAGCCCATCCTTAGAAAAAGCTGTGAAGAAAATACAGTTTGCGATTTTCCCTCTTAGCGCTTCAAGCACACATCTAGGCAGGTTACCAGCGCTCGGTGTAGCAGCTTTAGAAATGAAAGTTTTCGGCGCTGAACTAGCTAGGCAAATAGTGAGAAATGCTCAGACAGCAGGACAATACCTATGCGAAAACGGCGTTAAAGTTCTCGCTGAGAAAAAAGGCTTCACTCGGTCTCATCAAATTGCCGTTGATATTCGTAGCTATGGCGGCGGCAACAAAATTGCACAAGACCTTGAAGACGCAAACATAATTCTAAACAAAAACCTCTTGCCCTACGATGACCAAAGTAGCAAAGAAAACCCTTCAGGCTTCGAATTGGCTTCCAAGACGTGACCAGAAGAGGCTTTGTGGAAGGCGACATTAAACACCTCTGTGACCTCATGCTTGACGTAATAAAGGCTAAACGCAAACCCGTAGCAGGTTAAACAAGACGTGTTATCGTTAAAGAATGAGTTTGGCGGAGTCAAATACGGCTTCCAAAACGTACAAGAAGCACTCAGCTACGTCAAGAAAGCGTAGAAAGCCCTCACCGCTTTTAAAAATGCTTAACAATAGGCAAAAATCCACTAAAGTAAAGATTAAGCTTAAATCCTAAAAGAAAATTCTTTTTAAAGTTGAAAACCTAATGGCCGACATTCTAATGATCTCCGTTGCAATCATAGCCTTAGTTTTTACAGCATTTTTCATATTGCTGCCAAGATATGGTCCACATACCATTTCAAGGTTTACATGCCCAAATGCAAGAGAAAATTCAATTACCACTGGGTTCCAGGAGTCAGCTTCATTTCTCTTTACCGCGGAAGCAAACGACGGCTTCAATGTCCCTACTGCCACGAAGTATCCATTTATGACATTGCGTTCACCAAATTCAGCAAAAGCAATCAAACTCTTGAAAAGCAAAACTTAATAATTGAACAAAATTTCTGATCGTTAAAAGATTAATATTCTTTTTGCCAATCAACTTTAAATCCTAAGCTTGATAACCACTTAAAGGAGTCGGCTAAAGTGAAAGTACTGCTAAATGATGGTTTAGAAAAAGAAGGCTTAAAACTCTTCCAAGACGCCGGCATAGAAACAGACACACAAAAAAGAGACCAAACCAAACTTATCGCCGACATAGCCTGAGTTTGACGCGTTAATTGTGCGAAGCGCCACCAAAGTCACAAAAGAAATTATTGAAGCAGGCGCCAAAGGCAAACTCAAAATCATTGGAAGAGCAGGAGTAGGCTATGACAACATTGATGTTGCAGCTGCCTCAGAAAACGGCATAGTTGTAAAATCTGCTCCTTACGGAAGCACCAATGCAGTTGCAGAGTTAACCATCGGTTTAATGCTTGCTATCTCAAGAAACACTCCTCAAGCACATCAATCACTAAAAAATGGCGTATGGAAAAAAGACAAACTTAAAGGCACCGAGCTCTCGTACAAAACTTTGGGTATTTTAGGCTGCGGAAGAATCGGGCAAAGACTCGCCGAGATTGCTCAGACGCGGCTTTGACATGGAAGTTATTGGTTACGACATTAAACCGTGTCCTGAATCAGGCATAAAATTCATGACTAAAGAAGAAGTCCTCTCAAAAGCCGATTACATAAGCATTCACACAGGCGGAAAAGACGTTGTCATCGGCGAAAAAGAATTCGCCTTAATGAAGAAAAACTGCTTACCTAATTAACACTTCAAGAGGCAGCAACGTTGACGAACAAGCACTGTACAAAGCATTAAAAGAAAGAAAAATCGCTGGTGCAGCACTTGACGTTTACGTTGATGAGCCTAAAATTGAAGGCGCAGAATTCAAAAGCAAACTCAAAGAACTCGACAACGTTGTTTTCAGCAGTCATCTTGGCGCCTCAACAGTTGAAGCTCAAAGAGAAACATCAACCGAAATAGCCCGTGTAGTTTCAGGTTATCTTCTTGGTGGAGACTTCGTCAACGCAGTGAACGCGGGCGAAAACATCGAGCTGGAAGAAAAACCAGTTTACACCTTGTTCATTCATCATCGAGATGTGCCAGGAGTTTTCGCAAACATTGACAAAGTTTTAGCTGACAAGCGACATAAACATAAGAGCAAACTATTCAAGACAAATCGGAAACAGCGGATACGCCATTTCAGTTTATGTTCTTCACAAAAAAGTCAGCCGCAGAAATCATAAAGAAACTCAAAGCCATACCGAACGTTTGCAACGTCAAAGTTTAAGCGTCATTTGCCTGTTCAAGCAGGCATATAAACCAGTTTTCTTTTTTAAGGTAGCCATGCGACTTGGAGTTTTGTTTTCAGGCGGCAAAGACTCAACCCTTGCCCTTCATTACGCAGCAGAAAAAGAAGAAGTCGTATGCCTCATTACACTTGGTTTCAGAAAACAAAGAAAGCTACATGTTTCACACTCCAAACATTGACGTTTCGAATCTTCAAGCAGAAGCCGTAGGATTGCCTCAAATAACAAAAATAACAAAGGGCGAAAAAGAAGAAGAACTTAGAGATTTAGAAGATGCAATTGCTCAAGCAACAAAAGAATACCAGATTGAGGGTATTGTAACTGGCGCAGTAGAATCAGTTTACCAAGCAGAACGTGTTCAGCGCATTTGTTATCAAGCTTGGACTTTGGTGTTTTAACCCATCTGTGGAAGCATGACCAGAAAGCGCTTCTGGAGGAACTTCTTGAAAAAGAATTTAATGTGATTATTTCAGGGATTTTTGCTTACCCGCTTGATGAAAAATGGCTTGGAAAACAAATAGACACAAAAATAATAGAAAGGCTAGTTGAGCTTCAAGCAAAAATATGGGTTGAGCCCTTCAGGAGAAGGTGGCGAAATTGAAACAACTGTTTTGGATGCGCCACTGTTCAAAAAGAAAATCGAAATCCTTGATTCTGCATTAGAATCGAAGGGGAACTCGGGGGTTTTCAAATATTAAGCAGGCTCAGGCTGGTTCCAAAATGATTTTAATTGTTGACATGAATTGGAAGAAGGATTCGCTTGGCTACTACGAGTTTGTTTTACCCATAGCTGCAGTTGCTGAAAAAATGAAGCGATTGCAAGATAAAGCATTATCTTGAAGTAACCAACGAAGACCTAAACCAATGCAGCAAGTGTCATTCTTTCAGGAACAGCACTCAAAGACACTGCGACTTTAAGCCAACCTGAAAAATTCCAGTGGCTCAAAGAAATAGAAAAGCCCGTGCTGGGCATCTGTGCAGGCATGGAAACAATAGGCGTGGTTTTTGGGGCACGCTTGATTAAGTGCTTGGAAATAGGTATGACACCGATAATTTCGCTGAAGGATAACCCGCTTTTCTCAGCAGACTTCAAGGCATACTCGCTTCACAGCTACTGCGTTGAGGCTTCTGAAGATTTTGAAGTTTGGGCAAAATCCGCAAAATGCATTCAAGCGATAAAGCATAAAGATAAAGCCAATTTATGGTGTACTTTTTCATCCTGAAGTTAGAAACCAAGAAATTAATCAAACGTTTCATTCGAACTGAATCGAAATAAATAGTCTGTGCGTACTTAATTTTAGAATAGAAACTCTTAGATAGAAAATCAGGTCAACAGAAACTTAATTACTGACGCAAAGTTAAAAGCAGTTTTTTAGTAGATTTTAATGAAGGAGTTTTGATTGGTTAATGCTTTACCAGTAGAGAAACTTAGAAGAGCATGTGATCCTAGTTTTATGCAATGCGAATCAACCCATGACCTTGTTCCCTTAGGCGAAATTATAGGCCAAGAAAGAGCCGTTCGAGCCTTAAAATTCGGCCTCGGCATAAAAAACCACGGTTTCAACATGTATGTTGCAGGTTACCCTGGAACAGGAAGAAAAACCGCGGTTAAAAATTTCGTAGAAGCACAAGCTAAAGTTCAGCCTGTTCCACCTGACTGGTGTTACGTCAATAATTTTTCTAACCAATATGAGCCAAAAGCAATTCAGCTGCCTGCTGGAAAAGGAAAAGAATTCCGCGATGACATGAAAAACTTATTGAAAACATTAAGAATGCATTACCGAAAGCCTTTGAAAGTGAAGACTATGCTGCAAGAAGAGAAGCTACAATCCGAGGATTAGAAAATCAAAGAAAACAGTTAATTGAAGAATTAAATGTCAAAGGCTCAGCGAGAAGGCTTTGTAATTCAAAGCTACACCTATTGGATTGCTTCTTATTCCAGTATTAGATGGCAAACCGCTCAGCGAAGAAGAAATGTTAGCGTTGCCACAAAAAGTGAAGGATAAAATTCAGGAAAAAAGGGAACGACTGGAAACAGAATTCAGAAACACAATGAGGCAACTCATCGATATGGAAAGAAAAATCCATGATGCTTTCAAAAAACTAAACAAAGAAGTTGCCCTCTATGCAATCGGCAACCAAGTGGAAATCCTCAATGGAAAAATACAAAGACACTCCTGAAGTTACAGCTTACCTTAAAGCTGTAGAGAATGACATTTTGGATAATCTTCAGCAATTCATGAGAAGAGGAGGCGAACCTCAAGAGCAGCTTCCATTTTCCATGCCATGGATGAAAGAGGAACCCTACAAGAAATACGAGGTAAACGTTGTCATTGACAATTCAGACACTAAAGGTGCACCTGTAATCGTGGAAACCAATCCTACTTACCATAACCTTTTGGGAAGAACAGAAAAAGAAGCACAGTTCGGTGCTCTAACAACTGACTTTAGCATGATTCGAGCAGGAGCCATACACAAAGCTAATGGTGGATACCTAATTATTCCAGTTGAAGAGTTACTAAGAAACCCATTCTCATATGACGGCTTGAAACGAGACCTCAGAGACGGAAACATAGTTATTGAAGAACCTGAAGAACGCTATGGTTTTCTCAGCGTTAAAACCCTTAAACCTCAGCCTATTCCTTTATCAGCCAAAGTAATCCTCATTGGAGACCCCTATCTTTACCAAATGATGTTCCAACTGGATACAGATTTTAAAGAACTCTTCAAAATAAAAGCAGAATTCGACACAAGTATGGATAGAACCGATGAAAAAGTCAAGCAATATGCCGCTTGGGTCTGCACACTGTGCGAAAGAGAAAACCTCAAACACCTTGACGGTACAGGAGTAGCTAAACTTGTTGAATACAGCTCAAGAATTGCAGAAGACCAATATAAACTATCAATACAATTTGCGCACATCGCCGACATAATTCGTGAAGCAAATTTTTATGCAGCACAAGAAAACGCTGAGTTCATAACTGGAGACCATGTCAAGAAAGCGATAGAAGAAAAAATTTACCGCTCAAAACTTATCCAAGAAAAAATCCAAGAAATGATAAAACGCGGATTCTTCCTAATTGACACAGTCTGATGAAAGAGTTGGGCAAGTAAACGGTTTATCCGTTATGGGAATGGGCGATTTTGCATTCGGTAATCCCTCACGCGTAACAGCAAGCATAGGCTTAGGCAGAGAAGGAGTAATTGACATTGAAAGAGAAGCAAAAATGGGTGGACCCATACATACAAAAGGAGTTCTTAATTCTAAGCGGCTACATGAACGACAAATACGCCAGAGACAAACCGTTAAGCCTTTCCGCAAGACTTGTTTTTGAGCAAAACTACGAAGGAGTTGAAGGTGACAGCGCTTCAAGCACCGAATTATACTGCTATTTTGTCAGCGCTCTCTGGACTACCAATTAAACAAAACATAGCGGTAACAGGTTCAGTTAACCAGAAAGGAGAAGTTCAAGCTATAGGCGGAGTAAATGAGAAAATCGAAGGCTTCTTTGAAGTCTGCAAGCTAAAAGGACTGAACTGGACAGCAAGGAGTAATGATACCGGAAAGCAACGTGCAAAACCTAATGCTAAAAGAAGAAGTTGTTGAAGCAGTGCAAAGCTGGCAAATTTAACATTTACTCAGTTAAAACAATTGATGAAGGCATAGAGGTTCTAACAGGAAAAAAAGCTGGACAAACTGTCGTGAAGATGGAACTTTCGAGGAAGGAACAGTAAACTAACTTGTCGACAAGCAATTGAGAGATAATGGCTGATAAACTTAAAGAATATTCATCCTTTGGAAGCTCAGAAAAAAACTGAAAGCTAAATTCAATCTTTTATCTTTTTTATTCTTCCTTGTAATTACGTTAGTTTGAATATTATTCTGCAATCACTAAAGCTTATTTTGTCAATTCATAGATGAAGTAATCAGGTGCAAGCTTGGTTACTTTCAAAAATTCGCGTAAACGAAGCAAAACTATAACTAATTCTGTTATCTCCCAGCACTCACCTTCTTATTTATCTTGGGTTGGTGTATGTACTGGATTGGCGAAGAGAAAGAACAAGCAACGGTAAGATAAACCAACCAATCGCAAAAGTAAGAGACGTAACCATTTTACCAATGGTTTACGAAGAAAAACAAGAAATACTATGAATAATGCAATAAGCAACCGCTTCTTCTTCATATTTGCCAGATTTTAACTCCATAGTAATTTATGCAGCTTGCACGCTTGTTGCTGACATCATACAACCACAACTCCATTTATACTCGGCAAAAGAGTTGTTATATTTGCGAGAAATAGCCATCCAAGAGGTACACCCATGCTTGGCGGGTCAGCAGTTAAACGAGACGCGAATCGCGGTACCCTGACCATTCAGGTGCTTTTTTTGGTTCGCGCCTTGGGTTAACGTGGGCGATCCGCCAAGCCTACTTTTGGTTACTGTTTGCATCTAGAGTTTAGATTGGATTTTTTGTATAGAATTTATTAAGGGTCTCAGATCGCAATGCTAATTCTTGTGAAGCTAAATTGAGCTATAAAGCAAACATGCATCCAAGAGTTAGTCAAGCAGAAATGGCAGTATTCCAAGCATTAAGTATGGCTGGATTAACTAGGCGGCATGGTAACACAAAAAACAATTATTTTAAAATCAACAATTCCAGATTTTTGCTGGGCTAGACAAAACGAAAAATTGTTTATCTTAGACGGCAAACCAGTGCATAAAAAAGATAAACAGCTTGAGCACGTGATGAGGAAATTGATGACCTTTTGAACGCTCAAGGATGGGATGTGCTCAGAATTCCCTATGACCCGCCTCTGACTCGAGAAGGGTTTGGAGGAAATTATGGCAACAATAAAACGTTTCTTAAAAGTTGACGAGGAAACGTAGAGCTTTCCAAGCAAATTAGTTGACTTAAGCTTTAAACGCATAAAAAGATATTTAACTGTTAGAGATTACCATTCTTGCGAATGCTCCGGTAGTATAGTCCGGTCAAACCTTACTAAGACTTCTTATTAAGGGACTATGTATAGCGGCCTCTCGAGTCGCGGACCCGGGTCCAAATCCCGGCCGGAGCACCATCACATTTTCACACTTTATCAATGAAGAAAAATTTAGGTTGTAGATTAATTTGTATGTTAGCGTTGAACACAATTCTTCCACTGTTCGATTCAGCGTTAACTCTGCCATGTTTCCGCTGTAATCCATTATGCGTCTTGAACTGTCAAAAATTAAGCGAAGCACTGAAGCGATGTTTGGGTCTAGTTTTTTGCTTGACATCAACATGATTAATTCATTTTCGAGCGGCATGAGCGATTCCCGTTTTGAAATCAGTTTTTCTGCATCTTTGTATTCTCTCTTGAAAAGGGCTTTTATGGAGTCATCGTATAGTTGGTGTGCTTGTGAGCTGAAGTTGACTAGTTGGTTGTATATTTCTTCGTCTATGGGGTCTTTTACGAAAAGTGTTTCGTCATCGATTAGTTTTTGCAGTGAACCCAAGTTGTTTATTATGTTCATTGCGTTTTGGGCAATGCTTTCTATGTCGTTTACGGCTATGCGGTAGAGAAGGAATTCTTTAGGGGTTCTAAAACCGAGTTCTCGATAAAGGTTTCGTTCTATACCATATTTTAGCTGACGAACAATGTATAGTCCTAAACGGTTTACATCATTGTGAGAACTGATAACGCTGTCAAACAAACTGGTGCTTCTGCTCTTTTAAAGCAGCGATGGCGTCCCTGTTTGCAGACAACGCCACGATAGCCATTCTTCTAACAGCTTTTTCAATTGGGAACTCGGAGTGTTTTATCAGGATTTGCAGGGTGATTTCATCTGATGTTTCATCAATTATTTCTGAACCTAAAAAGTTGTCTCTAGCTAAATTTTTTATTTCGTTTTTGTATTTTATGGCGTCTTGTGGGTTTTTGAAGTGGACTCTTATTATGTCGGCTCCTATGGCATATAGCGCGCGGATCATGCGAAGGGTTGATTGTATGTTTTCTTTTGGGTCAATGTTGATGTAGTATTCTTTGGGTTTAGCTGCGTTGCCTCTGCCTTCTTTTTCTTGGATTTTTCTTGGAACAAGCGTCAGTGTGGAGTCGGGTTGGATGTTGAATGCTATTTCGCTGCCTCGTTTTAATTCTAGGTCTTGGACCCATTCTTTGGGCAGGGATATTATGTATGAGCCTCTTCCTGTGCATTGGACTCGTCTATAGCCTAAGTCTTTTTCTGCCAAAATCAGCCACCTGACATATGATTCGTATAGATTACATACTTCATGAACGTGACATATAAATGATTATCAACAAAGTTATATAGAATACATGCCATTTTAATGGGCTAACCTAACATGAACTAGTGGTAAAAATGACTCTAAACACCTGTAAAGTTATAATTAGAACTGCGGTAATCAAACACCAAAATCAAAGCTGTTTCATGCACAAGCGATATGGAACTCTACATTCTAATGCTCACATGTGCACGCTAAACAGTGAAAATTATGAGGTTTAAAGTATGGTAAAAAGAATAATTGCAAAACAAGAAGACTGCATGGGCTGCGGACTATGCGAAGTCTACTGCACAGTGCAACATTCAAAATCAAAAGACGTAGTCAAAGCCTACAATAGCGAACGCCCCAAACCAATAAGCAGAGTCACAGTACAACGAAACAAACCAGTCTCCTTTGCCATTCAGTGCCGACACTGTGAAGACGCCCCATGCGTAACCGCCTGCTTGTCTGGTGCCATGCAAAAAGACGAAAAAACAGGTCAAGTAACACATGACAAAGAAAAATGCATGGGCTGCTGGACCTGCATCATGGTTTGCCCATACGGCGCCATAAAAATGGACAAAGAAGGCCATGTGGTTGCTAAATGTGACTTGTGCCAAGGCTTTGATGAGCCAGCATGCGTTGCCAACTGCCCCAATCAAGCGTTGGTTTTCAAAGAGGTGAAATCCGTAAATGGCAAAGTATGTTATTGTTGGAGCTTCAGCAGCAGGCATAGGCGCAGTTGAAGCCATTCGAGAAGTAGACCCAGTCGGAACCATAACCATAATCTCGGATGAAACATGCACCCACTACAGTCGCCCAATGATTAGCGACTTTGTCAGCGGCAAAGCAGATTCCAAAAAAATGGATTGCCGAAACGACGAGTTCTGGAAAGAAAACAACGTAGAAGCTATCACAGGCAAAAAAGCTACAGCCCTAAACTTAACTGAGAAAACTGTTCAGCTTGAAAGCGGCGAAAAAGTTCCCTACGAAAAGCTGCTGCTTGCAACAGGCGGCAAACCCTTCGTTCCAAAGACGGAAGGCTCAGACAAAGACGGCGTATTCACCTTCACAACTATGAACGATGCCCAGCGCATTGCAGCTAAAATTGATGCAATAAACGCTAAGACGGCAGTTGTTATAGGCGCTGGACTTATCGGCATAAGCGTAACTGAAGCCCTTGTTAAACGTGGCTTAAAAGTTACGATGGTTGAGTTGCAGGATAAGATTCTCAGCTTGCTCTTGGATGCTAAAGGCTCCGATATTGTGGAAGCTGTTGTTAAGAAAGCAGGCGTTAACATTGTCACTGGCCAGTCTGTCCAGAAAATCTTGGGCAAACCATGACAACGATGGCGCAGTCGGCGGAGTATTCTAACCAAAGGTGAACAAGTACCCTGCGACCTTGTAATAATGGCAATCGGTGTTGTTCCACGCACTGAACTAGTCATTGGAAGCGCCGTGAAAATCAACAGAGGAATAGTCGTTGATAATCTGATGCAAACAAATGTACCTGACGTTTACGCTAGCGGCGACGTTGCTGAAGCATACGACTTCATAATTAACCAGAACCGCACCTTGCCCCTGTGGCCTTTGGCAGTTTTGGAGGGACGCGTTGCAGGCTACAATATGGCGGGCAAAAAAACCACTTATGGCGGCGGCACAAACATGAGCAGCCTCAAGTACTTTGGCATTCCCATCGTTTCCATAGGTTTAGCTAACCCCAAAGAAGACCCAACGTTGGAAGTACTTGTTAAACAAGACGCTTGAAAACAACATCTACAAGAAACTGGTTCTCAAAAACAACGTCATCGTAGGCATGACGCTTGTAAACTGCATCGAACGAGCAGGCATCCTGTTCTATCTAATGAAGAACGCGATAAACGTGAAGAAATTCAAAGCAAAAACTCCTCGCAGACGACTTTAGCTTGGCAACATTGCCAACTGGTCTGCAGAGAAAAATGAGTGTGGTGCAATAATGAATCAAAACGACAGAAAAATAATAAATCCATTTGGAGACGACAAGGATTTCTCAGGCTGCGCCCTTTTCGGCATGATGAATACCGAAGGTAAACGCTTCAGCTCAAAAGATCCCGTTCGCGCAATAACAAACATGCATGACCGAGGTAACGGTTTAGGCGGCGGCTTCGCAGTTTACGGCATATATCCCGATTTCAAAGACCATTATGCTTTTCACATAATGTACCTGAGCAAAGACGCTAAAGAAAAAACCGACCGCATACTTGCTTCAAAATTTGACATAATGTACGATGAAGAAATGCAGACAAAACCAGCCAACGTCCACAACCCACCGTTAGTATGGCGGTACTTTGTTCACACCCAAGAAACAGCGACCTGAAAACCAAACCGAAGAAGACTACGTGATAGAAGCAATAATGCGCATTAACACTGAAACTGGAAAAGCATTTGTCTTCTCAAGCGGCAAAGACATGGGAGTCTTCAAAGGCGTAGGCTTTCCAGAAGACGTTGCAGATTTCTTCTGCTTAGAAGATTACCAAGGATACCTTTGGTCATGCCACAGCAGATTCCCCACAAATACTCCTGGCTGGTGGGGCGGAGCACACCCATTCAACATACTTGGACTGGACAGTAGTGCATAACGGTGAACTCTCATCCTACGGCATAAACCGCCGCTACTTGGAAATGTACGGTTACAAATGCACCATGCAAACAGACACCGAAGTACTCGCATACGCAGTTGATTTGCTTATGCGAAGAGAAAACTTGCCAATTGACATAGTAGCCCAAATTCTAGCTGCACCTCTCTGGGAGGAAATAGACAACATGGAACCCAAAAAAGCGCAACTCCTAAGAACGCTGCGTCAAACCTACGGCAGCCTACTAATGAATGGACCATTCAGCATAATTATTGCTCACCACGGCGAAATGATAGGCTTAACTGACAGAATCAAACTACGACCACTGGTAGCTGGCACAAACGGTGACTTCGTCTACTTGTCATCAGAAGAATCAGCCATGCGTCTGGTTTCACCAAACTTGGACAAGTTCTGGTGCCCCAAGAGGCGGAGAACCAGTCGTTGTTAGACTAAAAAACAGTCCTAAAGCCCTTGAGATTTCAGCTGGAGGAAAAAGCTCAATGAAAACTTACGTAATTCCCGAATATTTGGTTGAACGTGACCAAAACCGCTGCATACGCTGCAAAGTATGCGTTAACCAATGCACATACGAAACACACTACTACGATGCAGAAACCGATACAATTTGCAGTAAAGACGAGAACTGTATTAACTGTCAACGCTGCGTAACCTTCTGCCCAACCCATGCAATTACGATAAGAAAAAACCCAAATGTTAGCCGAGACAACGCCAACTGGACAATTGAAGCAATTCGAGATGTGAAAAAACAAGCTGAAACCGGCGGAGTCATCTTAACAGGGATGGGCTGTGACAAACCAGGCTACACTTACTGGGACCGACTGCTCCTAAACGCCAGCCAAGTAACAAACCCATCAATTGACCCTCTTCGAGAACCGATGGAAATCAGAACTTACCTCGGCACAAAACCTGACAAACTTGAAATGGAAATAGAAAACGGCGAAACAGTCCTAAAGACAAAGCTTACTCCGCAGCTTTGCCTTGATACACCAATAATGTTCTCAGCCATGTCCTATGGCGCCATAAGCCTAAACGTGCATGAATCCTTAGCTAGAGCAGCAACCGAATGCGGCACATACTTTAACACTGGCGAAGGCGGCTTAGACCAAAGCCTGTACAAATACGGCGACTCACACGATTGTTCAAGTTGCATCTGGACGATTCGGTGTACACCCAAAATACCTGGATGTTGCGGCAGCTATTGAAATCAAGATTGGTCAAGGCGCAAAACCAGGCATAGGCGGACACTTGCCAGGCGAAAAAGTAACTGAAAATGTTGCTAAAACACGCATGATTCCAGAAGGCACCGATGCACTTTCACCTTACCCGCAACATGACATTTACTCAATCGAAGACCTACGGCAGCTAATTTATGCACTTAAAGAAGCCACAAACTACACTAAACCTATTTCAGTAAAAATTGCGGCAGTCCACAACGCGGCAGCAATTGCCAGCGGTATGGTACGGGCTGGAGCAGACATAATTGCGCTTGACGGCGTTAGAGGCGCAACTGGTGCAGCACCTAAAGTTATCAGAGACAACGTAGGCATACCCATCGAGCTTGCTCTTGCACAAGTGGATCAGCGGCTCCGAGAAGAAGGCATACGCAATAACGCTTCAGTGGTTATTGCAGGCGGCATCAGAAGCAGCGCAGACGTATTCAAAGCAATAGCACTTGGGCGCTGACGCCGTGTACATTGCAACTGCAGCTTTGATAGCTATGGGCTGCACAGTTTGCCAACGCTGCTACACAGGCAAATGCCCATGGGGTATCGCTACAAGTGACCCATGGATTAGCAAACGCATCAACCCCGACATCGCATCCAAACGACTCGTAAACATGCTACACAGCTGGAGCGTAGAGATTAAAGACATGATGGGCGGCATGGGCATAAACGCCATCGAAAGCCTACGAGGCAACAGATTGGCGCTCAGAGGCGTCGGCTTATCAGAACTGAATCAGACATTTTGGGTGTAAAAATGGCAGGAGAGTAAAAGACATGCTATCAAAAGCCGAAACCAAAGTGGAAATTGACGCAAAATATCTTCCATACTCTTACAGAGAGTGACAATGTGCTAAAAGTCAATGCTGAAGGACTTCTACTACAGAGAACTAAACGCCATACTAAGACAGGCAATCTGCGCCAACGGTCTTGAAAGAATAGAAATACACAATGTTTGCGGACAACGATACATCGGAACAGACCTTGACACAAACATCCAAATCGACATTTATGGAACACCTGGAAATGACCTTGGAGCCTTCATGAACGGACCAAAAGTAGTGGTATACGGCAACGCACAAGACGGCTGCGGCAACACCATGAACGAAGGACAAATAATCATCAATGGCCACGCGGGAGACGTAACTGGAAACTCCATGAGAGGCGGAAAAATCTTTGTCCGAGACTACGTGGGCTACAGAGTCGGCATACACATGAAAGAGTACCAACACAAAATCCCACAAATAATCATCGGGCAAACAGCAGGCGACTTTTTAGCGGAGTACATGGCAGGCGGAATCATGCTAATCCTAGGCTTAAACCTCAAAGAAGGCGAAAAATGCAAAGCACACTTTGTCGGCACAGGCATGCATGGTGGCGTCATCTATGAACGCGGCGAAATTCTGGAACCAGTAAATGGAACAAAAATCATGGAAGTCGGCAAACGTGACCTTAAAACCATTGAAGACTCTTGTCAATGAATACTGCAGTCACTTCGGCGCTGACCCCAAAGAAATCATGACGGGCAAATTCAAGAAAATACTGCCAATCTCAAAAAGACCCTACGAGAAACTTTTCTCACACTAGTTATTTTTAAAGATCCTCAAAGTATAATGTAAAATTGATTGCTTAAGAAATAAAAAAAAGAAAAAGAGTATTAGGTTTTGTCTTTTTAGGTCTATTGTCGTTTTCTAAGCATTAGTACGCCAACGATGGCGATTGCAATTATTATAGCGATTACTCCACTGACTATGTAGGTCATTAGATCTGTTGTAGTTGCTAGGTTTAGAGGCGAAGCTGTTGGTATTGGTGTTGTGGTTGGTGCTGCGGCTGCAATTGTTGCGTAGGTTGTTGCAAAGGAGCTGCCGTAAGAGTCGTCACCTGCAAATGTTGCCGTAACCTTGTAGTCACCTGCAATAGTGGGAGCCCAAGTGTAAGCGAACGTACCGCTGTAACCATCGGAAGTCACTGTTGTTATATGAACAGCGTTGCCGTTAGGATCAACTGCGTCAATTGAAACTGGAACGCCTGTTATGGTGAGATTGTGGTAGATTCCATCGATTGGCATTTGCCAGTGTAAGTGTTGCATCTGCGTGGTCATTGAATCCTTTGAGACACATGGTGTTCCTGGTTGGCCTGGTGATTGATCAAGCACTGAACCTTTTATGACAATACCGCTTCCAACAGGCACTGTGACGTCTGGTGAAGTTACTGTTGTTTTGCTTAATCCTTTGCCGACAACATACTCTATGCAGTCATATGCGTTTGAGTAGGCTAAGTATCCGTCAGATATTGCTCCTTGGAACACTCTTGAGCCGTCTGTGGAGCCTGTTTGAGTGTCTGGTAATTGCCAGATATTTTCGCCAGTAGTGATGTTAATTGCGTGAATAGTCCAACCCCGTTTAATGGGTTCGTCAGCTGAGTGTTCAGCGTTCGTTGTGTAGTAGACTCCGTCTGCAATCATGCCGCAAGTGTGCCATGGATTCACTGTCATGTTACCGTAGGTGTAGGGTGTTTCATATGGTGAAGCTGCGGGGTCAGCGTATGACCAAACAATTTTTCCATTAGTCCAGTTAAGAGCAGTAACTGAGTCGAATTGGTTTGACATTATCATGCCGCCGTATGAGCATGAGCCGTAAGTTCCAAAGGTTCCCCAAGGTGCACTAGATAATTCACTTACCCATAGAGCTTGGCCGGTTAGCATATTCCAGCAGTGCCAGTGACCATCATTGTAGCGTTGAGCAAATAATCCGTGATCAGCTTGTGCTGGTGTTCCTTCGGTAGCGTAGGGTATTCCGGTTGTGACGTTGGCAACCATTTGTCCAGTTGTGAGGCTGTAAGAGGTTATGACTGCGGCATTGGCGCTAACAGCTATGCCAGCTTGGAAATCAATAGTAGTAGTCGGTAGACTGCTTATGGGCCAAGTTATGTTACTTATTATCCTAGGACTTAATGTGGTATCGGTGCCTCGAGTAGTCCAATTAACCAAGCGGTAACGTTGAGAGCCTGCAGCAGAACCCATGTCATATACGCTTAGGGCGTATGGATCAGCGTAGAATAGACCAGTCGATAGGGGCGCAATTGAGCTGTTTGTCACAATGGCACCTGTATAAGGATCATATTTTATCAACAAGCCATTGCCTATGAAGACAAGATAGACTGTGTATAAGTGTGGTTGAGCACCTTCAATTTCAGGGATGCCAGGGTCATAAGTAATCATGGTTGGTGGATATTGAACTGGGTAACGGTCCCAATAGATTTGTCCGGTTCGTAAGTCGTAGCATTCCCAAACGCTTGTTGCGTTTCCATCCATTACTTTGGTGGTAGTCCAGTATGCTCTGCCAGAATAGATTATAGTCGGATGACCGTATATTACTTGTGCACTCGCCCAGATGGTATTTGTGCCCATGCTTCCTCCAATCAAACCGCCGATGTTAAAAGGTTGTTTCCAAGCTACATGTGCGGATTTTGGTCCTTGAACATAAGGTTCATAGCCGTATCGAAGTAGTGCATAAGAATTGGTGTCCTCTGGCCAAGTGGGACCGCCTCCTACTACGCCGGTACCGGGGTAGTTGCCTAGAATTGGCCACCATTCACGGTTCATTGTAGTTGCAGGTCGCGTCCAGTAATCGGTTGGCAATGGTGATGCAGGCCATGAAAGTACTGGTTGGTCTTGAACAGTGAGACCGTATGGGCCATCAGAGCTGGGTTGGTAGTATTTTGAAGCCGAATATGCTGGTGCTCCGAATGCGCTTGGTGTGTAAGGACCGATGGCTGCTGTGTTAGGGTAGTTATGTCCGTTGTAGTAGGTTCCATTTGGAAAATACTGTCCAAGAAAGTCTAATTTGAGAGTCCATTGTCCAACTTGATCTGGTGTGAATTCAAACCATGAAGTTGTATCTGCTATGTAAGAATCCTTGACAACAATGTCTTGAGTTCCGTCTGGCTTGGTTATGGTGACCTTGTAAGCTTGGAAAAACTGGTAGTTGGCGAAAAGCGATGTTGCTTCTATCCACATGTTTACCAAAACTGTCTGTCCGTCTCCCACGGTTCTAGGTCTGAAGCTTAAGCGAGCAATTGTTGTAACAGTCACATCGGCAGTGGCGCCGCTAGGCATCGATACTGTTGGTTGTTGCGAAGCAGCTTGAGCGTTAACAGGTTCATTAGCAAGTATAACTAATGCAGAAGACATCAAAAGAGCAATAACGAAAATACTGAATATTTTGGTGCTTATTTGAATTTTCAAGTTTTTTTCTCCTAAATGTTTATGAACATAACGTTGCGACCATTCGGTTTATATGTTTCTCCTTAAAAAATCCATAAGCGCTCCATTCATGCTATCAAGAAGCTCAAGTTTAACAACCATCTTCTTGCTATCTTCGTCCTAATTCCTAATTTATGCACCTTGCAATGATATAATTGTAAGTTTTTATTCAAGCTTAGCATCAACGTATAGGATATCAGAGAGGGAAAGCGAGTTTGAATGGGAAACCGCTCGTCAGCATAGTCAGCGCTGGCATGTCCAAATTCGGCAAGCATGATGGTTTACTTGCAAGAGAAATCTTTTCCGAAGCAGCTAAAGAAGCGTTCAGCCGCTGCCCCAAACTTGACCCAAAAAATGACATCAAAGCCATGTTTATCGGGCATATGGGCGAAGCCTATGAGCATCAAGGTCATATGGGAGCAGCCGTTGCTGATTGGGCAGGACTCGCTGGTGTTGCAGCTACGCGTACGGAGTCTGCTTGTGCTTCTTCAGGTGCTGGGTTGCGCGCTGGAATTTATGCTGTTATGTCTGGTTTGGCGGATGTGGTTTTAGTTGGCGGAGTTGAGAAGATGACACACCGCACTACTGCTGAGGTTACTGAGTATTTGGCTATGGCGTCGGATTATCCGTTTGAACAGTGGCACGGAATCACTTTTCCAGGTTTATTTGCAATGATGGCTACTGCTCACATGTATGCTTATGGCACAACAGAAAAGCAGATGGCGCTTGCTGCAGTTAAGAATCATTATCACGGAAGCCTCAATCCGAAGGCGCACATGCAAAAAGAGATCACTCTTGAAGCCGCTTTGGCTTCGACGCTATGTTGCTTGGCCCTTGAAACTCTTCGATTGTTCCCTGATAACTGACGGCGCAAGCTGCATAATAATAACTAAACCCGAATTGGCAAGCAAATACACTGACATGCCAGTGCACATAGTCGGTAGTGGACAAGCCAGCGACACCATAGGCTTATACGAACGTAAAAGCCTCACATCGCTTAACGCCACGAAGCTTGCGGCAAAATCGGCTTATGAAATGGCAAACGCTAAGCCACAGGACATTGACTTAGCTGAAGTTCATGACTGTTTCACGTTCGCTGAACTAATGGCCTATGAGGACCTTGGCTTTTGCGCTGAAGGCGAAGGCGGCAAACTGGTTGAAAAAGGCGAAACCTGTCTCGGCGGACGCATACCCGTCAACACAAGCGGTGGTTTAAAAGCTAAAGGTCACCCCGTCGGCGCTACTGGCACAGCGCAAGCCTACGAAATGTATCTGCAGCTTACTGGGCAAGCGGGAAAACGCCAAGTAAAAGATGCAAAAGTCGGTTTAACACATAATGTTGGCGGGTCAGGCGCAACCTCAGCAGTGCACATTTACAGGAGAGACCAGTAATGAGCAGCCAAGAACCATTTACAATTGAGCAATTCTACAAGTTCCTTGGACAGCAAAAGCTGATGGCTGGACGATGCCTAAAATGCGGAAAAATCCATTTGCCACCAAGACCCCTATGTGCCAACTGCCTTTCCCAAGACTTTGAATGGATCAACATTTCAGGAAAAGGCAAACTGCTCACCTACACAGTTATCAGTATTGCTCCCCAACAATTCCAAGCCTTAACGCCCTATGCTGGTGGGCATTGTGGAGTTTGAGCACGGCGTGAAACTTCCAGGAATGATTCAAAACTTAACACAGGAGCAGCTGAAAATTGGCATGGAGTTAACGTTGGATTTTGGCACATGCAGCACCACGCAGGCGTGGCCGCAGTGGCAAAGATACTGCTTCAAACCGTTTAGAAAATCTTTTCTCCCGCAGGTTGATAAGTCTGTACTATTGTGGTTCTGTTGTCCCTTAATATGTATTAGTATAAGAATAGGCTCTATAGGTCAGCGTTTGTGTGGTTCTCCACCATTACCCTACGGTTCTATAGCAGGATCCTTATAGAACGAGTTTTATATCAAATTTAGGGTCTATTGGCGTTCAAGAAATTCCCTAATTGCCCCAGATGCCATTATCCTAAAAGTTGATAGAAGGTTTTAAAAATGGGTCATCTCAAGATGGGTCAGCGGTTTTGGAGCGTTAGCTGAAAAAACCAATTTTACAGCAACCTTTTTGGGCAATGAAAGACGCATAGAATTAGAAGATGAATAAAGTGAGCAAAAAACCAAAGGTTTGCATTGTTTCATGCAGCGTCCTAAAAGAGGAACTCCAACAACTTGTCAAGCAAGGAAGACTTGGATGCAGAATTGGTTTTTGTCAGCAAATTCTTCCACATTGATTACGGCGCACTTGAGAACAATTTGCGTAAAGTTCTAGAGCAAACCCTCAAACGTTTCAAGCGGTAAAATCGTACTCGTCTACGGCGACCTCTGCCTTGGACAAGACGACGAAATGAAAAAACTACAGACGAATATGGCATAGTTAAAGTTGACGCGGCTAACTGTATTGACTGTCAACTCGGCGGCAAAGGCGCTTTCTTTGAGGCTGACCCTGAGCATAACTTGATGTTCATGGGTCCTGGAATGATTGGGTTTTTCAAACACGCAAAGGAAATGATGCTTAAAGAGGGCGTTGATGAGGCAGCTTTCGTAGGCATGTTTAGCGGTATCAAAGGCTTTGTTCTACTGGACACATGCGGCAACACCGAAAAAATGCGAAAAGAGCTGGAGGAAGAAGGTCTTGGTGTTCCGATAGTTGAAACGCGGCAGATTGGGCTTGAGAATGTTAGGCGAGTGGTTTTTGATGCAATTCAACATGCAACTAGCACCAAGTGACTCTTTTAACGCCTAAAAGTTAAGTTTTTGATTGTTTGAAGAGCCATGGAGATACCGTAAATATTAAAGAAGCATCCGCACAATAATGCAATCTATTACGTGTGGATGTGGCTTTGATGACTCAAACGGTACCCTCCCAACCTATGAAAAGGGTTGATGATTGGAAGTCTAGATTAATTGATCTCTCCAGAAAAAACAATCTTCTATACTTCAAAAAGAACAAGCGGGGAAATATGACTATTTCGCAGCCTGAACCGCAATCGTCTTCAATGCTCTTGTGTTAAAGAAGCGTCGTTTAGAATTTTGGGCACCTCAAGAAGAAACTAAAACTCCGGCTAAAGCTGAGAATGCGAAAGCTAAGACTGCTAAAATGGCAGGTAAAGGCAAAAACGTTAAAGCTGTAGCTAAAACTGCAAAAGCCCCAGTAAAAGCAGCCATGTTAGAAGCACCAATCCAGCAGGAAGAACAAAAACAACGTCCAACAGCAAACCAGCTTGTATGCGGAAGCCTATCCCGCTTAGAGCTTGAACGTAACCTCAAAGGCTTGCAGTGGCGTTCACTTCTTGATTACCGTGAACGGGGTGTTCGCATCTTGCATGCTGCTTTCGGTACCCTAAATTGGGTTGATTCTGGAAACAAAAGAAAAAGTTCAATCCCCACTCATCCTTGTGCCTTTAGAGTTAACAAGAGATACTATTCGCCAACCCTACGCAATTGCTGTGCCGCCTGTTGAAGAAGAAGCAGTTTTGAACCCTGCCCTGCAGGCCAAGTTAAAGAATGATTATAAAATTGAGTTGCCTCCGCTGCCTGAAGAATGGGAAAACCAAACCCTCGCAGACTACTATTGCGCTGGTTAATCAAGCTGTTGCTGAGATGGGTTGGAAAGCTGAGGCGTCGGTTGATCTTGGACTTTTTCATTTCCAAAAATTAGTTATCTACAAAGACTTAGAAGCTAACTGCTGCGCTTGTTACGCAGCACCCAATCATCCGAGCAATTTCAGGCATAAAGGAAGACAACCTGATTTTGAGATGATTTGCCCGATGAGAGTGATGTTGATAAAATTGAAACTCCCGCAAGAACCTACCAAGTTCTAGATGCTGACAGCAGCCAACGAGTCTCCATTGAATATGCCTTGCGTGGACAAAGCTTTGTAATGAAAGGTCCACCTGGAACAGGAAAAAGCCAAACCATCGCAAACATAATCGCTGAATGTATTGCCAACGGAAAATCCGTGCTTTTTGTCAGCGACAAAATGGCAGCCCTTGAAGTCGTATACAAACGCCTCAGCGAAGTGGGTTTAGCGCATTTCTGTCTTGAACTTCACAGCAGCAAAGCCAACAAACAGCAAGTTGTAGCAGAACTTAAACGCAGCCTAGACGAGAATCTTGTGCCCCGCAAGTTGCCTTCAGACTCACGAGTTTGAGAAGATGGCTCAGTACCGTGAAGCACTAAATGGCTATGTTACCGCACTGCATGAGAAACGTCCGTACCTGCAAAGAAGCGTCTATGAAGTTTTAAGTATAATTTCCAGCCTTGAACGAGTGCCTTTTGTTCCTGTAGGATTAACAGAACTGGGAACCTTGACGCCTCAAAAGATGCATGAGTTGGAAGAGTTGGTTTCGCAATTAAGCAAGGTTTGGCAAGTCATTGAAGAACCAGATTTTCCATGGCTTGGATACCGTGCAGACGCATATAACCTTGAAATCCGCTCAGAAGTCCTAACAGCACTTGAAAACATCAGCGAAACCCTGCATGAGTTGCAGATGGAAGCTGAAGATTTCTCTGCTAAGCTTGGCGTTTTTCCGCCAGAAACATTTGCTAAGATGCGGTGGCTTTTGGAAGTTAGCAAGTTCCTCTATGAAAGCCCCAAGCCAGAAGCGTACTGGTTAACAACCCCAGACATTGCCAAACTTGTCAGCGAAGCCAAAGCCTATGATGAAACCAGCATCTGGATTAAAGAACACACGCATCAACCTCATGGAACGGTACAATCCTTCGTTGTTTACTTTGGTTCTTAACAGGTCAGCAGAGCTAAAACAGCAGCTTGAAGCAGCTTAGCAAAATGTTGCCTGCAGTTGGGTTAGAAGAAGGCGAATTTCTACAGAAGCGAGAGAAATTCTCAGCCTTCATAAAGACCACGCAGTTAGCTTCAAGAAAGTGGAGTGAAAATGCTCATGGCACTTGCTCCACTGCTCGGATTAAATGCCGATGGCTTGACTGTTAAGCAGCTAAAAGAATTGTCCAGAATGGCCCAATTGGTGTTTGCTGAAGACAAGCCTGAGGCGCAATGGTTTGATGCAAACTATTTTGCACAAGTACAAGAAACAGTGGTAAAAGCAAAAAAGCTCTACCAAGACCACAACCTTCTCAAAAGTAGGCTTGACGAAACTTACAGCGACGGCATCTACAATTTAGACCTTGATTACCTCATAGAAAAATACAGCGGACCATACCAAAGCGGATTAAAAATATTCAACTCAACCTTCCACAACGACCAAAAACAAATCGCCAAATTAACCAACGACAGCAAAGTTCCAAAAAATGTGTTGCAGGATTTGATTGATGCTAAAAAAGTAAAAAGACTTCATGCCCAGATTGAAGAGCAGGCGGATACGGTTCACACGTTGCTTGGGCATTTCTATCACAAGTACAGAACAGATTTCCAAGGCGCCGAAAAAGCGATAGACTTAACCAATGAAATCCGCAAGCTGTCTTGGGCAACAACAATTCCTGAAAATCTCCTTAAACTAATCACCAGCACCACAAGCCCTTCACCCATGATTAAAAACTTGGGTTTAGAACTGGCTGAGTCAATTGATAGATGGGAGCAACTTCTCAAAGACGTTGAGCCGCTTATACCTGTAAACATCCCTAAATCATTGTCCGCCATCAGTGCGACCCCATTGCCGTACTTGATGAATGGGCAACAGAAACCGAAAAACAGCTTAACTCACTTTACGCTCTCACAAAAGAGACGTTGGTTACTTGCAAGCAGGAGCCGCAGAGTTACAAGCAACTGTTAGAAGATCTCAGAAACGCTGAAGACAGTCCGAAAGAAAGAAGCCGCCGATCATAGGCGAAAAAGTTCAGCTTCAAGCGAAATATGGCTCTCGATTCAGTGGGCTTGAAACAAACTGGCAAGACATTGTTGTCGTGCTTGAATGGACACAGAAGGTTCAAGCTGCATTCCTTGACATTCCAGTTCCCCAAGCCTTTGCCGATATTGCTGCCAAAGGACCAACTGCTGCACCATCCAACACGGATCTAATCCTAACGTGTAATGTTTCATTGAAAGTTCTTTCAGATTTCGAGGCTCGTTTTGAGTCAGAAATGAAGTATCAGAATCAGAAACTGAAGGATTTAGAGGTCAAGGTGATTGGTGAACGAATTCAAGCGCTTCGGGACCGTGTGGATGACCTGCAAGTTTGGATTGACTTTAAAGACATTAAAAACCGCTTTGCCCTGCGTGGCTTAGATGGATTCTTTATTCGTATGACTGAGCAGCGTCTTCCAGCAGCTGACTTACTGGATGCTTTCCGCAGAGGCGTCTACCAGGAATGGATAAACAACCTCTACAATGAAGACCAGAAGCTAGGTAAGTTCCGACGGGAAAATCATGAACAATTAATCGTTGACTTCAGAAAGCTGGATCAAGACCTTATCAAGTTAACCTCCAGCATGGTTATTGAACAGGCAAATAGCCGCAAACCCCAAGACATACTCATTCAAGCAGCCGACACAGAAGCAAACATCCTGCTCAAAGAAGCCGCCAAAAAACGGCAGCTAATGCCAATCCGGATACTGTTCCAAAAGATTCCTAACCTGCTTAGTAAAACTCAAGCCCTGCCTTACTTATGAGCCCCATAACGGTTAGCCAGTTCCTTCCAGCAGAAAACAACAAGTTTGACCTTAGTCTGTTTTCGATGAGGCTTCTCAGGTTGTTCCTGAAGATGCGATAGGCGCAATTTATCGTGGCAAAACCCTTGTGGTTGCAGGCGATAACAAGCAGTTGCCGCCTACTTCGTTCTTCCAGAAAAACTTGCTTGACGATGTGGACTGGGATGAGGCAAGCGACGAAGATGTCGAAGTCTTTGACAGTATACTTGACGAGTGTTTAGGCATTGGGTTACCAGTTAAAACTTTGAAGTGGCATTACCGAAGCAGACATGAAGAATTAATTGCGTTTTCAAACCACCGTTTCTACGACGATAACCTGATAACTTTCCCAGCGGCTAAAGCACAAACCGACAGCTTGGGCGTAAAACTAGTCTACGTTCCAGACGGTGTATATGACCGCGGAGGCAAACGAAACAACCTAGTTGAAGCAGAAAAAGTAGCAGACCTTGTGTTCGAACACTTCCAAAAGTACCCAAAGAAAACCCTTGGTGTCGTAACGTTCAGCATAGCTCAAATGGACAGCCGTTGAAGAAGCCTTAGACCGCCGCCTCAAAGACCAACCAGATTTCGAGCAGTTCTTCAAGGAAGACCGCTTAGAAGGTTTCTTCATCAAAAACTTAGAGAACGTCCAAGGCGACGAACGAGATGTCATATTTCTTCAGCGTAGGCTACGGCTACGATCAGCAGAAACAGATGGCAATGAACTTTGGTCCACTTAACAAGCCTGGAGGCGAAAGACGGTTAAACGTGGCAGTCACACGAGCCCGAGAAAAAGTCGTGTTGGTAACTTCCATTAAAGGCTCAGATATCGATGCTGAAACTAAAGCTGTTGGAGTACAAACCCTCCGTTATTACCTTGACTATGCTGAGCATGGACCAGAAACATTGGAGTCATGTTAAAGCCATAGAGGGTGAATTTGAATCAGCTCTTGACGAAGATGTGGCAGCAGAAATCAAAAAATTAGGATATGAAGTTGTGGTTCAAGTAGGTTGCAGTGGCTACAAGATTGACCTTGGCGTTATTGACCCAGTTAACCCGGGATCCTATCTGCTGGGTGTAGAATGTGACGGCGCTACATACAAATCCAGTAGCAGTGCTCGAGACAGAGACCGCCTCCGAGAACAAGTTCTAAAACAGTTGGGCTGGCGTATCCACCGTGTTTGGTCCCCTGCTTGGGTTGCTAGACGTGACTCAGAGATTCGACGCTTAAAAGAAGCCCTTGAACAAGCTCAACAATCACAGCTTGAAAAAGACACCCAAAAACCAATCATCGATGCAAAAGCAGAATCGACACCCCAAACTGACGTGCAGAAAATAGAATTTTCAGGCATAGAAAAACTCGGCGTACCTTACAAAATTTACCCGCTGAAAGCAACCTTTAACCCCTACATCAAAGTTGCCACCGGAAACTCAACCTACAATTCGAAGCAGAAAAACGAGTTCTACTTCCCAGAAAACCGAGAAAACCAAACCAAACTGCTCTCAGAACTCGTGCAAAATGAAGGTCCAGTGCATTTCGATTACGCCGTTGAACGTTTAGCATCAGCGTGGGGCATTAAAGAAGTAACGCCGCAAATTTCACATGCGGTCCAAGAAGCGCTTAGAAATCTGCAGAGGGAACAAAAAGTTGTAATAAAAGGCAGCTTCCTCTGGCAGCCCACACTAAAAGAAACACCTATCCGCATTCCAATGCAAGGCATGCCTGAATCCAAACGCAAAGCCAAGTACATTGCGCCTGAAGAAGTAGAAGCCGCCATGAAACTGGTTGCTCAATACGCGCTGGGCATAAGTCAAGATTCATTAATTGCTGAAACCGCAAGAGTGTTCGGGATAAACCATTCAGATGTAGCCTCCAAAGAAGTGTTTTTTGAAATACTCAAGCGGCTGGTACGTGACAGAAAACTCGTTCTGCAAAGACGATGTCGTTACCGCTGCTTAATCCTTATTTATTTCTTTTATGAGAGTAGGCAAATCAGTTAATGAAGTTACAACAAAGTTTGCGCCATTTTTTTTCAGCTGATCAATTGAAGACACGCCCGTTGACAACCCCACGGCAATTGCTTTTAGTTCCTTGGCACTTTGCATATCTACAACGCTGTCGCCAACTATTACAGCGGTTTTTGGGCGAACATTTAACGTTTTAAGCGCCAACTCAAACTGCTCAGTGCTTGGCTTAACATATTTCACTTTATCTCTTGCAACCACAACTTCGAAGAAATCCGCTATTTTGAAGCGCTGCAAGAATATAATTGGCGGCTTTTTCGCTGCTAGTAGTGCATAAACCCATCTTTAAGTTCATAGCTTTAAGTGCTTTCAGCGTTTCGTTGGCTCCTAACTGCAAGTTTGTAGTTGAGGCGGCTTCCATCTCATATTTCTCAGCAATAGCTAAAGTTTGACTTCGAACTTCCTCAAACGCCTCAGCTGATTTGCCGTTGTTTTTGAAGATAGATCTCGGTTTTTTTCAGCATTTCAAAAATGCTTTCGTTTACGTCTACAACAGAGGTTGGAACGCTCATTCTTATGAGGTAGCTTCGGACTTCTGAGCGGAGGGTTTTGTAGTCTAGGTTGAAGTGGGCAAGTGTTCCGTCTAAATCAAAGATTACTGCTTCTACAGCCACAAGGTATATGCTCCATTGTCAGGTGAAACTGGGTTAACACTTGCTCAAGTAGAAATATACTTTGCGGTATTCACGTTTTTGGAGCATTCACTGCAGTTACTATAACTTTCAAAGGTTTCTCGGCTGGATTATCAACCGTTTGCAATGCTTTTTCAAAGTCATCAAGCTTGAACCTATGTGTAATAAGCCCTTTTACATCGACAAGTTTTCTAGCAATCAATTCCACCGCCGACGGATACTCAACTGGCGAAATGTAAATAGTAAAAAACAATGCTTCATCTGCATCCTCCAAGTTCATGTAGCCCTTAGATTCGCCTACCAATGCGACTTTGCCAGTTTTCTTAACCAAATAAGGTGTCTGCTCTACCGCTGCTGATAGTTCCTGCAGCTTCAATAACCAAGTCAGAGCCTATTTTTGTCAATTTCCTAACCGTTTTAACCACGTCTTCATGTTTAGCATTTATTACTGCATCTGCACCATATTTTTGGCTTAGGTCAAGTCTGTAATCTTCAAGGTCTACTGCGATAACTCGGCATCCCTTCAGCTGTGCCACCTGCGTCATAAGCAAACCGATGGCTCCTTGCCCAATTATGGTTACCCAATCGCCAAGATTAGGTTTCATGTAGTCGATAACCCGAAGAGCCAAAGCAACTGGTTCCACAACGGCTGCTTCCTCGATCACTGATGTTTTCGGGTAAGGGAATCAGGGCTCGTGGCAACATTGCTTTGGATTGTGCAAAGAAGCCGTCTCTGGTTAACCCATAAAACTTTCCTCTGACACAATAGGTTGGTAATCCTCTTAGGCAAAAGTAGCAGTGACCGCAATTTACTATGGGCACCATAACAACTCGTTCGCCCGTATCTTCTCGTGATGCCCCAAGCATCATGCCCGATTATTCTGCCCTTCTTCATCCATTTCCAGTCGCCACGGTACAGGTGCATGTCAGTGCCGCATATGCTTCCAGCTTTAAATTTTACAAGCACTTTTCTGCCTGAAACCTCTGGCTCTGGAACTTCTTCAATTTTGATGTTATGAGGTCCACGGTAAACAGCAGCTTTCAAAAAGAGTCAACCTCTAATAATTCATGCTTCGGCGGCGAGGTATTAAGTTTATTGCATCTTCATTTCCTTCTGCGTTAGCTTAATAACTCTAAGGATGTATGGATGGTTTGAGCGCCTATGAATTTAGAAGGTTACACAAAAGAGCAACTTTGGCAGTTGCTTGTTGAAGCTGTTCATGGCTTCAGTTATGTATCCAACGCATAAGGCTTATACCCGTGACAACATTTTGCCGCAGAAAGCTGACGTATCGGCAAGTGAGCTTGCGGATAGTCTTGGAATGCCGCTTGGTGAAGCACTCGTAATTCTCGGTGAGTTAACGAAGATAAGAAATGAGCGCTCAGCTGTTTGCAACCTAGATAAAAGTATAATAATTTTGAAAACCTAAAAATCTAAATTTCACGTGAAAAATTTGTTCAACGCATAATTGAATTCTAATCATTAGTAGCTTGCTGTAATTTTGAAAAAAAGAAAAGAGGAGTTTGGATTTTTGGCGCTCTTCTCATTAGGTTCTTTAGTGTTTTCTTAGGATTAGTATTGTTGCTATAGCTATTGCAATGATTATTGCGACCCCTACGGCTACTATGTAGGTCATTAGGTCAGTAGTCGTTGCTATGTTTAATGGTGAGGCGGTTGGTGTTACTGTTGCTACTGGAGCGTTGACCACTGTTGTATATGTATCCGCAGATGAGCTTCCATAGGCGTTGCTACCTGCGAAAGTTGCAATGATCTGGTAGTCCCCTGAGATAGTTGGTGTCCAAGTGAAATGGAATGTTCCCCTTACGTCAGTAGTTGCATCTCCGACATGTACTGGATTACCGTTTGGATCCACCGCATCGATTGAAACTGGCACTCCGGTAATTGTTATGTTATGATTTATTCCATCGATTGGCATTTGCAGATTTAGGTGGTCCATCCATGTTGCCATTAAAGTATCTGAGATGCATGGTGTTCCTGCTTGCTGTGGTGACTCGTCCAACACCGTTCCAGAGATGACTACTCTTTCTCCAGCGATTATTTGTGTTTGTGGTGCGGAAACTGTAGTTGTGCTTGGTCCTTTGCCTACAACGTATAGCTTGCCGTCGTAGTTGCTGCCTGCTACAAAATAGCCGTCAGATGCAGCCGCTACTGTCATGCGTGTACCGCTTATTTTCCATTGTAATACCCCGGTGGTAGCGTTTATGCAGTTTAGTCCCCAGCCTCTTGTCGGCGGAAGTGATGGAGTGTGCTCATTATTTGATACGTATAGCAGGCCGCCTATGACTTTGATTTCATTGGTTGAATACTCATTTGCGTATGTTCCGTTTTCGAGAGAGGTATATGGAGTTTCAAATGGTGGAGCTGCGTCGACGTAGTGCCACATTATTGCGCCGTTGGTTTCATTAAGGGCCCAAACGCCAGTGTATCCAATCATGAATAGGATGCCGTTGTATCCAGCCGTTGTGTACTGGGTAAATTCGCCCCAAGGATAGTCATTTATTGGAGTAGTCCAAAGCAGTGTTCCTGTACGTAGATCATATGCTTTCCAGAATCCATGCTCAAAAAACAGAAGTACTTTCCATTCTCCGATAGTGCAGTAGCCATGTTAAATGGTGTGGTGCCGTTTTCATCGCCAGGACTTGTTGTGTAGTTCCATAACATTTTTCCTGTTGTGTAGTCTATAGCATAGAGGTTTCCGCCGTAGAGGCCGCCGTAATAGAATCTGCTTGCAATTATGCCAATGCCTGTTACGGGATCATAAGAGCCTAGGAGTGATTGTGCAGCTGCTGCCGTTGGAGGTATCCTGTAGCTTGGCGGTATTGAAACACTGACGTTGCTAACTATTCGTGAAGAGAAGGATGTTGATGTTCCTTGTTCTGTCCAGTTGATTAAGAATCCGTTTGTATAAATGTTGTAGCTACTACCTTGGAATGTAATCGTAGTGTAGTTAACGAATTGGAAGCTTAAGTAATAGCCATTGTAGAAAGCGCATTCAGCATTGCCTGCCGATCCCAAACTTGGAATCGACATGTTTAATGTTATGGCTCCGGTGTTTGGATTAACCTTGTATAGTCTGGCTGCAGTGGCGCCACCGCTTATTGCAAAGAGGTCAATACCATAGGCTGCGTCTGCTGCTGCTCCGGGAACTGCTGTGTCTACGCCTGCCCAGTATGCGATGTGGTTTGGTGTAATTCCGCCATCGCCGGTTGGAATGTCATAGTATATTTTTCCTGTCTGCAAGTCATAGCATTCTGCCACTGATTGGGGAGTTTGACGGTATGTTCCGTTGACTAGTTGCGGCATTATTTTTGTAACAGTTGTATAGCATCTGCCCATGTAGATAACGCTTGGAGTGTTGGCTGTGCCTGCACTGCTTGGGCCGACAACGTTGGCTTGATTTCCTACCTCGCCTCCAATGAGGCCTGACATTTGGCTCACTTGACTCCACAAAATGTGCGGAGTGTTTACAGCTGGGATATAGGGACCATAGTAATTACTTGAGGTAGCTGATTGAGCACCGCCACTGTAACTCATCCATGGAAAGTTTCCTGAGATTGTGCTCCATTCTCTGTTGTTTGGTTCTATTGGTCGACTCCAGTAATCTGTTGGCAGGGCTGAAGACCATGACATTACTTGGGCTTGTTGAACTGTAACATTCGTAATGGGTGTGATAACGGGAACAACGTAGTCTGAGGGGTAAAAAAGCCATCCAGAGACTGGCGTTGCAGAGTAGTTTCCATTATTGTAGTATCCTGCCGGGAAGTATTCGCCTGGGAATGAGAATTGGAACTGGTATACACCAACTGTGTCGGGAACGTAGTTGAACCAGCTTGTGCCGTCTGCTACGTAGGATTGAAGGGTAGACAGTTTGAGTTGAGAGGTCTGGTTTCGTTATTGTGACAACGTACCCATTCATGAATTTGCCTTCACCTGATGGAGTTGTTATCCAAACGTTAACCAAAAGCAGTTGACCGACTCCGATGGGATTGGGTGAAGCACTGAAGGAACGGTTGTGGATGAATTGTCCAATCAACCGTTGCGCCTGATGGTGGTGTAAGTAGGTCCTACATAGCCATTTTGTGTTGGAGCTTGGCCGTGCGCTAGTTCTTGCGCTTGCACTGGTACGAATGAGAAGAGTATAGAAGCCAGTAACAGAGAAGTAAGGATCGCAAAAGATGTTTTTGATGTGTTCAATGAATTTACTAAATTTTTGGTGCCGTCTGCTAATCGGTTAACTTTTTTGGACTGATTGAGTCCATCCAATGTCATCGCCAAATGAAAAGGAATGGAACTCAATGATATCAGTCCAAACCCAAATAGAGATTCAAGGCGATTTAAGCCTTGCCAACATATCCCGAGAACTAGACGAAATAAACATCCCAAAGGAAATTTTGAAGTCAGCCATAGTTAAACTGCAAGGAGAGCTTGTCTTAGAGCTATGCGGGCCAAGATACCTCAGAGATCCAGACAGGCATTTTGAAAGAGCTGGAACAACCGATAGAACGCTTAGCACAAGACATGGTAGAATAGAGTTTAGGCTTGCTAAAATACGATCCTTGGAGAATAATTGCATTATGCGGCCTTTGTTGCTGTATGTTGGAGTTGAGCCTAAGAAAAGAATAGTTGACGATTTATCGTTAGAGTGCGCGGAAATAGCGACTTACCTCACTTATCGTGATTCTAAGACTGTGATTGAGAATCTCACGAATGCTGAGGTTTCACGGTGTAGGATTCATGAGTGCGTTCAAAGAGTAGGCGAGTTCATGAATAAACAGCGTCGAGAGTCGCCTGCTGTTAATCAGGATTTGATTGAGGGTGATGGAACTAAATCACATGGCTTAGGTGGAAAGAAGAATGAAGTCAACGTTATTTTAGGAAAGAATAATGAAACTGGTGAGAAAGCCCTTTTAGGGCTTGGGGTAAACGAGGATTGGAAGAAGACTGCAGGGCAGTTTAAGGGAAAAGCTAAGGTTGCGGTGTCTGATAATGAGCCTTCGCTTAGGAATGCTCTTTTAGAGAAGGCAGCGAACTATCAAGCGTGTGTTCGCCATTGTGTGGGTGATGTGCGTTTTTACTTGTGGAATGCAGATTTGCCAAAGGAGCAGAGAAAAGAAATTGCAGACAAGCTCATAGCTATTTTGGAGATACTTCATAAGTCCGTTAACAAGCATCTTGCGGACAAGGATTTTGAGAGGTTGAAGTGGAGAATTGAGTGGACGCTTTTGGAGCTTGATAAGCTAAGCAATGATTTGCTTTTGGACGGTTTGGAGGTGGTTGCACGCTTTATCAGGAATGCAGCGAATTATATGGTTACTTTTGCACGCTTGGCTATGAAGGAAATCAGCGTTCCCATTACGAATAATTTGGTTGAGCGTTTGATGGGTGAGATCGCTAAGCGTATTAAGCATAAGTGGATGCACTGGAGCACTAAGGGACTAGAGAACCTGCTGAACATTCTCTTAGCAAGGTACTGTAACAAACGTTTCTATGGTGAGATGAAAGAAAGATACTTAAGCCCAAACACTGCACAAATCAAGATTGCGATAACATAGGAAAGCTAGCCGATTAGAAGACACAACCAAATTTTTCAAAATATTCATTTTCTCCTTTTATTTTGTTGATAAGCAGAAGAAAAAATCGCTTTCTCAACTAGTATATCGTCTGATAAAGCTACTTATAAATTTTAGGAAAAATCGGTTGCTAACACCTTTAGGTGGACGATGCCAATTTGACTAAGTTTATATCATCTCTACGACATAACCATATCCAGCATGCTTCCCAACAAGAAACACAAGCTCTCATGCAAAGTCTGGATAGAATACAAAGACCAACCATTAATAGGCAAAGGCGGAGCAGAAATTCTGGAAGCAATTAGAAAAAGAAAACTCAATTTCTAAAGCTGCAGAAACACTTAGGAATGTCTTATCGTTATGTTTGGAATTACTTGCACGATATTCAAAAAACACTCGATGAACCGATAGTTGAAACTTACAAAGGCGGAAAAGCTGGAGGCGGGGGAGCAAAATTAACTGTTTTGGGCAAGGGTTTGTTGGATGAGTATAGGCAGGTTGAGATTTATTTTGGCAGGGTTTTATCTGATTCAGGCAGTTTGGAGGTGAAAGGTTTGAAGTTAAGTGCAAGAAACCGTTTCAAAGGAAAAGTTGTGGCTGTAGAAAAAGGTGTTATTACCGCTAAAGTCAAGGTTGAAATAAAAATGCCAGTCACCGTTACAGCAGTCATCACTAAAGATGCAGTTGAAGACTTAGACATCAAAGTTGGAGACGAAGTTGAAGCAATCGTTAAATCAACAGAAGTAATGATTGCCAAATAAGTTTTATTAACAATTTTTTGCTTGCCATCAAGGAATACTCTTTTTATTATTCAAAGGAAAAGCCACTTGTAGACCTCGTGCCCATAAGACAATTCAGCGGGTTTATTTAATAAACGAAATTGCTGTACTTCTTTTTTTGATTATATAAAAGCAAAATATGAATGAAGAAAATAAAAGATAATGTTGGGTTTATTCTACAACGTATCTGTATGTGATGTGTTCGCCCGCAGTTGTGCTCTTTCCTAGTAATTTTCAAGACGTCACCTGGTTTTGCACCTATAACTTTCACTGCTGGGTCACCTGATTTTATCTGTGGCATCTGGTAGGGCTTGACTTTGTATTGAGCAAGAAGTTGATTCTTTTCTTTCTCTGTTAATATCTCGTGAAGCGGGACCAGTGCATGCTCGAATATGTCAAAGACTGGAAAAGACTTGGGGAGCAACTCGACTTGTTTCTTTTTTGCGCCAAGTTTCACCGCGTGGGTGTAGCGTCCTTCCGTAACTACTATGGCGCGTTCAAGTTCTTTTTCTTTCATAATCTTGTAAAGCGTGTTCATAGCGGCTATGCCGACGGTTGCTTCACCTAAAATACACCAGATAATAGCCTTCTCTTTATCCTGTGGAATGTCAATAATATAGGCTATTGCACCTTCAAACGATTCTTTCTCAAGAAGTTTGTAGCGTCTTAATTTAATTAGGACTTCAGCTTTCCGTTCTTCGATTGTTTCTATTTTAGTGCTCAATTATAAACCCTCAATAAATGGGAATAACGCAAAACCATAACGAACTATTCCCCTTAAACTTTTCCCTATAAATAAGCGCGAAGCCAAAAAGAATCTGGCCGAGCGGCAAATTTCGAACCCACCAAATTTCAAGAAACCTCGATTAATCAGAGCACTTAGGCTTTTACCAATTTAAATCCTATTTTTGTTCCCATTCCATAAGCAAAAGCTAACTTCATTAACATCATTGCCATAGCTTCAAGATGACGTGCGGCTTTCAGAGGACCACAATCAATCGGGTCAAAACCTATGTCTTGTGTTAATTGGGCTACTGTTTGTTTAGCTTTCAAATCGTCGCCAGCAATGAAAGCCGTTAATTGTTCTTTTCCAATTTTGCCCGTGTTTTGGTTAGCTGCGAACACTGTGTTGAACGCTTTTACTACTTTTGCTTTCGGCAGTTTCTTCTGAGTTTCTTCAGCTGAGGAAGTGGTGCAGCTTATTGCTAACTCTGATTTTGCTCCTACTGCGTTCATAACATCGATTACTACTTTTCCATCCGCATATGCTCTTATTTCTTCTATAGCATTGTTTGCATTTTCGTATGGCACTGCAAGAATTATTATGTCTCCCCATTTTGCCGCATTAGCAACTGATTCTGTAGGGTCTCGGTGGCCAAAACGTGTTTCGTGCTTAGCGCTTAAGCCATTGCATAATGCATTGCCAACATGGCCTTTTCCTATAATTGCGATTTTCACTCTTTCAACCCCAGTTAAAAAGCACTTGATTTGGGTTCATTAGGAGTTGTGACTGCCATAAGCCTACAACAAAGTCTTCCATGAGCGAAATAGGGGGCAATTTGGCGGTTTTAAGTTCTCTAGATTCTTTAAGCAGTTAAACAAAATAAAACAGCACTGAGTGTGGAGCGTTTTGGATAAGACCGATATAGTACTCTGCCAGCTCTTTCTTGGAAACTCAAGGCTGTCTTGCCGAGAACTTGCAGAAAAACTTGACTTATCTGCAACCGCAGTCCATGACCGCATCCAAACCCTAATCGACATAGGCATAATACGCAAATTCACATCGAAAATAAGTAAATTCGCTCAGAACGACATTCATCTTCTATTTTTCGGAAACTTCAAAAACACCTCTATCACCAGCGTTAAACAGAAACTGGAACAGAATAACGGTGTTTGCTGGTTAGCTGTGGGCGGAGGCAACGTACTGTACGCAAAATACTACAAAATCTTAAGCTTCAAGCAAGAAAAAGCTTAGTCCAAAATTTTTTTGTTTCTACATATGCAAATCCCTAATATGGTTGGGACAATATCTATCTGCGATGTAACCAATTGTGTTGTAAAGGTGTAAAAAATGAGCCAAAACCAAATGTTCTGTTACCAATGTGAACAAACAGCAAAAGGCACAGGGTGCACAACAGCAGGTGTATGTGGCAAAACAGCCGACGTAGCTACTCTCCAGGACCTGCTTGTTTACATGCTTAGAGGGCTTAGCCAACTCTCAGTTGAGGGTGGAAAGGCTGGATTAAGGGACGAAAAAATCGACGCTTTCACCTGCGAAGCATTGTTTGCAACGCTAACTAACGTGAACTTTGACCCTGAAGCGATCACTGCCTACATTAGGAAAACAGCAATATTTCAAGAAGAATTGCGCGCAAAACTGCAAGCAAAACAAAACACAGTTAAAACGGCATTTAGTTTACAGTTAGAAAAAACGACAGCAGGCTTAGTTGAACAGGGAAAACGCTATGGCGTAAACTCTGAATTAACAATCAACCCGGACTTGCATTCACTTCAGTGGCTGCTAACCTATGGCTTGAAAGGAGTAGCTGCCTATACATACCATGCCTATCTTCTAGGCAAAAAAGACAGCAAAGTGTTCGATTTTATTTTTGAAGGTCTTGCAGCTCCACTGGACAAAAAACTTGGAGTTAACGAGTTCGTAAGTTTAGTTTTCAAATGCGGCGAAATCAACATACGTGCAATGGAATTGCTCGATGCTGGAAACACGGAAACCTATGGTCACCCGGTCCCAACTAAGGTTCCTCTTGGCCACAAAAAAGGCAAGGCTATACTGGTCTCAGGACACGACCTCATTGATTTGGCAAGAAATTCTAAAACAAACTGAAGGCAAAGGCATCTACGTTTATACTCATGGGGAAATGCTTCCCACGCATGGTTATCCAGCACTCAAGAAGTACCCGCATTTCTATGGTCACTTTGGAACAGCGTGGTTTAACCAGCAGAAAGAATTTGCAGCTTTCCCAGGCGCAATATTGATGACAACAAATTGTATCCAAAGACCTCTTGAAAGGTACAGCGGCAATATTTTCACTTCTGGACTCGTCGGGTACCCAGGCGTGCCCCATCTTAGCGACAGAGATTTCTCGCCGGTAATCCAAAAAGCTCTAGAGCTACCAGGCTTCACAGAGGACATGGAAGGCAAAACTGTTATTGTAGGGTTCGGCAGAAACGCGGTGCTCAGCGTAGCAGACAAGGTCATAGCCGCAGTCAAGAATGGTCATATTAAACAATTCATACTGGTCGGGGGATGCGACGGCGCAAAACCAGGCAGAAGCTATTATGCTGAATTCGTTGAGAAAGCACCCAAGAACACAATAATTCTAACGTTAGCCTGCGGCAAATTCCGTTTCTTCGACAAAGACCTCGGCACAATTGACGAAATCCCACGATTACTAGATATTGGACAATGCAACGACGCTTATTCAGCTGTTAAAATTGCTCAGGCTTTAGCCGACGCTTTTGGCGTGCAAGTGAACGATTTGCCGCTTTCCTTAGTGTTGTCGTGGTATGAGCAAAAAGCCGTTGCCATCCTATTGTCACTGTTGTATCTTGGCATAAAAAACATTCGCATCGGACCCAGTTTACCTGCGTTTATAACGCCAAACATTCTCAATGTGCTTGTTGAAAAATTCAATATCATGCCGATCAAGACAGTCGACGAAGACCTAAAAGCGATAATGAAGTAACCCTTTTTTTTCTTTTTGCAGTTGATTTCTGTTTTAGCGTTGAATGTAGCTCTCACAAACTTTTTTTTATTTAGATTTATTAACATTATTTGATTATCAACAGACCAAATAGCGGGAGAGAAGTTGCCTAATCCACTGTCAAGCCAGAAAAGCAAAGCCGTCTTCTACACCATATTGGCTGGCGTCTTATGGGGCACTTCTTTTCCAATCATCAAAGTTGGATTAACATATATTGATCCGTTTGCGTTTGTTTTTTGGCGCTTCTTTGTATCAACAGCAACACTGTTGATTGTCATGTTGCTTCTAAGGAAGCTCGAATTTAAAATAGCAAACAAAAAACTGTTGGTCTTTTTAGGAATCGCTAATGCCGCAGGCTATTTGCTGCAGTATGTTTCTATGAATTATACAACGGCGGCGAAAGCTGCACTCTTCATTAATTTAAGCGCCATGTGGGTTGCCATTTTAAGCCCGAAACTGCTCGGCGAAAGCTTCTCTCCCAAGAAAATTATGGGTGTCATCTTTGGACTTGTCGGTATCATATTTGTTAGTACAAACTTGGATTTTGCGACTCTGGGTGGCGGTCAGTTTGTGGCTGATTTGGCACTTATTATTTCTGGGATCACTTGGGCGCTGTTTATGATTTATAACAAGAAACTGAGTTTTGAATTCAACGTCGGCAACTTTTCAGTCTATGACTTGGGTGCTTGTGTTTACCTTCTTCTCAATTGCACCTTTTGCGGTTTTGGCTGGACCCGGCTTCTTTGCTTTATCTGGTTCTGCTTGGTTGGCGATTTTTTGGACCGCAATTGTTTGTTGGGTTATGCCTTACTATTTGTGGCTTGAAGGGCTCAAGCATCTTTCCGCGTCAACTTCTACTGTTTTGTTATTGTCGGAAATAGTGATGGCGATTATTCTCTCTGTTGTTGTGCTAAAAGAGCCTGTTACTGTGTTTTCCAGCATCGGTGCCTTCTTCATAGTAATCGCTATAGCGCTTGTTTCATGTAAAAGTAAGATAACAAATTTTAGAAAAGAAGAAATTTAATTGTCTGGAAGTGCTTAAGCTTAAATACATAAATGATCGAAATATGAGAGCTGGGGAGAATTAAAAATGGCAAAAATATTAACGGTAGCTTTAGTTGTAATAATGCTCGTTGTAGGCTTCGGTGTAGGCTTAGTTTCAAGTCCATTCCTTATGCCACAAAACCTCTTCAACAACCGACACAGTCTGGGAAAACATCCAGAAAACAGGCGTAATCAAAGTCGGCACAGACGCAACATGGCCGCCTTACGAGATGCGAGACAACGCAACCAACGCAATTGTGGGTTTCGAAGTTGACTTAGCAAATGCATGCGCAGCAAAACTCGGCTTAACCATTGAATGGAATGACGTAGGCTTCGACACAATTATCCTGTCAGTCCAGAATGGTCAGTACGACATGGGCGTCAGCGGCTTCTCAGTGACAACAGATAGACTCGACCAAGTTTCCTTCACTTTGCCTCACAGCACAACCGAAGGACAAGTCGTAATGCTCAAAAGCACAATGGCAGCCAAAGGCATAACCACCCTAAGCTCGCTTGCAGATTTCAAAACCTAAAGGCATCACAGTTGGAGTACAATCTGGAAACGTTGAACAGACAGAACTTCAGAATGCAGGCGTAGACATCGCAACGTGGAGTGACTCTGCATCACCCTTCCTAGACATGGTCAGCGGCAATCCTAGCGTACAAGCAGTATATGCCGAAACACCAATCACCACCAACTGGATCGATCAATTCCAAATCAGAAGGAAATCAAGTCGGCGTAGTCTATAGTCACCCATACTATCCCGTTGCATTCGTTGTCAACAAGAACTCTCACACTCTCTTGACAAAATGGACGGCGTACTAGCACAACTGATCTTCGACGGAACAATAGACCAGCTCAGAGCAAAATGGAATGCGTACTAAGCAAACGTGATCAGTATTGGACGTTTGGCAACAATTCATCATCCTCTTGGGAGGAGTGCCGCTCACTCTTTCCATTTCTATTATTTCTTTCTTAATCGGCATAGTAATCGGATTACCCCTTGCATTTATTAGAGTTTACGAAAAAGAAATTAGCTTCGTAGTTGACGCCTACGAGAAGATATTTCGCGGCATCCCAGAAATTGTTTTGCTGTTACTCTTCTTTTTTGGCTTAGGACCAATTTTCCCATTTCCGTTGGGCATACCTTTTTTCGTAGTATGCTTTGTGCTGGGACTGAGAAGCGGAGCAAACCAATCGCAAATTTATCGAGGTGCAATTCGCGGCGTTGGAGATGAGCAGATGATTGCTGGCATGTCAATTGGCTTTTCTAAGTGGAGAGCCATTTGGTACATAATGGTTCCGCAGGTTTTCAATTTCTCTACAGCGGGACTGGGGAGTGAATATGCTTTACTCATTAAGGACTCAGCTTATGTCTACGTCATCGGTTTGGCCGAAGTGATGACTAATGCAGTGCGGTTGGCCATAAATCCACCTTACGACCGTGTCACACCATTCGTAATATCCGCTGTTCTTTACATTGCAATGACATTTCCCATAGCCTTCTGGCTAGACAGATGGGGTAACAGAAGAAAAAAGAAACTAGGGTTGTAGAAAAATGACGGACCTCGTAATGGAAGCTAAGCATGTATATAAAACCTACCGAGCTAAAGGCAAGAAGAAAGAGGATGCCTGTGGCGAAATGCCCAAGCAGGTTGTAGAAGCAGTCAAGGATGTCTCTCTGCAAATTAGGAAAGGGGACATCAAACTGATTTTTGGACCCAGCGGTTCAGGAAAAAGCACATTTCTACGCTGCATGGCGATGCTTGACATTCCAGATAAAGGTGAAATCTATCTTGGCGACGAATGCTTAACCAAACCGGGTGTTGATCTGAACAAAGCGCGTGCGAGAATCGGATTTGTCTTCCAGCATATTTACCTGTTCCGTCACTTAACGGCTTTAGGCAATGTTGAGTTGGCGTTACGGCAAGTGCTGAAGTTACCCAAAGAAGAAGCTCGCAAACGAGCGTTAGCCGCGTTAACTGAAGTGAAAGTTACTGACTGCGTCAACAAGTATCCTTCTCAAATGTCAGGCGGACAAGCTCAACGTGTAGGCATAGCCAGAGCAATAGCGCGAAACCCCGACATCATTCTCCTTGACGAACCTACCTCGGCGTTAGATCCAGAGCTTACCGGGGAAGTTATTGACACTCTCCGCGACTTAGCAAAGGAAGGTACAACAATGCTCATCGTGAGCCATGAAATGCCCTTTGCTCGCGAAGTCGCAGAAGAAATGATATTCTACGATGAAGGCAAAATCGTCGAAACTGGACCCCCTTCACTGTTCTTCAACGCACCAAATACTGATCGAGCCAAAAAATTCATGACAAGAATCATAAACCGAACCACCAGGGAATAAATGATGTTTGAATGGCTCCTCAACCCTGTCTATCAGACGATGATCGTTCAAGGGTTACTCCTGACAGTGGAAATTACGCTGTTCGGGGTTCTCTTGGGCTTGGGATTGGGGACTCTGCTGGCTGTCGGCGACATATATGGCAAAAAACCTGTCAAAGCAGTCATTGCTGTGTACGTGGAAATCTTCAGGGGAAGTCCGCTGTTTGTCCAAATCTTTCTGGCAGTATATACTGTGCCAACGCTATTCAATCTCCAGATAGATCATGCCCTTTTAGCCTTTCTTGTTTTCGGGCTAAACAGTGCAGGCTACCAGAAAGGATACATAAAAGGAGCTATGGAAACCATTCTGGGTGACCAAATGCAGGCAGGTCTGTCGGTGGGTATGTCGAAAATTCAGACACTTCGCCGTGTGATTTTGCCGCAGGCTTACCGTATAGTCATCCCCTCTTGGACTAACGAGTTCTGTTCTCTAACAAAAAGCACAGCTGTCTTATCATTCGTAGGTCTTATGGACTTAGTCGGTGCAGGCCGTTCAATTATATTTCAAACCATGGAGATTCTACCCGTTTGGATTATTATCGCACTAATCTACCTTGTTTGGATTACCGGATTCTCCAAAATGATGGACATAATCTACGAGAAAAAGAAGATACCAGGCGTAGAACTAGATGCAGTCATAAAGCGTTAAGCTTTCAGTTTTCTTAAGAAGCCATGCCATGTTTTTGCCAAGAGTTTCCATTGTTTCCATGCCCTCCTCGTCGTTTTCCACGTCGCCTTTTTTGTTTCCGACGCCAATGTTCCAGTAGCTGGAGCCTGGAATAATCATCTGGTTGATGAGGAAAAAGTGGTTTATGGCGTCGAAAGTTGTCATGGCGCCTGCTCGGCGGGCAACGAGCGACGGCAGCTCCAACCTTATACTTCAAGGCTTCTGGGGTGGCTCTGCAAACAAAGCCTGCTCGGTCGATGAGCGCTTTCATTTCAGGCGACATCATGCCAAAATAGGTAGGCGAACCAAGAATGATGCCGTCTGCTTCAACCATCTTTTGAATGTACTCATTCACTTTGTCATCTGTAATGGTGCATTGCTGATTTTTGGTTTCAAAACATGCCCTGCAAGCGGTGCAGCCGTGGATTTGCTCTCCTGCAAGCTGAACCAGCTCTGTCTCAATGCCTTCTTCTTCGAGGGCTTTGAGTACACGTTTTAGCAAGTATGGCGGTGTTTCCGTCTTTTCGTGCACTTCCGTTAAAGGCCACAACTTTCATTTCAAATTACCTTTTAAAATGATCTATCTGGAAGTTAAAAGACTACCGGAAGCAGAAAGCTGACTTTTCTTTCTCCACTCTGAAAATAAAAACAAGCGCTGCAACCGCAATAATTGGTACTGCAACAACTAGCACGATTAGCCATATTGGTACTGGTGGTGTTGGCGGTGAGGAGGGGCTCTGAACTAAGGGATAAGCGTCTTGGTTTAGAACATCAATTATGTAGGGCGTATCACCAATTCCATCATGGTTCTGGTCGGTGCCGTTATAGTTGCTCCAGTAGTTGCCGACTTTGCCGTTATCCCACGAATGTTGTGCTTCACTGAAATTGTATATTTTACATACACAGCCGGTAAGTTGGACCTCATTTTTTATGAAGCTGTTTTGGCTGATTATTATGTCTGAGGGTATGTTGCCGGCATTGTTGTCAATTTGTTCAAACCCAAAAAACAGACCCTGTCTATTGTCCGCAATGTAGTTGTTTGTTATGTTGTTGGCTGAACCTGAAAGCAATACGCCCACGATGTTATTGGAAATTCCGTTCTCGACAAGGTTGTTGTGTGTTGTGCGGATGTAGATGCCTATGCTGAAGTTGCTGATATTTAGGTTCTTGACGGTTACGCCGCTTACTGTTTTATCAAAATCTAAACCAATAACGTACTGAACAGTTATAGTTGCATTTGGACCTAAACCCAGTATTATCTGAGAGTTTATGTCCATTGCAGTAAGTGGACCCATCAGCGTGTAGCCTGCGCCATCAATAGTTATGTTGCTTTTCTGAACAAGAATCGGATCATAGACATTGTCCCGTGAAAGTGTAGGTGTCGCCATCGCGCTGGATAGGAATATTTGATGGGCTTACTGTTCCGTCTGGCAGGATAAAAATCGTAGTTAAAGTAATCTGTGAAGTAGCAGTTGCCTAAAAACATTACGTAGGATAAACTTGCCAGAACAAAAACCGTTAAACAAATCTTTTTCAGCAACAATTTTCTTCCCATCATTAATCTAAACCCTTTCGCTGTATTTGAATTGTTAAGCCAATTTCTTGATCTAACAACTGTTTTTCCAGCAAACTTGAACTGCAAGCAATCCTCATACGGACACATCTCCACACACCGTCAAACACCAAATGCACTGTGAGCTTGCTACGTCACCGCATTTCTGCTCATAAACCTCTTTAACCTGTGTTGGGCAAACTCGTTTGCATATGCCGCATTTTTTGCATTTCTCCTCTTGTCTTATTTAAGTGCACGCCTGAAATCCATTTGAAAGGGGGAAACCTGTTGAAAACCGCCATTAAAGCGCCAAGGGGGCAGATTTTGCACCATGAACGTCTGAAGAAAAATGCAGCTGCACGTAACTATAATTAGAATGATTATGTTGATTGAGGTTAAGTAGAAGCCTAACTGGAAGAAATTGTCCAGTTGTTGTTTGAGTCACCCAGCTTGGCTGCATTATCTCCTAGACCAACATAAGTCAAAATGCAAAATGGCTTCATGGGGCAAACTTGGCAAAATGGAGATGAAAAATAATTCCAGACAAATCCGCCTTTTTCGGAGTTCCTGGCACCATTTGGATACCTGCGATTGCTTGCGACGCAAAAACTACGCTGAGAATTATAATAAGTGCTAAGATAAGGTAACCTAGCTGGTGAAAGCGGTCGTTGAACTTGTCTGAAACATTTCTGCGTTTGATTCTCAATGCTTTTCGTAGGCGAGTCATCAAATCTATGTACAAACCGAATGGACAGACCCAGCCGCAGAAGAGCCTGCCGAGAAGAACAGCTGCTAAAATGATTACTCCAAAACAATTGCTAATCTTGCTATGCCTGTGGAATCATAATGTACTCCCCATCCACCACCAACATCAAAGAACGGGTAAATATAGCTTTGAATTTGCCATAAAGCACAAGTTACGGTTCTTCCACAAGGATAAAAGCATGCGAAAAAGGGTGCTGGCAACCCATCAGGCATAGACACACCAAACACATTTGTTCCAATTAAAATTTCATGGGGTGCAACCTGTTCTGCAGGAACAGGCAAATTCTGATGGTCAATAAAGATGCCGAAGAAAATAAGACAAAAGCAACCCTATTTGAACAAGCAATCGAAGTGAACTAATTTTTATCGTCTTATTTCTTACGTCCGAATACGACTGCAGCTGCCCCTAAGGCTAAGAGAACCAGACCAGCGCCAACAACTGTATAGTCAGTTTTGAAGTTTAATTTTACGGCAGGGGTTGGAGATGGAGCATCTGGATTCAGCGGATCAGTTACTTGAGCGTACAATCTGTCGCAAAGTGCCCCATTTATTGAGAAAATGTTCCAGTAGCCTGCCATGGCAAGCTGTTTGAGTGACTGTGAAATTACCTGTCTTGGGGTCTGTTAAAACATATTGTTCAATGAAAGTGTAGTCAGGTCTAGTAAACACAACTCTTACTGTCCTATTTTCCTGCTGGAGGACATACTTGCCCCGTAACCGTGACAGTTGTCGTTAAGGTTAATATTGAGTTTTATCTATGTCTGAGGTGATGCATGGACCATAACAGGAGGTAACTGGTTGAACATAATCTACGCTAACAAGGTAGACAGCGACTATAGCTAAAATAGCCAAGCAGAGAACAGTTCGCTGTTTAATGCAACCTCACCCTGCTCTGTCCATATGTGGTTTTATCTCATATACTTTTGCGAATTACCACTTACGAAGCTCGACTTTCATGGGTTACGCTGTAGAGATGGCATTATTCGAGGTGGTATGCTTCTTCTCCATGTTGACTAAGGTCCAAGCCATCTTCTTCCTCTTTAGGACTCACACGCAAAGGAGAAAACACATCTACTAATCGCAAAAGTAAGTAAGACCCAACAAACGCGAAGGCAGAAACAACTACCACTGCAAGCGCTTGAACGCCAAGCAGATAGGCGTTGCCATAAAATAATCCATGTAACGCCTGGATTAACCAAAGCAGTTGCGAATAAGCCCTACTGCTACTGCACCGATGATGCCGCCAATTCCATGGCAGGCAAAAACGTCTAGTGTGTCATCTATTCTTGATCTTCCAGCTCGCCAATTAGCCACTAAGTTGGAAACTACACCAGCAACTAATCCAATAATAACTGCAGCCGTAAAACTAACGTAACCTGAAGCTGCTGTTATGGCTGCTAAACCACACACTGCACCAACTGCAATACCGATTGCTGAAGGCTTTCCCTTAATTATCCAGTCCATAAGCATCCAACTTACAGCTGCCGCTGCTGCCGCCAAGTTAGTAACTACAACAGCAGAGACAGCAAGCAATTTGCATGCTAAGTGCACTGCCGCCATTGAAGCCAAACCAGCCAAACCAAAGCAACCCTGCGCCTAAAATTACGTAAGGAATGTTTGTAGGCTTAAACTCGCTGCCCATAGGAACCGTTTTATTTGCACCTTTCTGATCTAAGGCTTTCAGTCTGATCTTTCCAGTAAACACAGCCTTTTCTTCTGCCAACTACAAGCGCTGCCGCCAACGCAGATAATCCTGCAGCTATATGCACAACTATGCCGCCTGCAAAATCAACTGCGCCAAGAACATGTAGCCAACCGTTAACGTTCCATACCCAATGGGCGATGGGTGAGTAAATGAGGGTTGACCACAAAACAACGAAAATTAGCAAGGATTTGAAACGTGATTCTTTCTGCACACGCACCTATAATAAGTGCAGGAGTGATTGCGGCAAACTTTAGCTGGAACGCAAAGAATAGATGCTTCGGGGATTTGGGGTGCATAAGAGGTTGATAGTGTTTATGGTTATACCGTTTAATCCCAAATAAGTTTGGGCTAAAGCCTATGATTCCGCCTATACTTTGTCCATAAACGAAGCTGTAACCCCAAAAAAACCAAACAAGGCTCACCACTGCGAAGATGATGATGCATTGAACGAGTGTTGAAACAAGGTTTTTTCTTCGAACTAAGCCGCCGTAAAAGAAAGCCAAAGCTGGAACCATTAGCATAACAAGGGCTGTTGATGTTAGAACCCATGCAATGTCTGCTGGTTGAATTGCCGACACACTTGTTCCCTCAGTAGCCTTATTATAGCTTATTTGTTCTTCCAAATTGGCAAAACTAATATTTAAACTATGCATTCGCATTGATAACAGAGGTTATTTTTGGATAAATGTGCAGTGAAGCGCTTGGTATGCATGCATTCTTTCAACAACTTATTGAAATAGAATATTTTTTTGAAAGACCGTCCAAAAATAAGCTCATTAAAGCTAACTTATGCAAAAGGTTCTGGAAAAATAAGGGTGCTAATCAGTATTGGTGAAACAATAAAAAAGAAAATAGGCTTTTTAGCCTTAGTTAGATATCGCTCAGCCTAATCAAGATGGTATGCTTCTTCGCCGTGTTCACTGAGGTCTAAGCCTGCGTCTTCTGCTTCTTCGCTAACTCTTAAGGGTGAGAATATGTTCACCAGTCTAAGCAGCAAGTAGGAGCCGAAGAAAGCAAATGGCACCACCACGCCAACTGCTACTAACTGAGCAACCAGTTGACCTGGGTTTCCGAACAACGCGCCGTTAACGCCTGGGGACGTCTGCTGATACGCTGATCGCTGCTGAGGCGAAGAGTCCTGTTGCGATTGAACCCCAGATTCCGCCAACACCGTGGCATGCAAACACATCTAATGTATCGTCGATTCGTGATCTGCCTGCTCTCCAGTTAGCTACTAAGTTTGAGATAATTCCTGCTGCTAAACCGATGATTAGTGCTGATGATACGCTTACGTAGCCTGCTGCAGGCGTAATTGCGACTAATCCAACCACTGCGCCAACTGCAATACCTACTGCGGATGGTTTTCCTTTAATTACCCAGTCTGAAAGCATCCAGCTTACGGCCGCTGCTGCTGCTGCCAAGTTTGTAGTTACAAGCGCTGAGACTGCTAAGTCGTTTGCAGCTAATGCACTACCAGCGTTGAAGCCAAACCATCCAAACCACAGCAAAGCTGCGCCCAGCAATACGTAGGGGATGTTGGTTGGTTTAAACTCGATTGCATGTTTCTTCTGGTCTAGAGTTTTCATGTGAGCTCTCCATGGAACTGCGCATCCTTTTCGTCTACCTACTACGAGTGCTGCTGCCAATGCTGAAAGTCCTGCTGAAATGTGTACAACTATGCCGCCTGCAAAGTCGATGGCGCCGAAAGCTCGGAGCCAGCCGTTTGGGTTCCAGACCCAGTGGGCTATTGGCACGTAGATGAGTGTGGACCAAAGAACCATGAAGATGAGGAGTGATTTGAATCGAATTCGTTCTGCACATGCACCTATGATTAGGGCAGGTGTGATTGCAGCGAACTTTAGTTGGAAGGCGAAGTATAATAGTTCTGGAATGTCTGGGTGCAAGTGCTGTGTTAACAGAGTGTATGTCTAGAGCTGTTCATACCTATCAAGCTTGGGCTGAAGCCGATTATGCCGTTGATGCTGGTGCCGAAGACTAGGCTGTAGCCCCAGAGTGCCCAGACTATGCTTATGACTGCGAATATCACGAAGCACTGAACAATTGTTGATACTAAGTTTTTTTTCCGCACTAGAGCCTCCGTAGAAGAATCCTAGTGCTGGTGTCATCAGCATGACTAGTGCTGTTGCCGTTAATACCCATGCTATGTCTCCTGCTGCCATATCTTCATCTTTCCCCATTTGACATTTGTTTAAGAGTTTATTTTTAACCTGTACACGTATCTGCGAGCTTATATTTAAAATATGCGCATATGAAACACATTTCTATTTTATTTTACTCGTTTGTTTATTTTAACAATTGATTCCACACTATTCATCCAATTTTTCAAACAAACAATCTCCGTTATTAAAAAAATGTCCAAGAATAATATTGTGAACGCGTGTTTGGAAGCGATGGAAAAAAAGGTTTCTAATTGCATTTTTGCACAAATTTACAGATTTAAGTCAAAATAATGGTTAAATTAGCATTCTACTAATTTAACATTTAGAATTCCTCATTAAAAAATCAACTGTTTGACAAACCCAGTTGAGTTGATTCAATTTTGTTTTAACCATTCATTTAACATATTAAACCCACACCTTGAGCTTGACTGCCGTTACATTTTTACACGAATCGTGATCAAAACTATAGTTTTATCACTTGAAAGCATCGTTGAACAGCTATTTTTTAGAAAAGCCAAAATACAAAATATTCAAACCTGACAATAGATGCTATGCCACTCCCTAAAATTGCCCGTGTTAAAGTCGAAAATAGAAAAATGAATATTCCAAATTTGGCTTAAATTGGCTTTGGCTCTAAGCTTTTGGTTTCTTGCTAAAATACTTTTTAAGAGGGTCCCAGTACCACTCTATCCAGCCCTCAGTAGTATCCTCGGCCTGATCTTCTGGAACGTCAGAGTGCACCATTACAAGTTCTGTTCCTCCAGGAACTGCATTGAAACATAGCTCTAACTTAGATGGCTCCGCACTTTTTGGAAAATCGGTCGAAGTCCATTCTTGAACAACTCGTTTTCCATCATCAATTTCTAAGTATTTGCCAAAAATGTACCCATCCCAAGCTGTAAAATTGCCGCCAACTACTGCTTTTCCAGTGGCTTTACTGCCTGTGAATTTACTATGTTTTTTCGGGTCAACATAGGCATCGTAAACTTCTTTTGGAGAGGCTGGAATAATCACTTTTTGTTTTATTGTTGTAACTTTTGTGTTCATAAATGATCACTGCTAAACTAGTTGTCGGAAGGGTTTTTTAACTTTAAGGTTTAATTAACTGTGAGCAAAAATGGGAAGATGCACGGTCACCAAAGGTCAGCGCAGAATAGGAAGAACAATACGTAAACTTGAAGGCAGCGTAGAGCTTAGCGCAAAAGAAAGTAAAGCAAAAATGGCAGAGATAAATTACAAACAAAAAACTCAAGCTGCTTTTGATTACAAGGATGATTCGCCAGTTCAGAACCTGCGTGACCCGGCCCAATGGAAAAAAGATAGCAAATAATTTTGCAAACAACTTGCTTTCTGTAGATTGCTCTATCGAAATTAACGCTTGAATTTCACAAGAATTCTATGGAACATGTAGATCTACCCAATCTCAAGGTGCTTTAAGTTTTTTAACTTGAAAATGTATAGTATTTGTTGTGAAATTTCTATGTCAGCCTCTTTAGATGTTGATAGTGATTGGAATTTTAGAGTTTTTGATAAACGCTTGGTTGTTGTCAAAACCAAAAATGAAAGCGCTCATAAAGTGGCTGTTTTAGACGTTTTAACGAACTTGACATTCGCGGTTGAGGTGCCAGATATGATTACGATTCAAGATCTCATTTCTGGCAAAGAGTATTTGGTTAATTTGAGAGTTTACACCTCAAAGGATGTTGAAGGCGTAGACAGTAATTTTATAGATTTTTTTGAAGTTTTAGATGTTGACCAAAGCATTGAAGATTTCATTAAAGCTTACTGGATTTACCCCGGTAAAATACGTTTTGAATTAGTGGATATAGAAGAGCCATAGTTTTATCGCAATATCATGTTGACGAATTTTTCAGGGTTAAACAGTTCCAAATCCTTGTAAGTTTGCCCTACCCCTATGAATAGAATTGGCTTTTGGGTAACGTAAGTAACGCTTAAAGCGGAACCGCCTTTCACGTCAGCATCCACCTTCGTTAAAATTGTTGCGTCTATGCCGACGGCTTTGTTGAATTCTTCCGCCTGCTGGACTGCGTCGTTGCCGATCAATGAGTCCACCGTGAATATAGTTAAGTCGGGGCGAACGACGCGTTTGACTTTGATTAATTCATTCATTAAATTTTGATTTGTCTGCATTCTTCCTGCTGTGTCAATCAATACTATGTTAATTCCATGGGCCTTCGCATGGCTTATAGCGTCGTAAGCTACTGCAGCGGGGTCACCGCCATAATCGCTTCTGATTACGCGCATTCCTAAACGTTTTCCATGTTCCTCCAGCTGCTCAATTGAGCCAGCACGGTAAGTGTCAGCACATGCAAGAACAATAGAGTAATTTTTGTTTCGGAAAAACTGTGCAACTTTGGCTATGGTTGTGGTTTTTCCTGTTCCGTTGATGCCCACAAACATTAAGGTAAATGTCTCTTTGTTTTTTCGTTTCTCTTCTGCCAGTTTAAGCAAATCAATTTGTTTGTTGGTGAGCATAACTTCAAGGAGAACCGTTCGGAGGTTTTCTTCAACGATTTTTTTGCGGTCTTCTAGGCGTTTAACTTGAACACCGACCAGGCGCTTTTCAAGGTCATCGCTGATTTTTTCTGCTACTGGAAAAGCTACATCGTTTTCACACAAACTCATTCTAAATTCTGATAAAATAGGGTTTAAGTTTTCAGTTCTAAGTTCCGTAGTCGTAACTCTATTTACTAATCCTTTGAAACCTGACTTGAGCTTCTCAAACATCGCTTCAAGGTTTCCCTTCTCTGGCTGAAGCAAGCAAAGTTTCAAGTCTAGTTCTGCCAGAGTTTATTCGTTCAGCCACCTGACTGAATTGTTGCTGAGCGACATTCATGGTTTTTTCTAGTTCATCTAATCGCTCTTTTAGGGTTGCTTTTGCATCAACCAAACTTTTCTCTACTGATACTCCAGCACCTATGCCTACAATAACCTTGTTAGTATCGAAGATTCTTGTTTTAACATAAGCGCTTCCACCTATTGGAACCAAAAGTTCAGCATTTTCTTTTTCCTTTTCAATTCCTTCCAAAGTCATATTAGCATAAGTTAGATCATTAACTGCCGCATTGACCATGTTAATTCTTTGCTGTAAGGTTTCTGCAGTTTGCTCTAGATAGCGCATTTCCATGCTGAGTTTGCGAAGTTCTTCTTCTGCTTTGCTAACTGCCAATTGTTTATGCCCCCGCTGCAATTTTCTTAAGGATTGGATTTTCGATTTGGTCAGGAGTGATTTCTTTTACAGAACTTATTTTTATGTGGCACCTTTTAACTCTGTGTCTGCTGCCTATTTCGGCATAAACCTTCTCAACTGCATGCTCGCTTTTGTCAGCTAACAGTTCTCTTACGAAGAGAGTTGCTAATCTTGGCTTGTTGATTTCGCCGGTTACTTTGAAAGCTTTCATTTTTTATCTTCCTGCACAACATCCAGCGCATTCCCAATAATAAACATCTCGGGTCCTGTTGTCATAGAACCAGCCACTGCAGCATGAGAATTAGCAAGTAAGCCTGTTCCGACGTAGGGGACTCCACAGTTGATTGTGCCTACGTCAATTGGGACCTTGAAGATGTTTTCTAAGATTTCTCTTTCATCATCTTTTAGCATTGGATGAGTTAAGACCCCTTTGTTAGTTGCGACAGCTAAGGCGCCTACGTAAGGTAACCCTGCTATTTCTGTTGGCACCACTTCAACGCCGAGAGTTTCAGAGATTTTTTTTATTTCCGCCGGCTTAAATCGTGGATCAATTATTGCTCCTTTGTCGTTGGCCAAAACGAGGTTACCGTAAGCTGTCTTTTTTGTTTCCATAATGGTGATCTGCCCTTCAAAAGCTTCTTTGATTTGTGTTAATTCTTCTTCGCGGATAAAACTTGGAAGTAGCATTCCGTTTGAGTTCGCGCATACTAATGAGCCTGCAAGAACTGAACCTCCGATTGCTGTATAAATAAGATTGACTTTTAGCCAGTCGACGTATTCTTGGGCTTTTTCTCTGGGAACCATTCTTGGAATGATCACTATGTTTTCTGTTGCTAATGCATAGACGCCGATGCTTGGGCTTCCGACTATGCTGGATAAGTATACGGTCAAGAATTTAGCTCTCCTGATGATGAGTGTTAATGGCGAAGTTCATGCATACTCCTTTTTTTAGATTGTGGTGCAGCCTAAACAATTAAAACTTGGTGATCGTTAGCGAAACGCTCTTCGTTTCGTTCAAGTGTAATATAAAACTGGTAAAAATGAATACTGTCGAAGCTTTTCTTGGTGATTTAGCACTATCTCCACGACTTTTTCAAACTTAGTTAAAATTCTTAAACATACTCAAACTGAACTTGTACACAAATCTAACATTGAATCCAAAAAGCAACCCAAAACAACAAATTCAAAACTTTGCTTGAAACTTGTCAAGAATTGATATTCCAACAAATTAAAGAGTTAAGATATTAGTTAATGATAGAGAAGATTAAAAGAAATTAAGAAATTTACGGGGCTTCAGCTAAGTATACGGTTACGTTGCCGTCTTTGTCTTTTGCGGCTCGAACACGAATCTTTCGTGGAGGTTTCTCTATGCCTTTGTCCCAGATTTTCTCGTTAACTTCCTTGCTAATTATAAGCTGGGGCAACTCTTCTTCTTCCTCTTCTTCTGAAACTTTCATTTCAAGTTTCATGTGTTTAGTTACGAAAATTTTAAGCAGTTGCATCGCTCGTGGGGCGCGTTTCTTAGGCGGTCTAACCAGTGCTCTTGATAAAGGAATAGTGTAGGTTCTTTCTTCAACTATCTCTTCTTCCTCTTTCTTTTTCTTTGGCTTGGCTTCCTCTTTTTCTGCTGGAGTTTCCTCTTTTGAAGCACCCTCTGAAGGTTTATGTTCTTCAACATTTTCCTCTTCAGTTAGGTCTGGCATTTCTATTTCGTCTTCAGTTTTCTTCGCTTCTTCTTTGCCTTCTATGACCATTACTTACCTTCTCCTATGCCTTAATTTTCCTGGTTCGCCAGTTTCGTCTTTGTTTAGGGTTATTCCTAACTTTGCCGTCAGTTCGGGCAATAACCCACGTTGGAACACCTGCTGCTTCTTTCCCAGCTTTAGCTAGCCGAAGTTTTTTTGCTGTAGGTTTTACTCTCGCCATTCTTTTCATATCCTTCTAATTGTTGTTTCTCGCTTCCGTGATTGAAGCTGAATTAATATTTGCTTAAGATGAGCATCTGACAATGGAATCGGCAACTTGCCGGTTTGTGCCAATTCAATCAGCTGCATTTCTATCTGCTCAGAAAACTCAGCTTTAACCATCTTCAGGTTATTTAGCCTTTGCCGAGCTTCAGGCGTCATTATTTTATTAAGAAACGCCTGTTTTTGAGCTTCTAGTTGCTGTTCTGCCTGACCTTGTCTTTGCTCGTCACCGACTCTTTGCTGTAGCGACGAGAGTTTGCGTTTACGGATTTGGTCAAGCTCGTCATCTGACATTGCTACTATTCGCCTTGATATTTCTTGAGCTCGGGAACAGTTTTCACTATTTCCTTAAGCAAATCTCCAGCAACTTCTTGAAGAAGCTTCCGACCTTTTGGCGTCATCTTTCGTCCTTGAGGCTTTGTAGTTTGAACTAAACCAGCAGTCTCCAGTTGCTGAAGAATCTTGCGGATATTACTTCCGCCAGCTTTAACAACATGATCCTTTTTAACCCCATTATTTTTTCGCCCACCATAATCTGCACGCAGTTTTTCTAAGCCAATAGGACCGTGAACGTAAACTTTTCGAAGCACAGATGCACTCCGAGTATACCACCAGTTTGGGTTCTGAGGCTGTTTTTCAACGTGATTACCTGTTTTAGCAAAAGCGGCCCATGGAAGAGGCTGAACCTCATCAACGTTTTCTTTGAGATATCTGGCTAAACGGTCTATGAATTTTGAAGCTGGAACATCATGTGGGGTAGTCAAGATTATTCTTATCCTTTGTTTTTCCTTGCACTAAAACAATGAAGCCCAATATAAATATTACACCGTTGAAAAAGCTAAAGAAGAGAGTTCAGTTAATGTAATTATTCTATTGTCATTTCTACCCCGAATGCGGTAAGTACGAAGCATGCATTTAAACAAAACCAATACTCAGTCTGCTTTTTGCTAAATTTTGGGTTCAGCTTCAGATTCAGTCTTGCGCTTCCTGAAAAGAATGAACACATGACCTCTAACTTCAACCAAAGCAGCATTCGTTTGTTCAGCCGCTTCAGCCGCTATCAATTGAGCAGTATTATCACCAAGCAAAGCTGCTGGCAAAATTTTTATCTTAACCATCTTGTTTTTCTGCAATTGCTTCTCAATTTCACTTACCAACTGGGAAGCCAAACCATCCTTACCGACCCAAATGGTTGGATTCTCATCTTTTAATAAGTGCCTAACGTGACGCTTCATTCGAGTTGTTATCTTGCTCAAGTTCTTTTTGCTCCTTTTTCTTTTCTAACATTATGCGGGTTTGATTGCCGCAGTTTAAGCAGGTTATTACAACATGAGGCTCCCTTTTCTGCTTTATCCTAACCCGACAATTAGAACCGTGGACTAGTAGTGCATTGCAGTTTTTGCAGGTTTGCCGTTTGAATTCAAGGGGTAAGCGTATTTTTGCTGCCATGGCAATTCGTCTTGCAGATTTGACATATTGTGTAGCTAATTTGGGATTTGTTTTAAAGATCGTCTTTGCTTGCCCAAAGAGTATTTGTATACGTTGTCTTGCTATCTGCTTAATGTTGGTCTGTTTCATCAGCCAGAAGATAACAGAGCTCACACATAATACTTGTGTCTATCCTAAGGTAAAGTGGAGGGCATTGCATTTTCGGGCAATTTTTTTGGTTTGTGTTTTGGGTTGCTTTTTTAGTCGGGGGTTTGAATTGATTGCAGGCTGCGACTAGATTTGACTGATTTCGACTACAAATGACTATTTATGACTTCTATGGACTGATTTTGACTCATTTTTCCAAAATGCTTAGTTACAAACTCAATAGTCCCTGTGCAAAAAATTTGGAAAAAACCAAAATTAAAGTTGTGAAAATACTTAGATTATTGTTTTTTGTTTGAAAGTTCAAGTTTCAAGCGCTCTAATGCTTTGTCCATTGCAAGCGGCTTATTCTGTAGAGTCTGTTGAGCTTTTGATGTGTCAAGCGACGAGTCCATGGGACGTTTAGCTGGCCAAGTAAACTGTGACGACAAAGCTGGGTTAATTAGACTTTTGTCCAAACCAAATGTGTCAGCGATTAATTGTGCAAACTCCAATCTGCTGACTCGTGTAGCGCCACACAAATGATACGTTCCAGTTAGCCTTCGTTCAATAACTTCTAAAGTCATTTCAGCAAGATTAGTATTCAATGTAGGGGTGTTCCATTGATCAGTCACAATTTCGATGTGCTTCAGGTTTCTGAGAGTTTCAATAACCCAGAGACCAAAATTCACTTTCCCTGCAGCAGGGGTTGAACCATAAATTACGCTTGGGCGGGCAATGAAATATTCGCCCTGAGTTCGGACCATTTCTTCAGCTCTCAGCTTGGTAATTCCGTAGTAGTTGATTGGCTCAGGTTTATCCGATTCTTTGTAGTTGCCTTTTTCGCCGTTAAAAACGTAGTCTGTGGAAATATAAATCAGAAAGGAACCTGCAGCTTTGGCTGCTTCTACTATGTTTCTTGTGCCCTCAACATTGATTTTCCAAGCAAGTTCCTTGTTCAGCTCACACTTGTCAACATCGGTAAGCGTCGCAGCGTGAACTACTATATCAGGCTTTATTTTTTTGAATATCTCTTGAACAAGTATATTATCGGAAATATCCATTTTAACGAAGTTGCCATAAACCGACAAGCTTTGAATGTCCGAAGAGTAAACTTCGAAGTTCTTAGTAAGCGCCATGTGGGCTAATTTTGAGCCGTAAAGTCCACTTGCACCTGTGATTAAGAGCTTCAGTGAAGCCCACCCAGTTTCCAAGGCGTCGGATGCAAAATCACTTCAGTGGCAAATGGCGTCCACCAATGTTCATTATCAAGGTACCACTGAATCGTTGACTCTAACGATTGCTCTAAATTGCACTTTGGCTTCCAACCTAATGTGGACTTGATTTTTGAGGAATCTAAACTGTACCTTGTATCATGTCCGGGGCGATCTTCCACAAATGTGATCAAGCTTTCAGGTTTCTTAAGTTGAGTAATTATCTTTTTGGCAATATCGATGTTTGCTATTTCATTTCCAGCTGAGACATTGTAGATTTCCCCAGCTTTTCCTTTTTCAAGAACCGTTGCAATTGCTTCGCAGTGGTCTTGAACATAAATCCAGTCGCGGATGTTCTCGCCTGAACCATAAATGGGTATCGGAAGGTCCCTAAGTGCGCGGATAATGGTTTTAGGAATTAACTTTTCTGGAAGCTGATATGGGCCAAAATTGTTTGTGCATCGTGTTATACATACATTCAAGCCAAATGTTTTGTAGTAGGATAAGGCAAACATGTCAGCGGCCGCTTTGGAGGCTGAGTAAGGATTAGACGGCTTAGGCGGTTCATTTTCTGTAAATGAGCCTTCAAGTGCCTCGCCGTAAACCTCGTCGGTTGACACTTGCAGGAGCCTAGCTTTATGATTATGCTTGCGAATGGCTTCTAAGAGCGTAAAAGTACCGACCGTGTTATTCTGCAAAAAAACGTTGGGATCAGCAATACTCCTGTCTACGTGAGTTTCTGCCGCAATATTAACTACTGCGTCGACTTGATGAATAAGTCTGTTTACAAGTTGTGGATTGCAAATGTCGCCTTTAATAAATGTATATCGTTTGTCGTTTTCAACCTCGTGAAGATTAGCAGGGTTAGCGCCTATACCCACTTTGTCAATATTGATGAACTCGCAATCAGGATACTCTGATAACATATACTTGCAGAAATTGCTTCCAATAAATCCTAAACCACCAGTAACTAACACTTTCATATTTCATCACTTGTTAGGTAGACAATTCCAATCCCAAGGTTTACCAACACGAATGTCATCCTTCTTGCCATTTATAGATTTAGGAACAATGGCAGGGTCATTCCATGGCCTACGTTCTTCATCGGGGTTAGCATAGTCATACAAGTTAGTGGTAAAGTATAATAGCATTGCTGGTTCATCACCAAGAGCCTTAAAGCCATGCCAGTAGTGACCTGGGACGCGGACAATTTGCAGGTTTAAAGCGCTTGACACGACCTCATTAACTTCCTCTGTTTTGTCATCAAACGCGCAAATTTTTATCGCCCCTTTTAGCGCCAAAAAATAATCTACTTGTCCTCTAAGGTGTCTATGCCAAGCGCGAATGATGTTGGGATATGTGAATGAAAAGTTTGCTTGGGCGATTATGTCTTCGTCAAACAAGTCTTTCCAATCTCTGCGCATAGCTTCGCAAAAGAAGCCTCTCTCGTCTGGAAAACGATTGATTGACTTTATTTTTACGCCTTTTAGCATTCGTATCCCTTGGTTGCTTCCAAAATATATGTTTTAAAAATATTTATAATAGTTGTCATGTTCTTGGGTTAAACTTGCACTTCCGAGTAGTCGCCAATATGCAACTTTATTGTTCTATTCCTTTGATTTCTCGTAACTGACGCGTTTTTTCCAATCAAGCTGTCTTCTAATCTCTCTACATCTTTAATGGTAACTTTTTCTTGTATAACGCAGTATTCAATGTTTGAATTAATTATTTCTGAACCATCTCCAATGCTTGTGTAAGGTCCAATGTAAGAGTTTTCAATCAAGACGTTCTTACCGATTATACATGGTCCTCTGATTGTACTATTCACTATTTTTGCATCCGCTGCTGCTTTAACCCGACCATCTACAGTGCTGTTTGTTACCTTTGCTCTAACGTCATTCTCAATGTACTCATCCAATATTTTTGCGTTTGCACATAAAATATCGTCCTTCTTGCCGGTATCAAGCCACCATGAATTTAGGATTTCAGCTTTTACTGAAAAGCCCATATTTATCATTTCTTGGATGGCATCAGTAATTTCCAGTTCCCCGCGCCCAGAAGGTTTTATCTTTTCTATAGCTTGATGGACTTTATTTGAGAAGAGGTAAGTGCCGATAATTGCAAGGTTACCCATGGGAGTTTTAGGTTTCTCAACCAACCGAATAATATTGCCTTTTTCATCAAGTTGAGCTATTCCAAAACTTGAGGGGTTTTCAACTTCTTTGAGAATAATAAGTGCGTCAAGATGCTCATTCTTAAATTTCTTGACAAATAAGTTCAATCCTTGACCAGTGACGTTGTCACCTAAACACATAACAAAAGAATCCTGCCCTAAAAATCGGTGGGCAGTCTTAACAGCATGGGCTAAACCGAGTGGTTCCTGAGGGATATATGAAACATCAAGATTCCAAGATGAACCACTACAAACATAATCTTTAACAAATTGGCCAGTTTCTGGCGCAGTTATAATGCCTACCTTTTTTATGCGGGTTGCCGCCACCTGGTCAAGAACATACCCCAATATAGGCTTGTTAGCAACTGGAATAAGCTGTTTAGCGCACGTGAAAGTTAAAGGCCTAAGTCGTGTCCCTTTGCCGCCACTTAGAACGAGTGCTTTCATGTTAATACCTTTTTACGATTTCTATTTATACCTTAACATCTCTTAAATAAGTTTATGCAGTTGTGATTGATCTAGCACAATCACAAATTTTTTTTAAAAAGAATAAGAAATGAAAAGTTAAGGATTGGTTCCTTCAAGGGAAAGATATGGAAAAACATGATCTAAATATTTTATCTTCTCTTCGAGCATACGGAAAGAAATGCAAATTCAGCCGTTCATGTAACCTCTTTTCAAACTCAAGTTATACATGTAGAAATATTGGTGGACGATACTGTGGGAAGTTTAGAATCCTGAGTAAAAAAACAACCAACACTGCTGCAAGGCTAGTGAATCGTAACTTTTCCGAAGACCAAGTTATTGTTGCTTAAACTCCTCTGGCTTACGCTTAATATTAGATGTTCATGCGTGAAGAAGATCCATTAATTTCACAACCAAAGTTAATAGTGGACTAAAGATTTTTCGTATAGCGCCAAGCCCATTAATGATTTCTCGAAGATTATTAACGTCTACTCTGTTAATGGTTTTAGTAAGAATTGCTACAACGACAAAAATTGCTGAGAAGACAAATACACCAATTATTAGTTGCAGTAGATTCGAAAATGCAAGTTGAGAAAGGATTACGTATGTTAAAATGGCTGCAGCTATTGATGATAAGAGGATCTTGGTAGAAGAAACCCAATCAACTGATACTCCAAAATGACTTTTGATAAAGCGCAAACTCAATATTAAGCTTGGAAAACCAACTATTAACGAACAAATGATTAGACCAAGTACGCCAAATTGAGATATCAACACAAAACTTAAAGGAAAACCAATTGTGACGGTTAGAATGGTTAACTTCAGGTTATATTTTGTGTATCCTTGTGCGACTATTAAGTTGGATATACTTAGATTTCCCAAAGCAGAATAAAAATATGTGATTGACAGTAAAGCTAAAAATAAGGGCGCTTCAGAATATTTATTCTGGAATATTGTGCCAATTGCAGGCTGCGCAAGAACAATAATCATAGCCGTTACGGGTACAACAACTAAGGCGGCGTATTTTACTGAGTATTGAAAAACGTTTTTTAGCAGTTCATTGTCTTTCTTTGGGTTTAGTTTGGAGAATGCTGGGAACATCATTGTTGTTACGGGAATGGCAAAGAAAGTTATTAAGACTACAAAGTTTTGGGCTACGTTATAATTGCCAATTATGGCGTTGTTAGTTACAAAGATTGCCATTATGTAGGTGTAGAATTGAGTTAAAAATCCCGCAAGGATGCTCCCTATTGATACTGGAAAACCATATTTGAGCAAGGTTTTGGTGCTCGTCATAATTTCTAGTTTGCTATTAACTGGTTTAGGCAAGGATTTGTATATGGTCCATGTTAGGACAACACCAGTTATTCCTGCAACGAGGACAGAGATTGTGAAACCAGTAACTGCACCAAGAGCTCCGAAACCTAGGAGAACAAGCGTTACTATGACACCGGTTTTAACTAGCGACTGAATAATCAACATTATGCTGTTGAGGTGCATGGTTTCCATTCCTGTGAAAGCCGAAGTCGCAACAGTTACCAGTGCATTGGCCAAAATAAAAAATGAAGCGATTTGAATCAGTGGAGTTATTGAAGGACGGTTAAGAGTTGTTGCTAAAAAGCCTGAGAGAGCAAAAGATAGGATGGAAAGCGATAGACCTAAAATTATCTCGAACACTAAAGCAGATACGAAAACGCTTCGTATCTTTGCAACGTCATTTTCACTGTTGTACTGTGCTGAATATTTTACCATGGCTGTGGTGATTCCCCAGTCACGAAATGCAGCGATTAGGTTTGGCGCGGCAAGAGCTATTGTGTATAAACCATAGTTGGCTGGACCTAGAAGGTTAGCTATGATTATTGTGCCTACTGCTGAGATGACTGTTGAAGCAACTAATCCCCATAAAACATGGAAGCCTCCTTTAGCTGAAACCCTTGCCATCTCTGCAGCTTTAATAATGCTTCCTTCCTAGCCGTCTGTACCTTATGGATTAACTGTTGTTTGTGATGTACCGTTTATCACTTTTGGTTTCCTTGAGGTTAAACAAAAAACCTTAAAGAAACTTCTTTCTGGGGTCGCGGGTTTGCCCACGACTTCTTATTGGTAAGACTTCTGGTTGCTTCTTGGGTTCTGGTTTGTTTTTTTGCTGTTTGGTTGGGTGAAGGGGGTTTTGGCTTAACAGGTATGTTAGTTTAATTGTTTGTGGATTTGTAGAGATGTTGGTGTGAGTTGGTTGTGCAAGACAGAAACAGCCAAATAAATTAAGAACTTTATGTAACTTTCTAATAGAAATTGTCTCCATTAGAAGACGGGATGTAAAGGTTTTTTCTAATATGAGAAAGAAATGAGGTGAGATGGTTAGGTAGGGGTCTGTTTGGGTCGACCTTCGTCCGGTCTTCTTTCATAGGAGAAGAACGGGTGTTTTTTGTGTGCAGCGTTGAGTCTGGTTTGGGTTGGTTTTGTTGAACAGGCTCTGGAGATCTCTTTGGTTGCGTCTGTATACGTCAGGGTTCGGCTGACAAAGGCTGATACTGGCGGAGGACTATTGTAGTTGCCTTCAACTGAACGCGTCTCCTTCAAAATATGGCTCCAGAGGGGCAATCGAGTGCAGGTTCCAAAAATACGTCAGATGGCACTACAAACTAGAACCAACTCAAATCTTACAAGTAACCGTAAGCATCCTTGGAGTGTGGCAGTTTCCCCAGAGTTTTCTATCCAGAATAAGCAAAGACGGAAGAATAGTAATGCCCAAGCTAACAATCACCATATTCAAAGACGGCAAGCCCAATCTTGATAATAATGTAGCCGAGGTTTGGCTAGCTCCACTCTAGTTTATTGTGAGTCATCTAAGTTCTGTGGTCAGTCTCTATTCTTTTTCTAGAATACATCGACTTGATTAAAGTAGTAAGGTATAGAGAGTATTCAATTGAAATAAGTCCAGATAGGTCCTTAGGAGAACTCTCTCGATTGTCATTTTACAAACCTTCGCAATAAGGTTTGATCAAGTAGCTTAATAGAAGAAGACGAGACAACTTTGCTGCAAAAATTTTTGCATAGCTTGTTTTGGGTTGCTTTTGCTTCACAGGCTTTGCAGGGCTTTTTGGTTGCGTCTGCAAATGTCACGTTCCGTCTGCCGAAGGCAAGAACGGAGGAAGGTTGGTTGCCGCAAAATGAGATAAGCATAGTCAGGTTTAGGTGCTCGCCAACCTCATGCCAGGAGAATGATGACGGCACAACTACTTTCTATTGTTTAAATAAAATTCTTGAAACAGTTAACGGGATTTATTTGTGGCTCTTTTTTATTTAGCGAGTTTTCTTTCCAGTATTTTAACTATTTTTTTACCAGTTGTACCGTCGCCAAATGGATTAGTCCAATTTTTCTTATTATGAAGACTCTTTTTTGATGCCTCAAGAATTCTTTCAGGATCAGTACCCGCAAGAACGTTACCGCCAACTTCCACCGTTTCAGGCCTTTCAGTATTATCCCTCAAAGTAACACATGGAACACCCAGAATACAGGTTTCTTCTTGCACCCCACCCGAGTCAGTTAAAACAAGTCTTGCTTTGCTTTCAAGCTGCAGGAAAGCCAAATAATCTAAAGGTTCAACCAACGTAATGCCTCCAGAATCTATTCCGAACGCGTCCAGTTGCTTTCTTGCCCTAGGATGAATAGGATAAATCAACGGAAGCTTAAATTCACTCTGAACTTTCTGCAGACCACAAATAAGCCCCGAGAACTTCTTCTTGTCATCAACATTTTCCTGTCTGTGAGCCGTAGCAAGCATGTACCGGTAACTTTCAACGCCCAAAGAATCAAAAATTTGGCTCTTTGATTGGGCTATTTCTAAATTTTGATATAGCGCATCAACAACGGTGTTTCCTACCAGAAAAACCTTGTCTTCATCAATACCTTCATGAAGAAGAATTTCCCGCGATTTTGGAGTTGGAGCAAACAAGAAATCCGAAGCATGATCAGCCAAAACCCTGTTAACCTCCTCAGGCATAGTCCGGTCATAACTACGCAATCCAGCTTCGACGTGCCCAACTTTGATTCCAAGCTTTACTGCTGCTAACGCACCAGCTAAAACTGTATTCGTGTCACCTTCAACCAGCACAACGTCGGGAGATTCTTTTAGCAAGATTCCTTCTATGCCGTCAAGCATCTTACCTGTTTGTTGCCCATGACTTCCTGAACCTACATCAAGATTGTACTTTGCGATTGGCAGATTAAGCTGCTCAAAGAAGACTCTATCCATATTATACGAGTAATGCTGTCCTGTATGTAAAATAAAAAAATCTGAACTCAACCTGTTACATTCACGAATTATTGGAGAAAATTTTACTATTTCAGGTCTAGTGCCCAAAATAATAGAAATTTTCATCTTAAACATTTCACCGTTACAATTTTGAGTAGGCTAATAATAATGCCGTTTTTAATAAATAATTGCACCTTCAAACCCAAAAAATTGCATCTGGCACAATATCTTTATCGAGAAAAACTAAAAACCAAGTAACGAAAGGTTAAAGTTGAATCACATTTCAAAATATTAATACTATCATAGTCATGACTAACTCGAGAATGCCGCAAAAATTGTTGGCGATGAAAACGTGTTTTGGGCTTGCGGTTTCCTCTTTGAAGTTGAAAGAGATTAGCATGCATGACTCCGGCGTTATTATAGCAGATTTAGCAATGTTTGGGCTATGTTGTCTATTTGTTCTTCGGTGACGCCTGGGTGAATTGGCAGGGAGAGTACTTGTTTGGCTGCTTTTTCTGTTTCAGGTAAATTATATTCTCCGAAGGTTTGTTTGTAGTAGGGCATTTGGTGGATCGGTGTAGGGTAATATGCATCGGCGCCTATGCCTTTATCATGCATTTGTTTGATTATTTTATTTCTTTGTATCTTCGGTTGCATCTTTGATTCTCACCGTATATAGATAGTAGCTTGGGGTTCGGTCGCTTAACTGAGGTGGCAGAATTAGTTTATCTGTTTTTTTCAGACAGATTGTTTAGTCGTTTTGCGTTTTGTGCTGCGTTTAGCAAGAAACTCTGGCAATCTTTTTAGCTGTATCACGCCTATAGCGGCTTGGATTTCGGTCATGCGATAGTTTGTGCCCAGCATTAGTGAGTTATACTTGACTTTTTCGCCGTGTGTTCTTACCATTCGAACTTTCTCTGCAAGCTCATCATTGTCCGTGGTTACTACTCCGCCTTCGCCAGTACCGATGTTTTTGGCAGCGTAGAGACTCCAGCAGGCAAGGTCGGCTGTGGCGCCTGCGGGTTTGCCATGGTAGGTCGCACCATGGGACTGCGCGCAGTCTTCGATGATTATAAAGTTTTGTTTAGTTGCGATTTCCTTTATAGACAAGGTATCGGCGGGTAACCCGTAGAGGTCTACAGGAATTATGCCCTTAGTTTTTTCTGTTACTGCTTTTTCTGCAGAATTTGGACTTAAGGTGTAGGTTATAGGGTCGATGTCAGCGAAGACTGGTTTGGCACCGGTCATCACAACAGCTTCAGCTGTAGCTACAAATGTGAAAGCGGGCAATATTATTTCGTCGCCGGCTTTAACTCCTGCAGCCAAAAGAGCAGCATGGAGAGCAGCGGTTCCTGTGTTAACGGCTATGGCGTGTTTAACACCTGCGAATGCGGCGTAGTTTTTCTCGAATTCAATTACTTTAGGTCCTGCACCCAAACCAGTAGTAAGTATGCCGCTTTGCATAACTTTAACGACGGCGTCAATTTCTTCTTGGCCAATTTTAGGAACATTAATCGGAATCAATTTTTAATCCTCCAAATATAGACATTATTTTAGTTCTATTACTCTGTTTTTTTCTGATGATTTTATTGCAGCTTCAACTACCTCTAAGGCTTTTACGCCGTCTAATCCTGTTACTCGTGGTTGAATCTTTTCAGTTACGCATTTTGCGAAATGTCGTAATTCAAGTTTTAAAGGTTCCTCAATAGGGTATCTGGGTTGTCGGCTTTCTTGTTCCGTTTTCAATCCACAACTCCTGCGTTAGATAATCTAGCCGCATAATTGCATCGCTTCCGGTAACAATAAGGTTGCGTATTTTGTAGGGTGTGAGCCAGTTAGATTCTATGAAGGCACTTTTCCCATCTTTGTAGGTTAGCATGATTTGGACGTAATCTTCAAATTCTTTTCGTTTCATGCTACCTATTCGAGCATAAACACTAACTTTTTGTTTAATCTATGACAATATATCCATAGGAACTCTAAATTTTCAATATTATTTGTTAAAACAGCCACATATATCATTGATACCCTATATTCTTACTATTGATCATGCATTAACAAGTCTTAATATAAACGATGCTTCTAGATTTGTTCACACTTAAAAGAGGCACCAAATTGATAGGGAAAAGAAACCTTAGCTTTAAACGATTCATAATTCTTTTTGCAGTATGCTTTCTATCTTTTGATATACTCGTTAATGCTCAAAGAGAAATTCTGCTAAGTGAGCCTCATTATAACCTTGCCGCTGAGCCGATAGCACAGGGTATAGCAGTCAATGATATCATCAGCAATGACACAATTGAAAACAATCCACAGCAACCCTACAGCTACCTGATCTATACAGATGCGGCAAGCAACTATTATGCAAAGAACGGTACCGATGGCACTGTCGCTTTCAATTCAACCGACGCTAGCTACGTATTCTCAGCAGTATGTTCCCAAGGGGAAGGAATAGTGTTTGTAAAGAAAGGCACCTACATAGGCACATCCCTAAACATCTCATCCCCAAACGTCAGACTAATCGGCGAGGGGCTAGGAACAATACTGCAATTTACAGAAGGCATAACTGTTTCCAACACGAGTGAAAGCTTCCATCAAGAAGTCAGCAACCTACAATTAATCGGAACTGGATACGCTAACAACGGTCTAACTCTAAGCTCTGCCTCAAGATTCGTAAGCTACAACCTAATCATCCAAAACTATAACGTGGGATTATACATACAATCCTCAGATTCTGGAGCAACCATATTCAATAACTTCTACAGCTTAGTGAGCCACGACAATAATGTCGGTGTTTACATTAGACGAGATTCAGGTGATTGCACAGTTGCCCACAACACATTCTACGGCGGTTCAATAGTCGCAAACCTACAATGGGGAATTGTAATCTTAGGTTCTGTCTCAAACGAAATCTTCGAAGGCACAGAAATCGAAAATAACTGCAACGGACAAGTCTGGCTATGCACAATAAATCCCGGATTAGTTCCAGAAGGCAACACATTCTCTAAATGCTACTTTGAGCCTTCGCCAAACAATATCACTGCGACCTTAATTATTTTTACAACTGAATTATCAGCTGAAACTAAGCCATGGGGAAATATCTTTAAGGAAAACAAGTTTGCCATAGTTGTAGATACAGCCTTAACATTACCAACCTATACAGTCTTCACCAACAACTACATCACCGGTGCCTCTGTTACCTTCACAATAATCGCCACAGCTATAGGCTGCGAAGTTGATGGAAACATAAGTCCTTCTGGCGCTGTTAAAGTCAATTATGTCGGGACTGCGAATACCGGCCGCATAATGCAATATTCTAATTCAAACTTAGTTGCCAGCAGCAGTTGGGTTGAATTCGGCAACACTTTTCCTAGCAACCCCATAGTTCAAGTGTCAGTTACTGGAAATGGTCAAGTTATCAATGCTTGGGCTTATCAGATCGAAACTACACGATTTTACCTTGCAATGGTCTATAGGAATGGAACTGAAGTTACTACACCGCAATATGTCATGTGGACTGCAACCCTAAACTTGCAGTAAGAAATTTCCTAATGCTAAAAGGATCAACACTTAATTTTCAACTCAACACGAGCTAAATTGGTATCTCAACAACAAACAAATTGAATATATACAAATTCAATTAATTACGTTTACTTATTTCTCGATTAGCCTACATTCTTGTTTTTGAGACTTTAACATTTTATTAGCAAGTTGACAGCTGTTTTCATGAAAAAACCAATTCTTTATTTTATTATTCCATACTTGAATCGCTCTTTTGAAAGGCTTATGCTTCTTAGGTGTGTCGGGTGATTGTTTCATAAAAGCATAGATATCAATAATTTTACGGAAGCTCCTGACAAAGCCACTGAAAACCCATTCATGTCCATAATTTAGCCGAACAATGGGTTTGGCGCAAATGTGGGTTTTGGTCATATGCCCCGTCAATCCTCGCCAAAATGAGTACACCCCTCGCAAGCTGGGACCCCCTAATTTATTGGCTTGCGGTTGACACACCAAAGAGGGGACAAACAGCAACCCATTATTAGGAAAACGGTAACTGTATCCCGATTGTGCAAACTGTCCTATGATCTTCTCTGTCAACGAAAATTGAGTAAATATTATTATATATCGACGGTTCATACCCTCGGATGAGGATAGCATATAGTGTCGCAAGTTTCGCAAGTTAAAGACGATTTAGAATTGCTAGATTTAATGACTTCTGATATGTATGCAGCTCCTGAATTTTACAAGCCTACAAATTATTGGGAATTGTACGAAAGAGTATTCCTATCACAGCTACGTTCTAAAGGATTGCATGATTTTCGTAGAAACAAGCGAATGAGTGTGCTAAGTTCGTTTGGGGCCATTGACGTCGTAACGCCTTATTCAAGACTAACGGACCAATTTTTAAAATCGTCAATACTCAGAAAGTTTTCTCGGCTCGTTTCTTTAGTCTATGCAGGCGTTGATCTTCAAGATGTAAGAAAGCTTTGCTACAATTTTGCTAATGTCTACGGGGCTAAATGCGGAGCGAAACCGTTAGCAAAGTTTGAAGCTTCGACCGTCGGTAATCCTGAAGACATTTTTACGATTGAAGGTCGCCTCTACACAACTTCATTGCTTTATTACTATCTTCAGTATGCTTATTGCTGCCAATTCATTAATTTTGATTCTATTCAGTCGGTTATGGAGATCGGAAGCGGTTCTGGGAAACAGGTTGAAGTCATAAAAAAGCTTCATCCTCACCTGAGTTTCTATGTTTTTGATATTGCACCGCAATTATATGTTTGTCAGCAATATTTGTCTGCCCTGTTTTCTGATTCTGTAATATCTTATAGACAGACACGAAAAATGACCATTGCTCCAAAACCGAATGGTAACAAGATTTTCGTTTTTGGAAACTGGAAACTGCCTGAACTAGCCGACTTCAAATATGACTTGTTCTGGAATAGTGCAAGCTTTCAAGAGATGGAGCCAGACATAGTTCTTAACTACCTTAAGTTCGTAAACAAGCAAGCGCACTATGCTTTCTTACATGAAGCCATGAATGGAAAGGAGGTAGCCTCTGCGAAGGGACAGCATGGCGTTCTTAAACAAACGCGCCTTGAGCATTATAAGGAAGGGCTTCTAGATTTTGAACTTAAAGATGTGTCTGAGAGCATTTTTCTTCCAAGACAAGAGGGAAGCTATTCTCTCTCTTTTTGGAAAAAATAAGGTTATGCTCATCGTCCGCCTCATTTATTTTCCAAATTGAAGGCAATGGCAAATCCTTTCCTACTTAGATATCAATAGTCAACATGATTAGGTTTATTTTGAAGCACTACTTATCCAGCCGAACAGTAATGCTATAATCCAAACCATCGACGTATTTTGGAGAGCTATTCGAGCACCCCACCATTTTAAATGTATTTTTTCTCTCCAGACATTAAAATCACAGCCAACGACTCCACCATTTCCAAGTTTGGGCGACTTATGGCGTCTTGAATGCCATTTGCCATCTTTTCCAATGCTTCCAATAATTGAGCAAATCGATTGGTTGGAGTCGGAAAAAACGATTCTGTCCACTTTTTTATGTAAAATTCATACTTGGAATTAGATGTAGATTGCTTAGTGTTCAATAAGGCTTCAGATTAGTTCATCTTTAAATGACACAAACCTAATAATTAATATGGAGAAGGGAGGAGTATCTAATTCCTTTTACATACAAGTGGAAACTTGTAGCAATCATAGTAACAATTGCTATCATAAGCATAGGTATCATACCCCTCTCGTCAAATAGCATATCCGCCTTTTTAGCACCTCCAATTTCAATTAATGGAACAGTGCAGCAAAATCCAGACAACACAAACATAACAACCAGCAACAACGACTATGTATCCAATAACTCATCACAAACCATTTTGTTACCCACCCCAAAACCAACCCCCCATTCAGAAACCATAATCCCCGTTACCAACAAAATAGTTTCGACCACTAACAACATTAATGACAACATAAATATTGTTGAACCCACACCACAAGCACCTATATTTCTTAATGAAAGCGAAAGCATACAATCCGCCATTAAGGCTTTAGGCCCCAGTGGCGGAGAAATCACACTTCAATCAGATGCCAATATTTTAACTAAAGATGTGCAAATCACCAGCAACATCATCTTTTCAGGCGTCAATCCAAACATAACGCTTCACTTAGAATCCAAACGCTTGAATGTAGCCAAAAACGCAGAAAACGTAACTATAAGAAACTTAATTATGGATGCTACCAACTTGGGGGATCGCAACGCTTTCGTGATCTATGCAGGTGCAAAAAACGTCTCCATTCAAAACGTAACAATAAAAAATGACCTTGCAAAAAACAATGCACTGTTAACCCAAGGAAACCAAGTTGAAATACAAAATTTGACCTTCATAAATGTTACAAATTCTCACCCTATTCAAATTGCTGGTTCTGACACATATGTTAAGAATTGTTACTCAAATGAGCAATCAGCTTATGCCCTTGTATCGGTGGCTGGCGGAATTACAAATGTTCATATTGAAGAAAATGTGGCTGAAAATAGACCACTATTTGACGGCGGCTACACCACTGTTTCATCAAGCGACATCTGGATTCAGAACAATAAATTGATAAATTTTCCTAACCGAACATATGGCATATTAGTTATGGGTGGAACTGCGGAACTCAAAGTGCCTTTCGACAGGGTTTTTGTCATAGGTAACAACGTAACTGCGGGAGTTGGAGCCTACAACGGTATTGCCATTTATGGGTTATCTAGTAACATTATTGTTGCTAATAATACGGTTAACCAGACCTTATCAGCACACAACGCAATAGGAGTTGCTTCAGGCATAAACGTTACCGTAACACAAAACACAGTATTCGGATGCATAGAAGGCGCCGAAGGAGGAATAGAAGTAGAAAGCAACCCAGTCCACAACAGATTTACAGGAATAAGCGAAAACGTCAATGTAACCAATAACATCGTCTTTGGTTCTCAATGGGGAATATACGTTAGAATAATGGTTCCTGACCATGTTAACTGGGATGGAAACCCACTCAAATCCAAAAATATACTCATAGAAGGAAACACAATTAGCAACTGCACCATCGGCATAAACCTGCTAGCTGGAGATGGCATAATCGTTAGGAATAATAACATTATAAATAACACTCGACCTCTTGAAGTAAGCCAATCCAACGTACTAAATTACACGATTAGTGGCAATTTAGGCTACTCCGGCTAGTTCGGGCTTAAGGTATTTTTCTCGATTTCAACTATCCAATGTACACAGCCAACAATGGTATGATTTAAATCAGCACGGTCTTTAAGTAATTACTACAAAAGCTGCGAAAAAGTCACCTTTGCATAACATTCAAAAAGTATCCTAAGAGACGCGGAACTTTTCTAATAACGGGCTCGCTGATAAGACTTGCATTAGAACAAAATTGTCTCATGTTTTCTCACCACTTCATCTCAGGTATCAATTCTCAAAACAAAATACGCGATGAATAATACCACATAAAACCATAACTACCATCAAACTATCTTTTTCTCAGAGTTTCATAGGTTTTAGCCTTCTGGAAAACAGTTGTTACATTAGTAAAAGTCTAAAATACTAATAAAACTATTTTTGAAAACGGCGGATTTTTATTATTGCTCCAGCCCCAACCCCAGACAATCCAAGGAAGAACAACACTGACACGATAAGCGGTATACCGTTATTTTTCACGTCGTAAAAGTAGTTACTTGAAACAACTGAGCGTTCAGCGTTGTTTGTAAACGTTATTGGCACTAATTCGTCAGTTAACTCTTTATTATTAACAATTGAATGCCCTGCCCCAGAGACAATGAAGTTTACTGGCGCACCATCGAAGAAGTTCCCATCGAAAATGTGTCCTTCACCATAAACTTCTAATGTGCTTTCTACTTGGCTCGCAAACTTACATCCAGTCCATGTAATGCATTTAATTTGTGTTTGCTCACCATAATACTTGAAGAAATACGGGCTAGTACCCTCTGTTCTTTCAAAATATGCGCCTTGGAAAATGGTTCCGCTTACCATGCCATTTGCCCCATTAAAGTAGACTTCGCAATCGGTGTTACATTCTATTTCTGAGCCATAGAACTGGTTCATAGTGCTGTCAGAGTTCCCGCCGCAGATTTCTATGCCCACCCTGTTAAATATAATACTTCCAGCAAAAAAGCGTGTTGTGCCATAATCGCTGCCTATCCAAATTCCAACATCATTTTCGACGATGAAGGCGTTGTAAATGGCGGCGAACAAGCCTTGGCTGATGTTTAAGCCTGTTTCAAAGTTAGTGATGTAAACATTATAAATGCTCATTCTTCCAGTTGAATCCAAAGTTAAACCGCAACTGTGCTCAGCACTCAAGCCTTTGAGTGTAAGGTCTTTTATGGTGCATGTTGAAATGCCGCGGAAAACTATGCCGCCCTGGACAAAAGACAACGTCGTTGCGGTTTCGCCCTCGCCTGCCACATTAATTTCCTTACTTATTACCCATTCGTCATCAAAGAAGAAGGTACCGCTAACGAAGTAGAAAGTGCCTTTTGATATGGCATTGACTTGTTGGTTACATAATTCTAAGAGATTCTCGCTACCACCGAGTATGCTTCCATTTCTGCCATATGCATAATATGTTGAATCTACCCTTTCGATCGTTACCGTATAAGGGCTAACGTCTGCTTTCGTCAGGGGCAACAGAGTTACTAACAGAAGGATCATTACTCCAGCGAACGTTAGAACGTATTTGAAATTATTTCTTTCGATTGTTTTTCACTTTCCTTTTAGTCTGTGCCATTTTGTATTGACTTAACAGGAAAAAAGCAGCCAACCCCCAGGTAGGCACTTTTTATGAACGATTCTTCCACATCAACGCCTTCAAATATCTTGTTAGTTGCGTCCAGATGCGCTCTTAGTAGAGCTCAAAACTAGTATACGGGATTGGTCTATATTTAAATTACACCGAACCTAATATTTAATTGAGCGAAGGAGAGGAAAAGCTGATTCCTTACACATACAAGTGGAAACTTGTAGCAATCATAGTAACAATTGCCATCATAAGCATAGGTATCATACACCTCTCGTCACATAGCAAATCAGCCTTTTTAGCACCTCCAATTTCAATTAATGGAACAGTGCAGCAAAATCCAGACAACACAAACATAACAACCAGCAACAACGACTATGTATCCAATAACTCATCACAAACCATTTTGTTACCAACCCCAAAACCAACCCCCCATTCAGAAACCATAATCCCCGTTACCAACAAGATAGTTTCGACCACTTACTACATTAATAACAACATAAATATTGTTGAACCCACACCACAAGCACCTATATTTCTTAATGAAAGCGAAGGCATACAATCCGCCATTAAGGCTTTAGGCCCCAGTGGCGGAGAAATCACACTTCCGTCGGACGCTAACATTTCAAGTGCAGATCTGTTAATTACCAGCAACATCATTTTATCGGGAGTTAATCCAAATGTAACTCTTTATTTGGATTCTAAATGTTTGAATGTTGAGAAAAATGCATTCAACGTAACCATAAAAGATCTTGTCGTTGATGCATCTAACTTAGGAAATCACAGCGCTCTCATAGTATTTGCTGATGCCCAAAATGTGTCCATTCAAAACATCATTATTCAAAATGACATTTCAGAAAAAGATGCATTATTAACCTCAGGAAATAATGTCAAAATACAAAATTTGACATTTTCTAATGTACCGAATTCTTATCCAATTCAGATCAATGGATCTCACACTATTGTTAAGAATTGTCGTTCATTTGATCAATCAACTTTTCATCTCGTTGGAGTGATGGGTGGTATCAAAGACGTTCATATTGATGGAAATCTGGCTGAAAATAGACCTCTATTTGATGGTGGAATTACTTTGGCTTCGTCAAGCGATATCTGGATTCAGAACAACATAATGATTAATTTTCCTAACCGAACATATGGCATATTAGTTAAGGGTGGAACTCTAGAGCCTTTCAAGGCACCCTTCGACAAGGTTTTTGTCATAGGTAATAATGTAACAGCGGCGGCTGGAGCTTACAACGCCATTGCAATTTATGGGTTATCAAGCAACGTTTTAGTCGCCAATAACACTGTCGATCAAACCTTATCAGGACATAACGCAATAGCCGCCGCATCCGGCGTAAACGTTACTATAACTCAAAATACAGTATTTGGATGTATAGAAGGCGCCGAAGGAGGAATAGAAGTAGAAAGCAACCCAGTCCACAACAGATTTACAGGAATAAGCGAAAACGTCAATGTAACCAATAACATCGTCTTTGGTTCTCAATGGGGAATATACGTTAGAATAATGGTTCCTGACCATGTCAACTGGGATGGAAACCCACTTAAATCCAAAAATATACTCATAGAAGGAAACACAATTAGCAACTGCACCATCGGCATAAACCTGCTATATGGAGACGGCATCATTGTTAGAGATAATCACCTTATTGATAACACTATATCTTTGGCAGTAGACAAATCCAACGTATTAAACTACACTATTAGTAGCAATGTAATTAACGGCGATTGCTTACCTTAAGAATGCCTCATGCATCGGATAATTAGTTTATTTTCAAAATAGACATAATTTTCTCTAATATTGAAATCAACCAACCCAACATTTTGTTAATAGGGCCAAGAGCACCTGCAATTTCTCTCAAATTCGCAAGATCAACTCTATTCACTGCGTGAGTTAATATCAACAAAGGAAGAAGGAGAAAAATGAAAACCAAAATCCCGAAAAATAAGTTAATTGCACTTGCAAACCTTAAATTAGAGAATAACAAGGAATGTAAAGAAAGCCGCAACCCCACTCGAAAACAAGATCTTTATTGAAAAATACCAGTCGAGCGACAAACCATACTGCTTCTTTATGAAAAACAGACTAATTATTAAGCTCGGGAGTCCAGCGATCAAAGTAGTAATTATTAGACCAATTAACCCAAATTGAGAGATAAATAAAAACCCGGCTGAAAAACCGATAGCTACTGTAAGGACGGTCAACTTGAGGTTAAAAGTTGTATGTCCCTGACCATTAATTAGACTAGGTATACTTAAGCTCCCAAAAGCACAATAAAGGTACAGTATTGATGAGAGAGCCAAAAATAGCGGCGCTTGGTTATACCCATTAGCAAAAATCGTTTTAATCGCTGGTTCAGAGAGAACAATAATCAGAGCAGTAACAGGTACAACAACCAAGGACGAATATTTGACCGAATATTGAAATACACTTTGAAGAGTTCCAACATCTTTTCTGTAATCAATTTTTGAAAAAGCAGGAAATAACATGGTAGATACAGGCGTAGCAAAAAAGGTAATCAAGACTACAAAATTTGACGCAACAGAATAATTGCCGATAGCTGCGTTATCTGTCACGTAAATAGCCATAGCATATGTATAAAATTGTGTCAAGAACACAGATAAAATACTACCTATTGACAGTGGAAAACCATACCTAAGCAAATACTTAACGGTACCAAAAATCTCCAACTTACTATTCACTCCCCCAAGCGACCTAAGCATTGTCCAAGCAAACGTCAAACCAATTATTCCTGCCGCCAAAGTGCCAAGCATAAAACCTCCAACTGCACCCATGTTTCCAGCTCCCAAGACAACAAAAACAATTATCAAACCAGTTTTGACTAACGCTTGAATTGTAAGCATAAAACTATTCAGATACATCCGCTCCATTCCAGTAAAAATTGCAGTTGCCAAACTTATCAGTGCATGAGTCAAAACAGAGAAAGAAGCAATTTGAATCAACGATGTTATTTCAGGTCTACTAAAAGTGCTCGCCAAAAATCCAGAAAGCAAAAAAGAAGTCACAGATAGAATTGAACCAAGCAGAAGCTCAAAAATTAAACCCGAGTAAAAAATACTTTTAACCTTATCGTAGGCACCTGCACAATTATATTGAGCAGTATATTTAATCATTGCATTGGTTTATGCCCCAATCTCTAAAAGCAGCAATCAAGTTAGGCGCAGCAATTGCAATAGTGTAGAGACCATAATTATCAGCACCCAACAGAATAGCAATAACAATTGTCCCAATCGCGGATATAACTGTAGATAACACTAACCCCCAGAGAAGATGAAAACCTCCTTTTGCAGAAATCTTTGCCATTTCAGTAGCGTTACTCATTTATCATCAGCGATAGCTCGTAGACTTTTCGGCTAACTAATTTCTAAACGGTTAAGTTTATCGGTTGAAGTCTATCAATTCATCCAAACAAAAAGTCATTGATTAACACTATCATTGACTGCTTTTAAAGCAGAGGAAGCATTAAACTCGAAAAGCCAAGCATTCCCAACTTCTTTAACCAAATTGAAATAAGGAGTTGCAAGAAACTGGGTAGCATTAAAAGTCCTTCGAACCACAGAATCAAGGGCAAAAGTAGAGGGTATAGAACCAATATACACATATGAAATTTTATTATCTATCAAATAAGGAACCGCCCTCAAATCAGACGAATTAGCCGTTAACAACTTCATGATAGAACTATAATTTTCAATTCCATTGTAACCACAAAATGACTGCTTTTCAGTAACAGCCGTCAAATATTGACCGCTATCACCTCTAGAGATCAAAATCAGGGCTTGAGAAGAAACATTATATCTAATCCAATTCATCAACAACACGTCATCTTGACCAAGGACAGTATAATAATGTAGATAATACTCAATTTTATTGTAACTCTGTTGCTGTTCCTCAACAACTGGAACACTTAGAAAAATCACAGTAGATAAAATTAACAATGATAAAACTACTGCAAAAAACCTATTTCTGCTAAATTTTTTCTTAACTAAGCTTTCTTTGATGTTGGATAATCGTCTAATTACTAAATAAGAGAGATTCACACAAGCAAAAATGACAATCGTTGTCATGATTGTTACCAAAATAAATATGTGCTGCCAGATTCTCTGTGGATTAAAAAAATCAATTAGAAAATTTATTGGCAGAAAAAGAGTAATTGCCAAATACGCCATAATTACTAACCAAAAAGAATAAGCCAACAATGAATTAAAGGCAAACCCGCTTGGAAAAAGATTCCGAAGTTTTTTACCTAACCATGGAATGAAAAATGCAATAACTAATATTATTGTAAAAGAAGCTAAAGAAAACAATCTACCCATTTCTGAGAAGAAAACTGAAAGGGATGGAATATCAAGTATCCAGTTAAAGCTTGTACGCCCCATTATACTTTCTGCTAAGGAATTTGACGTTGAATTCAATTCAGTAAATTGAATACCAGCTATATTATGGGCATAAATCGAATAGAAGTACGGTACACTAAATAGCAATGGTACTAAGAAGACGACGACAAAAGCTACGTTCTTCCACTTAAAAAAAGAATAGAACGAAACTTCGGAAAAATGATTATGATAAACTATTCTTGAAAACTTTATGATTAGAATCATAGCAAACCACAGAGTCTCTAACAAGAATGCAGTCGGATAGGTTTGAGAAGAAATAAAAAAGATCAGACCTAACAAGAAAACGTTCAGGTAAGAAAGTTGTTTTGATAACAAAAAATCAAAAATTAAACCCATGCTACTAACCACTAAATACAAAGACAACAATACAGGCAGTCCACCCCAACTCACAGGGCTCCAAGTAAACACAACGGTGAAAAAAGATGCCAATACCAAGCCCAAGATCGAAATTGCTCTATTTTTAAACAGACATCTCAGAGTTGAATAAAAAGCAAGAGCGATAAGGCTTGGCAAAATAACAATAATTAAAATAACAATTTTTTGAATTGAAACATTGAGCAGAGATACAAAAAAAGCAGAAAGAACATGTGCTCCCGATGGATAATTAAGAGTTAAGTTAGCAAAAGGCAACCCTGAACGCGTCAAAAGTGAGACAGGATTATCCAACACAATCCGCGTCATCAATGTATGATCCGCCCCATCATCAATTGTAGACCCATAAAAACCCGTTATTAACATCGAGGAAAGAAAAATAGATACAATCAATATTGAAAATACCGCAATAGCATAACCATTTTTTACTAGATAATGATAACGGTTTTTTTAACCAATTCTTTATAACATTAAATTGAGTGGCAAAGCCAACGAAAGAAAGACAAACAATGAACAAAGTAGAAAACCAAGCCAAATTAAGAAATGCAAACAAATAGTAGAAAAGAAAAACAAAGACAAAACCAAACAACACTCTGAAATTAGCTTTTTGGAAAAAATCAAAAGAACCAAATGGATCGCCTATTTTCCTCAAAAAACAAAATAAACGTAGAACACAAAAACCAACTAAATATAAGATAAAGATACTTAGAATTGAAAATAGAACAGACTCGAATAAGGAAATCTCAGTCCAATCCCACCACATCATCATTGCACCGTAAGCCTATTACCTGAACTGACAAAGATAGTGCACAAACGCAATTTAATCAATAACAATGATCCTTCTAGTATTATAGTATCGTTAAACATTGTTTGTGTATTGAATGAGCAACTTATATATTTAAGTAAAAAAGGGATCTTTTCAGCATTTATTTTCAAAGAACAGATTTTGTTTTTTGAACTTGTTTCAAATATGAGAGTATTAAATAAATCAGGAACTATTACATCAAACTAACAAAATCAATCGAAAGTAATTCTATCCCATACGTTCTTTTGGACATTTACTCACCATTTCATATTTCACAAGCAATCCCTGTCTTCATTATGGTCAGCGGTATCGTATGGTACCTTTCATATAACAAAATAACTAACCACAACAAAGATTCATACGCTCCTCACATTTTATTGCTACCAAAAGAAAACCCAATTTGACATCAGCAACTCTTGTTGGAATAGATTTATGTTTCGAGCTAATTGCACCCATGCTTCCATATTGGATTTAATACATTAGCTCACTGAGATATCTAGCCGCGTTTGCATTGGAATCTATTTATTTGCTGCACTTCGCACAAAAACTGCCTTCTATAAAACCAAGGGATTCATAGTCTTGTCAGTTCTGGCGATAGCCTCATTTGTTTACATTTTAGTCTTCATGAGGCAGCCTACTCCTTTTTTCAGGCCTGAATGGGAGACTCAAAATTTATTGTCTTTCTCTTACCCAGTTTTCATAATTGCGATAATATTATTAATCCACCCTTTTATTGGTGGCTTTCGAATATCGGAAGAAAACGTAACGTATAGGAAAAGCATCTTATCACATATTCTTAGTGCAACTGATATACTTCGGTATAGGTTTGAACGGTATTTTCTTATTTACGAATATCTTCCCTACCTTAATGGGAACAGTTTATGTTACTGCCTATTTAGTTACAACTTTTTCTTTGGGATTGATCTTTTACTATATTGATAAGAGACAATACGGCTACACAAAACTGAAAGCCATTTTCCGATTTAAATAGTCGTAATCCATAAGCGCGCTTACCAAGAGCAGCAATTTCTATTGCTAATTTAGGAAATCAAATCCAAACTTAAGGGAGTCCCTCTGTCAATATCCTTGGCAGCACATTTGCCAAAACAGTCCTTTAGATACTTCGGAGAAAGACCATATGCAGGTCTAATCGAACGTAAATTATCTGGAGTGAAAAGATCGCCAGCTTTCATGTCTTTAACTACAAAAATGGATCGTCGAAAAACTCTACTCGATTTTTCACAATCCTGAGTACAACATACTTCTGAACCAAGAGAACTCTCAACTAATCGAAGGTCTCCTACAAGTTTCTTAAACTCAGCAGGTTCTAACGAAAAGCCACGATCTGGACCAGGAATCGCCCGAGAAAGAGTTAAATGTTTTTCAATAATGCAAGCTCCAAGTGCAATAGAGGCAATAGAAACTTCTGGATTTAACGAGTGATCCGAAAGACCAACTGGAACCTCAAACGTCTTTGCAAGGTACGGAATTGCACGCAAATTCATTTCATTAGAACAAGCAGGATATGAACTAGTGCACTTTAGCAAAGCAATTTCGATTGCACCCGCCTCCCTTGCAGCTAAAACAGCTTCAGATATCTCTTCAAAAGTCGCCATTCCAGTTGAAATAATAATTGGCTTTTTTGTCTGTGCCATTGCTTTAATCAATGGAATATCCACTAACTCAAATGATGCAACTTTGTGAACAGGAACATTCATGTCTTCCAAAAAATCAAGCGATGAAAGATCAAACGATGTTGAGAAAAAATCTAACCCTAATTCGTTAGCAATTATTTTGAGTTTTGGCTGCCAATCCCAAGGCATGCTTGCTTCTCGATAGAGATCATAGAGAGTTCTTCCACTCCAAGGAGTACCTTCCTTTATTTTAAAAAATTCTTTGTCAGACTTCAAAGTCATAGTATCGGCTGTATACGTTTGAACCTTGACGGCATCAACTCCTGCTTCTTTGGCTGCATGAATCAACTTCACCGCTTGATCAAAGTCTTGATTATGATTAGCTGATAATTCAGCCACAATGTAAACTGGTTGACTGGCGCTGATAACACGTTTACCGATGTGAATGTAATTAGACATTGATTTCTTCTCTCTCTTTCACTAAATGAAACGCGTTATAATCCTTAATATCACATTGTCCTAAAATTTTATAATTAGCTTTTTGAAAGGCTAAGACAGAGGCTGTATTATCTATCTTTACGTAGCCATGAACTTTTTTTATCTTAGTTGAATCGAAGATTTTCTGCGTTGAAATCCTGATTATATCACTTCCAAAGTTCCTTTTGCGGTACTCTTTTTTAACACTGACTGATATTGTCGCTTCTTCATCCTTTATCTCAAATCGAACTTGGCCTACGGATTTATTTTCACATGTTGCAATGAAAAAAATGCAAGATGGATCGTTTAACTGTTTTCTAAACCATCTAATGTGGTCTTCCCATGGGATCATCTTTGTGGAAAAAGATGCGGAACGAACATCCGGGTCATTTGCCAGATTCCATAAAAAAAATTCGTCGCCCTCTTGAACTCTTCTTAACTGCACACTATCGATTGCCTGTGATGACATAGCGCTCCTCAGTGCCTTAAGAACTCTATCGGCACCATTTCCATCTACAAGAGTTTGAGCCCGTTGCGACATTTCACTCCTTTTTTTGGGATCACAAATCAGCTCAGAAATATTTTCGGCGATCATTGATGGCGTTATATCTTTATGCCAACCGGCATTCACAGCGGCTCGAGCTTTGCTCAGTTCTTCAACTATTTGACATTGGTTATCTGCAATTGCTATAGTAATCATTGGCAAACCCATGAAAGCTAACTCCCAAGTTGAAGTCCCTCCCGCCGATATAGCAATATCAGCCCAAGCCATTAAATCAGACATTTTCTCAACGTTACTCTTAAGCTCTATATTGACTTTGGATTTTTCAATCAAACACTTCATTTGGTCAGAATACCGGTTGTTTGCAACAATAATAACAACGTTTAATCGATTAAGCTCCAATTGAAGAATGGCATCATAAACTTTTCGTGTAACATTCTCAGGGTCAGAACCGCCCAAAGTAACCAATATATTTTGAGCAAATTCAGGAATCTTTCGTTTCCATCCTTGCCAGACCAAAAATTCTTCTCGAAGAAGAGCATATCGGGTGCCCAATAGCAAAGAAGTATAATGCTCTCTCTTCGAATAGAGTTTTTCAGAGGCATAGATATTTTGGTTAAGTACAATGTCGGCGTAATAATGGCTTGCACAACCATTATCGTCAATAAGCAATAGTTTTTTGCCCTGCTCCTTAATTGACCGTTGGTATGCCGCATCAAAATGGTATCCATCTAATACTATCCACGACGCAGACACTTCCTTTGAAGCCTCCACTGTCTGTTTGGCATCATCAACGCTGCCAGGAATGCAATTTAAAATTTTTACCTCAAAACCTTCCGATTCAAGGCGACCCCTCACCGAAGGAGTAACCATGCACATCACAAAAACTGAACGTTCACTAACCTTTCGAAAAATTTGCCCGAGTGCTAGACAACGCATAACATGACCAGTACCAATCTGAGGGCTAGCATCTGCCCTGAAAACAATCAAATACTAACTCTTCTCCAAAGCTTTCTGTTGTACATGACAATTCAGCTCAACCAAACTCTGGTCAGCCTCGCACAGATTTAATACCTCATTCCAGCTGAATAAACTGTTGCAACCCAAAATTTCATAAACTCTACGAGCAAATTGAAGATCTTCAGGAGTATCGACAGTCCAACGATACTTACTCCAATCACTTGAATTAGTTACAGATAAAAGCTTGAATAAATCAGCATTTTCATAAATATATGGCGTTACATGAGCCCTATGATAGGGTTTAAACGAATTTTTCCAAGCGATAGTTAATGCACGTAAACCAACCGCTTCAACATCCAAACCACGTGGATATGTACGGTGCAATGTATTACTTGCATAATCTATATCCGAATTCAAAAAAGCTTGAACAACCTTATCAATAATTATTGGCTCAATCAAAGGACAATCAGCGGTTATGCGAACCCCAACTTCAGCCTTATGAAAAAGCGCAGCCTGATAAAAACGATCAAGTACATCATCTTCGCTACCTCTAAAAACAGAGACCCCTAACTTACCACATTCATTTTCAATTAAATCATCAACAAGTGAATCGCTTGTTGCAACAACAACCTTATCTAAAGAAGTCGCAGACATAACACGATGAACAACCCGACTAAGCATTGATTCGCCACAAATATCCTTCAACACTTTCCCAGGTAACCTATTACTGTTCATTCTAGCCTGGATTATTGCAACAATTCTCATGAACATTTCTCCAAGACTTTCTTGACTTCCACTATCACGCGGTTGACATCATCATCTGACATCCCAGGAAAAATTGGTATAGAAAGGATTCTCTCGTAAGCAGACTCTGCAACTGGACATAAACCCAATGAAGTCCCAAAGTTTACTTTGTAATAAGGGTGCAAATGAACAGGAATATAATGCACGTTCACACCAATCCCAGCATTCCTCAAGGATGAAAAAATCTGTGACTTACTCGATTTAAGTTTATCAATGGATAACTGAACAACATATAGATGATAAACATGAAAAGCATCTTCGTTCACCTTCAAGGCTTTCACGCACGATTCACCACGAAAACCTTCATCATACATTTTGGCAATTTCTCGCCTTCTTTCAATCCAACCCCCGAGCTTTCTTAACTGACTTAAACCTAAGGCACACTGAATATCTGTCAACCGATAATTATAACCAAGATCCACCATCTCATAAAACCAAGTTCCAGCCTCAGCTCTTTGACGATAATCAGTCTGAATGCCGTGATTGCGAAACCGTCGCATCCTATTCGCATAGTCTACATTATCGGTAACAACCATTCCACCCTCTCCTGTAGTTATGTGCTTCACAGGATGGAAACTAAAAACGGTAAGATCCGTCAAAGAACCAATCCGATCACCTCGATATTTAGCTCCAAGAGCATGACAAGCATCTGAAATAAGAATCAAGTTATTTTTTTCAGCAATCTTGATCAAAGCATCATAATTACATGGCTGTCCAGCATAATCAACCGCAATTATAGCTCGGGTTTTGGGATTAATCTTCTCTTCCAATTTCAACAGGGTCTATCAATAATGTATCCGGTTCTACATCAACAAAAACGGGAGTTCCCCCTTGATACACCACAGAGTTAGCAGTCGCAACAAAAGTCATTGGCGGCACAAGAACTTCAGCTCCATTGACAATGTTTGAAGCAAACGCAGCCGCATGCAAACCAGCAGTTCCACTTGAAAAAGCCACTGCATACTTAGCACCCACAAGTTCTGCAACCGCCTTTTCAAAAGCCTCAACCATCGGACCTGTAGTTAACCAATCGGAACGCAAAACATTTGTTACTGCTTTAATATCTTCTTCGTCAATCGATTGCTTACCATACGGTATAAAATCTAGCACCACATGACCCCCAAACAAAAGTTACTTAACTAGCTTTCTTAATTCTCCGACAGAAAGTTTTTCAATATTAGTATTACTTGAATACCGAAAACCTTCAGGCAACTTTTCACCATTTAACCAGTTTTTCGCGTTCCACCAAGCATGAAGAGGCTCAATGACATACATATCGTCTAATTCTACTGTATGCCATGACTCATCTTCACCAACCAAAGTCTCATGAAGCTTTTCTCCAGGCCGAATACCAATGAATTTGACTTCACATTTTGGCGCTATAGCCTCAACTAAGTCCATTATATTCATACTGGGGATCTTAGGAATGAAAACTTCACCACCATTCATTTTTTCAATACAATTAATAACAAACCTAACACCTTGTTCCAAGTCAATCCAGAAACGCGTCATACGAGCATCGGTCACAGTGACACAACCATTGTTTCGTTGCTGCACAAAAAGAGGAATTACACTACCCCTGCTTCCCACAACATTACCATAACGAACGCATGAAAATCTGGTCGGCTTTTCTCCACTGTATGAATTAGCTTGAACAAGAAGCTTCTCAGCCACGAGTTTAGTAGCTCCATATAAGTTGACTGGATTTACTGCCTTATCAGTACTAAGGCCAATAACTCTCTCCACCTCTGTATCTAGTGCTGCATCAATTACATTTCTTGCACCCATCACATTTGTCATAATAGCCTCTATGGGATTGTATTCACATGCAGGAACTTGCTTAAGAGCCGCTGCATGAATAACCACATCCACTTCATTCATCGCCCGATTCAGTCGCGATGCATCTCTGACATCACCGATGAAGAAACGTAATGCAGGGTCATCGTATCCGCTGGTTTGCATTTCATGTTGTTTTAATTCATCTCTACTAAAAACTATCAACTTTTTTGGATGAAAGTCACGAAGCATAACCTTAATGAACATTTTCCCAAACGAACCGGTACCACCAGTTACCATCACAACCTTATTTTCCCAAAACACCTACATTACCTTCCAAAACCAAAGACTACACATTGTAAGCAAATCTTCAGTCATTTTAATCATCATTATAAGCATATGCAACAACCTATTTCTCAAATAGCCACCAATGAGTTCTATCAAACCCATCAGCCTTATCCCAATACCCTGATCTAACAATCTTTATTTGTGGATAACGTTCCTCAAAATGTTTCTTAAAATCTCTTTTCCATAGCACATCATTATGTCCATGATAAGGTATCACTGTCTCTTCTTGCGCATAATACTCAATTACTAACAAGTATTTGCTAGATACACGATACAATTCGTCAATTGCTTTTGGCAGATCTTCTAAACTAATATGTATCAAAACGCCGCTCGTAAAAACCAAATCAAAATATCCATCTTTGAATGGTATATCGAATATATTGCCATCAAGGATTGCCAATTTATTATCTAATCTACCCTGCAACACTGCATATTTCGATGGCTCTAACCCAATCAATTGATAATCACCAATTCTTGAGAGAGCTACGAGGTTATGACCCACGTTGCTGCCAACTTCTAAAATCTTATTAATTTTAAGATCGCCAACCATGGATCTAAACGCGTTAACTCGAGTCTCAGGATCGATAACATTTCTATTTGTATATTCAACCCCAAAATCAGAGCCCCATAGTTTTATTTTCTCTTCTTTCATAGTGACGACCCAATGGGCACCTTATACAAAACGTAAGTATTTTAATTATTCCATAAAATTGCAGACTTTAAAGAAAAAAAGAAAAGATGGAAAACGTTGGTTATGTTATTTGCTGGCTTCTTTTTCCTTGACGTCTACGAATGGTGGGAGAGAGACATAACTTGTTGGATTTTCTAGCTTCCACAAAGGATTTTTCAGTATCCACGTTCCATCAACATTTTCAAATATTTCTTTGTTCCAGAACTTTTCAACAATATCCCAAAATTGTCTTGGCTGATAACCCATGAAATTAATAAAGTCCTGCATTGCTAACTTATCCAACCTATGATCGTATTTCATTACAAGCTTTATCGCTTCTGCCCTTGTTATCTTGCCACCCCTAATCCATCTACAGGTTATATCAGTAGCTCGACCAAAACCAAACTTGGGATATTTCATCCAAAGATGAACAATATAAGAAATTGAGTCTATCTGACCATAATCCTCAACATTTCCTTCTCTTCGCCATTCATGAACTAAATCAATAAATCCATAACGTTTCGCTATCTGATAATTTCTCTCATCATCCCAAGGTGTGAAATAACTCATAAAGATAGGCTCCGGCTTTACTCTATCAACATCTGCTTGCGATGGAGGAATAATGGCATTCATTTCAGACTTAGAAAGCCCGCGGGTTAACCAGAAATCACAAATTTCTTTGCCAAGTTTTTCTGCTGCAGCGCTGTGTCCTGCCGCTATATATTTTTTGGCGCTATAATCTTCTTTATCTGTTGTTCCATACTCGAATGCTGCATTTTCGCCAAAAACGATTAAAGGTATATTCATGGACACCGCAATTTTGTAAGGAGCTGTATAAATTGCTGCTTCAACAAAACGCAACGGTTCCCCAAGTTCTTCAAAACCTATCCTGGTCACTCTTCTAAAAAGATCAATGCTCAAATTGAAAAGTATCATGTCACAATTAAAAGCAGATCCCAAATTCGCAAAGTTTTTTTGACCTGTAACAGTTTTCGTGAATGGATCCGCCACAGTTATTAGAAGCGGATTCATCCCCATTTTTTCCTTCATAATATAAACTAAATAGTGACTATCTTTTCCTCCACTAACGGGAATAACACAATCGTAATACCCATCTTTCCTTCGGTATTTATCACATAAAGCCTTTAGTTCTGCCCATCTTTTTGACCAGTCAACTTTTTTCTTCTCTTCCTGGTTCAAACATGCTTGACATAGTCCTTCTTTAGTCATAATCGTGTGAGGACGAGTATCTGGCATTAAACATTTAGTACAATATTTCACTTATTTTTCCCCCGATTGTATTATTATTTGGATAAATACTAAACGGGCGTCTTAAAAGCCTTTCCCTATTCCATACAAACAGCAATTTTAACTTATCAGAGACTTAATTAGGAATCTTTTTCCAATATGAGATGAATTATTCCTCTGTTTATATTATTCGCAAGAGTATCAAAGTCAACATCCAACTCGTAACTAATCCCGCTTAAATTCTTTCTCTTAAAACTATTAATCAACTTATAGGTCGCTTCCAACCCAAAGTTGCTAACAAGCGGATAAAAGCCACGTGGCATTTCATCTATGACCAACGAAAGCCTAAAACCATGTCTTTTAAAATTCTTAAAAAGTTGTCTAACATGATCTCTTCCGAACGGAGGAATAACATGAAGCTCCATACAAATAGTGTTAATTCGTTCAGGGATATCGCCACCAAGCATAAAATATTCATGCCCTTCCAAATCCAGTCTGATCAAATCGATAGGAAACTTTTCAGCTAAATTAGAAAGAGGTAATGCATGAACAGTAATCTCCTTAAAAATCTCATGCCCTCCATCCTTTAACAACTCAGCTTGAGAGGAAGTGACGTTAAATTTTTTGGCCACATAGAGTTTTAGCATTTCCTCTTTATCAGACATAGCAACATTGAGAGAAGTTGCATTATCGTATTTTTCAAGAGTTTTTGATAAGAAAGAAAAAGTCAAAGGAACAGGTTCAACAGCTATTACATGTTTAGCGCCGGCCTGGAGTTCAACCAATGGAAAATATCCAAGATTGCTCCCAATATCAAGAACGAAAGGCTTTTTCCGTTTAATCTTATTGAAAATAGCAAATGTATTTAACGGTTCCCGAAAGCCATAAAGATAAAACTCTTTTGAAAAACCTTCATCAACCGGGTTCAAAAGTAATCTCGATTCAGAATCGGAATGCAAATTCAATGCACTAAAATTAATTTTTCTCCAGACTTCATTTGTAATCCTAACGGTGCCTTTTCTAAGATTATAATATTCTTCCATTAATTGAAGTGAGAATCTTTGAGCAAACGATAATACCCCATCAGCACCGTTTTCTTTAATTATTTCTTTTGTAAGGGATATCATCTGTTTTCCATTTCCTGAATGTTAAAGTGCCTAAAAAGATTATGCTTATTATTAGAAAAATATTAGGAAGTGAAAAGAGAACATCCTTCCAAGGAATCACATCAACAATAGGATTACTTTGAACAATCCTAATGTACTCACCTGTAAAATTGTCCATGAACATATATTTACCATCACTATAACCAATTCTAAAACTTAAATCTCCGACAAGTTTTACGCCATATGTCCAAGCCGAAGAATCAGATGGTAATGAAATTTGGGAAAAAGCAATTGTTCCATTAACAATTAACTGAGGTTTTAGTAAAACAAGTTCCGCCGAGGTTGACTCGATCACTACTGAACCATCATTAATCGAATAATTCCCTTTCCAAGTATAGATTTCAATTTTAGAGCCATTGCCAACAGTCAATCTAATAGAGCTATTTTCATACTTAAGCCGAACATAAGATGGAATAGCACCACCGTCTAAACTAGTTGAATTACACAGGTTAGATTTCACTTCTATGCTGGCAGAACCCGAAATGCTGATCGAATTGATTTTTGTATTATTAATTGCGGTCTGCCCCACATTACTATTAATAAGCAATTTTTCTGCTATAATTGGTTGCTCTATCAGATAAGAGCCTGAGACATTTGCATTAGAGGTAATGTTACCCTCTGCCAAGAAATCGTTCGTTCCATAGGTATCATATTTGCCTATCCACCTGTTTTTCAATGGTTCTCTGGATAGACCTCCATAACTCTCAGGAAAATGAATACCGCCTTCTTCAAGGGCATTTTTGACAATTGTAACTAATTCACTATTTGCGATCCATCCATTGTTTCCTGTTTCTATCGCTTGATAGATAGGATCAACGTAAACATAGAAGACAGTTCCGTTTCCAATCTTTTTTTCAGCGATAAAAGGAGATACATTGCTACCATTCAGTGTATAATAGCTCAAGACATGAACATCACTATCAATACGATAACTAAGTGGCTTAACGTTTAGTGTTTTAATTGGATACGTTGCAGAGTTAGTACTTATACCGTTGGCTGTAGAGTTTGCATGATAATTGACTCCGCCAAAAAACAAGCCAAATGAGTTAAACATTTCACCTTGCCCACCCATTACAACAAATGTGCCACCGCCACGTACCCAATCAAACAAAGCTGGACTTTTGACACTATAAGCACTTTGTTCATTTATGGCAAGATCGGATGGCGCAATTATTGTTGATTTATTATAAAAATCGTCATTTACCAATTGATAAGAAGAATTCAAGGATGCGATAATTAGGTATGAAAGAAGGGTATTGTTGCTGTACTGCAATGGAGCAAGGTACCCTAAACTGGATTCGGACGGCGACTCCAAGTATGGTAAACTGTAAACTGAGAAACGTGAGTTATTAAGTACTAATCGGGAGATAATTAATGAAGTCACGGTTAATGGACGGACCAGCAACCTCCTTATCTATACAAACAAAACCTATGTCCGATGAAAGCAAAGCTATTGTTTCAGGACGAGACGAAAGTAGGAAGTCTGGATAAATTGGAGGTACCGCCGTTGTGCCTCCCGCCAGTTTTATAATGGCATTTGACATGTCACCTAAAGTAGCCACTCGTGAAGTAATTGAAACATTTTGTTTAACGAAGTTAGCCAATTCGAGATTTTCGGCAGTCGCATAAGCCGAACCGAACGGAGTCGCATTTGAAGACATCCAATACTCTGAAGCAATAATTGTACTTGGAACCCCGAGAATGATTGCTGATAAAAATAGAACAATAGAAAGACGGCGCAAACTAATCTTATGGGAGTTTTCAATTCTTTGCCTATGATAAATTACGTGAAAGTCGGTATTCTTCAAGATGCGCATTAACTTGAATAGTCCCCAGCCACCAAGAATAGAAGTAGCTATCGGCAGGATTCTGTATATCAGCCTCCACTCCTTGGTTCCAGTATTAAAGAAATTGAGATTCAGAAATGAAACGACAATGCCTAAGATAATCGTTAGAACTGCAACAAGTACAAAAAAAGACAAAGACCGATACCTTTCAAACTTCATAAATAAACCTGCTAAAGAAAGAGCGCCAGCCATACCAAAACTTAGAGGATAATAATACCAAGGAAAGGTAAATCCTAAGTAGACAACAGCGTCACCATAATACATGTGTGAATAGCCGTACGAGACAAGAACGATTACAGAAAGTAAATAGAAATAACAAACCAATAGTAACACGAACTTCTTAAAAAATCCATAATTGTTTATAAAACTTGGAAGCTTTAGTTGCAAATACTTTCTAAGATAGGTATAGAGTAAGAGCACGCCGAGAATAGCAGCGACTAACAGATAGTTAAGCTCAAAAGGAATTATCAATAAAGTTGGCGATGACAACCCTATTACCAGAGTAAGTAAAATACCCAGTGCAAGAGCCACTATATTCTCTCTTACCTCATGCAACTTCTTTTTACTCAAAAGGACATACGCTGGTAGAAATACGAAAAAGAACGCCAAAGTTGTCTCGATATGAGCCAAGAAAGCAAAAGCAGCTATCACTCCAATCAAAAACATTCTGGGTATTGAATTCAATTTACTCTTGAATAAGTACAGCAGCATAAAGATTGAGATAAGAGCTAAAACATAAGTTTTGAAGCCTTCAGGAATACTACCCTGAGGCTGAGAAATATCATTTAGAACCTTAGGACCATAATCTATCAAGATCCCATACAGATTTTCTGGACTATATTGCTGTAATCCTAAACTAATCTTTTGGCTAACAAAGGGTATCCAGCCAAAACCAGAAACTGCAGAATAGATTAATGTTGACAAGAGAGTTACTTTCTTGCTTTTTATGTAACTTGAAGCCATACAGTAAAAAGATAGAGGCACCAAAGATGCAAATATAAGGCTATTTATCATCATTGCATTTACTGATGGAAATCCAGAAAAACGGAATAAAGCTAAATTATAAAGTTCATAAACCGACATTGACTTTATGCTATAGAATTTTCCAACGGGCTCTAAAAAGGCAGAACCTTTATCAATATAGTTAGAGGTTGCTAAATAATTCCAGTTGTCTCCTCTTATAAAAGGCTGATAAACAAACTGCTGAAGGTAAATTAGAAGTACTGATAAAATAACGATGAATCCAAGAGCTAATAATAGATTAACATTTAGATTCTTAACCTGTTGATATAATTGATTCTTTCTTTTGGCTATATATCTAATAAAATATAAAGTCACCAGAATTAAGTTTACCGATACAAAGACAAATCCAGTAAAAAATGAATCAAGCGATATTAAAATCGTAAGATAGAGCATTTGGGAAGTCAGGAATATACTTAAAATCACAGACAGTATAGAACGCGGTAAAATAGAAAGTCTGTTCTTGTTATCAACTAAATTTACTATCAAAAAGCCTGGTATAAAACTCAAAAAAGTGTAGATAACGATAAAGGATAACCAATCTGTCGTTGGTATACCAAGCCAATTAACATAAATTAAACCCGTTCCCGAAGCAAATATTGCAACCACAAATGACAAGAAAAACAGAATTATAGAAATGTGCAATAGAGTCGGCGGAATTCTTCGAATAGTCGCAATCCTTTCTTTCTTCTGCTTAAGGAAATAATATACAAACCCTGATGTTAAGCCGAAAATAAATCCTAGATAAATCGACAAGGGATTATCAGAAATTAGAATAACCCAAGCTGCAATTGCTATGGCAATTAAAATCGCGTCTAAATTTTTAAGTAGAGCTGAGCGTTTACCTATGTTATTCACGAGCACTGAATTCAATACCATTCCAAGAATCCATAGTATGCTGCAATTTAACGATTCATTATTTCTATAATCGTTTCAGAGACTCTCTGTATCGACTTTCCATCAATCGCCTTCAAGTAATCGCAATCAAATACATCTTGACGTTTCTTTAGAGTTCTTGCAAAATTATCATCCTCGAGAATCTTTTGCGTCCAATTATTGAGTTGGCGGCTGTTGATTGCCTTTACTGCAGCACCCTTTTCAACAATAGCCTGTGTCGAGAGAAGAACACCACCCGTTATTCCATCATTGAAAAAATCAATGACTATCAGAGGTATTCTCGCTAGCACCACATTAAGCATCGCAGTTGAAACCCAAGTGATTACTAAATCGCTAGAAGCAATTAGACGGGATAGATCTGAATTAGTTACATGTATTACATTATCATAATCAGTTTTCCAAATCAATGGAAAAATATTTTTTTCCACAGGATGCAACTTTACAATTACGTCGGCATGATTTCGAAATTTGGCCAAAAGGTCAAAAATCTCTTCATTGACTCGTTTTTTTTGCTCTAAAGTCCACATTCCATGCTCTACTTGTGAGCTTGACAGAAAAAGTATTATTTTCTTGTTTTCAGCGATGTTAAACGACCGCTTAATTTCCTCTCGTATACTCATACGTTCCGTTAAAGACTGATTCACAGCTGCATCAAACCTTGCATCTCCGACTGCACGAATGAACCTGGGACGATTACACAACTTTCTCAATAATTTTGCATCCTCTTCGGTACTCGTAAGGATGTAATCAGCGAATTCACCAGCAGTTGGGTTTGATAAGTGATCTATAAATCTACCAAACACTCGAGATAAATTCAAAAAATAGGTAGGTTTAATTTCAAGAATAGACCTAAAACAAAAGAAGTATTTAGCAAAAATACGCGGAAATTCACCTATTTTGCGAACGATTAACATAAACATTTGATCGAATTTCGGCTTAGTTACCATTACCATTTCACGTAAGATCAGCACAGGAATGTTAAGCGTCTGTGCAGCTATTACAAAAGCGCCTCTAACAGGTTCTTGGTCATTATCTGTCACAATTAAACTGGGATGCTCTTGATCAAGAATCTGCAGTGCGGTTTTCGAGTTATAGTCGGATAAGTCTCTGAAAATAACATTAGCTATTTTGTTTTCACGCAAAACATTGGTTTCATGTTCATCCAACAATACAATGATTGATACATTGTTGTTTAAGAGTAGACCTGAAAGTGACTCAACTAATTTTATGAACTCTATTCGTTCAGGAAAAATAAACAACAATTTTTTTCTGCAGCTTTCTTTTTGTTGCGGACCATCATTTTTGCCAAGGAGAGATGCTTCTTTATCGTAAATTGCAGTTACAGGCTCCTGATTATAAAGTTTAAGCTTTTGCTTGAGTTACTTAAGGACAACTCTTTTTCCGATGTTTCCCTGGCTCGTTTACCTATTTCTAGGCGAAGATCGTCATTTTCAACTAGGGATTTGAGATAGCGGTACCATTCCTGCTCATTTGTGGCTAGAAAACCGTTCACTCCATGCCGGATGATATATTTTTGTTCGCCAAATGGACTTGCTACCACTGGAATCCCCATGGCCATACCTGCGCTAACCCGCAAAGCGCTTTTGCCTTGATTCCAATCGCTATTTACTAGAGGTGCGACCAATATGTCAAAATCAAACATTTGCTCCGCAAAAAGCCCTAAAGAAAGCCAATGATCTGGCCCAAAATCTATCTCTATTAAGCGACCTAATTTTGCAAACATTTGCTTAACTTTTTCATCCCCCATATAAGAGCATATTTTAAACCTAAAATCATGTTCTTCTGCTAGTTTTTGCAGTGGTTTCAATAGTAAATTGAGGTTGTCATAATGATTTGCTGGATTGCCTTGCCAACCGATCGTAATTTTCTTTGAACACTTTCTTTTTGCAGGATTAAAAAGGTCGGTGTCTACAGGTACATGTATAATAAATACACGTGATTTCCAGGATTTCGCATACGAATATAGGTAATTTCCGTTTACTATTACAGCGTCTGAATCTCTTAGCATCTTCTCAGCACAAACGTATGCAGGGCTTCTGATTCTTGCGCCTAGTAGCGAGAGTGAAGGTAGTATTACTGCATCATCTAGATCAAAAATTACTTTGATGCCGCGCAATTTTAGAAATTTTAAAAAAATAAACAAATTGATTGACGATGATCGACCAATAATGACCGCATCTGGTTTTTTCCGGATTGTTTCAAGATAGTCTCTGAATTTATGAAGCGAGAATATGGATAAAATTTCTCCAAGAGTTGGTCCCGCAATAGAACACCAGTTTATTGGTAAAATGATTCTACAATTAATTCCATAGGCTCTTAAGGATCTAGCTAGAGGTAAAGCTCTTGCATGCAATGTAGCGCTTGATAGTTCCACAAAGTAGTCAACGTTGAGGATTTTATTCTTTATATTTTTACGGTTTAAAGCATTAATAGCTATGCAATCATCCTATAGATATTCTCAAGAATGTCAACGACCTTTTCTGTATTATATTGAGTCTGAACTAGTTTTCTGCCATTTAACCCCATTTCGTTCGCTTTTTTGGGATCTCTTAATAATTTTATAATAGCATTCGCTAGCTTATCTGAAGATCGAACCTCAACCAAAAGGCCGGTAATGTCATCAATAACAAGATCATTTAGACTACCAACCTGCGAAGCAATAACAGGTTTTGAGCAAGCATATGCTTCTAAAATTGTAACAGGGAATGTTTCATACGTGGATGGTAAAACATAAACGTTAGCATCTACATAGGCCGCAAGTTTATCTGTGCCATATAAAGGTCCGACCAACAGAACATTATCATTTATTCCTAAACTATTGATTAAACTCTGAAGTTTAGAAAGATAACCATCATCCGGACCAGCGATAACAAGTACGGCATTATTTATTTCTTCAATCACTCTCCTAAAAGCACTCACGAGAGTATCAAGACCCTTTATTTTATTCAACCGTCCTAAGAAAAGAACAATCCGTTTGTTCTCATCCAAACCAAACTTTTGTCTAAAGCACCCTTCCTTTGGCAGGTTAACAAACTCAGACAAATCAAGACTATTAGGAACTATTGCAATTTTTTCCGATGGAACACCTGCGGCTTCATATTGGTCGAATTCCATACGGTTTAGTGCAATCACTCTTGAAGCGTCTCTTAACAATTTAGGGCCGAAAAGAGTGTCAAAAAACCATCGTCTAGTTTCTCTACCTATTTTAGGCAAAGACCCATGAGCTTGAAGCACATATGGGATTTGATATTTTTTGGATAGATGACGTACAATGATATTTTGAAAAGTGGAATACTCATGGGAATGAATAATATCAAATGCTCGCGGGTCTTTCAAGTCAACGTTTATTTGGTTATACATTTGAGGAGTAATAAATAGTCTTGATGTTTTTACCGTAAACATAGACATGTTTCTATAATAGTGGACATGCATTCCTTCGATTTCAGTTTTACAAGTTTTAATTCGATTATTTAAATCCAAAGCGTCAGAAGTGTAAACGAAAACTTCATTGCCTTTCTCAACCAGCTTTTTCCCTAAATCAAAAGCCACTTTAACTGGACCCCCAAAGCATTCTGCCGGAAAGAAATACGGTATAACAAATAAAATTCTCAAATTAGCTACCGCAGATTACTGAAGATCTTATTTAGCTTCTCACCAATTGCAATAATTGAACCCTCAGCTTCAACCCATTTTCTACCATTTTCACCATAAATACTACAACGAACTGGATCTCGCTTTAACCCTAAAACCGCGTTTGCTAACGCTTCAACGTCACCAGGATTAACAACTAACCCTGAATCAGTATCTTCCACGAAAACTGAGGGCAATCCCCTACTACAACAGATTATTGGCTTTCCAACTGCTTGATACTCATACAATTTGGACGACATACCCCGGTAAGGGGTCTTAAAATCAGCGAGAGGCAAAATTAATACGTCCGCCTGACTCAAGAATCCAGCTACAGCTTCTCTGCTCAGCAGCTTATCAATGATCTGTACGTTTTTCAGTTTTAGCTCACTAATTCTTGAACGCATTGAACCTAAAAGCTCGCCTTTACCCTGAATGACAAACTCTATATCAGGATCTAAATTCTCAATTATTTTTGCAGCTCTGAATACCTGGTCAAAATCATAGGCTATTGAAAAGCCGCCTGAATACAAAACAACAAATTTGTTTCCATTATTCTGTTTTGGTTGTGACTTGAAAACATCTAAATCTACCCCTCCTCGTACCACTTGGATTCGATACCTGTCTACGCCGTATTTGACTATTGTAGGTATATAACCGGGGCTTATTGGGGTGGCTGCTTTGACTTTAGCGAATACTATTCTTGCAAAGATCTCTGCTAATTTTGAAATAGCTGAGCCTCTCTTTACTAAGTCTAAATCGTATAAGTCTTCGATAATTAAGTCATCCACATTGGTCACTATCGGCTTTCTCTTTATCCTACTATATACAATTGCTGGAACAAGAATGAACACATCTGGATTTGCCGCCCATATGACGTCGATTTTTCCAATAAAAGGTATGGCAAATAAAGATGAGACAATAAATGACCAGAAAACAAGTAAGCGTTTTAACAATCCCTCAGATTCAATCGGAAGCACAAAGGTTCGGACGATTTTCGTTTTTCCTGCATATTCGACTTTAAGAGGTTTATACTTGTACTTTTTTGGAATCCTTCCTGTTGGGTAATGCGGGAAAGCTGTGACAACTGTTACGTTACAATCATTTAAGGAAAGACCTTTAGCTACGTTACTTGATCTTGTTGCTGCACCGCCTATGTCAGGTGGGAAGTATTCTCCCAAAATGAGAACATTCAAAGCCGTAAATTATCACTCTATTTTTTGCGATAACGTTTAGGGGCAGCATTAATAATTTCAATGGCTTTATTCATGTCAAAATCAATCGCTTGCCCATACCATTCGATTGATTTAAACCGGGGCTTGTTTTCTTCCTTAATTATTTCGTATGCTTGTTCTCTAGTTAGTTTTCCCTCGCGTATTTGATGACTTCTAAAAATATCGAATTCTGTAAACCCAGTCATTGTCATGTATATGTAGTTGTAGAATGATGCTGTGCCGTCATCTGTTCGCCAAGTTGCTATAGTATCGGTTTCTTTTTCCCAGTTGAACTTTTCGGTTATTGTGCTTATAATTTTGTTCTCGTCCCAATCTAAATAATGGAAAAGATAAAGATAATCATCAGTCAACACGTAAGAAGAATAAAACGCGAAGAGCGTATCGATTATTGACCTATTTATGTAAGATGGATTTCGTATGAATTGTTTTAGGTAATAAAACATGATTTTTGCTTTGTTCTTTTTTGAGATGCCTGTCATTCGCTTTAGCGCATTCTTACTGCCTTGAGTGGTAACATTACAAAAGCCATATTTGAAAAGTCCTGTCCCTTCCTCGCCTTCATAGCCACCGCAGAATATGAACAATTTTATGCCTGTTTGTTTTCTGACTTTATGGAAGTAATAATAGAATTGCTTATCGCCTGCCATTAGGATGGGAACCATCCCTAAATCAGGTCTTTTTAGCCAAGCTTTAAGATTCTTGCGAATGTTTGCCCTTTTTGTTCTAATGTCTGCTGAAATAACAATATGTTCAATACCTAGTTTGCCGACGACGCGAGCTTGGTTTCGACGGGCAAGGTCATTGACCATTCCCCAATCATACGTAAATGTAATTGGGTGTAATCCTAACGTATTTTTGATGTAATCAAGCCCGTATGCGCTGTCTCTTCCACCGCTAAAACCGATAAGAACATCAGGTTCTCCAGATTTACTTCGATATTGAGAGATGAACTCTTCAAGCGCCTTTTCCCCTTTTAAGTAATTCCCTCGTGTTTCGTAGTCTCTGCAGTAGCTGCATACGCCTTCTTTGTCAAAACTAATGTATGGCATCGTTTCAGGCAGCAAACACATCGTGCATCTTTTTAACGTATTTTCGCTTGAATAGAGTGCTTCCCAATTTGCAATCATGGATTGTCTTTATGTCCTCATTTAGAAGGTATTGGCTTAAGTCTATGGATTGTGATGATTGCTGGTCATAGAGTTCAAAGATTTCAGCTTTTGATTTCAAGGAACAGTATTTGAGTTGTCAGACTGCATGATCGTATAATGAGAACATTTGCTGTTCTGATAAGTTAAGGTCGAATATGTAGCCCTTGCCCGCTTTGACTTGAATTATTGATTGCCCGACAAACAGCCCTCTTAACAGCTTATGATCTAGAACTTGTTGAAGAATATATTTTTCAGATGCAAAAACCAATATTTTGTATCTTTGGCTAAAAGCCAAGTAAAGTGAACCTGTGTTGGATGCAAGAGCAAAATTATTGATGTCATCGAATTGAAGAGCAACAGAAGCTGACCCTTCAATTTGCCCAAAAACAAGCTGTACAGCCTCAACTAAAGATTTCCCCTGCGCACGATACATCTGCAATAAGCTAAGGAACACTTCAGTATCTACATCATACCTCTTCTTAATCTGCGAAAATTGATTCCAAAGTTGAGCGTCATTAACGATGATTCCATTGTGAATCCCAACGGCACCGTCTTTAACAACAGGTTGATTGTTGGTATTTATTTCGCTTTGACCATTCGTTTGTAGTCGAGAATGACCCATAATCAAAATTGGCGCTTTTAATTGGGCGTCGTCATATGCTTGGGTTTTTAGAGTGTGATTGAATAGTTCTTTGTACTGTGGGGTTTTAACAAGTTTCGATGAGGTAATTGGTTCTTTGAAAACATAGATTGAGTTTTGAAATCTTACAGCTATTCCTGATGCTTCCTTTCCGCGGGATTCGGATAGTTTGAATATGCTATTTACGATTTGCATTAGCTCTTTGGGTGTGAGCTTTAGGTTTTCACCGATTGCTATGCCAAATATTCCGCACAAAGTAGATATTGCTCAAACAGTTTATTGCTTTTAGCTGCTTTTGTATGAAGCTTCTATGTTTTTCCAGTTTTGGACAAACCAAGCATTGACTTGTTTTAGGCCTTCTTTGAAATCCATGTTCGGATTATATCCAAGTATTTTTCGCGCTTTTTCAATGGATGCAAGAAATCTGTTTTTCTTATCCCAGTCGCGACGTTCCTTGAATACTATTCCAGCTTTGTTTTCGGTTATTTCGTTAATCCATTGTGCTAGGTCACCAATTCGGATCTCTTTTGAGGTTGCAAGATTAATTGCTTCACCGATTGCTTCTTTGAAGTATGCCATTGCTAACAATCCGTTGATGATGTCTCCGACAAAGGTAAAGTCGCGTGTTTCATCACCTGTTCCCGTAATTGGTAGCGGTTGCTTGTTTATTGACCAATAGAAGAAGTTGGGAATTACATTTCGGTATTTTCCTGGAACTTCACCTGGACCGTAAGAATTGAAGAATCTGGCATTCACGATCGGCAAATGATACAGGTTGTAATAGTAGTTAGTGTAAAGTTCCCCTAACATTTTGGTTACTTGGTATGGTGTATAAAGTTTCATTGACACATCGTCTTCTTCGAAGGGCATTTTTGAATCTGCACCATATATTCCGCAGCCTGAAGAAGCATAGATGAAACGTTCAACACCGACCAGATGCGCATGTTCGAGAACTTTCAGCGTTCCCATCCCATTAACCATTAGGTCCGTTTCGGGGTTATCAACCGAGTTTTGGTTCGCAAAATGGGCTGCCAAGTGATAAACAATTTGAGGCTTCGCTTTGAATGCCCATTTCAGCTTTTCGTCGTCAAGAATGTTGCCCTTAACAAAGGTAATTTTTGGGCTTACTGGTACATTCCATTCATATGATGACGATAAGTCGTCGATGATTATGATTTTTTTTGTTTCTAAGTCATTAAGTGTCTTTACCAAGTTAGAGCCAATTGAACCTGCTCCACCAGTAACAAGCACAGTTTTTCCATCGAATACATCTTGCACTTTCTTATTCATTTCAAGCTTCGCCTCGCTAAGCACTTTGCTTTTCGTAGAGTTTCTTGAACCATGCCACAGTTCTACGCATGCCCTCTTCAGGGGAAACAGTTAGTTTAAATTCAAATCTTTTCTAGCTTTGGATGCATCAGGAGTCTTGATTCGAGTTGTGAATGGCTCGCCTTCCTTGTAAGTAACTTTAGAGTCATCCTTGCCAACGTTCTTGAGTATCAAATCCGACACGTATTTGACGTCATAATTTGTTTCTCCTCCAAAGTTGTAGACTTCGCCTGCCTTGAAATTATCGATTATGTTAACGAACGCTCTGCAGAGATCCTCGACATATTCGAGTGTGCGCTTGTGTCCTAAATAAACAGTGTAGGGCTCGTCATGAATTGCTTTATAGATGAATTTTGGTATCCATCCACGATAAGGTGTGTAGTGCTCGCCAACTCCATAAACGTTGAATAATCGCATTCTAACTGATTCTGTTCCAAACATAGCTGCAGAATTAAGAATCTGTATTTCGTTAACCCATTTAGACATTGCATAATCGTTCATCTGTTTGATTACGATAGTGTCCATTACGTCTTCCCGCATAACGCCTTCATAGTCGCCGTAGACTTCTGCGCTTCCGAAGAAAATCATCCTAAACTTTTTCTTCTCTTGCAACCGAAGAATATTTTTTGTTCCAATTGCATTTGTCGCCCAGAGATTTTCGTAGTAATCTTCTCCATTCCATCTACCGTATTCGGCTGCTGCATGGTAAACGTAATCGAAATCGTTTTCTGCAAGAAGACGTTCTACCTGGGAGAATTTGCTGACATCACAGCGGATACATTTTGGCTGCACAGAATGCATTAAGTCGCAAGCCCATGTATCAAATCCACGTTTTTCTAATTCTCGAACTAAATTTGAGCCTATAAAGCCCAAGCCACCTGTTACAAGTACTTTTTTGCTGATGTGCTATTCCTCATGATTGTTTGCTGAATTTCTCTGACATTCTAGCTATTGCATAGAGTGTGATGGCAGTTGAAAGCATAAAGAAACCGATCAAAATAAAAGCTATCGATGCCAACGCAATATTTGTTTCTATCATATGCGTTACTGCATAATTCTGCATCATCCATACCCCAAAGCCTACGCCTGCAAGTAAAAAGAATAAACTTGGGATGCCTAACATAACTAGTGGTCTCTCTTCAACGATAAGGCGAATCAATGACCACATGACACCTATACCGTGCGTTACAGCGTCTTCGGCTTGAAGTGCTCCCAATTGTATTGTATTTACAAGTGCTAGGAACCTCGACAATACGCAAATCAATTTTGCTGGCGTTAAGCAAGATCTCAACGCTGGCACCCATACCAGCCTCAAAAAAGTTAAGGCAATCCAACGCTACATGACTATAAGCCCTAAACCCACTTTGAGAATCAGTAATCCCGTTCTTTGCTGACCCATTAACAATTTTAGTAATCAGTTTAGCACCAAATTGTCTATAGAGTGGCATCTCTGCAGTTCCATCTTTATTGACAAAGCGACTGCCGATAACCACATCTGCGTCTCCTTCAATTATTGGTTTAATAACAATAGGAATCTCGCTTGGCTCGTGTTGTCCATCGGCATCCAATGTAACAAAAATGTCCGCGTTTAGTTCATTAGCGCAGAGAAATAGACTCTTGAGAGAAGCGCCATAACCACTCATTTTCTTCATGTCTAACTACTAAGGCGCCTAAACCTTCTGCAATCTTAGCGGTATAGTCGGTGGAGCCATCATCGCAAACAATAACTTTACTTGCGAACTTTTGCGCTTCTAAAACAACTCGTGCTATAGTTTGCTCTTCATTGAAGGCTGGGAAGCCAACGACAACAAATGGTTTTGCCTTAAGTATTGCGCTCATTTCAAGAGCGTCTATTTCTACCATTCTCCTTTCCTTGCCAGCCTACTTTTGCCCAACGTTTAATGTATTGCCCAATTTAAAAAGACTTTGTCAAATAAGAGTTCTTTTCATCTTTTTCGTACAAATCGGCATCACGTGAATCCATTACTATGTAATAACCTTTTTTCTTCCAGCAAAATGCGCAAGCCAGCTTTCAATGAAACCGTCGGTCTGTAACCCAAGAGTTTCTTAGCTTTTGAAATATCCGCATAACTATCTTTAATATCGCCCGCTCGAGTATTCTCATGACGGATTTCCAAGTCCACGCCGGTTAATTCTAGAATTGTTTTAGCCAAGTCGTTAATGGAAGTGGGCGTACCAGAGCCAACGTTAAAGACTTCGCTCACGGCCTCTTTAGTTGTTATAGAAGCTAAAACAGCTTCAGCGACATCTTTCACATTTACAAAATCTCTGGTTTGCGAACCATCGCCATAAATTACAAGCGGTAACTGTTGTTTAGTAAATTCCATGAAACGCGTTATCACTCCACTATAATCATTCATGCCCTGCCTTGGCCCGTAAACATTAAAGAAACGCAGAACAACCGACTCCAAAAGTTTTCGCTCATTAAAGCCTAAACAATAACGCTCAACAATAAGTTTAGATTCAGCATATGGCGAAATCGGGCTTGTCGGAGCTTCTTCATTTACAGGTAGAAATTCAGGGTCACCGTTAACCGCGCAACTGGAAGCGAAAACAAATCTGTCAACTCGCTTCTCAATACTTGATCGAAGCAGATTCAAGGTTCCTAAAAGATTGACGTCAAAAGTTAAATCAGGATTCTTGACCGACAATGGTACACTTGTAACTGCAGCAAGATGAATTACCACATCAATGTCTTTAACGATTTTTTTGACGAGCGAAGCGTCACGAATATCGCCTTTAACAAAATCCACTTTGCCTGAACTTACATGTCCTCGAATATTGTCTAGCTTACCGGTGGATAAATCATCAATGACACTTACAGCGTAGCTGTCTTTAACTAATCGATCAACCACATGGCTACCAATAAATCCAGCGCCGCCAGTTACCAAAACTCTTTTTGCCATACTAATTAATTACCGATTAAATATTTCATTGGTCATCTGTTTGTGTGCAATACTGCCAAGAAAAAAGCAAACGATAAGTCGGTACACCAATTTTTTGCAGACACGTTGCCCCATTTTTGAGCCGTTAAACTATTTTTTTCCGCGAGCGGGCGACCAATCAATCTTAAAGATTTCAAGACGCTGCTTTCTAATAACCCTTCCAACTTACCCACGACAGCAAAGATACTTTTAGCCAAATGTGCACTGCGTATGTTTTCTGCCACTTTTATCGTTAAATCAACAAGCACTCTGTCAATCCTAGGCAAAGCTCTAAACCATACACCCGCGCGCATGGCTTTACTCTTAAGTTTAATCAATTGACTTCTATTAAGGAAACTGGAAGAACCATCTTGCATTAGTTAGCCCACTAAGTTAAATCAAAGTATTATCCACATGGTTATACCTAAAAAGACTTGTGGTAAGCAGCAAAAAAACTAACAAACAATGTCAACAAGCAACTTTCGTCCATTAGTTTATCAATTACCAATTAACAAAAAGAGCAAAAAAACTACCTAATTTAAAGAAAAATCATTTTTAGTTAATTACAGTAGAAAATTTGGATATGAAGATAGTTCAGGAAAAAGCGATAGAAATAAGCTTTAATCGTGGCAGAGTCTCAATTTAGGAACATGCTTGTTTATGAGACAAGAGATTATACTAACTGCTGTTCTTCGCATACACCATAGACATGTCAGATTTAGGTAACTTCAAGGTTTTAACGTTAAAACCATTGCTGGACAAATAAGAAGTCAGTTGCGAAGTTATCGTTTCTGTGTGAGATTCCATCGAGATCTTGTCAATTCTAGAAAAATATTCTATAGGAAGATTAAGCAACATATCCAATTCTTCCCCCTCAACATCTATTTTAAGAAAATCGATTTTCAAAAGATTGTTCGAGTCCATTATTTCCTTCAAGGTGATCGTACGTACAATGATATCATTATCATTTGCCCTGCCTATCCGCCCTAGTCCTTGAGCATCCATACTGAAGTTTAGGTTACCAGAAACTCCTCCAACTGCAAATTGAAAGGTTTTTACGCAATCTGTAACATTATTGAGGGAGACATTTTCCAAAAGTAATTCGAAATTATCGGGGCGCGGTTCATAGCTGTAAATGCTGCAATTTGCAGATTTAGCTGAAAAAATGGTAAAAACCCCTATATGAGCACCGATGTCCACGACTACATCGCCATCTTTTATTATAAAATCAGAGTTCGGAAAATACGCCCGTTCTAGAAAAATTTCGTCGATTATATACCTATCAAACTTAAAAGGGCGCACAACGAAGGTAATGCCGTTTTTCAGTTTATACCTGAAATGCATGCCTAAACTTTTTTTTCGAACGATAGGTAAGCGAAACCCGACTAAATCTATTATGTACTTGGGAAGCGAGCTAACGCTGTAAAGTCTAATCCTATTCATCATCTCAGGTAAAAACTGTTTAATTATAAGCCGTTTACGATGGTCGTTGTATACTGAGCAAACCATGAAATATGGTAGTTCAGATTTAGGCTTTAACTATTTCCATAACCCTCCAAGAAATGTTCGATCCTCAGCGTTTCTTAAGCTTATTCATGATCTGAAGCATACGACCTCTGCTAACGTATGCTAAAAGTACTAAAAGTGTTATTGCAGAGGCAACCGATATTGCTACTGCGTAGTAGAACCAAGTCTGAGGCTTGTATTCTAACGTGATTTGGAATTGCCCTGTCTTGCTGATATTGTAGCCTTGAAATCCAAGATAAAGCGGAGTAGGATTAATTTGTTGGCCATTCACATTGGCGACCCAATAATCATCGAAGGCCTCAGTGGTTGCCAAAACAAAAGGGTGGCTTGCATTTAAAGTGACTAGAATCTTGGTGGGATTCAAACGTTGAACATTCAATACTTCATCAGCCTGATTCTGAACCGCCTGACTAAAGATGTTATCAAGCCCAGTAGTGTTCAAAGCAAAGTTTGTCCCAGTAACCTTAACATCACCAATCCATAAAGAACATGGATATTTGTCAGTCGGATATGTCGAACCAAAGCTGTATTTTAAAGTGGTCGGTGGCTTTTGAAGGGTTCAAACGTGAAATTGATATCCCATGAGTATAATTCCACAATTGAATCAAGGGACCATAACTCGCTACTTCAGCTATACGATTGGTCAACGTAGAATTGTCTTTTGCATACTGAATTATCGTAATATTTGCGTTATGAAGTGGTATGAGCAATTCCATTGACTGCAATCGTGTATAATGTTCTCATACTGTGACGACAATGAAGGAAAGTCTATTTCACACGAAGCACCTGCCACCTGAGGCAGGTCTATCCGTGCGTAGGGTCCAGATTGTTTCGGATTTGTGAATGACTTGGATCCATTAATATACATTGATGCTTGCAAATCATTGATTGCTGTGGTGTTGCTGAAATCCCACTCTTTCTGAAAAATATTTTTGGTTTGAATTGAGATATTTGACTGCTGCAACAATAGGGGCGTTGTCGCGTAAAACGAGGGCTTTGAGTCAGTATATTCGTAAATATCCAAATCACCAAACGTTTTTGCAAGTTGAAGATAAGGCTGTTTTGCAAAGAAGTCCTTCATTAGGGTGGGAGACATAATGGCGTTTTCCGATGTTAATGTTCCATCCGGCAGAGTAGTTCTGCCAGGCAAACTACTATTAACATCGTTACGTTGCAAAATATACTTAACATTCAACAAATCAAGCAAAGCCTTAAACTCGTTAACCCTACCATAGCGCATTGCATAATTTAGTTCCTGTAATGTTGAAGCGGTCTGAGGATTAACAACATAACTATTCAAGACATCTGTTGAAACTATAGGTTTTTCAATTAACCTATCGATCAATTGGTCCGTTCCATAGTAACTACTGTCGTTACCCCACATGTAAGGCATCTGGTAGAAATCGTCAAGAGGCGTCACCAGGACTCTCCTGTCACCTTGCTGATTATTTAGCCAGTTAGTTGCTTGGAACCAATAATCAGGAATTTGTACCCGCGATGAGAATTCAGAATTTTCGATAATAATTCTGGTTTCGTTATCCACGAGAGGATAGACCGAGGCAAGAAAAACTAAAGCCAAAAGCACTAATGCGAAAATCTTGTAACCTCGAAACTCATTCTTTTTTGAGGTAGCTGGGCAACCAAGGAGATTTTCTACGTTGTAAAGTTGGAGATAAGCGGATTTAAGATTGGCGATATTGTCGCTTGCGTACCCGACTAGCAAAGCTAGGAATGGCATCAATAGCAAAGTAAACTTGGAGACAGGTTCTCTGAATATAGTCATAAACGGAAGGCTAAAAAGAAACTTGTTTGGCAGGCCGAACGAATCTTGATAATGTAAACCTGTTGCAAGAAAGAGAAAACAAAGAATAACCATCATTAAATAAGCGTTAAAACGTGACTTATTGCTTCTGAAAAGCAGAGCTGCTCCTGCAACAATAAAAGGTACGAAAACCAAAATTGTCAGAACAGGCATCGAAGAATAGTTTGGGGATGAATAATATTTCCATATGGGTAGTATTCAGGGAGCCAATTCCAATAACCATTCAGCCAAAACAAGTTTAGGAACGAAGCTCTATTTTGAGTCCAAGACCAAGCTTCTATGCTAATTTTAGAAGTAAGCGTTTGAGAGGGTGAAAAGACAAATGAGCCCAATACAGGAATTAGCCACCATAGGTTAAGTGAAAGAGTTGCACCTACAATTTTGCCAAGCGACAAAAGAAGTGGACGTAATTGGTTTCTGTACTTAACTAAAAAATAAATTGTCAACACAGCTAACCCAATGATGAGCAAAGCCACGTTTGCAGGGTTTATACTAGCAAAGGAAAAAGCTACAACCGAAACTATCGCAAAATAAATGATGTGTTTATTGGCTGCTTTCTTATCCTGTTGATAAGTGGCTGCAATGGCTGTAAAAAACAAAGCCAAAAGTAAAGGTAGGAAAGCGTAAGTCCAAATGAATCCTATATTGTTGACATCCAAAAGAACAAAGAAATTGAATAAATAAAAAAAGCCTGCAATAAAAGCTGCAAATCTATATTGCGGATATATTTTTTTCGTTAAATAAAACATAGACAAGCCAGCCACCAAAAACAGAAAAACTTTCATTGCGATTTGGATTTGGCTTATGCTTAGCCCTAACGTGCTTAAGAAAGCGCCCGAATATTGGTATAGTAGATATGCAGGTGCAGGAGTTGCATACCCAAGATAGTCAGTAGACCATAAGTATGGTCCAGCTGCAAAAACTTTGTGGGCATTCAAGTATAGTGGAAAATCGTCGCCATATGCTAGAATGGATCCTTGCCGGAACCAGAGAATTGGAAATAACCCTGCAATAAAAAGAATAGCAATTTCGATTATAGTGATCTTTTGAGATTTGTCCAAATGTTATCCTCGAGTCATCTTTAATAAGGATTAATAATTGATGAATCCTGATAATAATTAAAACTTGCCTTTGACGGAAGTTTCAATTGCTGTCTTTTTTATTAGCAAAACAACTCACGATTTTTACTTAGACGAAATTTCGATTTGAATATGCCATGGCTTAGGGAATTTTCCCGCAGTCACAGAATTTTTTATCGATTGAAAATCAAATGCATAGTATTTTGATTTTGCGTTAAATTGAAATAGTATTGCTTTCCAGTCCCCTGGATACATCAATCTTTCGTTGCCGAAGGATTGCTCAGGAAAGTTAATTGAAGGAACGCTGAACAAAATCTTGCCTTTGACGGCTTTCTTAGTATCTAAAACGATGTCCCGTATAGTTTTGTTATCGAGATGTTCAAGCAACCCCTGTGAAAAACTTACCCCAAAAGATCCATTCTTAAAAGGGAGATAACGGGCATCAGCAACTACAAAGGTCACATCTTTCGACTTATAATATCGTGAAACCTTTGAAGCCATTTTTATAACTCTTGAATCACAATCAATCGAAACTACCTTAAGCCCAAAATAACTAACAAAGCAACTTTGTAAACCAGTTCCGCTACCAATTTCGAGCGCTCTCTTTTTTAGCCCAAACAAAATACAATATAACAAAAACTGAAGATGAGCAAAAACATCTTTCACTATACTAAAAGACCACTTGTCATACTCGCTCCAAGACATGGATTGAACCTATGCCGCCTGGAATATATTAAGAATTCCAAGATCGCGGATTCGATATCTAAACGGATCTGTTTAGTAGATTTTGGAGGTCCTTTCCGCTAGCACTAATTGAGAATTTTCTAATAGCATAGTTTCTTAGATCTTGAAAAGGCATTTCTTCAGTGCGCAACGCGTTGTGAAGTATCTCTAAAAATTCCGCTTCGTTATTAGCTAGCCAACCTGTTCTTTCATCAACTGTTTCTTGGAAGCCCATACAATTAAATGCCACGACAGGAGTTCCACAAGCCATAGATTCTACCGGAACGAAACCAAATTGTTCCCATTTCTGAGGGCAGACTGTTAATTTGCTTTTGGAATATAATCTCGCTAGCTCTATGTCAGACAACTTTGGGTGATAAGAAACCTCGTTTTCTCCCTTGCTCACCAGTTCCTTAGCCATTTTAGCGTTTCCAAAAAGGTTCACAAGAAAACCGTCTACTTGAGCAACTTTAATTATTCTTTCTACGAAATCTTTTCTAGTATCGCCTAAATGAGAGCCCAAATACACTGTAATCTCATTCCGCTCCTTTCCAATTGTAGGCTTGAAGATCTCTTCATCTATTGGAGGATAGACAATCGAGCTAACCTCGACATTGTATAACACATGCAACAAGGAAGCCGTTATCTTACTATTGGCAACAACTAAATCGCAAGCAGCAAGCAATTTAGCGTACCTTTCACTAAAGAAAAAAAAAGGAACATACCGCAAAAAACCATACAACGCCCTTTGTCTAAAGGTCAAAAAACTCATATCAAAACAATTCGCGATGGCATGAGAGCCGTAAAGAACCTGCACATAAGAGACTAATTTCCCCCTAATCGCTCTCTTGACATCAGCCAATAATCTTAATCTCTTTAAATCATCATCCGCAAAACAAAATTTGGGATTAATTCTTTTCACTTCTTCAATAACGCTATCTTTACTTCTGCAAACTGTAACTTCAAAACCGCTTTTTTTAAAAAAATCCGATAAAACGTCACTGCAGTTCATCCAATAAAAAAGAAATCTCATACTTGCTTTTCAAACCCTTTGCAAAGTTGAAAAATGGCCGAACCACACCCTCATGAGGCTTGTCCTGGTCAGCAGATTAGGAAAGTAATATCCAAGTTTCTTAATCCAACTCTAACTTTTCTATAAACTCTTTAGCGGTCTTGTCCCAATTAAATCCTTTCGCATACCGCAAAGCATTAAAGCTGAGCGTTTGCCTCTTATGGGAATCTGCAAGAACAGTTAGAACTTTTTCTGCGAGGCTCTCAACATTGCCACTTTCAGCCAACAGTCCAGTCTCATTATTTATAACACTATCCCTCAACCCATGTACATCATAAGCCACACAGGGCACACCAAGAGCATTGGCCTCAACAATATTCAAACCCCAACCCTCACGTAAACCAGGATTAACCAAAATCCAACTCTTGGCAATCAAATCACGGCGATCCTCATTCGATAAGTTGCCAAAAAATTTAACGTTAGAACCAGCTATTCTCTCAAGCTTTCCCTTAAACGGACCATCACCCAAAACCCACAGCTTAGCGTTGGGTAACTTCTTCCTGACAATCTTAAACGCCTTAACCACATGGTCAGGCCGCTTAGCACGTTTCAAACGCCCAGCATACACGACAACGGGCTCTGAACTCTTTTCAGGGACATCATTTAGGGGCTCAAAATTCAAACCCTGATGAACGACGGAAACATGCTTAAACCCCAAATCTATTAAGTCCGTTCGAGTGCTTTCAGACACCGTCACAGTCGGAATATCGACATAATTTCTTAGCCATCGGTTTTCAAGAAAATAATAGCCAAAGTAACTAACTGGAAAAGGAGTTTCATAAAACCAAAATTCACGAGCCAACTGGTGAATCAAAGCAACCACTTTCTCACCATTCAACGCAAACTTCTGCGCAAAAAAAGGCCTAGTATTAATTTCGTCTATGATTGTGTCAAAATGTTCAGCTTTGAAACGCTTCAAATACGCTTTTTCTGGCTTGCCCATAAACAGAAAAACGACCGCCGCCTCTAACAATTTTGACCCCATCCAAAACCTCCTCCTTTTTACAACCAGGAAATTCAGAAGTAAACAATGTCACGTCATGCCCAAAGCTTACCCAGCGCTTCGCAACCTCATGGGTAAAAACCTCTGCCCCACCCATCTCAGGGTTAAGCCAACAGCGCCAATTAAACCAGAGTATCTTAGAACGCGTCATCTTAATTTCACATACAATTTAGGCAAGAGACTAAATGACAGTTTTAGTCGAAATTTTATGTTGGTACCAATGAATAATTCTTAGCCTGTAAGTAATGCCAAGCAAATCAATAAACATTCGCCAAGCATCCGTGGGCTTAAATGAAGCGTCTAACTTCATTTTCACCGGCAATTCCTTAATTTTTAAACCGTAAAGATGAGCAACCGTCAATAATTCAACATCAAAAGCATAACGTTTCACTGCTAACCTTGGAAAGATTTTGTCGACAGCATCTCTATTCATTGCTTTCAAGCCTACTTGAGTATCATTTAGTTTGAAACCGGTTAGAATTCTAACTAATAAGTTGAAGGTTCGGCTCATCATCCTTCGACTCAAAGGTACGGAAACCAAAGATTCAGGAAGCCATTTATTTGCAATAACAATGTCGGCGTGCTCTAATGCTTTCATATATTCTGAAATTACGTTTAGGTCTATCTCCATGTCACCGTCAATAAACATGACTTTGTCGCCAATGGCTTTCAAGCAACCAGTCTTAACCGCATGCCCTTTTCCCACATTCCTTTCATAACGAACAACCTTTACATGACCATTTCTTTGAGCATAACCAAACGCCTTTGTAAACGTTTTATCGCTGCTACCATCATCCACAACAACAATTTCGTACGGAAGCAGCTTATTCTTAATAACCAAATCCAATGTGCCTAAGGTATCCTCAATGAAAACCTCTTCATTGTAAGCAGGAATAACAAACGACAATTCAACCAGACCCATTTAATGAATCTCCTTCTTTGGCATTTTCCATAAACTAAAGCTTATCAATTGTAGAATAACACCAGCAGCCAAAACAAAATATGCGTAATCCGCTACCACTTCAGCCAAAGAAGCCCACCCAACAGCCATAAAAACTGCTGAAATCAATAAAAGCACAATGAATCCAGCAATAAGGTGCAGACTCAATTTCTCCTTCACGTATATTCTTAACTTTGCCAGAGCCCTGGTAATCAATTCTCGTTTCCACAAAGAACTTTCAACTAAGCTAATAACATGATGTAGATTTAATAACTTTGCCCATATTCGACCTGCCCATCAAATTAGTCAACACTATGTAGAGTTAAAGAAAATGCCAATACATCCGAAAATTGTTATTCTAACAATTAAGCACTTGCAGAATAGTTGTATATAGCGATATTTCCGCTATTATAAAGCTCTTTAAACGATTCAGGCAGAGTCGTTTGGCCATACCACCCAGTGCCATTAACCCACCAAATTAAGTATAACCCGTTTGAAGATTTGCTATTCTCCTGCGCTGCTTTAACTGGGTCTTGAAAACCATAATTTATCAATCGGCTACCATCAACGATGTATGTTGCCCAACCATAAAATGCAGCATGGGTAAGTAGAGATGAATGACTCGGCATGTTGTTTCGTGCCCAAACCAATGCGTTATTTGTATCTTGGCAGTCGCTTAATTGTATTGTATTTTGCAGCATAGATTTAGGTACATATGATGGATAACTACCGAAATAATTAAGCGCACCACTGTTTGGAAAAACCAAAAAACCTGCACTTAAAATCGCTATAATAAAGGCTACTGCGACTTTATACCAGCTCCATTTCACCACGCAAAAACCTTCTGCAGCATAAAAGGCTAATGGAAAAATCAACAGTAGTATCCAACGGTAAGGTAAAATGCCGCCTATAAAGAAAGCGTTAGGAATAAAAGCAAACAATATCGGAATAAAAAGCCAGACAATCCAAGCCTTAAGTTGAAAATTGTTCTTAAATCGCCTAAAACCGAACGCCAAGAATGGTAAAAGAGGAAGATAGCAAAAGGCAAGAAAACCCCAAGTATTAAAAACCAAATTAGAGTATGACGCACTGGCAAGAGACTCAAATCCAGATGAAAAATTCCCCGAAAAACCTAATGCAGGAATCGAACTTGTGACAAATGTTGAATACAATACGCCTAAAAATAATAGTGCTGCAGGTACAGAAAAACCAACAATTTTAATCACTTCAGTTTTCTTCTTGTAAAAAGCTAAACGTGCAATCGTAGCAACAATTATAGCAAACACGACAATCGTAACCAATTGATGGGAAAAAACAATCAAAACCAAAAGTACAGATAGAAAAATGCCGTTCCTTAAGGAGACTGGTTTTTTCTGAAGCAAGATTAAAGCTAAAAACAAAAATATGAGCGCGAGTTCACTTCGAAACATGTCCCATGAAATTCTTAGCGCCACAAAATACAAAGTTGCAAAAGGAACTGCAAGCAGGCTTTTTTTGTAAGACCAAGACAGACTTTTGTTGGCATAAAAGAAAATGGCGAGCCCTAAAAAGCCTAAAAGCATGGGGGGAAGGATTTTAAGTAATATAACAATTGGGGCTCCGGCAGAAGTGAAGCCCAATAACAGTAGATAAAATAGGGGAGCAGACGATAAAAAAGGCCAAAGATTCACGCCATTTTTCAGCCAAATAAGTGTGTTTGGCATGTAATAGCCCACTGAATCAAATCCAACAAGAAATTGACCCATTAAAATTTCAGGAATAGCCCTCACTATGAATGGTATGGCAAATGCCAAAATAATAATAATAGTTTTACTATTTCGCTCAATCCATTTTTTTAGATTGTTTGGAGCTTTAATCACTTCTATTCTCCGGTCTTGGGCAAACTAGAGTTATTAATTTGTTGTTTGCAAGCCTAAATGGCTTGCGCTTATAAAAACAATTATGGAAGTTCTACTGTAACAAGGAGCTTCTGAATTTGGCCAGACTCTATCGAATTGAAGAGCTATCAAGAATCTTGACAGGTTATGTACAAAAGTATCTTAGTTAGCTGCTAAGTTAGGGGTTATAAATCCTTTTTTATCCGTCTTGCTCCATACCCTTTTCTGTCTGAATATTAGTTTTACGAAAGCCCAACCTGCAATGACTACCTGAAAAACCCAATAAATGTAAATCGACGGTATCCAGAGAATATTTTTAACTTTAATGGGCCGCTCAGATGCAGCTAACGCTATCCCAACTGAAACTAGGGAGATAGCAGTTAAAGCTATCACGAGTCCTGTTAAACTTACAAGTGGATTGCTTTCGGAGAGAAATAAAGCGATAAAAAACCAGTTTATGTAGCTGAGCAAAGACACAACCATCATGAAAGGCCCAGCAAGAGAAATTTCTGCATCCATTGTCTTCTTATTTAAATTATCTAGCAGACGCCCATATTTCAGAGCTGTTTCCATATATCCCCTGTACCAACGAACCCGCTGCTTGAATAGGTCACCTAAATTGTTTGGTGTTTCCTGCCCTGAACTTACGTCTGGGGCATATTTTATTATATGATTTTTCTCAACTATCCGTAATGCTAATTCTACGTCTTCGGTAAGAGAGGTTGCATCCCAGCCGCCTAACTCCTCCAAGACGTTTCGTCTTACGAATTGGCAACTTCCATTTAAGGGAACAAACAGCTGGAGGTCTTCCCTTCCTTTTAGCAAAGCTTGAAACCAAGCTTTCTCCTCCATTGCTATAACCCGTGTTAGAATGTTCCTTCTCTCATTCAACGAAGTTGTAGTTCCTTGAACAGCCATTATTGTCTTATCGTTAAAGTAAGACGCCACTTTTTTCAACGCATTTCTTTCGGGAAGACTGTCTGCGTCAAAGACACCAACTATTTCCCCAGTCACATGAGGCAGTGCAAGGTTAAGTGCGGCTGGCTTACCTTTGGCTCCTTGATTTTCACTAATTAAGCTGAAAACCTGGGGATATTTCTCTATAAAATCTGAACAAACCTGACGTGTGGAGTCACTGGAATTTCCATCAACTATTATTATTTGCATTTTATCTTTTGGATAATCTAAATTAAGAAGCCCATTTAAACAGCGACCAATAACAACCTCTTCATTTTTGGTCGGTACCAGAATTGAAATCTTTGGAAGCTCCTCCTTATTTTCACTCTCATTTGTAAAATGCTTTTTCTTGCTTCTAATGCCTACCCATATGATTGATCCGTTGTATGCCGTCCAAAAAAGCATAATCGAAAGCAGAACGCCTGTGATAATATCGGTAATTATCATTTAGATCCTGCCCCCAATTAGCGAGCCTGTATCTCTAAGTCTTTGCGCTAGAAGAGATGTTACTGACAAATTGATAAAAGAGATGCCAGTAATAGCCTGAAATCTTATCAGATCATTTTTCCAGAGGAAAGAAGGACCCATTTTTATTACAGCACACATAGTTGTTCTCAGACTTTTTAAGTCTTGTCACACGCAATCACATTTATAATCAAGCAATACTCTAAACAAGTTGCAATAAAAAAGTATCTGAATAAAACCGATCTTATAAAAAAATAGAAAATAGCTTGTTGTGATTAATGAAAATACAACACTTTTCTATCAGAATCTTCCACGTCTTCGCAAGAAAACTCTCACTTGCCTGCAAAAACAGGTTTATTTTAGAAACCTTGTACAAAACGTTCATACACAAAAAACCTTAAAGGAGGCAAATGATTTCTTTTTGTTTGGAAAATTATGCCAAGATACTTTTTGTTGTTTCTTTTGTTTTCAACCTTGTTTTTGCCAGCTGCTAGTTTTGCAGTAAATCTGGTTCATGCGCAGAGTGAAAACAATTATACTCTTCAGATTCAAGGAATCGCCTGGAATCGAAGCAACTTAAATGTTCTTCTCACAACTCCAAATAATGTATCTTGGTGGGATCCCAGTTTCCTCAATTCTACTCTTCGTGCTATTGGTCAATGGAATGATGCGATTAGTGACTTTGTATACAATTACTCTTCTTACGCATATCTTTCTAACCTTAAAATGCAACCAACTGTTTCGAATCAGTCAGAAACTGGTTTTGACATATACATTGACTGGACTGAAACTTCCTTAGAAAGCAACTCTAATGAAATAGGGTTGGAAACAGCGACGATTGAAAGCAACGCTATATTGTTCTGCAACATTAGTCTCGCTGCTCACACAAGCCATGGAAACTCGTTGAACGGCATTGATATGCAGAATATTGCGCTTCATGAATTAGGGCATAGTTTTGGTTTAGGGCACAGCAATTATACTTCTGACATCATGTATCCGGTATATACTTTGCTGAGCCCACCAAAATTAATTTCAACTCTGGACGTCTATGGGGTAGCCGTTGTTTTTGCTTGGATGCAGAATTCTATCAGTTTCTACCCTGTGGAACAGTGGCTTCAAACAAGCGAGGTTTCTTCACCTGTAGATATTTCTTATAGTGACTTTCCAGTTTCCTCTCAAAACGCCAGCCCTCAAACGTTAGCCAATAATCCAGCCATTGAAACTTTGATTTTAATGGCTGAAATTCTTTTGCATCCTGAAATTTTATCTATTGTCATATTGTTTGTTGTAGCGTTGATTATTATTGCAATTATTCCATCAAAACGCAAAAGAAAACAGGCATCTAAGGCTGTTTCATAAATTCTATAAAATCCTTAAGGTTTCTGGGCTGCAATGTATAATTTGATTTTCTTTCTTCCCCAAGAGTTGACCAAGGCTTTAATCCATAATCATGCCCCGGGTAAACCTCCAAGGCATCATCAAGTCTTAAGAGTTTATTAAACAGACTATTATACATGCTTTTTGAGCTGCCCCCTGAAAAATCGGTTCTTCCACATTCGCCTACAAATAACGTGTCGCCTGTCAATAGTTTTTTGTTATCAACCAGTAAGCAAATACTGTCCAACGAGTGCCCAGGAGTATAAATTATCTTAATTAATATATTGCCAATATTCAAAACGTCTCCGTCTTCAACAGGGAGGTCAAAGTTAACTTTTGAGAGTTTATACGCAACTATCTTGGCTCCAAAAATAGAACGCAACTCAAGGTTGCCAGCGGTATGGTCAGAGTGCCCATGAGTATTAATGACGTATTTCAGATCGAAAGCTTTAGCTTTTATTATTTTGATAATCTCACTAGCATTAAAGCTTGAATCCACGACTGCCGCTTCTTTCGTGCTTTCATCCGCCATAATGTATGAAAAATTGTCGCTGTGCTGCTGTATTTGCTTAAAATACACATATATCACCATTTTGTTCTGTCGATAAAATATAATCTTACACTAATAGCTTAAAAAGCAAATCTACATCTGAGGGAGGAAAGCCTGAGTAATATTTGCCGAAATACCCGAAGACTTCCATTTGCTTGCTGAGGTAAGGTTTTATTCTGTCTGCCCATAGGCTAAGATTCGATTTCGTGTCAGCTTCTATTTTGCCTAAGGTACCGTTGACTTTTTTCCGGTCCCCCTCCAACCTGATATACAAAAAGTCAGAAGTTGCTTTTTCTATTGTTGGCATATTTGGGCTGTCAACCCACGCCAGAGCAATTTTGTTAGTTTGCAAAATTGAATAAAACTCTTCTTCTAGAAACTCTTCATCCCTTACCTCAACAACATAGCAGTTCGATTTCGGAAGTTTCTCCAAAAAAATAGCTAAATCAGGCAAGTGTTCAGTTCCAAAATTAGGGGGGAACTGCAGCAGCAAAGGTCCAAGCTTTTGCCCGAGTAATTTTGCTCTGTCAAGAAAAACGTCAGTTTCACGTTGGCAATCTTTGAGCATTTTTATGTGGGTGATGATTCGCGGAAACTTTAGCGAAAAAATGAAACCTTCTGATGTTTGTTTTTTCCAGTTAGTTATCGCTTGTGGAGTTGGGATTCGATAGAATGTGCTGTCAACTTCTACTGTGTTGAATTTGGTTGAGTAGTAATTCAAAAAGTCTTTAGAAGCCATTTTATTGGGGTAAAAGTTACCTTTCCAGAAATTGTAGCTCCAGCCTATGGTGCCCAAATGAAGCTTACCCATGCTATTCTTTTCCTTTTAACATAAGCCATGATTTGCCGTCTTTAGCTGTCTTGAGCCGCACCAGAATATAACGACCTTTGAGTCGTTGACCATAAAGCGTAACTTCAATTTTGTCGTTATCCCAAAATTTTGTTTCATAATGACCTTTATCCCAGATTTTCACCGTTCCGGCGCCATATTGTCCCTTAGGTATTGTTCCTTCAAAGCTGGCGTATTCATACGGGTGGTCCTCAGTTTCCACGGCTAAATGTTTTTGGCTATTGTCTTCAGGTATCCCTTTCGGAACAGCCCAACTCTTCAGAACACCACCGCTTTCAAGTCTAAAGTCATAGTGAAGTCTTCTCGCATGATGCTCTTGAATAACAAAAATTGTCTTCTCATCCTTTTTTTCTCCGCCTTTGGGTTCAGGGGTCTGCTTAAAATTGCGTTTTAATTCATATTCAGAAAGACTCGTCCCTGCATCCTTTTCCACTTTTTTGTCTTCAATTATCTGGTCCATTGTACACTCTGCTGGTTTTTTATCAGTTCTTAATTGTTTGAAGCGTGGCATTCTTAACCGCCCATCCCCTGTAACAACTTGATAACCAACTTCGCAAACCAGCTCGGGCTCAAGCCAAGTTACGGTTTCCATGTTCTCGACACTAAAGGGAGAAACATCCGTTTTCAGTTTTTCAAATTTGTTCATTAAAATTCTCAGAGTTTCTTCTGTAAAACCTGTCCCCACCTTGCCCACGTAAACTGGTTTGCCAGTCTTGTCGTAAAGCCCCAAGATTAAAGCGCCTAAAGTTTTTCTCTCGCGTTTGCTTTCCTCTTGTATATCCGAAAACTACGCAGTCGCAAGTTTTTATTTTTTTAATTTTCAACCAGCTCCCTGTTCGCAAACCTTCTTCATAGTGGCTATCTTTCTTTTTCGCTACCACGCCTTCCAAGCCCCTTTCTAAAACCAGCTTGTAATACGCTTCGCCTTTCTCTTCAATATAATCGGAAAGAAGCACATGTGATCCTTCTTTTAAGGAATCTTTCAAAGTTTGTTTTCGTTCCATCAGCGTTAGGTTCGTAAGTGGTTTTCCATCTTTTTCTAAAACATCAAAAACAATGTATGTTGCGGGTGCTCGATTAGATTGCCTTTGAATTTCGCTATCTGAAACAGCCTGGCCGCGTTCGAGAAGAGTTTCGAAGTCAGGTTTGCCCTCGGTCATCACAACAATTTCACCGTCAACAACTAAGGTACTAGCCAACTCTGTTAGCTCTTTTAATTCTGGAAAACTGTGTTTTAATTCTTTTTCATTGCGACTTTTCAAGCTTAACTGTGTGCCAATGTAGGCTATGGCTCTAAAGCCGTCCCATTTTATCTCGAAAATCCAGTCTTTATTAGAAAAAGGCGTCCGCGGCAACTTTTGCAAGCATTGGCTTGTAAATGTGGCGGTTCATTTCTGCTCCAACTGCTTAAGAGTTTCTCGTAGAGCAACCATGAGGCTTTTAGCTTCTATTTCCGGTGGTTTCTCTATGTGTATTTTTTCGCCTTTCACTTTTTGCGCGATTAATTCTTCCACTCTTTTCATGTACGTGTCTTCAAACTCACCTATGTCAAAGTCACCTGAGAGGTCGGTGACTATTTTGACTGCCATGTCTAATTCGGCTTTTTGTGGTTCCTTCAATTTTTCCAGGTCTTCAAAATCTTGCGGATCAACAACATCGTAAGAATAACGTAAGGTCGTTAGAACCAATGCGCCTTTATAGGCATGCAATAATGCAGGGTACTCTTTGGTTCTAAGCGTTATTCTTGCAGCGCCTGCTTTGTTTTTTCTTTCAAGTGCCGTCAACAATAGACTGTACGATTCCTTGTTTTTATCAGGCAGTAAAGCGTAAGTTTTGTCAAAGTAAATTGGATCAACGGAGAAGTAATCAACAAATTTGCTGATTCGGATGCGGTTGTCGGATTCCGGTTTTGCAGCGTCTAACTCTGCCTTTTCCAATGTTACATACTCGTTTTTTGAGACTTCATATCCTCGGATAACTTCGTTCCATGGGATTATCTTGTCGTCTTTAGTGCACATTTTAACGTATTTTAAGGGTTGGCCGTCAGTTCTATGTAGAAAATGGAAAGCGATGCCTTTGTCATAAATCATTGAATACAACTTAACTGGAACATTAACCAAGCCTATTGTTATGCTGCCTGACCAGATTGACCTTCGAGGGGCTTGGGCACTCACCTTTTTAGTTTCGTTTTTCTCAACATTTTTCTTGCGTCATAATTAAATCTCCAATTTACCTGCTTTTTCAAAAAGATTCTTCCACGGATCTACTTTTCGCTCAACCACACTAAAAATATTGAACTCGGAGGGGTTTATTCCTTTCTTTACTTCACTCCACTCTAAAGGCGTAGAAACAGTTGCTTCTGGCGTTGGTCGAAGACTGTAAGGAACCACCATTGTTCTCATGGGGGAATTCTGTAGGTAATCAGCGAAAACTTTGCCCGGTTTCTTAGTGTCCTTAAACTCGGAGACAATTAGGTCGCTATCCTTTGCCAATTGGATTCCAATTTGATGTACAAAAGCTCTTACTTCTTCGAAAGTATGTTCAGGAACTATGGGAATTACAACATGAAGCCCCTTTTTGCCTGAAGTCTTGATGAAAGGGGTAAGTCCTAAATCGATAAGCTTTTCTTTTAGCGAAAGCGAGACCTCTGCGGCATCGCTTAACGTTGCCGGTGGTTCAGGGTCAACATCAAAAAAAAGTAAATCAGGTTGATCTAATTGATCAACCCTTGAGAAAGGCATGTGAATTTCTAGTGCTGCCATGTTTGCAAGCCAAATAAGTGTGTCTAAGTCATTGCAAACGATGTAGTGGACATCTCTTTTGGACGTTGTAGAGTAAATCGTTTTTGTTCTAACCCATTGTGGTGTTCCTTGAGGAGCGTTTTTTTCAAAGAAACTCTCTGTGGCGCCTTCAATCCCTTCAGGATATCTTGTTAACACTAAAGGTCTGTCTTTGATAACGGGTAGAATTTTGGGTGCCATTTTTATGTAGTATTCAACTACCTGGCCTTTGGTTACCTTGATTTTTGGGTAGAAAATTTTATCCAAATTCGTTAGCTTGACCTTTGTTAATTCGTTTAGGTCGTCCATCATAAATTTGCACCGAAGCTCTTAATTCGTTAGAGCGGTTATGGAATTAATGTGATTTCTAGTCTTTTTCCTTTTTGGAAATAGAATGGATAGTATCAAAACTTGTAAAATCGATTGTTAAAAGACGAATTTTTTGTAGCTAAACCTATATACTTAACACGTTACTATTAGTAATTGTTAGAATTAATCAAGAAAAAGTGAATTTTGGTATCCACAGTTTGCTTTTTTAAAGATTATTCGCTAGATAGAGAAGAAGGGAAGAAGAATAGTAATGAAATCAAAAAAGCCGACACTGGAGGATCAGCTTTCTGTTCTTTCAGCTCAGCATAACATTTACCCTACAGAATTGTTCCAAGCTCTAGTTCAATCAAAAGAGCAAGGTAAATCAATGATGTGTGAAGACATAACTGTTGAATACCGTGGAAGTGTAAACAACCAAGCTATTTTCCTCATAACCAAGGCTAGTAAAGTAGTAGCCCAATTCCGAGTTCCTGAAGAAATGCTTTTACAAAAGGACATTTCATTTGAAAGTGCGATGGATACGAACAGAGTTCGTAAAGAGATAGCAAAACAGCATCCAGCTCCGGCTCATGCAAAGATTGAGGATTTACATGTAGGCATGAAAAAAGTGAATATAATTGCACAAGTCTTGGAAACCTCTGAGCCGTCAAAGGTTCATACTCAATTTAGAGATAACGCACTTGTAACTAATGCATGGATTGGAGATGAGACAGGAAAAGTTATGCTTTGCCTTTGGGACCAACAAGTAAACGCAGTAGCATTAGGCGACTCGATAGAAGTGAAGAATGCCCACGTGGCTACATTTAAAGGTGAAAAGCAACTTCGACTTGGCAAGAATGGGTCAGTAATAGTGCTAGAGAAACCCTTACAAACTAAGACAGCATAAACCATATTTTTCTGTTGAAAGAAATTAACTTTGTTGTTGGGGGATTTCCCAATAACTAATTATATCGCCTTTTACCCATTTGCCACCTAAACTTCGGACAACTTCATTAATGTCATCCCATTCAGCCTTCAAAAACTGAATCGGCTTAACCACAATACAATCACCTTTAACATTGAAGCTAAGGACTTTGCGTTGTTCAGGGCTGAATTCATTTTCCATTTTGAGGGCAGTTTTGCTTAGTTGAAGTGATTTAGTACTTACAGTTTTGGTTTCAGGTCTGGGTTCAATTTTAGTGGCTACGATTGGTTTTGAGATAGTTTTAGGTTGAATGGTAGTTTTTAGGTTGAATTCTGGAATTGGATATTCGGCGGTATCTTCGAAACTGTTGCTTCTAACTATTGCAAGAACTTGTTTGGAGAATAAGTCAAGCTTTAAATCTAATAATTCGGCGTCACTAGGTAGGTTTGAATTAAGAGTTGCTTTGCCTTGTATAAGTTCAATGATAAATTCAGGGGTTAATTTTATAAGCCTTATTTTCATATGCAGCACTCAAACCGCTTCTAAGGTGATAAATAACTTAAAAGCCTTGCTTATCAGCAAAAGGAAAAGCGGATTTTTTACTGTTGCTTTATTTGAGCCTTGGCTCGAAGATTTCTCCATTCCGCAAAGTTGCCAAAGTACATGCCCCAACTTCTTAGTTTCGGAGACACTGCCCTAATCAAAGCGGGACAAGCAATAATAACTATAGGTAAATTGAGGACAAACGTGGGTAACAAGAAAGCCCATGCGGTTTCTGCGGGAAACAGACCTACTGCTACGAACTCCCAGAGAATGAAAGCTGTACCCAGGAACAAGGTTAGCGCGTAAATGCTTGATAACATGATGAGGCCCTTTTTTGTCTTGGCTTCAGCGGCTAACTCTGGGATGAGTAACCAGTTTAAGCCGTATATGACAAAAGCGGTCGTTATTTCTACCCATGCGAGATAGAGAGGTAAGCCTTCCACGTAAACTCCGCCGATTAGGGCGCCTATCATGCTGCCGGCTAATCCGCTCCATCCGAACCAAAGCGGGAAGACGCCCAGAAGGATTATTGGCAGATAGAGAAGAGTGAAGTTTGGAACTCCTATCATGTATGATAACATGAAGAAAATGGCGTAAAGTGCTGCTGTCACAGCCATTATTGATGCATGTTTCGCTTTGTTTTGTTTTTGCATTAGCATTCAGCATTCAATCCTTTAGTTTGGCGTCTGAACGCTTCAAAGCAACAATTGAATAAAAGCATTTTTGTCCGTATTACATTTGTAATACAATAAATTTGAAAACTTGAACGCCTTATACGCAAATGCCATTATAATTAACGAGCTGCACTAACCAAAATATTAAATGTTTCAGCATTATTGACGTATTAGACTGCTAAATGCAGAGTCCGATAGCTATGACTAACAAGCTAAGCCATACCAAGATTGCTTTGATAATAGCGGTTGGAGTCCTTATCGTTTTAAACTTGTACACATTTATGGTTGCTTATCCTGAAACTTACACAGTTGACTCTGGTATTAACACTTCGGGCACCATATTGGCGAAAGACTTCTCAGCTTACTACATGGGTGCATGGAGACTCTGGAATAACCCTGCGCATATTTACAATTTCGGTGCCTTAGGCGGCAAAGAACCAGTCATCCTCCCCTATCCTGAGGAATATAAGTACCTACCATCTTTCTTACTGATTGTATCGCCACTGCTATCATTGAAATATCAAGATGCATTATTTGCCTTCGACATAATCCAGTTTATGCTATTGCCCTTAATGTCTTACATGCTGTACAAACTCTTGGATAATAAGCACGTTGCAATCGCTCTCGTGGTTATGGCTATTGCTTTGCTACTTCCGTTCCCAACTGTAAAATGGGGCTTATCGCCAAGCTACTATTGGCAGTGGGGTGAAGGACAAGCCAAAGTGTTCGTTACTTTTTTGCTTATCCTCAGCTTTTATCTAGGCAAACAGGGTAAGCCTATCCTGTCGGGTGTTGCATTGGCTTTTGGGTTCTTTGACCCAAGGTTCGGATTACTGGCAATGCCGCTGTTTGTAATGTACAACCGCAAAAACCTAAAAACTGCAGCAGTGAGTGCAATTGGCTCTTTAGCAGTGTCAAATTTGATGCTGCTGTATCCGGGGATGGCACCTAATTTCTTAAAAATGGTTTTTGCTTCAGCTGTAACCACGCCTCTCTATTATTACTCTCTAATACCGCTCTTTACTCTGCTGGCTTTGATTGTGGTTAACTTTAAAGAAGTGGTGGCTTCCTTTGATTATAAAGGAAAATTTGCCAGTTTTACTGGTGTAGCAAAAAAGCAAGAAAACTAAACCATCCAATTACCTAATCGATGTTTTGATAACACCATAACTACACGGATTAATTCTGCTCCGGAAATTATAGTTCTAAATGCAAGCCAGTAATTGGACCCAATCTTATCCGAAACGTCAATTGCCGCCTCCTTAGCACCAAAAATTATGGTAACCACTGCTAATATCAAGCCCAAAATTTTCAGTAAGAACTGCAGTTTTTTCCCGAAAGCCATAAGTTTATCTCTGTCGAGAGAAACGCTTAACCAACTCTTTGAATAACTTTAATTATTAAGAGTACTAAATATAAAAGTTGCACACCAAAAAGTTTTGCATTTTTGAGGCGTCTATTTGAAGCGGTACCTAATCATAACGTTAGCAGTTATTGTTGCCATAGTGTTGGTTTTGGCTTCATTTGAGTTGCTCTTGCCCTATCTTGATCATAAAAGCGGGAGCCAGCAGCTTAAGCAGTCGGGCTTTCATGTTGGTATTTCTTTCTGTGGCAATACAACGGCGCAAGCTAAACTATTGGTTGATAAAGTGAAGGGTTACACGAATCTTTTTGTTGTGCAGTCTGGTCCTGTGAGCATAAATGAGACCGCCATGAATGAAATAGTTGATTATGCCGTTGCCTCGGGTTTGGATGTAATTGTCTATTTCGGATTTTTTAATCCTAAGTATCCATGGCAGGTTCCTTGGCTTGATTATGCGAAGCAACAGTGGGGCGACCATTTTTTAGGGGTCTATTTGAATGACGAACCGGGAGGACAAACCATTGACAACAATTGGAGTAGCATCTTTGTACAATTAAAGATTCATAATGCCTCAGAATATTTCCAGCATGAACCAGAGATTAATCTTGCCTTGAACAGTTCCCTTCCCATAGATAACAATTCTGCAGCTCACCACTTTGTCAACGTCGTTAATACCGGTTTAGGCCTAAATGAGCTGCAAATCCGCTCCATACACTCTTTCACCTCTGACTATGCGCTCTACTGGTTTGACTATTTAGGTGGGTACGACACGATTTTTGCGGAGTTCGGCTCCAACCAAAGCAGCACCCAAGCTATAGCTTTGGCTCGAGGTGCGGCGCGGCTACAAAACAAAACGTGGGGAACCATAATTACTTGGACATATAATGAGCCTCCCTTCATTGAAAATAGCACGGCAATGTATAACGACCTAATTTCGGGTTACCTTGGGGGAGCAAAATATGAAGTAATTTTTGATTATCCACAAATTGATGATAATCCTTATGGCATTTTAACAGACCAGCATTTTTTGGCTTTAGAGAAGTTCTGGAATGACATACAGACACTTAAGGTTAACAATGTGCCTGAAGTCGCCTTGGTTCTTCCACACAATTACGGCTGGGCCATGCGGAGTCTGGAAGACCCAATTTGGGGTGTGTGGAAGCCAGATAGCACTTCAGACCAGATTTGGAATATTTCGCACAGGCTTCTATCGCAATACGGCTTGAATTTAGATATGATTTATGATGACCAGCAGTTCCCATTTCAAGGAAAATACCAACAGGTCTACTACTGGAACCAAACTAGATAACACTATAGACCGAATGGAACAGCTTTATTAGCTGGTCTACCATAGGTGAATAAGCTAATTGGTGATTATTTTTGACCCAAACAGTCTACGGAAGAATAGTGAATTACAGAACAGGCCCAAAATCACAAACATCCAAAGAGTGCTTAATTGAATTTCAAAAGGTAAATTCTGCATCTATGGTTAGCCAACTTTTAGGGCAAAAAGTCACTTGGAAAAAAGGCAATTGCACAATTGTTGGAAAAATTATGGGTCCACATGGCAAGAATGGCATGGCTCGAGTAAAATTCACTCGCGGTGTTCCAGGCCAAGCAATAGGAACAACTGTTGAAACAATAGGTTAGTTTTGTTTCAGGATTAAACATCATCGGACTTCTTGATGAAGCAAAAAAAGAAGTTAGTTCTCCTAATTTGTTTTTTCGTTTTTTAATCCTATTACGGAATTTTTTTGGCGTGCTACTGTGTTACAGTTCGCCTAGGTCTTCTGTTTCATAAACGTAGTCTTGTAAGCAAACTTTGCCTTCTTTAACATGTACTCTGTAGTCAGCTTCGCAAATTGGGCAAGCTACGATCTCGCCGTCTTTAACAGCGTCCCTCTTGAATGTATTTCCACATTCTGAGCATTTTAAGATAATATTTTTCGCCTCTCTTTCCTACATTTTTAGGTAGTTGTGGTCTCTGAGCCAATCTGACTGGTTTTTTCTGTATCGCCAAAAGATGTCTCCTCTAGTGTCTGATTGAAAATCCCAAGGTGATACTAAAACGACGTCTCCTTCTCGTATCCATACCCGCCTTTTCAGTTTGCCTCTGACTCGGCATAATCGTTCTTTGCCGTCTTGGCATTTAACCGTGATTCTTTCGGCGCCAAGCATCTTAATTGCTACGCCCAAAACGTCATTTGAGGAAGGCAAAACCATGCTGTCGAGATTACCTTCATTTGTAATTTTCCTTTTACCCATTTTTTTTAACCCTCATTTGGCTTGCGCCAAACTAATAATCAGAATAGTTTGAGAAAAAGCAAAAGCGCCCAGTGAATCTGACTCTTCCTCTAAAGATTCTAACCGTTAAAACATTATGGCTGTACCGACTATATTAATACAACAACTAAAAAAGACTTTATTTTCAAGCATTTTTGATTTTTACCTTGTTTTTAAACCGATTGGCGGAAAAAAATCTATTTCCAAAAGAACTTTTTTATATCCATGCCTTTATAAGGGCGCAGACACAGTCGTTGTTGAAGAGTTTCTTTTATCCTCCTGGGTAATCCTATCTGAGTAACTGATTCTTTTCAAAAAATCTAAACAATGAAGAGGTAAATAGCTTTGTGTATGTTAAGAGCAGGTCTAGTAAAAAACTGTCGAAGATGCAAGTCTTCGGTAAGACTAAATTGTGTCTATAGAAAGAAAATAAAACAGAAAATGTTTACTGATAATAAGAAAAAGGGCGAAAAAGCTTAAGATTAACAAAAATTTCCTGAGCTTACACTCTTTTCTCTACTTATTTCCGGTTAAGACACAGTTATACAATCAACGATATCCTCAAGCTTTTTCAGAAAGGAAGATGGATCTGATAGAGAAAAATAGTAATTCTTCAAATTGAAAATCATATTTTTGAGGTTAAAAGGAAATGAGGTTAATTAAAGGTTGGAAAAAAATCAGCAATGAAGGCGGCTACGTTAACGAAAATACAGGACAAACCCTAATTGTAACAAAAAAAGAATTCACTATACATTACCATGTATTGCTCTTTGTTGGAGAGCAGACAACCGAAAAAGAAGGCAAAGCAGTATCGCCAGTGTTTGAAACTAAAGTCAAAGCAGAAACTTTTGCCATTAACTGGATGGAAAAACACCCAAATGGAATTATATAACCAAAATAATTTTGGAGTCTAGCGAAGTAAGGTTGGCTTAAGTACAAACAATAAATTCGGGAAGAGAGAGGGGGGAATCGTTTTGTCTGTACTTAAGTTAACCCTTGTTTCGATTCACGCTGGAGATTAGATTTTGAATCTTTTTGCGTGCTTATTACACTATTAGCGTCTTGAATGATAAATAATGATGTGACTGTGCATCCACAGTTACAAAGTTGGAATGATGACTTCTTATTAATGCTACACTTAAGTAACCGATTAATCCTCGAACCAGTTGACCTAAACTTCATTAACTTTAGCAGAAAAAGTTAATGCACTTATAAGCAGCTTTAGGGTTTATAAACATGGGAAAATTAGAGTTTTTTACATTTACAGCGAAGGTGATGTTAGTGCTAAACTACAAAAATCTTTTCAGAGAATCTTATAAATGCAGAATTTGTACGGCTCATTTTGCAAGTCCAGAAGAATTAAGGATCCACAGAATGGTTAACCATAAGGGCCATATGCTAAAAATCAAACGTTAAAATTCACAACGTTTTAATTAATTATTTGATTATTTCGCCAATCGCAGCTTTTTCTCCAATTTGTGTTAACTTTATTTTCACACAATCTCTAGGCTTGGCTTTTGGTACCATTATGACGTATCCTTGAATTCTTGACATTCCGTCTCCATTTGGACCTACGTCGGTGATATTTACTAATAGTTCTTCGCCCAACTCAACAGGACATTGCTTCTCGACGTGTTTAATCTTGAAATGTCCCCCTCGTACTCTTCTATGAACCATCCAAAAACCTTACCTTA